>NZ_JAQWXX010000007.1 GCF_029254265.1 Algoriphagus sp. | reverse complement strand
AAGCAGTCTGGAGGAGGTTCTCTTTTTTTTCATGATTGATATGAGGTTAAGAATGAATTAAAAAGTTACCTCTTTCTGGCTGCTACTCGGTAAAACTACCGCAGGTTTAGTGCAACAATGGGTATAAAACATAGGGCGGACAGTGGCTTCCACAAGTTTTCGGCACTTAAAAAGCTTTGTCTCAGTTGACAAGTAAACAGTTCCAAAATGCCCTATGTTTCATACCCGAGCCGTTAGCAAACATTTGAAAAACACTAAATGATTCACTTAATTATTGGAAATACTGGATCAGGAAAAACCACCTATTCAAATGAATTGAAAAGGCATTGCAATGGAATTATTTTCTCAATAGACAAATGGAATAATACCTTGTTTCTTGCTGACAAAAAATCGACTGATGGACTGGAATGGTTTCTTGAAAGAATAGAACGAGCTGAAGAAATGATTCTAGATTTGGTTAAACAGCTGGAAAGCTCGAAAACCGATTCCATTCTCGATTTAGGCCTTTCAAAATTTGAGCATCGTGAAAAATTCAGAAAATTCGCGGATTTGAATGGCTATCAATTAACTATGCATTTTTTAGATATCCCCAAAGACATTCGACTGAATAGAGTAATGAAAAGAAATTCAGAAAAGGGAGAAACTTTTGAGTTTGAAGTAAGTAAAGAAAACTTTGATTTTATGGAAACATGGTTTGAAACACCAACAGAGGAAGAAATGAATGGAGGAATAATCATTAAAGAATAGAAACCTAGTGTTAAAAAGGTATAATAGTAACTTATATTTATAAGAAACCATACTAAAATTAATCTCTATGAACCAAAACGAACTAGCGGAATTAACAGATCAAGAACTAATTACAGAAGCGAAAAAAATCAAACCATCTCCGATAATCGATGCCTTCTTTATTGGATTTTTGATTGGGATTATAATCTTTAGTGTTGCGGCGAATAGTTGGGGTTTCCTTACCCTAATTCCTTTATTTCTAATCTATGTGTTTTTAAAAAAGTCTAAAAAATATGACGCACTCAAAAAGGAATTGAGCAAACGCAATTTACAATAGAATTATAGCTAAGATTTTTATACACAGCAAAACATACTTTTTGAACGTAATGACTTTTTCATTACCGCTGCTAATGCCTGTGACAATAAAAAACTTGCACTAGATACTAACAGCAACCAACCGAGTAGAAGCACAGGCACACACAGCCCATTATCAAAGCTTTCTGGAGGTCCAAAATACGGCAGTTTACAAAGCATCGAATAGTCACTCTTTACACTGGCTAATCCTTATTCGTTAATTTTAACCCCGCTGGGAGTAGCTAATTTACCTGATTATAATCTACGACAATCGTTGCCGTGAACTGGACACTAAGGTGTAATTGTGTAATTACCTGCGAATTATTACGATTAGCCATCCTCAGGGGCTATTTCAAATCGGAACCTGAAGTAAAAGAGTTTTACAGGAACGGATTTGGGAAAATATTTTTTAATTCTAGATTAGTATATAGGAAAGTAAATGCGAAATTTTTGATAAAATATATCAGCAGTATTACTGATATCTATCAGGTATATGGGAGACATCCGCAGGTTTTAAAATCATTCAATTGACGTAATATTACAGATTCCTAAAACCAAATTTAATGAGATAAAAATGTTACTAAGCAAGAAGCATTTAACAAAGCAGTTCTTGATGGGCATAGCTACAGATAAAGAGACTATTAAGTTTTTAAACTTACTTTTGATCGCTGATTTAGCTTTTATTGGGATCCATTGCCTTTACTTACTAGGAATTGCACCGGGCCCACTGTACTCAATTGAGACAGACATGGGTTATGCAGAGATTTACCAATATATTAAGGAGAGTTGGATTGTTGCCTTATTTCTTATTTTGGCAATTGAAAGACGACGAATTATCTATTTGTCCTGGTCTCTATTATTCATGTACCTATTGTTCGATGACTCGTTGCAAATTCATGAAAGATTAGGTGAATACATAGCTCAATATTTTGAATTAAAGCCTATGTTCGGCCTGAGAGCAGAGGATTTTGGAGAACTTGGAGTGTCTATGCTATTTGGCTTTTTGTTATTTTCATTTATAGGAGCATCATACTTAGTTAGTGATAATTTAGAAAAACAGATATCAAAACGTCTTTTCATACTCGTAATCCTGTTGGCATGTTTTGGTATTTTAGTCGATATCCTGCACACGGCGATTCCTTGGGATCAAGCCTATGAGGCCTTCGGATTATTGGAAGATGGAGCAGAAATGATAATCGTAAGCTTTATTGTCTGGTTTACCTTTAACTTAGGAAAGAGTCAAGTAAATCCTTCGGAAATTCATGGAAATAATTGAGAACGCAAATACATTCAAAAAAACAGTCCTCGTTATTCTTTTGTCTTTATGACTGTGATTTCTAGACAAAATATATTTACTGATAAAGCAGATTGAAAAAATTATAATTGTTTTTCAAAAAAATAAGAACACATAAATAAATTGGCGGCCATGAGCCATCAGCCCATTGCATACACATCACCTTAGCAACACTATCTGAACGAAACCCAAAAGAAATGAAAAAGACATTAACTCTAATTTTTCAAGTTTTATTGGGAGTCGTATTACTAGGAAAAATATCCAATTGGTTTCTGGATTACAGCGAGGAAACGAATCAAATGCTAAGCACTGCAATGTTTACCCTAATCGGTATTGCCTATTTGGTTGGAGGTTTTGTTTGGGAGAAAAAACTAACTAACGTAATTTTTCTGATTTGTGGAATTTATCTGATTGCGATGAATTTCATCAGTGACTTCGAATTCAAATCAATAATCGCAATTGCCTGTATTTTGACTCCCATGCTGATTGCACGATTCTCGCCAAAAGAATCTGACGATGAAGAATTAGCGGAAAATTAAAAAATACAATTGCCAACACCCAGTGAAAAACTGCTGGTGTTAAACTTAGTCAAAGTTCCTTGCAATTCCTGCCCGAATTAGTTTAATTCATTTTTCAAAATCAATATCATCTTTTTCAAAATTAATTTTTTAACTCCCACTCATCTATGAAATACAATGCTTTTCTTTCTTACAGTCACGGACAGGATACCGAACTAGGCACAAGCCTTGAAAAGGGACTTGAGAAATTTGCCAAACCAACTTTTAAGCGTCGGGCCTTAGAAATTTTTAGAGACGGAAGTGACCTTTCTATTGCAGCTGACCTAGGAGATAAGATTAGAAATGGCCTGGAGAACTCTGAATATTTTATTTGCTTGGCAAGTAAGAAGTATGCCCAATCCAAATGGTGTCAACGGGAAGTAGACTATTGGCTGGAGAACAAATCCATAGAGAAATTTTTGATCGTATTGACCGATGGAGAGATTCTATGGGATGAAGCCAAAAATGATTTTGACTGGAGGGTGACTACCGCCATTCCAAAAAACCTTTCCGGAGCATTTAAGGGAGAACCGTTTTTTGTGGATTTTCGAAATTTGAGTTCTGAAGAAAAATTAAACCTGGACAATCCGGAATTCGAAAATCGCTTGGTGGTTTTGGCTGCCACCCTCCACGGCAAATCCATCGGGGATATGATCGGTGAAGCCGCCAAACAGCATAAGCGAACCATGCGGATCCGAAATGCGACGATTGGTATCCTTAGCGTGCTCCTTGTGGTGGCGATTGTGGCCTCGATTTATGCAGTCAATCAAAGAGACAGCGCCTTGCTCTCCACTTATATTTCAAACTCTCAAGGTCAATTAGCGAAAGATCCTACGAAATCGCTTCGTTTGGCAGAACATGCTTATCGTTTTGCGAAAGAGAAAGACTTTTCAAATGAGGAAGCTACCCAGCAGTTGATCAGGGTTTTCTACAGCGGTTATGGATTTTATCAGGAATCTTCACCGGATTTCCCTGACTTTCGCGAGGGAAACGAAGAGTCTTTTCCCACTGGGGGAACCCCCTTTTTTCAAGATATGGTGGCAGTTTCTGAGGAGATTTTTAATACGATTCCCAGGGATTCGTATTTGATGAACATTTCAGATTTATACGTAGACGAACCCAACCAAAGAGCAATTTTTGTGGTGTCCAGTGTGGCTTTAGGCTATTCAAAAATCTATTATATCTCGCCGGGATATGATGGATATTATCAAACAGAAGAATCCAGTATTTTCTTGACCGGCTTTAGTGATTACACAGGTTACATCCAAGATATTGAGATCTCTCTTGATGGGAAGTACACGCTTTTGGGCAGCGCGAATGGAAAAACAGGCCTGATCGACAATGAGGCTTACCGCTCAGGCGGAAATCGAAATGTCTTTAAAGATCTGGCCATACTGAAGTCTGGTGACGAATTTCCGGTGAGCTACCTTTCATTTTTGGATGACAATCAACTGATCGGAATTGCCAGCTATGAAAGTGAATATATCAATGGCGATCGGAAAGACAAGGCCCGGACGGTGTACTATTATAAAACCATGCAACTCCCTTATCTGGAAATCCCAAGTTCTGAAATGGAAAATGAAACTAGTACTTCGGATGGACTTTATGAGTTATTACCCTTGGAAGAAGGAGAAGATTCGGACGCTTTTTATAGATCCAAGAAGCTGATTAGTATAAAAGACGGAGAAATCCTTGCTGAATTCCCGGATTCCAAGGGATTTGATCTTGAGGCTATTTCAAGTCCTGACGGAATGTACTTGGCTAGCTACAAAGGCCTTTTCAATGCTCAAAATGAATTGATTATCACCTTCAACTTAGACCGAATCGACAATCCTGGAATTACGCTGGCTTTTTCTGAGGATAGTAGATTTCTAAAAATCAGTTATTCGAGTGGGGCGCATCGCATTTTTCCTTTAGACCCTGAATTCATTCTAAACCGAATCAATGATCTCGACTTCATGGGGAAAATCGCCCAATTAAGTGGAGCGGATAAAGAACGGTTTCTAATTGAGGATTAACCTTAGTGCGGCTAAAATCTCCTTATCCAAGATCTGTTAAAGTAGTCAAGGAGTTTCATTTCTAACTTTTAATCGTCGATCTCTCCAGATCCCTTATTCTTTTTCTTCTGTACTTTTGGCTTAGCCCAAAAGAAGGGCTGAGCGTGAAGTAAATGCCCATTGGGCATTTATAGCGAAGAGCCAGGTATGCGGGTGGTGCCAAGACATGGAAATGCTTCTCCCCACATGCCACCGCCGGCCCACTTCGATGTCCACCCCCGCGCCCTAATTATTCTAAATTTCAGAAACCTTCGGTTGATACATTCTATGATTGAATTTCCGCTCCCATCGAGGTTATTTTCTCATCCTGCCTTTCTTCGAAAATAAAAGCTATCATTACTTATGAAAAACATAATCTTAACCTTCTTTCTAGTCATTATTGGTCAATTTGTCTATTCACAAAGCGCTCAAAATCAAATTCCTTATGCTCAAATCCTTGAAAAAACAGGGGATTATACCAGTGGAAATATACTTAGCCGAATGATTGACGGGTTAGGATTTAGGTATTATTGGGCGACGGAGGGTTTGACTCAAGCGGACCTTGACTATATCCCAACCTCCGAATCCAGAAATACGATGGAAACCATCGAGCATCTTTTTGGACTTTCTGAGACGCTGTTAAACGGGGCGCGAAGTATGCCAAATATCCAGCCTGCGGACTTTTCAGGAATGAATTTCCAAGAATTTCGGGAGAAAACCTTGCTCAACATTCAGGAATCCAGCAACCTTCTAGCTGCTATGGACGAGGCTGAAATTGCTGATTTAAAAATCATTTTTCAGCGGGGAGCAACGCGAACAGAATATCCTTTTTGGAATATGATCAATGGCCCGATCACAGACATGATCCATCACAGCGGTCAAGTGGTCCTACTACGCCGAATGTCCGGAAATCCCATCGACCCGAAAGTAAATGTGTTTTTGGAGATTCGGGGGAATTAATTGAAATCATATTTCAACTTATATGTACATCCACTTTCACATCAGCAAGGATATTATTTAAAAAGAAAATAGGTAAACCCTAATTTGGCCACTTCGGTCTTCCTTCTTCCAGTCTATCAACCAACGGAAATAGTAAAATTGTCATCCTTGCAGATAATAATATGTATGTCCGCAATTGAACCAGTAAAGGGTAAAAAGCGACTTAATGTATGGTAAACACTAGCATTGTGGTACTTCGGTCTTCGGTCATCGGTCTTCCAGCCTGATAAGCAAAGAAAAAGAGGACACTGGCATCATTGTGGAAAATCAGATTATATAAAATTATCACTCCTCAATCCGGCAAAGCAAAAGCCACATAAGCATCACCACTTTTGGTGCCTTTGCCACCACCACAGGCAATTACTAGGTACTGCTTTCCGTTCTTTTCATAGACAGCTGGAGTAGCATGACCTGAAGCTGGAAGTTTTGCCTCCCAAAGTAATGCTCCAGTTTCTTTATCAAAAGCCCTGATTTTCTCGTCTTTGGTTGCAGCAATAAACAGGATTCCTCCGGCTGTAGCGACTGGCCCACCATAATTTTCTGTTCCCGTAGGAGCAAAACCTTGCGCACTCAAGGAATCGATTTCTCCCAAAGTCACCTGCCACTTTTTCTTCCCAGACTTCATATCAATGGCAGTGAGCAAGCCCCAAGGTGGGTTGGAACCGTATAGTCCTCCCTTGGTTACCAGCTTTTTGTAGCCATTCATGTAGTAGCGCGGGTAAAGTTGGCTATTATCACTTTCCAACTCTTTTTTGTCAGTTTGGATTTCAGCTTTCCCGAGCAAGTAATCCACCAATACTGCACGATTTTCATTCGAAATATAATCGAATGCAGGCATCGCTCCTCTTCCTTTGCGAAGCAAAAGATCCAAGGAATCCGGGCTGTATTTTTCCTTAAGCCCGAGCAGACTTGGGATTGCAGGAGGATTTCCCTTCAGCTCCAAGCCATGGCAATTCCCGCAATAATTCGTATAAACCGCCTGACCTACATTTTCAAAATTCGCATTGGCAGTCATCTCGATGATCCAGGGAATCTGATTTGCGTTGACATACAGGGTCTGAGTAGTCGGATCAAAAGAAGCCCCGCCCCATTCTCCTCCACCATCCATTCCGGGGAAAAGCACAATCGGTTGGTCGGCATTGGGTGGCAGCCAAGTATCGCCCATCAAGGTGTTAGTAAGTTGCGAACGGATATCCGCTTCCCATTCCGGTTTGAGATTTAGAATATCACCTTCCTGAAAAGTCATCTTCATAAAAGGTTCTGGCAAGGTCGGTATCGGCTGAGTTGGAGCGGTCACTTCCCCGGGCAAGGTCGACTGCATCACGGGCGTTTCCACAATCGGCCAAACCGGTTCGCCAGTCTGCCGATCAAATACATAGGTCATTCCTTGCTTGGAAATTTGAGCAACTGCGTCGATCCATTTCCCATCTTTTTGGATTCGGATTAAGTTTGGGTTAGCAGGAAAATCCCGGTCCCATACATCATGATGCACTGCCTGAAAATGCCAGATTCGTTCTCCTGTTTCTGCATTTAGCGCCAGCAAGGAATTGGAATAGAGGTTATCACCGGTACGATATCCACCCCAAAAATCATAAGTAGCCGATCCGGTAGGCACATAGACGATTCCCCGCTGCTGATCAAGGCTCATCCCCGCCCAGTTGTTTGCACCACCGATTTGTTTGATGGTATTGGGATCCCAAGTTTCGTATCCGGCTTCGCCTTCTTGAGGAATGGTATGAAAGATCCACTCCCGCTTTCCAGTCTTAATATTGTAAGCCCGGATATGTCCCGGTGCGGCATCCAATCCTTCTGAAAGTCGCATTCCGATGATCAACAAATCCTTGTAAACTACACCAGGTGCATTTGCAACGATCAAAAAATCCTCCCGCTCCGTATCCAAACCCTTTCGAAGATCCACTTTCCCTCCGTCCCCAAAGCTTGGAATAGGTTCACCGGTTAGGGCATCTACAGCCATTAGCCAATTTCCAGCTCCAAAGAGAATTCGCTTATCATCCCCTTCCTCCCAATAGCTTACTCCTCGATTTGTTCCTGCCCAGCTGTTTTCTCCACCTAAAATCTGAAACGGATCAAAGCGCCAAACTTCCTGTCCAGTAGCAGCATCCAACGCAAAGACATTCAGCTTGGGTGTGCTACCATAAAGCAAGCCGTCCACTACGATTGGCTGACACTGAATCTGGGATCGCTCGGTCGCATCACCGGTATTGTACGTCCAGGCCACTTCAAGATTTGCTACATTTTCTTTGGTAATCTGAGCTAGAGAAGAGTAGCGGGAACCATCTTCCGGCCCTCCATAGTGGGACCAGTCAGTGTAATCTATATCAGGATTTTTCTCTTGGCAGGCTGCCAAAAGTAAAATTATTCCGAATGTAAGCAGCAGATTTTTCATGGACTGGAGTTCAGGTTTTTAATAAAGATCAATCTAAAATATGAGCACCTCAGAATCAAGCTATAAATGGAATTCAATAAAAATTTATAGGAGTCTGCAGCATACTGCAAAGCAGCTAATTATTCATATGCTAACATTGGACTTGGATTAAACTCCCCCTTTCAAAAGGAGGCGAAGGGGATTTATTTCGATTGCCTTTTTAACAAATAGATTTTTGACCACTAGGACCACAGAGGTTTTCACGGAAGAGAAAAAGGTTTTTATTTAAACCACATAGATAGCATAGAAAACATAGTTCCTTGAATCGACAAGATCTCAAGGGTATTCTCGGAATCCACGAAAGACTTGGATTAAACTCTCGGACTCGTCCTAAAAAAGGTTTACAGGTTTAAGTTGAAATCCTGATTTAGATTTAGTGTTTGGTTCTACCACGAATTTAAGGGTATTGAAACTTGATTATTTTAGGATAATCGGCACCGGAGGATAGTGTCCGGATGGGTGAGCCTTTCGGGATTTTCGGTTTTAGGCTGGTTTGCAAGCCGTTAAGAAAATGACTTAGCTCCTGAGGTACGAGAGGACAAGTCGTAAAAAAAAATGCCCATTGGGCATTTTTAGACTTGGGCCAGCTTTAGGGAGGGATTCATTTTTAGGTGCGCAAGGCAGTCCAAAATTCCGCTTTTTCTTCATTTCAAATCAATGAGAAAAGCTCCCAGCGGAAAGAAAAGACTGAGGCTCAGAGCTTTTTGGTTACTTTTTGGCCGCCAAAAAGTGACAAAGATAAATGACTAAAATTTGGCTTTATGAGCTCAGAACGTTGAAACTTCGCTTTAGTAAAATAAGGATGCTTCTTTATGCTACGAAGATTTAGTCCAAAACCCATTTTACTTCTTCACTAAAGTCAGGGTAGAACCTACTGTTTTTATTAGTCCTTTCAAAAGGGAGCAAGGAGGTTTTTTTTTAAGATTATTCCTTAGGAATATTTTGTTCCAATCGACTTAGTAGATACTATAAAAATTCACCGCTAAACCTTTACTTTCTGACCGCTTTGAACGGATTTCCCGGCAGTCACCTGCTCATATTTCTGATCATAATCTTTGCGAAGCGTCCCAAAAAGGCGATCCCAAATCAAGGTGTAAAGTCCGTAGTTACCATGAAAATGCTGATGGTGTTGGTTGTGTGCTGTACCTGTACTTACCCATCTTCCGATCCAAGTTTTATGAAATTTGGGAGGAAAAAGCTCAAAGCCTAAGTGTCCATAGACATTGAAGAAAAACTGAAAAAGCAGAAACATACCCAATGCAGGCGGATAAACTGGTAAAGTAAACGCAATCACCGGAATGATCCCAGCCTCGATCACTGCTTCCAATGGATGAAATGCATAAGCAGTCCATGGGGAAGGATTCGTAGATAAATGATGCACCCGATGAACGTAGCGAAACAATTTTGGGTGATGCATCAGGCGATGTGTCACATAAAAATACGCGTCATGAATCAAGAGCATTCCCGGAAAGGTCAAGTAGTAATAGACCTGTCCATACTTATCCCAAGGCCTGTATAAATTAGAATAATCACTAAAAACGATAAATGTCAAAGCTGCCACCGTCGCAAAAATCACAATTGTGATCAGCGAAAAGCCAATATCCCGTCGATAATGCTTCCAGCCGGGAAATGGATTTTGGTTTCTTCGCGATGCCATTGCCTTTTGGAGTAAGACATAGAAGACAAAAAACACGACTCCAGCAATCACAAAATAACGTGTGGTTGTCTGTGTAGCGATAAATATCCAGCGGTCTCCAAACCCTTCCCAATGCATAATCTTAATTTCTCGTTTTTAAAATTACAATCGAATCATCAAATCTAACAACAACATTTCGAGTAAAATTTTACTCAGAAGGCAATGTAATTTGCAATCCTTCTTCAGAAAGTTCACATGGGAAAACCTCTAAATCCGGACAAGAGCCAGCTTTCACCTGCCCACTTTTAAGTTCAAACCGATACTGATGAAGCGGACAGATCAACTCTCCAGCGGCGTTAAGACTCCCCTGAATCAGGGAAGCTCCTCGATGCGGGCACTGAGATTCAAAGGCGAAAAAAGCCTCTCCGATCCGAAGCAATCCGATGGATTGATTTCCCAGATTTACTTTTTTGATGGTTTGCTCCGGTACCATCTTCAAAACATCTTCCTTTGACTTCCCTAAATTGAATTGACGCATCTAACTGATTTTACCATTTGTCCCACACCTGATTACTCAATGAAATTTGAGTTGTAAATATCAAGATTGTTAGTCAACTTGACTCTTAGATCCTTTAAAAGAATGAACCTATGAAGACTACAATGTTACTTGCTTTTTTGTTTTTATCCACCCTAGTTGGTGCACAAGATCTGGAAGGAGCTTGGAAAATGACCCATCAAAATGGGAAAGAAGTAACCGAAATTGAATACATCAAAATCTATCAGGATAACTATTTTGCCTTTGGGGCAAAGCAGGTTTCTGACAATCATTTCATAGGCGCAGGTGGTGGACCTTACTCGCTGGATTCTGACAAATACATCGAGACACTTGATTTTTTTACCCTAGACCCACTTCAAGTAGGCAATTCAACATCCTTCAAACTGGACTTGGTAAATGGGAAAATGGTCATTTCAGGGAATACAGATAATGGCATGCTGGTAGAAATCTGGGAGAAACTCCCTGAGCAAAAGGATGCCTTAACAGGGAATTGGGTAATAACTGGAAGAAAAAGAGGCGAAGAGATTTCCAGATCAACACCCGGTGCCCGTAGAACAGTCAAAATCTTAAGCGGCGGAAGATTTCAGTGGATCGCTTTCAATTCAGAGACAAAGGAATTTTCAGGAACCGGCGGAGGAACGTATACTGCCAAAGATGGAAAATATGTAGAAACGATTACATTTTTCTCCCGTGATGACAGTCGTGTAGGAGCTGAATTAGGCTTTGATTTCAAAGTTATTGATGGGGAGTGGCATCACAGCGGATTAAGCTCAAAAGGTGACCCGATCTATGAAATCTGGACTCCATATGCAATTGGATACAAAGGGAAGTAATGGGCTTTATAAGCTTAATCATTTATCTGAATATAAAAAAAGGAGCTATTAAGCTCCTTTTTTTATGCCTCCACCGTGTAGAGTTCTTTGAGTTGGCTGATCGTGTAATCAACTTCGTCAATGGTCGTAAATCGGCTAAATGAGAACCGGACGGCATCTCGCTCTGGCTGATGATTCAATGCGCGAAGCACATGCGAACCTACCGTAGCTCCAGAACTACAAGCTGATCCTCCAGAAGCTGAAATTCCTGCCAAATCCAAATTAAAAAGGAGCATGCCTCGATTTGCCTCAGAAGGAGGAAGGCTTACATTCAAAACAGTATAAAGACTGTTCTCAACATCTCCGGATAGTCCGTTGAAGGTAACCCCTGGGATTTCCTGGTTCAGGTTTTTAATAAAATGTTTTTTTACTGCTACAATCTGAGATTGATGCTCCGCCATTTCTTCGTAGGCAATCTCCAATGCTTTCGCTACTCCTATGATGCCAATGACATTTTCAGTTCCACCACGCATGTTTCGCTCTTGAGCACCTCCATGAATGAATGGATGGATCTTTTTATCCTTTCGCACAAATAAGAAACCTGCTCCCTTTGGTCCATGAAACTTATGTGCCCCAGCGACTATCGAATCCACCGGCAAATTTTTCAAATCATGGGCGTAATGACCCATCGTCTGTACGGTATCTGAATGAAAAAAAGCGCCGTATTCTCTTGCTAAAGAACCTATACGCTCCAAGTCATTGATATTTCCGATTTCATTATTGGCATGCATCAATGAAATCAGCGATTTTGGATTTGCTTTGAGCAAATCTTCCAATTGCTGAAAATCAATTACTCCTTTTTCATCAACATTGAGCATGCTAAGCTGTATGTGACCTTTTATCTCACAAACTTCCAAAGTATGTAAAACTGCATGATGCTCGATTGGGGAAGTGATCGCATGCGTGAGGCCATGACTTTCTATCCCGGAGATGATCGCGGTATTATCAGCCTCAGTGCCTCCAGAGGTAAAAAAAATCTCTGAGGGAGTTACATTTAGCAATTCCGCTACCTTTTTTCTGGATTTCTCAATGGCATTTCGTACTTCTCTTCCATGACTGTGAACAGAAGAGGGATTGCCAAAGTGATTTCTCATAAAAGGAAGCATGGACTCGATTACTCGATCATCCATTGCTGTGGTGGCGGCATTATCTAAATATACTTTCATTCTTCAATCTGGATTTTTACAAATTACCTTCTTTCAAAAGAAACTTTTTTGCTTTTAAAATCAAATCAGGGAGGAACTCACTACCTCTTTGATATCCTGCATAATCTTTTTTGCAAGATGGTCCGCGGTAGCTTCTGATTCAGATTCCGAATAGATTCTGATGATCGGTTCGGTATTTGACTTGCGCAAATGCACCCATTCCTTTTCAAAATCTATTTTCACGCCATCAATATCGTTGATTTGATGTTTTTTATACTTTTCCTTGATCTCAAATAAAACCTTGTCCACATCTATCTCTGGTGTCAATTCGATTTTATTTTTTGAGATGTAATAATTCGGATAGCTCGCTCGAAGTCTGGAAATAGTCTTTCCAAAATTGGCTAAATGAGTCAAAAACAAACCTATACCCACCAAAGCATCTCTACCGTAATGTGACGCAGGGTAAATGATCCCACCGTTTCCTTCACCACCAATTACCGCGTCCACGGCTTTCATTTGGTTGACTACATTGACCTCTCCCACAGCTGAAGCTGTATAAGCTCCCCCTCGTTTCTCGGTCACATCTCGAAGTGCTCGTGTTGAGCTCAAATTCGAAACGGTATTTCCCTTAGTCTTTGAAAGCACGTAATCAGCAACTGCCACTAAGGTATATTCCTCTCCAAAAGGAGAACCATCTTCATTGATAAAAGCCAATCGATCCACATCCGGATCTACTACGATCCCTAGATCGAAGCTGCCTTTTTCCAACTTAAGGGAGATATCTCTCAGATTTTCAGGCAGAGGCTCTGGATTATGAGGAAAATGACCATTCGGAGTACAATACATTTCTTCAATCACCTCCACACCCAAGGCACGGAGTAATTTTGGAACCACAATCCCACCTGTAGAATTTACTGCATCGACAACGATTTTGAAATTACGAGACTTGATTGCCTCCATATCTACCAATTCCAGATCTAGCACATGCTGTATGTGTCGATCCATGTAATCAGTGATTTCGGTGTAGGACCCAAGTTTTTTAACTTCGGCAAAAGAAAAATCTTCTTTTTCAGCTTTATCCAAAATGTCCTTTCCTTCAAGATCTGAGATAAATTCCCCTCTTGAGTTCAAGAGCTTTAGTGCATTCCACTGAATGGGATTATGGCTGGCGGTAAGGATAATTCCACCCCCTGCATTTTCCAATGGAACGGCTAGTTCTACTGTAGGAGTTGTGCTCAAACCGAGATCTATAACATCAATACCCATCCCTTGAAGTGTGGCTGATACGAGACTTGAAACCATCTCACCTGATATTCTGGCATCTCTGCCGATCACTACTTTTGGATTACCTGTTTTCTCGATGACCCAAGCGCCATAAGCTGCCGCAAACTTGACAATGTCAATAGGAGTAAGTCCATCACCGGCTTTACCTCCTATGGTACCCCTGATTCCGGAGATTGATTTAATTAGAGACACTACGCGAAAATTAATTGGTTAAAAAAAAAGATACTGCTCAAAAGGCAGCGAAAATTTTATTTGAATTTAGCTAAAACCCTGTCCACTTCATTGTCCGGATTTCCACAATCGCTGTTTGAGTCGACTGTTTTCCCACAATAGGAACAAGTCCCACCATCCTTGTTCAAATAAGGATTTTGCGAAGCACAAGTGCCCTTAAACTCCCCATTTTTAAGGAAAAGAAGTCTTACAGACATCAAAATGAAGAACAATGCTACGAAGCCGAGGGTTAAGAATACTGTTGCCATAACGAATAATATTGCGCAAATTTAAAGCTTTACTTCGAAAACGTCCACACTTCTCGCATAGTTTCCTTACCCATGTCTAATTTGAGTTCCCGAGCCGAGCAATTGGCAGCTTTTGATCGATTATTAACAATTATGGATGAGCTAAGAGCTCAGTGCCCTTGGGATAAGAAGCAAACCACTGAAAGTCTCCGGCACTTAACGATCGAAGAAACTTTTGAACTTTCGGATGCGATTTTGGAGGGAAACCCTGATGAAATCAAGAAAGAACTTGGGGATATTTTACTTCATATTGTCTTCTATGCCAAAATAGGTTCGGAAGAAGGCAATTTCGATATGAAAACCATGATCGATTCGCTCTGCGAAAAACTGATCCGAAGACATCCTCATATTTATGGAGATGTGAAGGCAGAAGATGAAGAAGCGGTAAAACAAAATTGGGAAAAGATCAAGCTTCAGGAAAAGGGAAATGTATCCGTTTTGGGAGGCGTGCCTCGATCTCTTCCGGCTTTGATCAAAGCAATGCGGATTCAGGAGAAAGCCAGAGGAGTTGGGTTTGATTGGGAAGAGAAAAATCAGGTTTGGGAAAAAGTAGAAGAGGAAATGCAGGAATTCAAGGAGGAGTTCAATGCCGCTGACGGTTCAGAAATCGATCGTGAAAAAGCTTCCGGAGAATTTGGAGATCTATTATTTTCGCTGATCAATTATGCCCGATTCATCGATATCAATCCCGAGGAAGCTCTGGAAAGAACGAATCTAAAATTCATTAAGCGATTTCAATATTTGGAAAAAGCGGCTAAGAATTCCGGAAAAGCATTGTCTGAAATGACCTTAGCGGAAATGGATGTGTATTGGAATGAGGCAAAGAAGCATTGAGCAGTTAGCAGTGGGCATCCACGATAGACATCGGGAGCAGTGGGAGGTTAAGAGAAATTGAATAGAATTTTAAAAGTTCATTAGATAAAAATCAATAGAAATAAAAAAAATGGCTAATCAAATCATATTTACAAAAGAAGCACCGGCTCCAATTGGACCTTATTCTCAGGCAGTTTTGGCAGGAAACACACTTTATGTTTCAGGGAATATTGCCCTTGACCCAGAATCTGGTGAACTGATCAATGAAAATATCACTGAAGAGACTCATGCAGTGATGAAAAACATGGAAGCCATTCTTAGAGCCGCCGATTTTTCATTTGCTGATGTCGTCAAATGCACCATTTTCATCAAAAACATGGATGAGTTTGGAACGATCAATGAAGCTTACGGCCAATATTTTAAATCAAACCCTCCAGCACGCGAGACAGTTGAAGTAAGTAAGTTGCCTAAAAATGTAAATGTTGAAATCTCCTGTATTGCAGTAAAATAAAGTTGAACCTGATCCCTCTCCATAGCGAAACTTTAGTGAGCGTACTTTCTAAACAGGAAGTAATGGATCAACTGAATCGGGTGACGAAAGAGGTGAATTACCTTGATCGTAGAACTCAGAACTCCAGAGGGATTTTGTTCAATGGAATTATAGGTCAAAAAGGATTTCGGATCTCCAAAGTTGTGGACAAAGGCGATACCTTTTTGCCTTTGATTTTGGGGAAAGTTGAGGAAACACCAAGGGGAAGTATCATCTTTCTTAACTACCGTTTGTTCCCAGGAGCGATTTTCTTCTTAGCATTTTGGTCACTCTTACTGATCGGCTTTGGCTTATTTTACAGCTTTGGAGTTATTAATTATTTCAATGCCTCGATTTGTTTTGTTCTTGCGCTATTCAATTATGGATTGGCCCTGTTCTTTTTCAATCGGCAATTAAAATCATCACAGAAAGAATTTCATCAGCTGATCAATTTCCAGATGAAAGACTGAAATCAACGAAAAATGCAGAAAATCGATGATTTTACTGGAACGGATTTTAGAGAAAAAAGCATTTGACTTAATTTAGCAACCAGAATTTTAATCCTTTAAATCCAAGATATGAGTATTCGAATCGAAAAAGACACCATGGGACCTGTTGAGGTACCCTCAGATAAATATTGGGGAGCACAGACACAGCGGTCAATCAATAATTTCAAAATCGGAGGAGAGAAAAACCGAATGCCTATCGAGATCATTCGGGCTTTTGCTATTTTGAAAAAGGCGGCAGCACAAACCAATGCAGAATTAGGCGTATTGGATCCCGAAAAAGCGGATATCATCGGAAAAGTTTGCGATGAAATTCTGGCTGGCCAGCATGATGATCAGTTTCCGCTGGTCGTATGGCAAACCGGATCTGGAACACAATCCAACATGAATTCGAATGAAGTGATCGCGTATCGAGCACATGTGCTTTTGGGAGGTTCACTCGAGGATGCCAAAAAGAAAATCCACCCGAATGACGACGTCAACAAGTCGCAATCCTCTAATGATACTTACCCGACTGCAATGCATATTGCAGCTTACAAAATGGTCGTAGAGACCACTATCCCAGGGGTACAAAAGCTTCGTGACACCCTTGATGCAAAAGCGAAGGCTTTCAAAGATGTGGTGAAAATCGGACGTACCCACTTCATGGATGCTACTCCTTTGACTTTGGGACAGGAATTTAGCGGCTACGTAGCGCAATTGGATCATTGTCTTCGGGCTTTGAAAAACACACTTTCCCACCTTTCTGAGTTGGCACTCGGAGGTACAGCAGTCGGTACAGGTTTGAATACTCCACAAGGTTATTCGGAGTTGGTAGCCAAAAAAATCGCTCAGCTTTCTGGTCATCCTTTTGTTACTGCTCCAAATAAGTTTGAGGCTCTTGCAGCTCACGATGGAATGGTCGAATCACATGGTGCACTAAAGCAAGTCGCCGTATCGCTGATGAAAATCGCAAATGATATCAGAATGCTTTCTTCAGGACCACGATCAGGAATTGGGGAAATCTTAATTCCGGAAAATGAGCCAGGATCTTCTATCATGCCAGGAAAAGTAAACCCTACACAAGTGGAAGCCATTACTATGGTTGCTGCTCAAGTGATGGGAAATGATGTTGCCATTTCGATCGGTGGATCAAACGGTCACTTTGAATTAAACGTTTTCAAACCGATGATCGCCGCAAACTTCCTACAGTCGGCAAGGTTAATAGGAGATGCCTGTGTGTCTTTCAATGATAATTGTGCTATTGGAATTGAGCCAAACGCTCCGATGATTCAGAGACACTTGGAAAATTCCCTAATGCTCGTGACTGCACTGAATCCACATATCGGCTATGAAAATGCAGCAGCTATTGCAAAAAAAGCGCATAAAGAAGGTACTAGCTTGAGAGAAGCAGCCATCGCACTTGGATTGCTTACTTCTGAACAATTTACCGAATGGGTAAAACCAGAGGATATGACAGGAAGTCTAAAATAATCCAACCCTTTAAATGAAAATAGGCTGCTTTAATTACTAAAGCAGCCTATTTTTTTTAAGGTTTTAACAGATTAAGACCCTTCCTGCACACTTTCATTGGCTGTGAAAGGATTTGATTTGTGAAGCAAACCTTCTGGAAGCTCACCTTCCGTACTGGCAACTACCGTGGTTACTACCACATCGCCAGTCACATTGATTACTGTTCGGAACATATCCAAAATTCGATCCGGAGCCATAATCAAGGCAATTCCTGCGGCAGGAACTCCAATGGATTCCAATACCACAATCAGCATAATCAACCCCGCGCCAGGAACACCGGCCGAGCCAATGGCAGCTAAAGTGGAAGTCAATACAATCATCAATTGCTGCGAAAAAGAAAGTTCCATACCCAAAGCCTGCGCGATAAATACTGCGGCCACACTTTGGTACAAACTTGTACCATTCATATTTATTGTAGCACCCAGTGGCAGTACAAATGAGGATATCTCTTCAGAGACGCCAAGTTCTTCCTCTGCGATTTTCATAGTCACCGGAAGAGTAGCAGAACTTGAACTAGTGGAGAATGCCAATAACTGAGCCGGTCGAATACTTCTGAAAAACTGCATATACGGCACTTTGGTAAAACTCTTTAGGAGCAAAGGATAAATCACCAACATCATGAAGAACAATCCTCCAAGTACAATCAAACTGTATTTCAATAATGCATAAAGCAAATCAAAAGCCGAATCCGGGTTATCTCCAGCTATCTCCACAATCAGTGAAGCCATCAGTGCAAACACACCATATGGCGCGATCAGCATAATGTAATTTACAATTTGAATAATGACATCATTGAATCCATCGAAGAAAGCAATCACAGGGGCAGCCTTACTTTTTGGAATTTGCAAAAGGGCTATTCCGGCAATAATTGCAAAGAAAACCACTTGAAGCATGGCCGCGTTATCTGTTGTCGCCATAAAGAAGTTTTCCGGAACCATATCCACAATTGGCTGAAGTGGACTTTGCTCTTGAAATTTTGCTGCTGCGTCAGACTTTTTGCTCACATCCCCTTCGTAAAGTGCCATCAGACTTTCTCTTGTCTCAACAGGCAGACTCTTACCCGGCTTAAATACATTTACCAAAGTCAATCCAATCGTAATTGCGACAATGGTGGTGAGAATAAATGTGAAAATGGTTTTTCCTCCAATTCGGCTTAATTTGGAAATATCTCCAAGATTCGACACACCAATAATCAATGAAGCCAATACCAAAGGCATAGCGATCATCTTCAAGCCATTGATAAATATAGTCCCGATGGGCTTGATGAAATCTATTGTAAAAGAACTAGGGATATCCGTCCGGATAACGATCAGACCGAAAGCTAGACCTAGGACAAGGCCAGCAATAATCTGAGTATGTAAAGGTATTTTCTTTCGCATAAGTAAGGGTTTATATATCCTGCAGTTTATTAGTTTTTGACAACAAAAGATAATCAGCTATGACCAATGCGGCCATGGCTTCCACGATCGGCACAGCTCTCGGAACTACACAGGGATCATGTCGACCCTTTCCTGAAACAGTCACTTCCTCACCGGCCTCATTCAAGGAAGCCTGGTCTTGCATAATTGTAGCAACAGGCTTAAAAGCGACATTGAAATAAATATCGGCTCCATTGGAAATTCCACCTTGAATCCCTCCGGAATGATTAGTAATCGTTTTTACTTTATCTCCCTTCTTGACAAATGCATCATTGTGAGCTGATCCTCGCATCTTCACACCTTCGAAGCCGCTTCCATATTCAAATCCCTTCACGGCATTGATACTTAACATTGCTTTACCAAGCTCAGCATGAAGTCGGTCAAAAACCGGCTCCCCAAGACCTGGAGGAGTATTTTTTATTACGCAGGAAACAACTCCGCCAATAGTATCCCGATCCAAGCGGACAGAATCGATTAATGCTATCATTTGCTCAGCCATTTCCGGATCTGGGCATCTTACGATGTTATTTTCAGCTTCCGACAGATCGAGCGTTTGGTAATTTTTATCAAGTTTTAAGTCACCGACTTGCGTTACAAAAGCGGAGATACTGATTCCTTTCGCTTCCAAAAATTGCTTTGCAATCGCTCCTCCCGCTACACGAGCGGCAGTTTCACGGGCACTACTTCTTCCACCTCCGCGGTAATCACGAATTCCGTATTTTTCAAAATAGGTATAATCAGCATGAGAGGGGCGAAATTTATCGGCGATATGGGTATAATCTTTTGATTTTTGATCGGCATTGCGAATGACGATTCCTATAGGAGTCCCTGTGCTTTTCCCTTCGAAAACTCCTGAAAGAATTTCGATTTCGTCTTCCTCTTTTCGCTGGGTGGTAATTTTGGATTGTCCAGGCTTTCGCCGTTGCATTTCTGCAATTATTTTTTCTTCGTCAATGATCAATCCTGCTGGACAACCTTCGATTATTACCCCTAAAGCCACTCCATGGGACTCACCAAAAGTGGTGATTTTGAATAGCTTCCCGAATGAATTCCCCATTATCTTCTTCTTAAAATCAAGACTGCTATCAAAACTAAAATAAGCAGTAGTAGAACGTTTATTGCGGCCGTAAAATAGTATTTATACTTCTCGTTTAAAAATCGATTATCCTCCACGTTGATTCGATCATATAAGCCTCCAAGTCTTTGACTTGAAATTGCCTCGTTGGTTTTACTCTCCCCCACAACCTTGATTTTTGCGGCAGATCTAAGTGTATCGTAAACTGCAAGCTGAGGATCAAAGTAAATCCATTCAAAGTTTTTACTCAAATCATACTCACCGGCCTCGGTGAAAGTGATGTAATAATTGAAATCTTTGATGCCCGAAACCCTTCCGTAACCCCGATTGATTTGCTGCCTCACATTTGGGTCAAAGGTATTTAGATTGGCAGCTGGAATTCTTTTCGGAGCTGAGATAGCATTAATATTTCCAACCCCGGAAATTCCGAAATTGTAATCAAAACCTTGCCCAGTTTCCACTTCAATATCCGTGATATTTTCGCGAAGCTGAAACTGTCCCACGCTAACTTCATTTTTTAACGGGTGCGGTGGAAGAGGAATCACCTTTATGGTTTTAGGACTCGAATAAAAGGTCTTAAAGTCCTCTTGTCTGTTGGCACCAAAAAAAGTTGGATTCTTAGCAACTTTATACTTGATCATTTCCCATGGGATTCTGGGAATTTCAATTTCCCCTTCGGAGAATGGGAAAAAAGTAGCTTCATACACTTTGAATCGGGTCCATCTTTTACCATTAATAGTGACTTTATCTGGATCGATATTAGTGATATTGAAGTTTTCCTCCCATACATTGGTAGGCTTGATCTTTTTTAGAATTGCGTCCAACTGCTTACCCGGCTCATAAAACTGAAATGGCGCCTGATTCTCTTCAGACATATAAAAAGCAAGCGTGATATTAAATCCCTCGCCTTGATAGACTTGTTCTTTGTCTACCGAAAGAGAGAAAAAAGCGTCATCATCAAGTTCCACAAACTCCGGCTGCTCAGTACTTCTGCCAAAAAAATCAGCAAAAGGATCAATTGCAGCCCCACTTCCCAGTCCTCCGGAGCTCACCGCATCTACCACTTGGATTTTTTGACCTGCTGAGGAGTAAGACTTTCCATTAATAGCAATTTCAAAGTTGGGCAGGGTAAATGTGCCTTTCTTGGAAGGTTTATAATATTGAATAATGCTATTCGAACTGCTCATCTGACCATTGATCAAGTTCATGGATGATGATTGAGATATACCCTGTTTTTGAAAACCGGTAATTTCCGGAAACTGGTCATACGATTTGATTTTTTCGTCCGACAGCGTTACCTTAATGGTGAACGTTTCATTAATACCAATTTCCTCAGGACCTAATTCTATTGCAACCTCTTGAGCCTGAGAAAATCCCAGCACGATGAAAGAAATACATACGAAAAGGAAACGGGCAAACGTTTTATTCATAGTTGCGAAAATAGGGATAATTCTATTGTTTAATTCTCTAAATAACGCAACATTGGCAGAAATGCCTCCGTATGGAAACATAAAATCAGTTAATAAACCTTAAACTCTTTAGACTATGATAGAATACGTAAAGACCATTCTACAGAAAGTAAGCTTTTCGAGATATCTGTTTGAGCGAGAGCTTAGAAAAGGACTTAGACTTATTTTACCAACAGAAGTCCAAGAATTTAAAGACTGGTGTTATTCAATGTTTGGGAAGGTTCATGAACCCGTTCTCAATCGTTACTTCCAATTAGCCATCTAAAGCAAAAAGCCCCGATTTTAAAACCGGGGCTTTATTTTGAGTTACATTTTTTCTATCAATCCTTGGTCGCAAAGTCCGGATATGCTCGCATCGCATGCTCGTTGATATCCAATCCTTCCGTTTCCTCTTTTTCATCGACCCGGATTCCAATTGTCTTTTTCATCGTGAAGAAAATTATCCAAGCAAATGCTACACAAAACACTCCAACTGAGGCGATGCCTATCAATTGGGAAATCACTTGGCTCATTCCGGCTAAGTCCCCGAAAAGTCCAACAGCTAAAGTCCCCCAGATTCCACCAACCAAATGGACCGAAATTGCTCCTACTGGATCATCAATTTTGATTTTATCAAAAAAGACAACACCAAAAACAACTAATCCACCACCGATGAATCCAATAATTGCAGATTCACCAACTCCCATTTGATCAGCACCTGCGGTGATCCCGACCAAGCCTGCCAAAATACCATTCAGCACCATCGTGATATCGTAAGTTTTAAACTTCAAATACGAAATAAGCAAGGCCCCAAATGCTCCTGCCGAAGCTGCGATAGAAGTAGTCACAAAAACTTTGGATACCAAACCCGGACTTGCGCTGAGTACGGAACCACCATTAAACCCAAACCATCCAAACCAAAGTAAAAATACTCCAATAACGGCCAAAGGAATATTATGACCCGGAATCGCTTTCATACCGTTTTCGGTATATTTTCCAATTCGTGGACCGAGCAAATACGCTCCTATTAAAGCTCCCCAACCGCCTACTGAGTGTACGATGTTAGATCCGGCAAAATCATAAAAAGGAGTTTCCAAGGTATTCAAGAATCCGCCACCCCATTTCCACATTCCAACAATCGGGTAGCAAATCGCCACATATAATATGGAGAAGGTGATAAATGGTCCAAGTTTCACTCGCTCAGCCACAGCGCCAGAAACGATTGTGGCTGCAGTCGCCGCAAACATGGCCTGAAAAATAAAGTCGGTGAAGAAGGTATAGCCCTCATTGTAATTGCTGGTATCCCAACCTTCGGGAAGCGGGAGTCCAAATCCGGCAAAGCCAAAAAATGCTCCCGCATAATCTCCGCCTGGATACATCAGATTAAAACCGACAAAAGCATAAGTCAAAATCCCGATTCCGGGTATGATGGTGTTTTTGAATAAAATATTGACGGTATTTTTGGATCTGGTCAATCCAGCTTCCAAGCTGGCAAATCCTAAGTGCATGATGAAGACCAAAATGGTTGCCATCATCATCCACAGATTGTTTACGGTGAATAATTCTTGCATGGGTAAAATAGGTTCGATAGGTATTTTTTTTGAAAGAAATTAAAGTGCTTGCTCACCAGTGTCGCTGTTTCTGATTCGGTAAGCTTCCAAAACGTCGAAAACAAAGATTTTACCATCTCCGATTTCGCCGGTCTTTCCTTCGCTTAGAATACATTTGATCACTGCATCCACCTGATCATCTGGTACTACAATTTCCAACTTGGTACGAGGAATATAAGCGGGCTCATAGGAAACCCCGCGGTACATTTCCTGTCTTGCATGCTCAAAACCCATCCCTTTGATCTCATAGAAGGAAAGGAATTTCACTCCCAATCCAGCCACACATTTGTGTATTTGATCAAAGCGCGAGGTTCGAATAATCGCTTCAATTTTTTTCATATTCTCAATAAGGTTAATGGTTTGTTGTGATTTTGGCATGAAAGTAAATAGAAAATTGTAAAAAAGTATTTTTATGGTTCAAATTTTACCCTATTGATAAAATCATTTTATCCCTAAGAAGACATATCGGGTTATCTGAATACCAGTATTAGGTAAAAAAGTGATTTTTTGGAGTTTTTTAGTTTAAATTAAAATCAAACTAGCGTTTAGAAATTCAGGATTTCATTTGCCCTCGAGAGATAATCAGCTAATTTTGTCAGCGTTTAGAAAAAAATACAATGACTCAGAAACCAACACTTTTAGTACTTGCTGCAGGAATGGGCAGCCGATATGGTGGAAACAAGCAAATCGACGGCTTTGGCCCTAATGGCGAAACCATCCTAGAATACTCCATTTTTGATGCAATCCGAGCAGGATTCGGCAAAGTGGTATTTATCGTGCGTGATGAAATACTAGAGATAGCCAAGGAAAAATTCCTTCCCAAACTAGAAGGCAAAATCGAAGTGGATTGGGTCATTCAATCTTTAGACAGCTTTGTACCCGCAGCTTTGAAGCAGGCCGATCGAGTGAAACCTTTTGGAACCGCACATGCAGTACTTTGCGCCAAGGATGCGATCAAGGAGCCTTTTGCAGTAATCAATGCAGATGATTTTTATGGAAAAGAGGCTTTTGAGGTTTTAGGAAAATTCCTTTCCACTGAAGTAAAGCCAGACCTTCATGCTATGGTTGGCTATGCGATTCAAAATGTCCTTTCTGAGCATGGAACTGTGAGTCGCGGGGTTTGCGAAACCAATGCAAAAGGGCAACTGATCGGAATGATCGAGCGAACCTCTATTGCTCGTGAAGGAGGTAAAATCCTAAGCAAGGGCGAAAATGAAGTTTTGGAAATCGCCGAAAACACACCTGTAAGTATGAATTTCTGGGGATTCCATTCCGATGTCTTTCAGGATATCGAGCGCATGTGGAATGAATTCCTCCCGGCCAATCGGGAAAATTTAAAATCTGAATTTTACATCCCAACTGTAGCCAACAACTTGATCCAAGAAGGAAAAGCAGCTTTTGAAATCTTGGAAGGCGGCAAAGTCTGGTTTGGCGTCACCTACACGGAAGACAAGCCGGTGGTGATCGAAGCATTAAAGAAGCTTCATGATTCGGGAGAATATCCTAAAACACTTTGGAATTAATATAAGAGGAGCTTTTGGCTCCTCTTTTTATTTTTAGTCAGCACTAGTGCTTAGCTCAAAAAACCTTAGCTCCGCATTCAACTCTCCTAGAATTTTTTTGGATCGCTCAGGCCTTGCATCAGTCAGGAAGATCTGACCAAAGGTATGCTTGGAGATGAGCTGCATCAGTTGCGCAATCCGAAGATCATCGAGTTTGTCAAAAATATCATCCAATAGCAGCAGCGGCTTTTCGCCTCTTGACTTTTCAAAAATCTGAAACTGCCCCAATTTCAAGGCAATAATAAATGACTTCTGCTGACCCTGGCTCCCGATCTTGCGGATCGGATGATCACCAATCTGAAAGTTGAAATCATCCTTATGAATTCCAGCATTGCTGTTTTTCGTGATCAAGTCCTTTTTCCGAAGGCTCAAGAAATAGGAATCGAAATCTTCCCGTAAAGCTTCCGTCTCATACGAAATGGTAACTTTTTCCTGACCTTGGGAGATTTCTTCGTAATCCCGCTGAAGGAGTGGAGCAAGCTCTTGAAGCAATTCAGATCTCCGCACAGCCAAATACTTACTCAAGCCTATCAACTCCTGATCATAGCTTTCTAATAAAGTCAAATCCCGACGGCCGGTTTCAGCAAATTTCTTAAGTAAAGCATTACGCTGCTTCAAAAAATGATGGTACCGAATCAGCTTATCCAGGTAGCCATGATCAAGCTGAGAAATCAAGCCATCAAAGAATTTGCGCCTGCCATCACTTCCCCCTTTGATCAACTCTGTATCATCAGGCGCGATCAACACCAAAGGAATCAAGCCCACATGCTCGGAGGTTTTGTCCAAGGCCTTCCCGTTTTGGTAGATGAGTTTTTTCTTCCCCAGTTCAAAAGTGCATCGCACCTCAATCGGTTTGTCGCTGAGTTCAAATTGTCCTTTAATCGCAAAGAAATCCTGCTCATGCTGAACATTGAGGCTATCACTGGATTGGACTGCGCTTTTGGTAAGCGAGAGGTAATGAATAGCATCGAGAATATTGGTTTTCCCGGATCCATTAAGCCCCACAAAGCAGTTCAATTGCGAGCTGAAGTCGAAATGACGCTTTTCATGATTTTTGAATTGGATAAGGTCAAGCGACTTCAGATACATGTGTTTGGGTAATTATTTTGGCGGTAGCCTGATTTTTAGGGATGCTTGCTTATATTTGAAATCTAAAAATAGCACATTTTGATTTTAAGATATGGCAAAGAAAACTGCAGCGACCAAGTCTAAGGTTAACTATTCGAAAGAAACTTATTCTTATTGGTACGAAAGCATGCTCCTAATGAGGAGATTCGAGGAAAAAGCAGGACAACTTTACGGGCAGCAAAAAATCAGAGGATTCTGTCATTTATATATTGGTCAGGAAGCTTGCGCCTCAGGAGCAATTTCCGCTTTGACCAAAGACGATAAATGGATCACCGCTTACAGGTGTCATGCTCATCCACTTGGATTAGGCACAGATCCGGGAGCTGTGATGGCCGAACTTTTCGGAAAAGCAACTGGAACTACCAAAGGAAAAGGTGGTTCAATGCACATCTTTGACAAAGAGAAAAACTTCTACGGAGGCCACGGAATCGTAGGTGCTCAAGTGCCAATGGGTCTAGGTCTTGGCTTTGCGGAAAAATACAAAGGCACTAAAAACCTTGCGATTTGCTACATGGGTGACGGTGCAGTGCGGCAGGGCGCTTTTCACGAAGCACTTAACCTTGCGATGCTTTACAAAACTCCAGTGATTTTTGTAATCGAAAATAACGGCTATGCGATGGGAACTGCTGTAAAACGCTCTTCCAATGTGGACGACCTTTCGACCCTTGGAGAATCCTACGATATGCCATCATTTGCAGTGGATGGGATGAATGTGGAAGCAGTACACGAGGCAGTAGCCGAAGCAGCGGATAGAGCTAGAAGAGGTGATGGACCTACGCTTTTGGAAATGAGAACGTATCGCTACAAGGGTCACTCCATGTCTGATCCTCAGAAGTACCGAACCAAAGAGGAGGTAGAAGAATACAAGCAACGCGATCCAATCGAGCAAGTATTAGGTACAATCCGTGACCATAAGATTTTGACTGAGGAAGAAATCGAAGGAATCATCGCAAAAGTGAAAAATCAAGTGAACGAGGCAGTGAAATTTGCCGAAGAATCTCCTTGGCCTGATGGCATGGATGCTTTCAAAGACGTCTATGTCCAAGAAGACTACCCTTTTGTAATGGAATAAACTCATACTAATCAGTAGCTTAAGCCATGAATTCAAATCAAAATTCATGGCTTTTGCATTTGGCTTTGGTTAAATTATAAAAACCGTATATTTGCGGCTGAAAATCGAGTAACATGGCAACGAAACAATCTAAAAAAGCACAAGATCAAACAGATCTAATAGAAAACCCGGAAGTAATCGCTTCAAGATTAGAAAAGGGAGAGGCTTTTTTAAAACAAAATAGCAAAGTACTTGCAGGCGTATTGATCGCTGCGATAATATTGATTGGAGGAATTTTGTTCTTCCAAATCAATACTGCAAATCAAAATGAAAATGCACAGAAGGAAATGTTCCAAGCTGTTTATTTCTACGAGCAGGATAGTATCCAGCTTGCCCTTAACGGAGATGGAATAAACTCTGGATTTCTAAGTATTGTGGATGAGTATCCTCGCACGGATGCCGCGAATTTAGCGCACTACTATATCGGCTCAATCTATCTTTCTGAGCGAAATTATCAGGAGGCATTGACTCATTTAGAGCAATTCTCCGCTGACGATTATTTGGTTCAGGCAAAAGCTTACTCTTTGATAGGCGACGCAAATATGGAATTGGGCAACACAGATGCTGCCATCACAAATTACAAGAAAGCTGCGGATACCAACGAAAACAAATACTTCACTCCAAAATATTTGAACAAACTTGCCATTGCTTATGAAGAGGCTGGTAAAATTCAAGAAGCAATTGATACCTATGGTACAATTGAGGAGAAGTATTATGAGTCATTTGAATTTTCTGCTGCACGAAAACACAAAGCTCGCTTGGAAGGCCTTGCCGCTAAGTAATGCTTTGATTGCAACGCATTATAGAAGAGTAAGGCCATGAGGTCTTACTCTTTTTTTTGTTCACCCCATGACCTCTTCTCAAACCATTCTTTTAAACTTTATCTTTATCTCCTGTATTAATAATCTTAATACTTGATTCTTCGAGCTTAGCTCTAAAATCTTATATCTAAAATCTAACATCTAATATTCTCTCTATGGCCACTACACTAAAAAGTCTCAGCGAACATTCCTCCAAAAATATTCAGGACATCAGCGACAAAACCTTCGGAATCATAGTCTCTGAATGGAATGAAGAGGTTACGGAGGCTTTATTTTCAGGAGCTTACCAAACCTTGCTTCAGAACGGTGCTAAAAAGAAAAACATTATTCGAAAGAATGTCCCGGGATCATTTGAGCTTTCTCTTGCCGCACAGTGGTTGGCTAAAGAAGAATCAATCGATGCAGTTATTTGCTTAGGTTGTGTGATTCAGGGAGAGACCAAACATTTTGATTTCATCTGTGATGCGGTCGCACATGGCATTACCAACGTCAGCTTGAAATATAACAAGCCGGTAATTTTCGGAGTCTTAACCCCAAATACGCAGCAGCAAGCACTTGACCGCGCAGGAGGAAAGCATGGCAATAAAGGTGATGAAGCAGCTATTACGGCGATCAAAATGCTGGGATTCTAAAAAAACAAACCTACACACTCAACCTATTTATTGTATGAAAATCATGAAATTCGGAGGGACCTCTGTGGGCCGACCGGAAAGAATGCATCAGGTCAAAGACCTAATCACCAGAGGTGATGAGCCAAAGATTGTGGTGCTTTCAGCACTATCAGGCACCACCAATGCCCTTGTTGGAATAGGTGAGGCGCTGGCTGCAGCTGATAGAAGCTTGGCAAAATTGAGAATCGAAGAGTTGCACAGTCATTATCTAGCTTTTTATCCAGAACTCTTAAAAACAACCGAAGCCAGAGAAAAGGCCGAGGCCATCATTCAGGAACACTTTGAATTCTTGAATATTCTCTTGAAAATCTCCTTCAACGAGGCGATCAACCGGGATATTTTGGCACAAGGCGAACTGCTTTCCACCAAATTATTCCAAACACTTTTAGAGGAATTGAATATTCCATCTGTTTTCTTGGTCGCTTTGGACTTCATGAGTATTGATGAGAATTCAGAGCCGGAATTGAGTAAAATAGCGGAAAAACTGACTGCCATCCTCGCGCAACATCCTGGAGAAAGAATCTTTGTAACACAAGGATACATTTGCAAAAACCATCGAAATGAAGTGGATAACCTCAAGCGAGGAGGTTCTGACTATACTGCTTCTCTTATCGCAGCGGCTATTCAAGCTACCGCTTGCGAGATCTGGACAGATATCGATGGCATGCACAACAACGACCCTAGAGTCGTGGATCGCACTCGACCAATCGCCGAAATGTCTTTTGATGAGGCGGCAGAGTTGGCCTACTTCGGAGCAAAAATTCTTCACCCGGCTTCTATTTGGCCAGCACAACAGTTCAATGTTCCGGTGAAATTGCTCAATACCATGGAGCCGGAAGCGCATGGAACTTTGATCAAGGAGAAAGTGGAGACCACCGGGGTAAAAGCAATTGCTGCTAAAGACGGAATCACTGCTATTAAAATTAAATCGACTCGGATGCTTTTGGCATATGGTTTCCTCCGAAAGGTTTTTGAAATTTTCGAAAAGTATAAAACGCCTATCGATATGATTACAACTTCTGAAGTGGCCGTATCGGTAACGATTGATGATTTGAGCCATTTGAGTCAAATTCTGGAAGAGCTGAACCAATTTGGAACAGTGGAAGTAGACCAAAATCAGACGATTATTTGTATCGTAGGAAATTTGGTCTCGGAAACCAAAGGTGTCTTAAAGTCAGTGATGGATGCGCTTCTTCCATATCCTGTTCGGATGGTTTCCTATGGTGGAAGCCGACATAACGTATCCGTTCTTTTGGATTCAACTTACAAAAAAGCTGCACTTCAAAGTTTGAATGAAGGGGTTTTCAGCTGGGAGAATTAGAGAATAGAGATTAAAAGATAAGAGATTAAGAGAATCGGAGTCAAACCGGTTACTGTAATTGAAGAGCCGGATTTTGGTCCGGCTCTTTTATTAAATGGGATTTGGGTTACTTTTGTCAAATGGAAAAAGATAGCCCTAAGCAGGGATTTCTTCAGCGATTACAGACCAAGTGGAAACTGGATAGCCTTTTTCAGGTAGTAATGGTCTTGGTCGTTTTCGCCTGTACTGGATTCACTATTTTATTTATCAAAAATCCCATCCTAAACTTCTTTGGAGTGGAGCGGGGTGGTGGTCAAGGGTTTCTTAATACCCTTTTGTACTTGCTTTTGGTGCTACCACTCTACCAAATCTTTCTGCTGATTTATGGTTTTATCTTCGGTCAGTTCCGTTTTTTCTGGGAAAAAGAAAAGCAGATTTTTAGAAGGATTGGAAAACTTTTTTCAAAAAAAACCAATAACTGAATTGATTGCTTGAGTGCTGATTGCTTGAATATTTACGATTTCAGATTTACGAATTACGACATCAAACCTTATTTCGAGCATTTTCTATAAGGCTAACCTTTGAAAAGAAGGATTGAGGAACACATCAATCTAGTAAATCTAAAATCGTAATTCAACTGATCCTACTCCAGTTCACCGCATGTTTTTTCTGCTGACGAATCTGGCGAAGAATGGGTGCATTTTCAGGTTGGCTCAAATCGGGATCATTTGCCAAAACCTGCTGAGCAGCATCTCTTGCCAAAGTCAAAATCGGGGCATCCTTACTCAAGTCAGCAATCAACAAATCCGTAATCCCACTTTGTTGGGTCCCCATCAAATCGCCTGGCCCTCGAAGCCTAAGATCCACGTCCGCTATCTCAAAACCGTCATTGGTTCGCACCATTGTATCCAGCCGAACTCGTGAATCTTTGGATAACTCATATTTGCTCATCAGCACGCAGTAGCTCTGCTCCGCTCCTCTACCCACTCTCCCTCGAAGCTGGTGCAACTGAGATAATCCAAATCGCTCTGCATTCTCGATGATCATTACCGATGCATTTGGCACATTAACACCTACCTCGATTACGGTCGTCGCCACCATGATTTTGGTCTCGCCTTTGACGAATCGCTGCATCTCATAGTCTTTCGCATCGGCCTTCATACTCCCATTGACTATACTTATCGGATAATTAGGAAAAGCTCTTGAAATACTTTCAAACCCATCCATTACATTTTTCAAATCCAATGTCTCAGACTCTTCAATCAGTGGATAGACAATATAAACTTGCCTTCCTTTTTTGATTTCCTCATTAATAAATCCAAATACCTTCAGGCGATCCTTGTCATAGCGGTGGACAGTTTGAATGGGTTTTCTGCCCGCTGGAAGCTCATCGATCACAGACACATCCAAGTCGCCATAAAGCGTCATCGCTAGTGTCCTTGGAATTGGCGTGGCGGTCATCACCAAGACATGCGGGATAAAAGCTTCATTCTTCGCCCAAAGTTTAGCACGCTGCGCTACACCAAATCGGTGCTGCTCATCGACAATTGCCAAACCAAGATTTTTAAACTGAACAATATCTTCCAACAGCGCATGAGTTCCAATCAGAATCTTGAGTTCACCGGAAAGTAATTCTTCATGAATCACTCGACGTTGTGCTTTTTTCGATGAACCAGTCAGCAAAGCGATCTTGATCCCCATCATGTCGGCATATTCTTTCAACCCTTCATAATGCTGATTTGCCAAAATCTCGGTGGGAGCCATCAAACAAGTCTGAGCTCCAGAACTGATCGCAATCAACGCACAAATAAAGGCCACCATGGTCTTACCAGATCCCACATCGCCTTGAATCAAGCGATTCATCTGCTTGCCTGATTTCATATCCAAGAAAGATTCCCGGATCACACGCTTTTGCGCATTGGTCAGTTCAAAGGGAATGTGATTATTGTAAAACTCCGTCAGCAACTCAGTGCTTCCCAAGATCTGTCCACGATACTTTTCTGTCCGAGTGACCTTCATTTTAAGAAGCCGCAGCTGCAGGTAAAAAAACTCTTCAAATTTCAGCCGCTTTCTAGCCCTTTGAAGCAAATTAGGTTCTGAGGGAAAATGAATTTGTTTGATTGATTCTTGCCTTCCGATCAATTGATATTGCTCTCGAATCGAGTCAGGAATTGTCTCTTGAATATGCGGCAAACTTCCCTGAACAAGTCCCTCCATGATTTTGGAAATCCCTCGGGAATCCAAAAATCTATTTCGGAGTTTCTCCGTGGTGGAATAAACCGGTTGGAAATTATTTCGCTGCTCATTCGCTGCCGTGACCGGCTCCATTTCTGGATGGGCAATACTCCATTTTCTTCCGAAAAGTGCCGGTTTCCCCAAGAAAATATAAACAGCTCCAATTGGTAGTTTTTTCTGAACCCATTGAATCCCTTTGAACCAAGTCAATTCCATTTCGCCTGTCTCATCTGCTACATGGGCTACTAATCGATTTTTGTTCCCCATGGAGACCAGTTCGACTTTCTTGATCTTGGCAATGATTTGGACGTTTTCCAAGTCTGCTGAGAGTTCCCGGATTTTCCAAAACTTAGTCCGATCCTCATAGCGAAAAGGATAATGTTGCAGTAACTCCCCGTAGGTGAAGATATTCAACTCTTTATTGATCAGTGCCGCTTTCTGCGGACCGACACCTTTGAGAAATTCTATTTTGGTATCAAAAAAACCAGCCAAGGAGATTTGTTTTGGAGAATAAGCAAATTAAACCCAGTCTGGACAATAGGCAATAGAAATGACCTGAATTGTCATGAATCAATTTGAATTCCGGTGATTTCAGAAAACACCTTTTTTATTTCACCTCGATTATCCTGAAGACTTTGTAGCAAGATCATTTGATTCTTAGCCCGGTGTAAATTCTGTTCTTGGTAATCAACATTATAATAAACATTGCCCTCCAAATGGTCTGTGAAAAAACGAACCCCCATCAAACAAGTCATCACTTCACCTCCAATCAATAGGGATTTAGCCTCTTTTTCGCTTATCAAATCAGCGACTCCAGCCCAATAGCCTTCCAGAAGTTTTTCTAAAACCGGAAGTACTACTTTTTGATTCTCCCAATTTTGGCTCGTTTCTTCCTCCGCACTGGCAACGGTCCTGACTAAATCCCCAAAGTCATAGAGCAAATAGCCTGGCATGATCGTATCGAGATCAATCACCGCAGCCACTTTTGTTAAGTCGGTAGAAAAAATAAGATTGTTGATCTTGGTGTCATTGTGTGTTAGACGCATCGAGATTTCTGAAGTGATTTGAAGATATTCCTCCACCAACTCTTTCTGATTGAGGTAAAAATCCAAAATCTGCTTTTCTTCAGGACTCGGGTTTTTGACTGATTTTGCCACTTCTTCCAATCTCTGAAATCGAAGATCGAGTCGGTGAAAGTTTGGAATGGTTTCCTCAAACTGATTCAACGAAAATGAATCCGGCCATTTGGAAAAAATGGCATAAGCTTCTGCAGCCTTTTTTGCCTGACTTAGATCATTGATCTGTTGCAAAGTTATTCCCTCCACAAAGTCAAACAATCGGTAAAGTTTTCCTTGAAATTCTACCATTCCTGAACCTTTTCGATTTAGGATTGGTAAGGGGATTTGGAAAGGCAGTTGAGTCAAATCACCTGATTTATTTAATAAGGAAAGGTTTTTTTCGATTCGATCCGGATGCTTAAATACATTTGAATTGAAGCCTTGCAGGATAAATTTCCCTTTTCCAATCTCGATAAAAAATGTCTGGTGAATTAGACCGGCTCCAAACTTTTGGAAGCTAAGCGCTTCAAATTCCTCAAAGGGATATTGGCTAAGTAACTCAATAATGTCCTGTCGATTCATGGCCAAAACTACTGAGATTTTTAAAAATGGTAGAAATTAAATCCGGGATTATTAAAGAACAAATATTCGAAGCAGTCAACGTTTTTTATAGATTTAAAGAAAACAAAGTACTAGAATCAGATTAAATAGGCACAAATACTACAAGAATGTGGGCAGGCCAGTACTTTTTCACAAAGTTTTTAGAATTTATTAAATAAGTTAAAAGACAATTAGCTATTTTTTTGTTAATTGAAACACCAAAATAAACCCCCAACCTATGAATGTTACCGGAATTGACTGGGCGATAATTGCAGCCTTCTTTGTCATCTCCCTGCTGATCGGAGTTTTCACTTCTAAAAAGGCAGGAACATCTGCAAAAGAGTTTTTCTTGTCAGGCAGAAACATGCCTTGGTGGTTACTGGGGGTTTCGATGGTTGCCACCACGTTCTCAGCGGATACACCGAACTTGGTCACGGATATTGTTAGGAAAAACGGAGTAGCTGGTAACTGGGCCTGGTGGGCCTTTCTATTAACTGGAATGCTAACGGTCTTTGTGTATGCTAAGCTTTGGAGAAGATCTGAGGTAACCACTGATCTGGAGTTCTATGAACTTCGCTATTCGGGAAAAGGTGCTGCTTTTCTGAGAGCATTCCGGGCAATTTACTTAGGAGTATTCTTTAATGTTGTGATTATGGCGACAGTTTCACTCGCTGCAATCAAAATTGGAGGCGTAATGCTCGGCCTGAGTCCCGTTCAAACTTTACTAATCGCCTCTATTGTCACAGTAGTGTACAGTTCACTTGGTGGTCTGAAAGGCGTTTTATTGACCGACTTCTTTCAGTTCTTTATCGCAATGATCGGAGCTTTTGGCGCAGCCTATTACATTCTTGATCTTCCAGAAATTGGCTCGCTAAACAATCTATTGACGCATGAGAATGTAGCAGGAAAACTCGATTTCCTTCCAGATTTCTCAGATCCAAATGCCTACATTCCTTTATTTTTAATGCCAATCGCAATTCAGTGGTGGGCAACTTGGTATCCTGGGGCTGAGCCAGGAGGTGGTGGATACATCGCTCAGCGAATGCTTTCAGCTAAGGATGAAAAGAATGCCATCGGAGCCACTTTGTTTTTCAATATCGCACATTATGCTTTAAGACCTTGGCCATGGATTTTGATTGCTTTGGCTTCTTTAATTGTATTTCCTCAGGTTTCTGATATCTCAGCTGCATTTCCAAATATCCCTGTTGATAAACTTGGGGATGATTTAGCTTATTCGGCAATGCTAACGTTCCTCCCAACTGGATTGATAGGGATCGTATTAGCTTCCTTAATTGCAGCTGTGATGTCCACACTTTCAACTCACTTGAATTGGGGATCTTCCTATATAGTAAATGATTTTTACCTGAGATTCTTGAAGCCAGAAGCTTCGGACAAAGAGTTGGTTGCGGTTGGCAGAATCTCGACTGTGGGACTGATGGCGCTATCGGCAGTTCTTGCTTTGGCACTTTCCAGTGCTTTGGATGCTTTTAATATTTTACTTCAAATCGGAGCGGGAACAGGCTTGATCTTTATCCTGAGATGGTTTTGGTGGAGAATCAACGCATACACTGAGATTTCAGCTATGGCTATTTCCTTTGTCGTCGCTATTTTCTTTGAAGTAATTAATCCTAAAGTAAATTGGATTTTGATCCCGGAAAATCAAGCTTATCTCAAGCTGATTTATAGTGTAAGTATCACAACGGTTGGGTGGCTATTGGTTACGTTCATCACTCAACCTGAAAAGGATGAAGTATTATTGAGCTTTTATCGAAAAGTGACCCCAGCAGCCTTTGGTTGGAAAAAAGTATTGGATCGCTATCCAAATGAAAAACAGACGATCGGTCAACTTCCAAAAGAAATTGGATTGATGATGGTAGGTTCAGCGATGGTTTATGCAGCATTATTTTCCACAGGATTCTTTCTATATGGAAATATGCTTGGAGGAAGTATCGCTGGAGCAATTGCGCTTGTAGGAGGTATCCTAATTATCCGCTCTTGGAAAAACCTGAATTAATCTAAAAACTTGACAGAATTCATCAGGTGGGCCATGTCCACTTTGATGTATTCTATCACAGGAGCAAGCGAATCATTTTTCATTGCAGTATTAAAATAAAGTGCGCCCCTCAAAAAATGATGAGTTGAGTCTGTTACAAAAAACTGGAACTGCGTAGGTACTTCACCCTCAAGTTCTGCGACTACTCCAGAATATCCTTGCGGAGTGACTAAAATGGCCTCTTCGATCCCATAAGCCTTCTTTTGATGCTTTGCCGTTAATCTAAAAGCATCTTCAGAAAGCATTTTGAAATTGACATTTTTACCATCGATTTTTTTATAGGTCAAATGAACTTTCGCTCCAAAATCGACATAATTCAAATTGATCCAAGTGTCTTCATTCAGGTTAAATGAGTCTTTCTCCACTTGCGAAGATTCTGAGTATTCTAAAGAGTAAGGGTAACCCTCCCCAAGTTTAACAAATTGATGTAGGGGTAAATCAATTCGATTATACCCTGGTGGTTTTGGCAAATAATTTTGGTCGCAGGAAGCAAACAAAAGGATGCACAAAGCCAAGGAAAAAGATCTTCTCATGATTTAAAATTAGACAATCGATTTGATTTCAATTGAGATTAATGGATTTTTAACATCTAACAAACCCCAACAAGCAATGAAAAGACTAGTCAAAATTATTTCAGGTAGTATTTTATTGGGTATTTACTTTTTAGTAAGTACCCAAGTAATGGCTTAAACTTCTAAGGAAGAATTTATGAGCAAGTGGAAAAACAGCAAACAGTTTACACTTGATGTTTTGGATAAAATGCCAGATTCGGGTATGGATTATAAAACCGATCCTGCTGCCATGTCCTTCAAAGAGCAAATCCATCACATTGGATCTGCAATTGTAGGAATTTCTCAGGGCTATTTAATGGGCGGACAGCCTGACTTCAGCATTGATGTGGAAACTGCCACTAAAGCAGAATTAGCTTCCTATGTCGCAAAATGCTATGATTACGGAACAAAGGCGATGGCTGCTGTGACTCCAGAACAAGGAAAAGAGATACAAGATGTCTTTGGAAATCAGGCTTCAAGAAACCAGGTGATGGCACTTTTAATGGATCACAGCACTCATCATAGAGGAGCTGCGATTGCTTATTTAAGGTCCAATGGTGTAGAGCCACCAGCATTTGTCGGTTTCTAAATCCTTAATTACACAAAAAAAAGCGACGATTAATCGTCGCTTTTTTTATCAGAAGTTGAATTACTCTCTAATCCAAGCCACTTTTTCATCCAAGGAGTCTCTTTTGCCTTCCGGCCAATTTTCGGTAGCTGGTTTGGCAACATAGAAGAATCCCATGAGGATATCTTCACCTTCCAACCCAAAATCTTCCCTTGCTTCTGGCCAGAATGTCGGCCCACCAGTTCCCCAATAGGCTGCAAGTCCATGAGCAGAAGCTGTCAAATACATATTTTGCACCGCCATTGCTGTGGCTGAAATCTCTTCCATCAAAGGAATTCCTTCTGATCTCTTCATCAAAATCGCAATCACATGCGATGCTTTCTGAGGGTTATCCAAAAATTTCTGATAAGTACCTTCCAAAAATGGAGTCCCGTTTTTCTCAGCACGCATCTTATACATCTCCGCTTGATATTTACCAAATGTCTTTAAGCCTTCACCGGTATAGACAATGAATTGCCATGGTTGGGTAAGCTTATGAGTCGGTGCCCATCGTGCATTTTCTAGCATTTCGGCTATGATTGAATCATCTACAGGGTCATTTTCCTTAAACTGAGCAACGAACATAGACCTCCGTCCGCGTATGATTTTATTAACTTCTTCGATATTGAAATCGGGTTTTTGCATGATTTTTAAATTTTATTCTTTAATACAAATCGGATTTTGAACTTTTAAAGTTCATTGATTCTGAAACTATTTACTTGATCAAATTTGAAAGAAAATCTCGAATATCATTTGATAAGGCATCAAAATCCCCTTGGCGATTATACATCATATGACCAGCTTCGTAATATTTCATTGAAATCCGGTCTTGAGGAAAATCATGTCTGGCAAAAGTAAATTCCGAATCAAAAAATGGCGTAATCAGATCGTAATAGCCATTTGCCACCATAACCTTCATTGCTGTATTCCGATGCATCGCCTCACTCAAAGATCTGGCTGTACTCACATAGCTTGGTTCCCAATACGCACCATCCGGTACAGGCTTCCAATTCCAAGAACCTCCCATTCCTTCAGCAGATCCTAAATACGGTTCGTCAAGTTCTACTTTGAGGTCTTTTCGTAAATAATTCTGGAAAACTGCAGTATAAGCTGCATCCGTCATATAACTACTTGCATCACCAAGCACAGGTCCTTCAGCGGATTTATCTGTTTCAGTAGCAAAATATCTTCCATCCAAAGTTCCAATAGCTTTCCCCTGATCACGAAGCAATTCCTTCTTGAAGCGATGCATCAAGATCTGATTATTTGATTGAAGAATATAGTTTTTATCCAGCCCTGTGAAATAGGCTAATTTTTCGGCAATTGCTTCTTTTTGAGCGATCGTCTGTTTTTCACCCAAAAATAAAGCTTCTAAATATTCACCATATGCGAACGCTCTCGCCTCTTGTACAAATTCCTCCAAACTCTTATCCAATCCAGCTTTGCCATGGAACTGAGCAGTGACTGCCATAGAGGGAAGATAGGTAAAGAAGGAGGTAAGGTTATCCGGCCAAGAAGATGATCCTGCATAATCAAGGGCTTGAGAAATCAGCACTATCCCATTCAAGGCCATAGTTTGTCCGCCACCTTCTAAGACCTCAGCAATTTTTGCAGCCCGAGTGGTACCAAAACTTTCCCCGGCAATAAATTTGGGAGCTTGCCATCTTCCATGTTTGGTCACCCAAATTCTAATAAACTGTGAAATAGATTCTGCATCCTCATTCAAACCCCAAAAATCCTTGTTTTCTCCAACTCCAATCGCCTTTGAAAAGCCTGTCCCTATAGGATCAATAAAGACCAAATCCGTGATATCCAACAGCGCTTGAGGATTATCCACAAAACGATACGGAGCTGCTCCGTCATCAATTCCTGGGTCATCCCCTGTCTTTACTACTTTGGGACCAAAAAACCCCATATGAAGCCAAACTGATGCCGAACCGGGACCACCATTAAATATGAAGAGTACTGGGCGATTCGTCTCGTCCATTCCATCCCTCAAGTAAGAAGTACTCCAAAGCGAGCCAATCACTTCACCCTTACTATTCTTGAGGTGGGTTTCGCCGACCACAGATTTATAGGAGAGCTTAACTCCTCCGAAAGTACCCGTGTGGCTCTGCTCATAGCTTCTAGGAGCCGTGATTTCCGATTTTTCAACCTGTTTCTCTTCCTGAGAAAAGGCGATTTGACTAATTAAAAAAATTGATAATGAGAGTAAGACTCGTTTCATAGGAGTAACATTTTATTAAGAAAATGAAGATACTGATTTTATTTAGGGAGAAAACTAGAATCCTTCTCCCTTCAATATTTGGAGCCGTAGTGTTTGATCAAACTTCTCAATCGAATAGCGAAGCGCTGTTCGAGGCATAATTTTGGAATATTTCCGAAGGAATTCAAGTTCAACTTCTTGATTCATTTTCCCGATCTCTCGCAACATCCAACCTACTGCTTTATGAATCAAATCATGTGGATGGTTTATTAAAATTTCTGCAAGGTTTAGTGCATCCCCAAATTCGCCTCGTTTGATCCAATAGAGGGAAGAGATCATTGCAATCCGCTGCTTCCAAAGATTCCCGGATTTTGCTAAATCATAAAAGAGCATCTTGTCTCTTCGAAAATAAAAGCGCCCAAGAATGGGATGACAAGTGGTATCAACCAAATCCCAGTTGTTGATAAACTCCATATGATTCAGATAAAAATCCACAAATTCCTGTTGAGATTCCTCAGATTTTGCTTTTTGATACCGATAAACTAACATTAACAAAGCAGTCAATCGGACTTCGTGATATGGATCTCGAAGCAATTCAGTTATTTCTCCCAGCGTGATTTCTGTATAGCAAGACTTTGCAATTTTTCGCTGCTCAGGTACGACCACCCCCAGAAACTTATCTCCTTCCCCATACTCCCCTGGCATAGTCTTAAAAAAATCGCGGAAAGAAAGCTGCTTTCTCAGGAATTCCTTTTTCTTGTAGTGCAAGTTTGATTTGAGTACACAATTCGGTCATTCCTAAAAATAAAAAAGCCTGATCATTCGAAAGAATAAATCTTTATAACCCGACCAAATAAACTCCATTAATCATGTTTTAACATTATTAGTCACATTGTTTTTTTGAATAAATTGAACCGCCCACTCTTCAAAGTCTAAAAGCGTGAATCAGGAGAAAGGACTTAAAATCAACTCTTCCTGACTGATATTTATTCAGAAACCCTATACCGAATACCCTTGTTTTAAATGAAAAAACTGATATTATGCTTTTTAAATAAATGATTTTCAAGCATTATTCGATAATTCACCTCTTTAATCACCCCTCGTTTTTGAAACTCTTATTCCTTTTAATCACCATTCTGGGACTAACCTTTCAAAAGGTAAGCAGTCAAGATATTCCCAAAAACTCTCTGGAAAGCCTTATTTCAGACTATCATAAACTAGATGAGTCAGACAGTCTTTCAGGTGTTTTACTAAGAAAAATCATTGCGGAAAGTGAAAAAGAAAAAGAGTATGATACGCTTGCAAAGTATGGAGTCCGTTTTTTTAAAAATCGAGCTCCTGGACTAGGAGATCAGAATGAAGAATTAGAAATCCTTCAAAAAATTACCACTTACGATTCTTTGATAAAAAGCAACGGCCTCAAAGGGACAGTTCATCTAAAATATGCAGGTGCTTTATTTAATTTCCAGAGATATCCAGAGGCCATTCGTGAATACACCATTGCAAGCGAAACATTCCCTCCGTCTGATTCATTGTTAATTGCTGATAGTTTCTTGTTTCGCGCGCAGGCTGAAGAGAGTATAGGCAATCTTATTGCTTCCATGAATGATTATCAAAAAGCTAGAAACATTTACCAATCCCTTGGAAATGAACAATATGAACACTTCGCCCTATCAGGAATTGCAATTCTCTTTAGCAAGTTTAGTATCTATGATGAGGCTGAAAAAATTAGAAATGAATTAAGGGATTATTATCAAAAAACAGGCTCACCGATAGATAAGGCTATCCAAACCTATAATCAAGCGAAAGATTATGAAAAATTAGGATTGGACTCAAAGAAAAAAGAAGCCTTGTTGTCTATAAATAGTCAATTGCCTTTTGAAGAACCATATCCATACTTAGAAACTCTTTTAAAACTCAAGCTTGCAATCATTTTTGCTGAAGAGGGAAACCTGAAAGAACAAAAACATTTTTTCACTCAAGCAGAGGAATTGATACTAGAGTATCAGCCGATCGAAGCAGATAATCTTATTTATTTGTACGCAAAGTATTGGAATAAGCTAAACTCCGGAGACGATTTTGGTGCTTTAGATCTAGCCAAACAAATGCTTGCTAAAGCAAAAGAGACGAATGAAATGGACCATTATTTCTATGCTTATCAGGTTCTTGGAAATTCCTATGAAAGAGTCGGTGATTTTAAAAATGCTTTAAAATATCAAAAGGATCTGAAGGCTTTTCAGGATTCCTTATTTATAGCGAATAGGGCTACAACTTTTTCATATTATCAGACCCTTTACGAAACAGAGAAAAAAGAATCGGAAATTTCTAAAAAGACAGCTCAAATAGAAGAAATCAATCGGTTCAACAGAACCAGAATCCGAATATTTGTTTCGGTAATTATCGCAATGCTTGTAATAGGAGTTTTACTTTTCTTATGGAAAAACTTACAAGCCACAAGAAAAAAAGCAGAACTACAATCCAAATTTTCTCAGGAACTTCTTAAAAATCAGGAAGAGGAAAGACTCCGCATTTCAAAAGACTTACATGATGGACTGGGACAAAGTTTACTTCTAATAAAAAATAAGGTTCGTTTAAATCAAGATTTGCCCACTGGTGAATTATTAGACACTGCAATCAATGAACTTCGGGCTATAGCACGGTCTTTGCACCCTATGCAACTGGAAAAACTTGGACTGGCCAAAGCGATTAAATATTTGCTGGACCAAGTGGATAGAGAAACAGCGATTTTTGTAAGCTCAGAAATTGAAGATTTGGGAGGAACTTTAGAAAAATCCAAGGAACTTCAAATTTATAGAATCTTCCAAGAATCATTAAACAATATCTTGAAACATGCGGAAGCCTCAGCAATTCAAGTAAGTTTGGTCAAATTGAAAAACAAGGTCGTAATGACAATTTCAGATAATGGGAAGGGATTTGATTTTTCTGAAAAATACAACGATTTCCAAAGTCTAGGACTTAAAACATTGAAAGAACGAACCGGAGCAATACAAGGGACTATGAAAGTAAGCAGTGAGAATGGGAAAGGTACAATTCTGAGTTTTTCGGTAAATGTCTGAACAAAACCCAACTATTATAATCGCAGATGATCACCCCATCTTACTCAAGGGACTCAGTGATTTTCTCTCTGATCTAGGATATTTTATTCTGGGAACTGCTACTGATGGCCTTTCCGCCTTAAATCTTATCAAAGAATTTTCCCCAGACCTTGCGATTCTGGATATGGAAATGCCAAAAATGACTGGATTGGAAATCGCTGCAAAATGCCAAAATGAAAATATCCCAACCAAGATTATTCTACTCACTTTTCACAAAGAACTCTATCTCTACCAGCAGGCTAAAGAACTGAATCTTTCAGGATATATCCTGAAAGATTTTGCTTTAGACGACCTATCCACTGCCATTTCAAAAATAATGGAAGGAGGACAGTTTTTCAGTGAGAAAATCTTTGATGAATTGAAGGAGGATGGCATTGATCAAAACGAAAATCCGCTTACACCTTCAGAAATAAAAATTCTCAGGTTAATCGCACAAGGGCTCTCCACCAAAGAAATTGCGGGGAAACTTTTTATTTCAGAACGAACAATTGAGAAACATCGAAGTAATATGATCTCAAAATTAAATCTTGAAAAGAAACACAACTCCCTGTTAATCTGGGCCCAGAAAAACAAAGAAATCATCAATTAATCCTATTTTTTGTTTTTCAAATAAAAAAATACGTAGAAATACGTATTGTCTAATTTTCAAACCTAAGGTAGATTTGATCAATTCTTCTACGGTAAGGAAATGAAAATCACAAGTTCACACGGAAATTTTAAGATCATTCAAACGATAAAAAATCGTGATGAATTATTGGTTTTGGCTTCTTGGTCCAACCTTGTTAAGCAGTTTGGAAGTGAGCGTATTTTCCTGATCAATGAAAAAGATTCTCTTTTCGGAATATATATCTGCAAGCAAGAATGCTCAGATTTTATGTCTAAAATGATTCAAAATATCGATTACCACGAATGGGAGGATTTAAAGATGGATTTTTCAAGTATCCATAATAAAAATCTATCCGCATAAAGTCAAGGGTGATTTTTTCAACAGAAACTTTCAAGCGCTGCCTGGATGAGTATCTCCACGGTTTTTTCAGCCTTTTTATCAAACTCCTGAGTCACTCTATTAGCCACAATAGCATTTAAGCTCAACATATTGTGTCCCAATAATTCCCCAAGACCATAATAACCGGCTGTTTCCATCTCAAAATTGGTAAGTCGATTTCCCTCGCAATTCAAACTTGCCAGCTTATCCATCATGGATTCGATTCTTGGTCTTAATCGGACCTCTCTTCCCTGCGGAGCATAAAATCCCGGAGCAGTTAAGGTAGTTCCGACTAAAAATGAATCTTTCAATCTGCCCAACAACTCTTGAGAGGCATTTGCTTCGTAAGGTGAAAAGCCTAAATCTAGCTCTTTCCTAACGGCATTGGCAAAAGATTGAGAATTTGAAAGTTCTGGGTAAAACTGAAAAAGTGTATCTAAGCCAATCGCCTTTTTGGATGCTAGGATTGAACCAACAGGGATATCTCCCTGCATGGCTCCTGAGGTGCCTAACCGAATAATTTGAAGCTTCTGCTTGGTATCCTTCACTTGGCGCGTTGACAAATCAATATTCACCAAAGCATCCAATTCCGTCATGAGAATCTCGATATTATCCGTTCCCATCCCTGTGCTTAGGACTGATATTCGCTGATTCCCAATGTAGCCGGTATGGGTAATGAATTCTCGTTTGGAAGCCTTGAACTCTATCCGATCAAAATACTTGGAAACCATTCCCACTCGGTCAGGATCACCCACCGTGAAAATAGTTGAGGCCAGATGTTCTGGCCTCAAATGTAAATGATATACTGACCCGTCTGGATTTAAGATCAATTCGGATTCAGGGATTACTTTATTCACGATTAGCTATTTTAAAATTTCTGCTTTATCACTTTTACGATGCAGTCCTTTGTACGGATTGTATCCATTGGTGTTTTTCTGGTAATAACCAGTTCCGTCATACGGTCTCTTTTCCGGATTTTCCTTACATTCCTCGGAGCAAGCGCCTTCCATTTTCCAACCACATTCTTCACAAATCGGCACATGGGCGTTGCATGTTGAATTAGAACAGTTGACCATCCGGTCTGAATTGGTCCCGCAAACATGACAGGTGGAAATAACTTTCGGATTTACTTTATTTACTTCAACCGCAATTCGATTATCAAAGACGTAACATTTTCCTTCAAAGTCCTCTCCACCAGCCTCCATACCGTATTTAATGATACCTCCATGTAATTGGTAAACATCCTCAAAACCTTGTTCCAATAGAAATGCAGAAGCTTTTTCGCATTTGATTCCACCGGTACAATAGGTCAATACCTTCTTATTTTTCAAATGCTCAAGCTCTTTCACCTTCTCAGGAAAATCTCTGAAGTTATCGATATCTAGGGTTATGGCATTCTTAAAATGACCCAACTCATGTTCATAATTAGATCGTACATCCAAAATCACGACATCTTCCTGATCCTTCAAGGCTTTAAATTCCTCGGGCTCCAAGTGCTTACCAGTTTTGACATTGGGATCTAAATGTCTTAAAGAAGAATGAACAATTTCAGGTTTATATCGGACATGGATTTTGGTAAATGCATGCTTATCAAAGCTGTCGATTTTGAATTCTGTCTTCGCAAATCTTGGATCAGCCTGAATGAAGTCCATGTATTTCTGGCAGTCTTCAACGAGTCCTGAAGCAGTCCCATTTAGACCTTCGTCAGAGATGATAATCCGACCACGAATATTGTTTTCTACACAAAATAAATGATGTTCTTCTCGGTATTCTTCCGGATTTTCAATTTTTGCGTAGCAATAATAGAGGAGAATTTGATAGTCTTTATTTTCCATAACTAGCGCCCTGTTTCGGCAGGGTGTTTTTAGAATTTTAGATATATGATTTTAGATCTTAGATTTTCCATCATGAAAACCTTTTATGCTTAGCTCAATTTCGTAAAGCCGAAACCTAACTGGTAATTTTACTTCACTTTTGCCGCAGGATTTCCGAATACAGTCTCGCCGTTTCCAACAGTGGAAATCACCACTGATCCAGCACCTACTCGGGCATTTTTACCAATGGTGACACCAGAAATTATAGTAACACCACTTCCAATAAAAGCGCCTTCTTCGACAGTTACGTCTGCATTAATCACAGACCCTGCTCCTACCTGAACGAAATCCCCAAGCTTGGCATGATGATCAATAATGGCTCCAGAATGCAAAATACAATGGCTTCCAATAGTAGCTGCTGTCCCAATATTGACTTTGGCATTGATAAAGTTGCCATGCCCAATAGTAGCATCAGAAGAAATATAAGCTGTTTGGTGAATCGCATTTACTGGCTGCACTTTTCTGCGATCGTGAAGCATTTCTACCAAGAATTTCCTGTATTTGGTATCATCAACTGCAACAAATGCTTCTGCTTTCTGCCCAATTAACTTGAGGAAACCATCATCTTCTGTATTCCCCAAAACTGAAACTGTATTAATTTCAGTTCCATGGAGTTTTTCATCCTCTTCCAAAAATCCAAATACCACTACATTATTGCTGTTGAAGATCTCTAATGCAGGATGTGCGATTCCTTTCGCTCCAAAGATGATTACTGGTTTTTCCATAATTGCTTTAATTCAGGGTGCAAAAATACGGCTTTTCACGAGCTTAGCCAACACCTGCTTTGGAATCCGATTTAATCAGGCTCTGTGCAATCTTACATTGCAAGCATTTTTTTGGTTGACAATAGGTTTTAAACTGCCCAATCATTCCTTGTGAATCAAAACCATTTTCTGCATTCCAACCAACTGCTTCGAATTTCCGAATGATAAAATTTGATTCTGCAGAAAGCTCTTGAAGCAAGTCAAAACAGCGCTCCTGCCAATCCGGTTGTTGGAAAAATCGCCCGTATGTAAACCAAAGTGGAACCACATAATTAATCACCAAAAGCTGCAATACCGAACTTGAAACGCCTTTCGAAGAAGCCTTTTCAGTCGGTTTCCCAAAATTGTAATGATGCTTCCAATAATCACTCGGGGTGATTTGTAGCAATTTTCGAAAGGCAGAAAAGTCTCTGGAATCCTCCATAACCGCCTGAAGTAAGCTCGGAGCTTGAGCTAAGATCGCGACCAATTGAGCGATCCGAAGACTGGGGAAATTCGTCGGACGAACGCCCATAAAAGTCCAATGCTGTCTCTTCATTGAATCTGTCCACCCATATTTTTTCTGATAAAACTCATACTCCCTAATCAAAAATTGGACATAGGGTTCATCGGAATGCACTGGTAATAAACCAGCCTGACCAAAGAGCATAGCTTCCAAAACAGTGGGCTGATTCCGATGTTTCAGGAGCATTTTATAAGGAACTCGCTCTGCCAATTCCAGCATCGCTTGAGAATTAACCTTGAATCCAAAGGCATTGAAAAGCCAGCGATAGGCAGTCTCCTCCCAATCCCCTTTAGTCTGATCAAGTAGCCTTAGGATCACCTCTGATTTTTCCTGCAATCGCTCCACAAGAGCCTTTTCCAAGGTAGAAAATCGAATAATGTCTGGAACATCTTTCACCCCATGCGCACAGGGTAAATCAGCTTTATAATCCAACATCCGCTCATAATTTCGCCAGATCTCCAGAAAAATTTTCCCCTTCAATTCCAGCGTAGGCATCGGTGTGCCGTCATTCCGAAGTACCTCTTGATCATTTTCCCAAACCACATGGAGCACAACTGAATTATAAGCCGGATCTCCTCCATGGGCATGCTGCTTCCAGTCTGAAGCCAATCGATGTACCTCCACATGACCATGGAAGGCAATCCCATCAATCTCAACCACTGAATCTCTGAAATCGGGGCCTTCGCTCAGATTATGAAATCCAACCTGAATAATCCGGATAGCTTCTCCCTTAACGCCTTGGAGTTCCTTTTTGTCGAAGTACTGATACTTCCAGACGAGTTGTAAAAAATCCTCTCTAAAAACCATAAACAATTGTAGACTAAAAGTTTATGGAATATAAAAGAAAAAGTTAAGATTCAAAAAATGATTTTTGTGATTTTAAGAGATATTGGTTGAGTTAAAGTCAGAAATGATGTGTAAGCCACAAACCCAGAAGAAATACTTGACAAATCAAAGATTGGGGAAAGTACTGAGTATGGCTACTTCGATCTCCTGTCTTCCGTCCTTAAAGTCAAAGGGAATTAAATACAGGCAGGTTGCTTATAAAAACCAATTAGGATAAGGAGCTCAAATTTTAACCCAAATACTTTTCCAACAACCCCTTCATTTCCTCTTGAAGAACTTGAGCTTCTCTTTTTGCGGCTATCGCAAAGTCTTTTTCCTTTGAAGCATAAATGATCCCTCTGCTCGAATTGACCAAAAGCCCGCAGGTGGAATTCATTCCATATTTTGCGACTTCAGAGAGGCTTCCTCCCTGTGCTCCAACTCCAGGAACTAGGAAAAAATGCTGTGGCGCAATTTTGCGTACTTCACCTATCAATTCTCCCCGTGTAGCGCCTACCACAAACATCAAGTTTTCAGGAGTGCCCCATTCTTGACTTTTTTCCAAAACTGACTGGTAAAGCGGCTTTCCGGCTTTATCCTCGATCAGTTGAAAATCTGATGAACCAGCGTTCGAGGTCAGTGCCAACAAAATCACCCACTTATTCTGAAACTCTAAAAAAGGCGAAACAGAATCTGCACCCATGTAAGGAGCCACTGTGATCGAATCAAAATCCATCGTTTCGAAAAAAGCCTTCGCATAGAGTTTGGAAGTATTTCCAATATCTCCTCGCTTCGCATCCGCAATAGTGAAAATATCCTTGGGAATGATCTCCAAAACTTTCTGCAAGCTTTCCCAACCTTTGGGGCCAAGCGCTTCAAAGAAGGCAATGTTTGGCTTATAAGCCACTGCAAAGTCTGCTGTCTCCTCCACAATCGCTTTGCAAAAGCTAAAAATCGGATCGGATTCTGAGAGAAGGTGCTTCGGGATTTTTTCCAAATCAGGGTCAAGACCTACGCAGAGAAAAGATGATTTTTGCTGGATTTGGGAGAAAAGCTCGGCTCTGGTCATATGCTAAATTTGGATTAGGACAAAAATAGGGAATCCAAACGAGATCAAAAACCCTTGAAAAATACCCATAATTGGGTATTGAATTTTAAAAAAATAGTTTTTTTCAAACTAAAATTTGGCGAATAATAATAATAATATGTTGAGATGTCTTAAGTTCTCAGGAAGGTCCTGAAGATGATAGATGACCTTGGCCAATGGTTGTACGAATTTCAAACTTTAAGATTATGAAAAAATTCAGTTTATTTTTTGCGTTTATTTTGCTAGGTACCGTGAGTACTAGCATTGGTAAAGGCTGCAATTTCACACCTGTTTCAGGGCGGACTTACGTTGCGGGATTTTGTATTGAGTTAATTAATCAATGTGTAGAGCTTCCATCACCTCCTCCTGGTGAACCAGGGCTTCCAGGTGACTGCTTTGTAGAAAAGGATGGACCGACTCCTCCTTCACTGGGGTAGTCTAAAAATGCCAGTTCCCCTCAAAATCTGAGGGGAACTTTATATAATACTGACAATCACTAAATAACTTTTATGAGAACTTTCATTCAGCGTCTGGTTTGCTTACTCTTTTTACCGGGAATTTATTTTGCCTGTGGACAAAATATGGTTTCAGAAAACAATTCAGATAAAAAGACAACTCTCGAAATTGAATTCTCTAAAAATGTTTCTCTAGATATTTCAAATGGTTTCCCAAAACTTCAAGGCAACCCCCTTTTTTATTCAGATAAGGCAAACTCATACTTTTATATTCAAACAAGTGACGGAATCGGGACTTTTGACCTGAAAAAAGGTGGAGAGCCTGTTTCCTATCTGAAAGTTTCAAAAATCGAAGGATTAAGAGGACAGAGCTCCACAGGTCAAAATCATTTCATCCCCAATAATCGGGATGGTTTTTTATATTTTGATCGTCGCAATGAGGAAATTTTTGTAATAGAAAATTCTCAGGTTATCCGCAGTCAAAAATTAGCAAGACTTATTCAAGAGGCTCCAAAGCCACTTTCAGGCGCTCTTAAATTTGCCATTAAGTCAGACAAAATTGTATCCGTCCTTAATATGCTCGAAGTATATGGTAAACCTCCATTTCAATATCAAAAACTGGAAAAAAGCTTAGGACTTTTCAGTCTAAATCTGCAGCAATTTGAACAGAAACTTCCTCTCCCAAAAGAGTATTTGAATGAAAAAGTGAATGCTTATGATCTGCTGATATCCATGGATTATAATCCTGAAACAAAAGATTATATCATCAACTTCCCTATTCTTGACGATTTGATTATTACCAAAGACTTTGAATCTATCAAAAGACTTAAAGCGACTCCTAAAAATCAATTTGTATCACTTGAAAATCGTAAGGGTGTAAACTTAGGCGAATGGAAAAAAGAGTACTACACCGAAAATTCATTTTTCACTGTTTATTATGACCCTTTTCGCAAGTTGTACATCAGGCATTATCGCCAGGGCTTATCGGAAGCAGATTATGATGTTGTGACCTCAAATTCGTACAAAATGTTTCACCCTAAGAACAAGAACTTCTTGCTGTTTATGGATGAAGAAGGGAATCAGCTACACACTATGGATGTATCTGAGTTCAATCACTTGTACATACATTTTGGCAAGGAGGGCATGTATATTTTAAATGACACGGAACTTGAGGAGGAAGATTCACTCACATTTAGTCTTTTCAGTATTGTGCTAGATTAACTAAAAGAAACTCCAAAAGCCTTTTTCATATTTTGCATTATCCCATTTATGCCTATATCATAAACCTGTCTGAGAGAAGAGAAGACTCATTTCCTATACACCAAGAAACCTATGCGTAGCCTTGATATCATCTAAAGTAATGTTAGATCCTTTTGGATAAGCTCAGACTCTACCAATTGATCGAATAGGAAGCGCTGAATCAGCCTTAAAAAGGCTGTAAAACAACTGAAAATCAAGCACTATTGATTTTCTTCTCCTAAATCTACCTTCACAAAAACTCCCAGCAAAGAAACCACTGCTGAAATCAGGAAAAAGATCAAACTAAAAGCTACTGCGACAGTTTCTGAAATCCCCACATAAGTATGTGCGTAGATAAAAACCAACTCCCGAGCACCAACACCTCCTATAGTCAGGGGCAATACAGCTACGATCGAGGAAAGCAAAAACACTAATTGGTAAGACAGGATATTTTCGGTAATCCCCAGACTCCATAAAATAAACCATGCGCAAATCAATTGGGCGATTTGACCTGCCATAGACCAGGCATTAGCCGACCAAAAAGAGGGGAGAAAGTCTCTGAAAACCAACTTTTGAAGAAGCCAGAAAGATGGAAGAGTCAGAATTAATCCTACAACCATCAATCCATTCCAGCCGGAAGTTTCCAAGAAATCAACCTCAATCTCCACTAGCAGGAAAAATCCAAAAAGTAAAAATACAATCGCCACCAAGCCTCCCAGACGATCTAACAAAGCAGCTTGAACCAATTTTTTGACGGGAGTTTTGAAGTACTTATTTAGCAGATAGATTTTGTAGCCATCCCCTCCAATTCCGCCGGGAAGAAACAGGTTATAAAACATCCCGATCAGATAAAGTCTGAAATTAAGTTTTTCAGAAAGCTGGAGCCCGATATTTTTGAAGTATTGGTTGAGCCGAATAGCAGTAGCTACTTTACTCAACATAAAAAGAATCACTGCAGGAATCAACCAAAGCCATTGGATGGTTTTGGTAATTTCGAGTAATTGATTGGTATCGATTTTTCTGAAAACCAAATAAAGCGCCAAAGCAGTCAGCAAAAGCTTCAGGACAGTTTGGAATTGCTTTTTATATCTTTTCAAAATTTAAGGCAGTTCCTTTCAGACTTCTGATTTTAAACTTCCAATTTCCGAATGCTGACTTTCCGTACTTCCCTGAAACACCGACTTCACCGTATAGGTCTTTTTATTCTGAGATTCGAAATATGTTCTAACAATAATCTCCGCAATGATACCCGTAGTGATAAATTGAATACCCCCTAAAACTAATATAAAGCCGAGAATCATAATCGGTCGGCCCCAGATGTCCTCTCCGAGAATTTTCAGGATTAATAAGTAAAAATTGATCAAAATACCAATCAAAAATGCCATCAAGCCGATTCCACCGAATAAGTGAATCGGTCGCTGGAAGTACTTTTGAAAAAAGAGCATCAAGATCAAGTCAGCCATTACCTTGAAGGTCCGGCTAAGACCATATTTCGATTCGCCATGGATTCGAGGATGATGCTTCACATCTACCTCAGTCATTCGAGCGCCTTGCTGTTTGGCCAATACAGGAATGAATCGATGCAATTCTCCATAGAGTCCCATTCCCTGTGCGATTTCAGCTTTATAGACACGGAGCGTACAGCCGTAATCTTTCAAGTACACTTTTGTAGTATTTCGAATCACCCAGTTTGCGATCTTACTTGGGATTTTTCGCAGTACAAAGCCATCTTTTCGATTGGCTCTACGGCCTGCTACTACATCCCAATCCTCATTGATTGATTTATTCAGCATCATAGGAAGGTCTGTTGGATCATTTTGCAGATCCCCGTCCATGGTAGCGATATAAGTGCCTGTCGCCATGTCAATACCTGCTGCAAGTGCAGTGGTCTGTCCATAATTCCGGTTGAAAATAATGAGCTTAGTACGCTCATTTGCATATTTCTTTACCTCCCGAACTGTTCCATCAGTGGAACCATCTTCAATTAAAATCACCTCATAGTCAATAGCCGATAATGCGGCATAAGTTTGATCTAAAAGTGGTTTGATATTTTCTTCTTCGTTGAAAACGGTAATGACAACGGACAATAGGGGCTTGCTCATGGACTAAAATTTGGTCAAAAATACGGTTTTTTACTTCCTACGGCAAAACTAGCTCTGAACTTACCATTAAGCAGAATATAATTTGGGGACTCTTGTCCCTTTCACCTTATCTTTGCGGCATGTCTCTAAAAGTCTCCGAAATCAATCCCTGGGTAGTCATGGCTGTTTTTACAGTCTTGGTTGGACCTTTTGCATTGAGCTTTCACATGCACTATCCGGACGAAATGTATTACACGGATGCCGCGGTGAAAATGCTTCAAAACGGAGACTACCTGACCACCTATTTGGGTTCTGGGGAATTGCGATTCAAGAAACCGATCCTGACTTACTGGACAGTTCTGGCAGGCTTCAAGATTTTTGGAGTAAATCCACTTGCCTCCCGATTTTTCTTTTTGCTCGCTGGTGCTGTTACCGTTGGCATGACCTATTTACTTTCAAAAACGCTATTTGCCGATCGGAAAATCGCTGGAATTTCAGCTTTGATCATGGCCGCAAATCCTGTCTTGATATTTTCGGCAACACGGTCTATCCCTGATGTATTACTCGTATTGACCATGACCTCCAGTGCGATTGGGTTTGCAGGGTTAATCAAATTTGGCAATGCTACTCCTAAAAAATATCTATGGACCCTCTATATCAGCTTGGCGTTGGCCTTTGAAGTGAAAGGCCTACCAGCCGCCGCTTTGGGTGGACTAGGCATGTTCGTGCTTCTGATTAATCCCTGGCAACGGATTCATTGGAAAACACTCTTTTATCTTCCAGCCATCGTACTAAGCACAGTGATTGGACTGTTCTGGTTTGCCGCAATGTGGAAAATTCATGGTCCAACCTTTCTTGACAGCTTTCTGTATGATCAAGTTGGAACTCGTGTAACCTCGCGAGCCCTTCTAATTTTTCAAAATGGGCTTCTCGCTTTGCTCCTGTTGAATGTCATGTTTGTCCCTTGGGTCTTTTTTGGATGGAAAAAAAGCAAGGAAACGGTTCAAAAACTCTGGAATCAAAATCCCACTTTTTTCATTTTTGCACTTTTTTGGACTTTAGCCATTTTGGGAATGGGGGCCTTAACAAGCAAATTTTACGAAAGGTACTTGCTTCCAGTGGCTCCTGTGATCGCAGTATGGATCGCTTGGTTTTTGGTAGAAGCGAAATTTGAAATCAAGAAGCACGGATTAAAATTAGCCTTAGGGGTTTTACTCGGGCTGAATTTTATTGTTCTTCTTTTCAGCGCATGGATTAACTTCCAAATGAATTTCGAAATCTTAATCTGGGTTCAATTCCTTGCTGGAATTATAATTTTTGGTTACCTGTTTTGGCTTTTTATTCTAGGCGAAAAGCTCCCAAAAGCCATTTCTTACAGTCTACTGCTTCTGTTTTTTTTCATTTCTACAGCAACTTATCGAATTTCACTACCTGATCAGGGACAACAAGTCAAGATCTTTGCTACAGAAAATCAACTTTCCTCAGATGGGAAAATAGGCTTTATTGGCAATCTTCACACGAGTAGCAAAATCAGAATTGGGCTGGGCACGTCATATGATTTCGTAGATCTTCCTCCACTTACTTTCAGAGAAGTAATAAACGACTATGACCGATTAATTTTAGAGGATAAGTATCTTGATTCCATAGACCATTCTAACTTCAAAAAGCGAGTAGTGGCTACAAATTGGAGTTCAAGACATATTCCTGACTTACTGCTTTCACTGGGAAAACCTGAATTTGATTCCTTGATGCAGAATTATGGGAAAAAGTATTATCTGCTGGAAGTAAAATAAAATTTTTGATCAAAAGGAGTCTGGAATGTACGGCTGGTACTTTTTCAGATTTTGCCAAAGCTGGATGGTTGCCACCCGATTGGGTACACCTCTAAATTCAATAGGGAATTTCTCCTCATAAATCAACTGATCGAACTCCACAAAATCTCCCGGGGAATCGTAATTCCAACTGACAAAAATCCCCATCTTCTCTTTCCCCTCAAATTGCTCCAACCCCGGCCAAAGATCAAATTGGTTTGTTCGGGATCCCATATTTACCATAAACGTTTGTGGGTTTTTTGGTAGATAAAATGCCAATTCAGAAGCCATATGATAGGTTTCTGAAAACACAAAGGAGTCGTTTGCTCCTAGGCTATCCTGCAAAAACTGAACTCGATCTGCCAAAGGGTGATATCCGGAATTGCGCCGGAAAATAGATTTTTCTGCTTTTTTTAAAGGAGGAATACTTTTCAAAAAAGTAAGGTCTGGCAGAATAAAAAGCAATGGAATCCCAATACTCAGTCCAATTGCCCAATTCCTATAAATGAGCCATTTTCCTTGTTGCTCCACAAGCCAAGCAGCTAAAGCGATTGCTAAACTACTATACGCGAATACAGGCCAATTGACCTCTATCGAAGTAAAAAAACTAAGGAAGGCAAAACCTATCCAGGACAATACTGGTGCTAAGAGTAGAAAAACAGATTTCCGATCCTGATAAAATTTTGACTTCAAAACAAATCCACCAAAAAGTGGCAAGAGAAAAATAGAAATCATTGCAAACTGACCACCTAGGTATTCCAATAATTGCCGGACTGATTTCCCAAAATCGAAAGGAGTAGATTCCCCTCCTCCTGCTCCACCGAGAGCTGCAAGATGCTTGAAGGTATAAAAATCATTTTGCCAGTTCCAAATCAACATTGGTGTAAAACCAATAAGACTAAGCAGCAAGAATATCAGAAAATGTTTGTGCTGTTTTTTCCAGGATCCTAAATAGATCAAATAAAAAATCAGAAAGGGAAAGGCGAGAATCATGATCAATTTACTCATAAGTCCAAGAGCCGTGGTGAATCCTGCAAGAACCCACCAAGAAGTTTTTCCATCTTCCAATCCCCGATAAATCGCATATACTGTCAAAATCCAGAAAAAAGTAAGTGCGGTGTCAGTCATGTGAAAAGTCGATGCAAGCCACCACATAGGCATTGACTGTAAAATCATGGCAGACCAAAAACCTACTTTCTCGGAGTACATCCGCCTACCAAGTAAAAACGTAACCCAAGAAATCCCAAGTCCAAATACAATGGCATTGATTCTTACGCCAATCTCAGTATTTCCCAAAAGTCCAGTACTCAAATAGTTCAAAAGAGCAACCATGGGTGGTTTAGAGTAGTAATGCCAAGCCATATTTTGTGACCAAAGCCAATATTGAGCTTCTTCAGTAAAAAGGTCTATCTCAGGCCGGAGGGTGAAAATCAACTTTGCAAATGCCAATCCTATGGAAATGATCCAAAAATAAAAGGTGTATGAACTGCGGATTTTCATGGGGCAAAAAAAAGCACTCCTTTATGATTTAAGGAGTGCTCAAAATTAATTGAATAAATTTTACTGCCTTGCTAAGACTAATTTTTCTTTATACTTTTTGATTTGTCTTCTTAGTCCCTCTACAGCTTCGTCAGTCGCTGCTTCAAATGAGTCAGCCTGATTTTTTGCAAAGAATTGCTTTCCTGGAACATTCATCTTGATCTCTACGATTTTATTTGCGTTATTTTCATTTTTATCAATTCTCATAAAAACTTCTCCGTCAATAATTTGATCATAAAAGGTGTCCAGTTTATCAGCTTTTTTCTGGATAAAATCGATCAGTTTTCGATCTGCGTCGAAATGAATGGAGTGCATCTGCAGTTTCATATTGATTTGCATTTAGGTGTTGAACAATAATTTATTTATGCTTTAGGATGTGCCTGTTCGAACACAGCCTTAAGTTTTTCGAGTGAATTGTGGGTGTAAACTTGGGTCGCTGCCAAATTCGCATGACCAAGTAAATCCTTGACTGCGTTTAGGTCAGCTCCTTTATTTAATAAATGGGTAGCAAAAGTATGCCTTAAGATATGGGGACTTCGGCTGGAAGTCTGGGCAAAAAGGTCTAAATATTGTTTTACAGTGCGATAAATCAGCATAGGGTAACTTTGCTTTCCTTGATTACTGACAATAAAATAGTCACTTTGATTTGCTTTTAAAAACCTTTCCTCAAATACTTTTTGATACGATAAGATATTTCGTTTAAGGGCAGAAGTGATAGGAATTATTCGTTCTTTTTTGCGCTTTCCCAGCACTCGAACAGATCCTTCGATGAGATTGAGATCCGACCATTTCAATCCGATCAATTCCGAAAGCCTGACTCCTGTTTGGTACAAAAATTCCATAATCATTTTATCTCGCTGCCCTTCAAAAGTTGCTTCGTAAACAGCTTCTTCTAAAACGGATTCAATGGCCGACTCTTGTACAAATTCAGGAAGTTTTTTCGGATTTTTAAGGGATTTTAACTTATAAGTAGGATCCTTTTTGATCAGTCTTGATCGGAGCAAAAATTTATAAAAAGATCTTAGGGTAGCGATTTTCCGATTCACTGTAGTACTGCTTCTTCCTTCATCTACCAGATCTATCACCCAAGCTCTGATTTCAGCATGACCGACATCTTCGATCGATTGTTTTTCAAAAGAAATGGTGACAAACTCCTGAAACTGCTCCAAATCATGGCGATAGGCTGTCACAGTATGTGCACTTGCTTTTTTCTCGAATGCTAGATAGTTGATAAAGGAATCAATCATTGCCAAAATTTGAAATACAAGTTAAAAGAATATCCCGACTGGAAAAGTGATTTGACTCACCAAATCGCATAAAAAAACGCAGCACTCTAGATGAATGCTGCGTTCGTTATAATTTTGATCAACTTGGATTACTTAGCTTCTTCAGTCTGAAGTTTTTGCTTATAAGCCGCCTTGATGACCTGCGCTCTTCTTACGATAGAAGGTTTTGTAAATGCTTGTCTTGCTCTCAATTCTCTGACAGCTCCAGTTTTATCAAACTTCTTCTTAAAACGCTTTAGCGCTTTTTCGATTGATTCGTTTTCTTTTACGTTTACAATGATCATAGTGTACACCCCCTTTCGTGATGCAAAAGTAGGGAATTTTATTTCAAATCAAGACTTATTCTAAAAGTTATTCGTATTAGTTAAATTTCAATAACCAAAAAAGTCCAACTCTTACGAATTGGACTTTTTTGGTTTCTATATTTTATAGGATCAACCGACTACTTTCTCTGCCAGCAATACAATTACATTATCTTTTACCTCTACTACCCCACCATCGACAATCATCGATTGCTTGCCCTCAGATGTGGTAAAGGAAACAGCACCTTTTGCTAGTGCGGATACCAATGGCGCGTGATTAGTCAACACTTGAAACGATCCACCTGCACCTGTGAAACTCGCTTCAGTTACTTCACCTTGAAATACTTTCTTATCCGGTGTGACGATTTCTAAATGCATCTGATTGGGATTTATATAAAGCAGGTTACTGAGTAAACTCAGTAACCGCATTATTTCTATTTATTTAACTTCAGCCAACATTTTCTCACCCTTAGCGATTGCATCTTCGATGCTACCTACCAAGTTGAACGCTGCCTCTGGAAGATGATCCAATTCGCCGTCCATGATCATGTTGAATCCTTTGATCGTATCCTTAATATCTACCAAGACACCTTTCAAGCCTGTAAACTGCTCCGCCACGTGGAATGGCTGAGAAAGGAAACGCTGCACTCTTCTTGCTCTGTGTACAACTTGCTTATCTTCTTCAGAAAGCTCCTCCATACCCAAGATCGCAATGATATCCTGTAATTCTTTATACCGCTGAAGGATCTCTTTCACTCGCTGTGCACAACCGTAGTGCTCTTCACCCAAGATATCTGGGGAAAGAATTCTAGAAGTAGAATCCAAAGGATCCACCGCTGGATAAATTCCTAGCTCGGCAATCTTTCTGGATAATACAGTAGTAGCATCCAAGTGAGCGAAAGTCGTCGCTGGAGCCGGGTCAGTCAAGTCATCCGCAGGTACGTAAACCGCCTGCACAGAAGTAATTGATCCGTTTTTAGTTGATGTGATTCGCTCTTGCATGGTTCCCATTTCGGTAGCCAATGTTGGTTGGTAACCTACTGCCGAAGGCATACGACCCAAAAGAGCGGATACCTCAGAACCTGCCTGAGTAAATCGGAAGATGTTGTCAATGAAGAAAAGGATATCTTTTCCAGCTTCCTCACCATCACCATCTCTATAATATTCTGCTAAAGTCAAACCTGTCAAGGCCACTCGTGCACGTGCCCCAGGAGGCTCGTTCATCTGACCAAACACGAAGGTTGCTTTTGAATCTTCTAATTTTTTCAAATCTACTTTTGAAAGATCCCATCCACCTTCTGTTTCCAAGCTATGAACAAAATCTTCACCGTAAGTCACAATGCCTGACTCGATCATTTCTCGAAGCAAGTCATTTCCCTCACGGGTTCTTTCACCAACACCCGCAAATACGGATAAACCTGCATAAGCTTTTGCAATGTTGTTGATCAATTCCTGAATCAATACAGTCTTGCCTACACCTGCACCACCAAACAATCCAATTTTACCACCTTTTGCATAAGGCTCGATCAAGTCAATTACTTTGATCCCTGTAAAAAGTACTTCTGTAGAAGTAGAAAGATCCTCAAACCTAGGAGCAGATCTGTGAATAGGAAGACGCTTACCTGCAGGAACCTGAGGAAGACCGTCAATCGCTTCACCTACTACATTGAAAAGACGACCTTTAATCGCATCACCTGTAGGAACAGAGATAGGTTGACCTAAATCTCTTACTTCCATACCACGAACCATTCCCTCAGAAGAGTCCATTGCGATTGTACGTACTCTGTCTTCACCCAAGTGCTGCTGAACCTCCATCACGACCACTTGACCGTTTTCTTTGGTTACTTCTACTGCGTCAAGGATGTTAGGCAGTTTACCGCCTTCGAAGGAAACGTCCACTACGGGCCCGATTACTTGAGTTATCTTTCCAATATTTGCCATTTGATTTTGAAATGTAAAAAGGATGTGCTTTTTTAATTCGACCGCAAAATTAAGCAGAAAAGCCTAATACCAAAGGATATTTGGAAAATAATCCGATCATTCCTGCAATTTAGGTTTAAGTGACTCTGAGTAGTCGAAAAATCAACTCGAAATCAGTCCAACACTCTTCTTGCAAACAAAAAAGCTTTGCTCCAATAAGGATTACTGAGGTAGTCTTCAGAAACACCTAGCGAGGTTGAAGAATGTATAAACCGGATATCATTTTTAGAAGTCTCAGTGACAATCCCAGAGTGAGTAACTTGTTTCTTTTTCCTTCCTGTGGCAAAAAACAGAACGTCTCCAGGCTCGATTTCATTCTTCTTAATACTTTTCCCCTGCTCACTTTGGGCAGTAGAAGTTCGGGGCATGTTGATCCCAACCGAATAAAAGGAATGATACACTAATGCTGAACAATCTATCACAGACCTGGTCGTCCCACCATACCGATAGGGTGTTCCTGTATAACTTCTAGCAGTAGTAATCACTTGCTTAAATGGCTCCGAAGCGACTTTCTTTTTGGAGGCACAGGAAAAATTAAAAATGACTACCACCGCAATTAGAAAAGCGGTTGCTTGGAATCTTTGTCGAGACATATAAGTTAATGAGTCTTCAAGTATAAGTCTCTAGAGGCAAGTTTTCAACTTTTCATATTCAAAAAGCTTGAGATTTCGTTATTTTGGAGCACCCCTTAATGATTTATGAGTAAAGAAGAATTCACAGAGCTCCCTTTTCACAAAAAAATAAGCACCCTCTATACTGAGGGTACTTTTGTCGTGGGTATTCGTTACTACCGTCACAAGGTCAATCTTTACTTACTCGAAAATGAATACATCGAGGTTTTCTATAATCATAAACTGGACAAAATCGATAAGATTGATTTTCTCCCAAGAGATCATAGCCGAATGAAATTCTATTTGGATCAAATTCGGATTGACTAGAAATGAAAAGGACCAAATTAGATTTGGTCCTTTTCAATATTAAAGCTTTCGCTTCAAGAAATCTGTCATCATTGTATAGAGATGCCAAGTGGTATTCCCACCTGAGATTCCATGATTTCGGTTGGGATAGTAGAAGGTCTCAAATTGCTTATCCGCTGTCACCAAAGCATTGACTAAATCCACTGAGTTCTGAAAATGAACATTATCATCCCCTGTGCCGTGGATCAACAAGAAATTCCCCTTTAACTTATTCACGTGCATGATCGGACTATTATCATCGTATCCCGCTGGATTCAACTGTGGAGTCTGCAAATAGCGCTCCGTGTAGATAGTGTCGTAATATCTCCAGGTCGTCACCGGCGCCACAGCAATTGCTGTTTTGAAAACATCATTTCCTTTCATCAGTGCCAAGGAAGACATGTAGCCACCATAGGACCAGCCCCAGATTCCAACTCGTGCTGGATCAATAAAGGGCAACTTGGCTAAATATTTTCCTCCCTCAATCTGATCAACTGTCTCCAAAGCTCCCAAGTTTGCATAGGTGGAATGCTTGAAATCACGACCTCTCGCTCCTGTCCCTCGATTATCAATACAGGCAACAATAATCCCCTCAGCCACCAAAGCCTGATGCCAAAGGTCACGCGTGCCTCCCCATGAATTAATCACATTTTGAGAGCCCGGACCACCGTATACATACATGAGAACTGGGTATTTTTTATTCGGATCAAAATCTGTTGGTTTGATGAGATATCCATTCAACTCAGTACCATCAACTGTTGGAAAGGTAAAAAACTCCTTTTCTCCCAATGCGAAAGCTGATAAAGTAGTATTCAATGAAGCATTATCTTCCAAAACTTTGATTTGCTTTCCGGAAGCTTCATTTAGTGTGACGGTAACTGGCTTTGAGGTAGTCGAATGATAATCGATGTAAAACCGATGATCCGAACTCATATTAATAGTGTGAGTTCCTTTTGCCGGTGTCAGTACTTTTTTACCCTTTCCATCCAATCCAATCACATAGAAATTGCGCTCAAGTGGAGATACCTCAGTAGAAATAAAATAGATTTTCTTACCCTTTTCATCTAAGCCAACCATAGAAGTCACCTCCCAGTTGCCGGAAGTAATCTGGCGAATCAGACTTCCATCCAAATTGTGATGGTAGATATGCTTGAAACCATCTTGCTCAGAAGTTCGGATGAAAGTTTTTCCGTCTGATAAATACTGTAAATCATCATTGTAATCCAGATCCACGTAAGTTTTGGAAGTTTCCGAAATGATCAGCTTGCTGGCTCCGCTTGTAGCATTGGCATGAAATAAATCCATTTGATTCTGCAAACGATTCAGACGAATAAACGCCAATTGATTAGCATCCTTAGTCCAGTAGATTCTAGGCAGGTAAATATCAGACTCAGCTCCTGAGTCGATTTTTTGTGTTTTTGAAGTAGCCAAGTCGTAAACATGAATACTTACTTCTGAATTCTTTTCACCAGCCTTTGGATACTTAAATTTGTAATCTTTGGGATAAAGTGGTCCCCATAGCTGCATATTAAACTCAGGAACTTCCGTCTCATCAAATCGGATAAAGGCTATTTTTTTACCATCAGGAGACCATTTGAAAGCCTGGGCCATTGAAAACTCCTCTTCATAAACCCAGTCTGCAGCACCATTGATGATCTTATTCCATTCTCCGTCTTTGGTGATTTGAGTTAGTTTATTCCCTGCTAGCTCCACCATGAAAAGGTTATTGTCCTTTACAAAAGCCACTTTGTCATTATCCGGGGATAGCGTCGCGTAGGAGATTTTGGCTCCGTTCATCAATTGCTGCTTTTCTCCGGAAGCCAAATCGACTACATAAAAAATACCTTTGGAAGATCTTCTGTAAATCGACTCGACATCTGTTGCAACCAAAGCCTTTGATTCATCCGAATTAAAGGAATAGCTGCTGAAATTCAACCCAAGTGCTCTTCCATCCAGTAAAACTCCAGCTTGCTCACCAGTGGCCACATTCATTTTAACTACCATCGGGTAGCCCATTTGATTGATCTGTGAGGAATAATATTGTCCATCCTTCATCCAATTGATACCTCGGACAGTTTGCTGATAAAAGGTGTTTTTCTTAAAGACATCCTCCATCGTTACTTTTTTGAGCTCTTGTGCGAGAAGCGTAGCATTTGCAAAAGCCAATAGGAAAAGCGCAAAAAGCGCAGATTTCATACTTTTAATCATCATTCTGAAATTTGGGTGAATACCAAAATAGGGTCTGCGAATATAAGGAAGCGTTGATGTCTTTGAAACTAGGCTTGGATAGATGGCGAAAATCTTATGAATTCTTAGGATTTTCTTTCCCCTTTCCGTAAATAATTGGCTAATTCGCATACCCATTAACTCCAACATGAAGAAGAAAATCGCCCTTGTGACCGGTGGCTATACCGGAGAATCAGTGATCTCACTTAAAAGCGCAGCAGTTGTCGAACGCACCATAGATCGAGAAAAATACGAGGTCACTAAAATCCTGATTTATCCAGGCGATTGGCATCATATCACCGAGAGTGGGGAGAAAGTGATGGTGGATCTAAATGACTTCAGCTTGACGATAGCCGGCAAAAAAATCAAGTTTGACGGTATCTTCAATATCCTTCACGGTTCGCCTGGGGAAGATGGAAAGTTAGCGGGATATTTCGATATGATCGGCTTGCCTTATACCACCTGCGATCAACTCACTTCGGCAATTACAATGAATAAAGGCTATACCAAGGCCATAGTGGATGATATCCCAGAACTTCATATTGCCAAGTCTATTCAACTTTTTGAAAACACCGCTAAAAACTTAACCCGAATCGAGTCAGAATTAACACTTCCACTTTTCATCAAACCAAATAATGGAGGGAGCTCAATCGGCATGAGCAAGGTGAAAACTTGGGAAGAATTACCTGAAGCATTGGACAAAGCATTTGCTGAGGACAAGCAGGTACTTGTAGAAGAATTCGTCTCAGGGAGAGAATTCTCAATTGGCGTATTTCGAGGAAAAGGAGAAATCACCGTGCTGCCGGCAACTGAGATCGTCAGCAGCAAGGAGTTTTTTGACTTTGAGGCAAAATATGTGGCTGGAATAACCGAGGAAATTACACCCGGTAGAATGACTGAAGAAGAGGTCGCTCGGGTAGGCCGGATCGTGACTCAAGTCTATGAGAAACTCAATTGCAAAGGCGCTGTTCGAATTGATTATTTCCTACAAAAGGAGAGCGGGAAATTCTTTTTTATAGAGATCAATACCGTACCGGGACAGACAGAGACCAGTTTGATTTCTCAGCAAGTCAAAGCAATTGGCAAAGATGTAAAAGAGTTTTACACCGAACTGATCGAGGAAATGTTTTAGAAAGTCAGAAGTATAAAAAGTGAGAAGTATGAAATCCCTTTTTCAAACTTCTCACTTTAGCTTTGTGAATTCAGAATCGGATTTTATAGCTAAAAAGAGGCTGATCGATGCGGTTTTCTTCAAAATAAACGGGCCGATCTGTTCTGCCAAAATTATAGGAGTCCACTGCCTCTCGAGCTAAATTCCTTGCGCTGCGGTTGAAAATTCCTGAGCCAATTTCAAACGCTAAGCTGGAAATCAATAATGGCCAAGTAAGATTGCTCATTTGTGAGGACTGCTGCTGAGGTGCCACAATGTAAACAGTAGTACCAATCACAGATGCAAAAGCACCGATGGAAAATATATTAGCGATCTGCTGTTTTGAGACCGACTTTCTGTAGAGATCTGCCGTTTCAGGATTGGCTTGAGACATCAGGGTTTGTATTTCCACTTTAGATAATACCTTAGGACCCTCCAAAAAATCGATTTTCTGGTCGAGGAAATTTTTACGGATATTCAGTTTCAAAAATGGGGTTTCCTGAGCCAATAGAGACCAGCACATGGAACTGAATAAAATAAAGAGCATTGTTTTTTTCATGATCTAAAAGTTAAAAACTAAACCGATTTTGCCAGGAGCAGCTCGAAGACTCACTTCCTTGTAATTGCCTCTGTCTTTCAAATAATTGTATTCAGCAACAGCAGTTTCGACCCGACTTTTTCCTTTGCGCCTGATAGGAGCACCAATAGCTCCAACGCCCATCCCAGATAAGGAAATGAGAAAATAGGTTCTGGTATCATCTTGAGTAAAATCTGATAGGCCATAGTTGACCAAAGCTCCCACCAAGACTCCAATTCCCACAATCCTCAACCCACTACCAATCCTCATCTGCTTGTGGCCTTCGATAAAATTTTTCTGGCTGTACTCAAAATTAGCCATGAGTCGGGCAACATCATCAGGCTTGGATTCAATACCATCAATTTTATAACGATTATTGTTAAAAAAATTCTCTTGGAAAGTGACAGTTCCCTGTGCTATTAAAACATTGCTTAAACCGAGAAAAAACAGAGTTAAAATAAGTATCCTCATAAGACCGAATTAATTAAGTCAAATTACGGAATTTATTTTCTTAGGTTTTAGTTTAAAGATTTTTTCTACTAAAATTACTGTAAAAACGAAATGGATAAAATCTAAACAATTAGTCAAATTTTGGAGCAATTTTCCAAAAAATATATAAAAACAAAGCCTCCCGAAATTCGAGAGGCTCTGTTTTTAGATTCCAAACACCGATTTGATTCGATCGACATAGTCTAGTTTTTCCCAGGTGAAAAGTTCTACGTCCAAGACTATCTCATCTCGGTAAGGGGAATAAAATGTTTTCCTCACCACTTCATTTTGTCTTCCCATATGACCATAGGCGGCAGTTTCCTCATAAATCGGATTCCGTAACTTCAGTCGCTGCTCGATTGCATAGGGCCGCATATCGAAGAGTTGCTCGATCTTCTTGGCTATTTCGCCATCGTGCATATCCACTTTTGCAGTGCCGTATGTATTTACATAAATACCCATTGGTGCAGCGACTCCGATTGCATAAGAAACCTGAACCAGCATTTCATCTGCAATACCTGCTGCCACCATGTTTTTGGCAATATGGCGCGTAGCGTATGCCGCAGATCGATCTACTTTAGACGGATCTTTTCCTGAGAAAGCTCCTCCACCGTGAGCTCCTTTACCACCATAGGTATCTACGATGATTTTACGACCAGTCAAGCCTGTGTCTCCATGAGGTCCACCGATTACAAATTTTCCGGTTGGATTGATATGGTAATTGATATCGTTAGTGAAAAGCTTCTGAAGCTCAGGCTTAAGCTGTGCTTTCACTCTTGGAATCAAAATTGAAATAATATCAGATTTGATTTTAGCAAGCATCGTCGCTTCTTCGTCAAAATCATCATGCTGAGTAGAAATTACAATTGCCTCAATTCGTTGTGGCACATTATCATCGTTATACTCGATGGTTACCTGTGCTTTTGAATCAGGTCTGAGGTACGTAATTTCCTTATTTTCTCTTCGCATTGCTGCCAATTCTCGCAAAATCATATGCGAAAGGTCTAATGCCAAAGGCATATAATTTTCAGTTTCATTCGTGGCATAACCAAACATCATCCCCTGATCTCCTGCGCCCTGCTCCTCAGGATTTGCACGATCTACACCTTGATTGATATCGGCCGATTGCTCGTGGATTGCAGAAAGAATCCCACAAGAATTTCCTTCAAACATGTATTCACTCTTGGTGTAACCAATTCGATTGATCACATCACGAGCTATTTTTTGCACGTCAAGATAAATATCAGACTTCACCTCACCCGCAAGGAATACCTGACCTGTAGTAACTAATGTTTCACAAGCTACTTTGGAGTTCGGATCAAAAGCTAAAAAGTTGTCAATCAGCGCGTCAGAGATTTGATCTGCGATTTTATCAGGATGCCCTTCAGAAACTGACTCTGAAGTGAATAAATATGCCATAACTAGAAATTAGGAATGCGATTTTTTAAGAAAGCCCAAAAATACGGGAACTAGGGGAAATAAAAAATTAGATATGATTTGTCTCGATTTGGTAAAGTCAGATGGAGTCATTTCAAAGAAGAATAACCCAAAATGAAAAGCTCAAATACCTCATGCTTTCCTGAATCACTTCATGTCAATTGAAAGCAAAAAAAGAGTCCCACTAGGAGACTCTTTTTGGTTGATTATTTATTGATTTATAGGGGTGTCCTTTTAATTGCATATATTTATAGCTTTTCAAACGCTCAAAATGGATATATTTAAAGGTCAAGGAGTCATAGAGTTCAGTAAAAGCTTCCAAACTGAACTTGACTGCAAGAAATATTTGGCAGAAATCAAATGGAAAGATGGATACACCTGCCGAAAATGTGGGCATAAGGGTAGTCAAATTAGAAAGGATTATGCGCGCACTTGTAATAAGTGCAGCGACACAGAAAGTGCAGGAGCAGACACCATGTTTCATAAGCTTAAATTTGGGCTTTTAAAAGCCTTTCATATCTGTTTTGAGATGAGTACGAGCACCAAAGGGCTCTCTGCCATGTATGTTGCCAAGCGCTGTGAGATTAATCGTAAAACAGCGATGAACTTTATGCATAAAGTCCGTGAGGCAATGAAATCCAGTGAAAATCATCCCATGCAGGGTGAGGTTCATGTGGATGAGTTTGTAGTAGGTGGCCAAGAAGCGGGACATACCGGAAGAAGCTATGGCGGTAACAAAAAGAAAGTAGTATGTGCTGTGGAGCTGACTGAGGAAGGGAAAGTAAAACGGTTTTATGCCCTCAAAATCAGGGACTTCTCAGCCAAATCACTTCGACCTATATTTGACCAACACATTGACAAAGAAGCCCAAGTGGTCACTGACAAATGGAAAGGCTATCGGCCAATAGCTAAAGATTATACCATCAAGCAGATCTCCAGTGAATTAGGTCTGAATTTTAAGGCGATTCATACGATGATTCATCAAGTGAAGTCATGGTTGAGAACGACTTACTCCTGGGTAAGCAAAAGGCATATTGAACGCTATTTGAGCGAGTTTTCCTACCGAATTAATCGCTCCCAGAACAAAGACACCATCTTCAATAATCTAATCATCAGAATGGTAAAAGCAGATAAAATGTATATCTCAAATATGATATGATGTTAAGCGGACACCTCTACAAGCTTAAAATTGATATTGAAATGATTTGAAAAATTAAATAAGGTGACATAGATAAAAAACTTTCGTTAATATAAAAATAAACTTACTTAACAGTACTATACTTAAATTAAAGAAAACAGATTTCCTTATTTATAATTTCAAAGGATGATGATTTTTGAAACTTATTAACTTCATTTGCTCAGACCCGGATCGGTTTTTCGCCCTAGTTGTTTTTCTATGTAAATTATTAAAGTCAAATATTTTTATTTTTCTCCTTCAATTGAGAATCTCAAAAACATTATTCACTTTTTGAAGCTATTTTACAGAAAAACGCCATCATTAGTAAAAGACCTGCTGCTCTTCACGATAGCTGTGCGTGGTTAATTTCCATCATTTTTTGCTGTTCTCATTGGCCAGATTCTGTATCGGGTTCATTGACTTTTTTTCTAAATTTGGAAAATTTCCTTCAATTTTAGACTTCAGTTCAGCGAAAACTTTCCTAGGTTCGAATAACTAAAATCCTGATAAACAGATAGGTGAATTTCAAGTTAATACCTTGGTTCATTTGGAATTACTTTGAAAGCTATTCCAAATAAAATTCTACTGTTCGTTTTTTTTTCGCAATTGAGCTATGATTAATCGATCAATAATTTTGACCAGTTTGAAATGTAATATTAAAATTAGTTTACTTAACAGAAAAAAAATTCAAATGGTTTTATTTGTTAATAATTTTTCCTGTTTATCTAATTTGAAGGGTGGTAGTAGAATCCTATGCAATGGATATTTTCTGCTAAGGAATAAATTCTAAAAATTTAGGAACTAGCAGACTTTTACGAAAGATAATAGGTAGGTCCGCTTTTCTGCCAGTAAAGATCTTAAAGCATCAAATAATAAGTTAAACGCTCGGTTTTAGGCCAATCGGTCATCCGTCATCGGTCTTCCATCCAGTAAAACAAAGAAAATAGGGCTACTGGCATTATTGCGTATAATCATAAAAAAATAAAATCTCATTGAGTCAGCAATTTCTTTCTTCAAGATCTGATAGATTCTTTTTTACCTTATATTTTTTTTCGACCGCCTCGATGGCTTGGGAGGAATCCTGATTGGGTCTCCAGGTAGCAATTAGGAGTATATACCATTTTTTAATTCCAAGAGATTTGTATTTCCTGCTTTGCGTCTTTAATAGGACTATACATTTTCTATCAAGTATCTTGATTATCAATACAAAAATCCAGTACCAGATTAACCGTCTCATTGAACTGAAAGAGTGTTTGTAGTTTCAAAACCGTTGTTTCTAGACTTTTTAAGTTGCGATAATCTCCCTTTGATCTAGGAATCATTTGATAGGTAAAGATTCAAACTCAAGTGCTTAACAACCAGGTTTTATTGGTAATGACCTTAATTGGCGTGAGTGGAACTTAAGCTTGAGTTTAAAAGTCTCTGTGTTGCTTGTTCAAGACCTTAATTTGAGTGATTTGGACTCAAACTTGACTTAAAAATTGACAAAGTTGGATGTTCAAGACCTTAATTTTAGTGATTACGGCTTAAACTTGACTGAAAAATTGATAAAGTTGGATGTTCAACACCTTAATTTAAGTGTTCATCACCCTAGTTTGAGTTTAAAAGTCTCTGTGTTGCCTGTTCAACAACACCTTATTTTGAGTGATTAGGACTTAAACTTGACTGATTAGGTCTCTAAGTTGGATGTTCAACTCCTTACATAGAGTGTTCAACACTCAAACGTGGCTGATAAAGTCTCTAAGTTGACTCTCCAATACTCAATTTTGACTGATTAGGACTTTCGGCAAGGATCTACAGCTTGAACAAAAAAACCAAGGAGATGAGCCTTAGTCCTCCAAGAAAAATTCATCTTAAACTTGGAATATGCAGTAGCGTTTCTGACGAAGGTTTTAAATCCCAACAAATCAGAGCCTGTGCCGACAATTTCGGATTGTTTTAGTTCCAAAGAATCTTACAGAAATGGGGTGTTGAGAATTACTGCGGATAAAAGGAAGCGAAGCAACCTTCCGATAGTCAAGGGAGAAGTGAGTTAAAGCTGTGCTGGAAATTCCAATGAATTTTCCGGGTAAGGGCTCTTTAAGTCGTAATTCCTTCTGTCGAGCTTGAGCTCAAGACCAAATACTTTTACTGAGAAAAACGATCAATTTTGCGATCCTGATTCGACTGAATTTGGCTTTACTTTCAGTTTCGATTTGGTGTTTTTTATGTTGGCTGAGTTGACTGATTTTTTTCATTTTAACATTAATTTTCATTGCACATCCTAATGAAAAAAACCTGTTTTTGCTTCCTGAACTTTTAATGCGCCAAAAGTTACCCAGATCTTGGACGACTTAAAAGGTGCATTTAATATCTAAAAAAATACATTTCATTCCTTGCTTGTTGAGAAAACACCTTTCTCAACATACATATTTTTTTGGAGGCGTAGTTTTTTGCTTGTTTCGGTCCTTCGCTAATCAGCCAAGGTCAAGTGATTTTTACTTTGAATAGGCGGGTGATAAATCTGGTAGCCAAGAAAGCAAAGCCGGATTCAGTCGAAGTAAAAATGAATTTAAAATAACAAAAAGTGGTAGCAAGAAATGGCTAACCAAAGCATCTAAGAAATCAACGATTCACTAGGTATACCCATGAAATCGAGCATGACTAAAAAGCCATACACTGGTATGAATATAATCTGCGAGATTCCTCCCGATTGCTCGGGATGGCCTATAAAAAACAAATTATAATCATATGAAAAAACCACACGGTCTTGAGGAATATCTTCTGAATCCTGCTACACTAATTTCATGCTTTTTAGCCTTGCAAGAGCTTACGAAAATTGATCTTGAATCAACAAAATAATTGATTGAAAAAATTATAAACCAATGAAAAAACTACTGCATCCTGCCAGATTAATTTTATGCTTCCTAGCATTTTATTTTCCATTTGTTCTGAGCTCAGCTGGCCAAAGCCTGTCCGATTTAGAACTCTCATCCCAAGTGTCTGAGGGTGTTAATCAGGGATCCAGAAAATGGGTGGACTACTACGAAGCCAAGCAAGTGGCAAGCTGGTTTGCCGTGAGGCATGCAGTGAAGTAAGCTAGACTGCGGTGTCTGTACTGAAGAACATGAACCACATACGGAGGCTATGAGCCCTCGATAGCTATCGGGGGGATGAGGTAACACATACTGCCGAAGTCCCAATTTTCCAAAAGGGAGGAAGTACCAAAAAAGTAGATGTGGCGGCGATAGGCACAAGGATATTCATTTTACCGAGGGAGGTCTCTAGACGTCTGGAACGTCCAAGAGAAGTCAGCCGAGGTCATAGTAGCTAAGAGGAACGAGCCATAAAAACTATGGAGGTCTCACAGAAGTAGTGAAGGACTGAACGTATTGTGAAGCGAAAATTCGTATAGGAATACAAAGTATAGCCTATACTTAAAAGTAGCAGAAAGGTATCATCAGTATAAAGAGCAATGATGCTATGCTTTACGAACCGCCGTATACAGTCTGTCCCGATTTTTATCGGGAAGACTCGTACGTACGGTGGTGTGAGAGCCTCTACCTGCTAGTGTTTGCTAGCGTGGCTGGGGGGCTAGGTACTCGATTAGCAGTAGGTTTTTTACAAATCATCAATTTAAAACAAATATAAAAATGGAAAAAAAGTATTCTAAACAACAATTTGAAGGTTTTACACATAGGTTTATTGTTAAAATGAAAATTGATGAAGATTGGCGAAATGATATCAATGTAACTATCTATTCAAATTCAGATAGTTATTTAAGATTAGAAAATTTTATCAATGAGAAAAAGTCTGATAAAGTAGTTTCTTTTATAATTGAACACCGAGCGTCAAAAGAGCAAGACGAAATATCTTCTAAGTTTCTTGATGAGTTTCTGAGTAACGGTGGTTTTTAAACTTATTGCTAACGGTTCGCTGTATACAGGATATCACACCTGAATAATTCTTACTCTTTTCACACTTTATCCTGCCATCCTTTTGTGGTGGTAGGATTTTACTTGTAGAAAATATGAAATTGAGCATTTCGGAAACGATACACATAGGAATGACTAAGATATGCGGGAAAGACTGTATGACCATTGAAAGAAAAATTATAATCAAATGAAAATAATTAGATTATACCTATTCTTATTCTTAAGTGTAGCCACAGTTCATGTGCAGGCCCAGCATACGATCAGGGGTAGTTTTCCGGGCTTGGCTGGTCAGCAGGTTCGTATGATTGGTTTTCAGGATTTGGATATTTACAGCATCGATAGCGCCAGGGTTTCGGATCAAGGTGCTTTTACCCTAAGCTATACCGATCAAGACACAGGCATGGCCTATCTGGCAGGGGAAGACAACAAAGCCTATTTTCTGGTGCTTGCGAATGAAACCATCGAACTTCAGGGAGAAGTGTTGAGTATGGCGGAAAGCATCGTTACGGTTTCGGGAGATCAAAATAAGCAATTTGTGTGCTATGCTGCGGAGTATCAAAAACGAGAACAGCCTGGTTGTATTTGCAAAAAATATATCAGGGCGATTCGCTCTTCTCCATCCACCCACTTCCACAGCAAGGCATTGCCGGCGAAATACAACGAATGAAACAGGAAGACCTGGATTTTCTGAGCAGTCTGGATGCTGAAAGTTACCTAAGTTGTTATCTATCGGTTCGGAAACTAGTGAGTTCAGTTGTTAACGTAGCGCAATACCGCACCGAGGAAATCCCTGCGAGCCTAGCGGCTTTCAGAAGTTTGGATTACAGAGATCCCCGATTGTATAAAAGTGGGTTGCTTCGTGATGTGATGGACAGTTATTTTTGGTTGCTGGAAAACAGTGGAAAACCCGAGAATCCTCAAATCAACCAATGGACTGGAGTCTTTCTTCAGGCATCTTTAAGCCAAACTGAATGTCTAGAGAGGGCTCTCGTATCCAAACAGGAAAAGTTTCATGAGGCGGTATCTGTACTTCAAAAATCAAGGAAGACTAAGGTTTTACTATCCATAGGACAAGAAGAATTAACTATGAAAAAAGGGCTCCGATATCCAAAGCCCCATTCATTCTTCTTGACATATTTTATTGCTTGTAAGTTGCTCCTCAGCAGAGCTTACTTCCTCTTCAAATCTGTCTGGGATTATGACAAATTTTTATTTCACTGTCACCAACTATTTTTGATCACATTACCAAAAAATAAGCTTATGATTATCGTTTTCTTTTAGTAAAATTAAAATTTATGTATATCCGCAAATGCACCAGTAGCCAAATAAGTTAGAAGTGACAGCCAGTGACAATCGCTTTCTTGCGGTCTTAACGGGTACTAAATTAGGTCAAAATAAACGGTTTTGACC
>NZ_JAQWXX010000022.1 GCF_029254265.1 Algoriphagus sp. | reverse complement strand
CCGAATTAATCGCTCCCAGAACAAAGACACCATCTTCAATAATCTAATCATCAGAATGGTAAAAGCAGATAAAATGTATATCTCAAATATGATATGATGTTAAGCGGACACCTCTATAAGCTTAAATGAAACAATCATGGAGACGATAATACTAGGTTTAATCTTGATCACAAGTGCCCTACTTTTGAAATTTTTCCCAAATCTATTGGCTGGTTACAGTCAGCTATCTCAGGGAGAAAAAGAAAATGCGTTGAAAAATGGATTACCCACCTTTGCATTTACTGTTTTCAGCGTCATGGGACTGTTAGTAATTGGAGGATATTTTTTATCAATTTGGCAGGATAACCCTCCTTTAAGCTCTAGTATAAATATAGCGGTGATCTTGACTGGAGCAGTTGTCATGATTGTTTTTGGGAAAATTCTAATTAATAGGCGGACAAATTAAATTTGAGGAGAGAAACCGTTTTTTTGAAACCAGACATATTCACTAAAATGTGCCTAAATCTTCCTAATTGACATATAATCTTAAATAAAAAACCCTCGAGGTCTCAAAGACCTCAAGGGTTCCACACTATTTCAGCGCAGCTGTATTTCGCCGAAGGCTTATTTCTCTATTTCAATTTCAGCTCCTACATTTTTGAAATAAACCTGCTTATCTGCATCCAAATCCACCAAGACTGCCGAATCATTTTTGATATAGCCTGATAGAATTTGCTTCGAAAGCTCATTCAACACTAATCGCTGCATGGTCCGCTTGAGTGGTCTAGCCCCAAAATTTGGATCAAACCCAACTTCGCCCAAGTAATCCAAGACCTCTTTCGTCGCATCGATTTCTATGTTTGCTTCAGCTAATCGTTTCTGAATCTCTCTCCATTGAATATCGACAATCTTTCGGATCACCTCTTTTCCCAATGGTTCAAACATAATCGTCTCATCGATTCGGTTTAGGAATTCAGGTTTTACGGATTTTTTCAGCAAATCATAAACCTCCTCCTTGGTCCTCTCTAGAATTTCTTCTCTGTTCCAATCCTCCATTTCAGCAAATCGCTCCTGAATCAGGTGTGACCCGATATTCGTGGTCAAAATGATGATCGTATTCTTAAAGTTTGCAATTCGACCTTTATTGTCCGTCAACCGACCATCGTCAAGTACTTGCAGGAGAATGTTAAATACATCTGGATGGGCTTTTTCAATCTCATCCAAAAGGATGACGGAGTATGGCCTTCTCCGCACTGCCTCTGTAAGCTGCCCACCTTCATCATAACCCACATAGCCAGGAGGCGCTCCAACCAAACGACTGACGGAATGACGTTCCTGATACTCAGACATGTCGATTCGCACCATGGCATTATCATCATTGAAGAGGTATTCAGCTAAGGCTTTCGCAAGCTCAGTCTTACCCACTCCGGTGGTTCCCATGAAGATAAAGCTACCAATCGGCCGCTTTGGGTCCTGCAATCCTGCCCTACTTCTTCTTACCGCATCAGATAGCGCTGTGATTGCTTCTTTTTGGCCAGCAACCCGCTTTCCTAATTCGTCTTCCAAGTGAAGTAATTTCTCCCGCTCGGATTGAATCATTTTGTTCATCGGAATTCCGGTCCATTTAGAGACCACCGCAGCAATATCTTCCTGGTCCACTTCTTCTTTGAGCAATGGAGATCCTGCTTGCATCTGAGCCAACTGAGATTTGAAAGAATCCAATTTCTTTTCAGCCTCTACGATTTTCCCATATCGAATTTCGGCTACCTTCCCAAAATCTCCAGCCCGCTCAGCTTGTTCAGCCTCTAATTTGAGTTTTTCAATCGCTTCTTTTTCACGCTGAATCCCCATAATCACAGCCTTCTCACTCTCCCATTTGGCCTTCACACTATCGCGTTTTTCGGATAGTTCCGCAATTTCTTTGCTTAGGACTATTTCTTTTTCCTTGTTTTTTTCTCTTCGAATAGCTTCGCGCTCAATCTCCAACTGCATGATTCGACGATTCATCTCATCTAATTCCTGAGGTAGCGAATCGATCTCCATTCTCAGCTTGGCTGCCGCTTCATCCATCAAGTCAATTGCCTTATCTGGCAAGAATCGATCTGAAATGTATCGCTGCGAGAGCTCTACTGCAGCAATTACTGCGTCGTCTTTAATTCTTACCCCATGATGGAGTTCATACTTATCTTTAATTCCTCTCAAGATCGAAATCGCATCTGCAGCATCCGGCTCATCCACGATGACGGATTGAAACCTACGCTCTAACGCTTTGTCTTTCTCGATGTATTTCTGGTATTCCTTCAGCGTAGTAGCCCCGATTGCATGCAGTTCACCCCGAGCCAAAGCCGGTTTAAGCAAGTTGGCTGCATCCATGGCACCTTCACCTCCACCTCCTGCACCGATCAAGGTGTGGATCTCATCAATAAATAGAATGATCTCACCTTCTGCATCAGTCACTTCTTTAATCACCGCCTTCAATCGTTCTTCGAATTCCCCCTTATATTTTGCTCCTGCGATGAGCAAACCCATATCAAGGGAAATCAAAGTTTTAGATTTCAGGTTTTCAGGCACATCACCAGAAACAATCCGCTGAGCGAGCCCCTCTACTATGGCAGTTTTTCCCACACCTGGCTCACCCAAAAGAATGGGGTTATTTTTTGTTCTTCGCGCTAAAATTTGAAGCACACGTCGGATCTCTTCATCCCGGCCAATTACCGGGTCGATTTTCCCCTTTTTGGCCATTTCGTTCAGGTTTTTGGAGTATTTCTCCAAAGCTTGATATTTACTTTCTGCGTTTTGGTCAGTCACTTTATTTCCTTTTCTAAGTTCTTTGATTGCCTCTATCAGTGATTTCTCATTCAATCCCTGATTTTTTAACAATTGCGCAGTGGCATCTGACCCAGCTAAAATAGCAAGAATCAAATGCTCGATCGCAACAAATTCATCACCGAAAGTCTTTAAATAATCCTTGGCTTTGGTGAGTACCTGATTAGCATATGAGGAAAGATAAGGTTGCTGACCTCCACTTACCTTAGGAAAAGTAGCAAGTTGCTCATCCAATTTCTGGGAGATAAGTTGGGAGTTAGTCCCAAGTTTTTTGAAAAGAAACCCAGTTACATTTTCGTCCTCAGTAAGTATTCCTTTAAGTAAGTGAGCCGGTTCAATATTTGGTTGCCCAGCTGCGGAAGCCAACTCCAAAGCCTTTTGGATTGCCTCCTGAGATTTGATGGTAAATTGATTAAAGTCCATTATTGTTATTTCTCTGTTTTACGATTTAAGGAAGATTAATCAACCAGTTGAGTTCTGTTTTTCAATCCTATATTTACTTAATATCAAAACTATCTCCAAGCCTGTATTTCGGTCATATTGGCTTATAAATGTCTTTTTTAAACAAAAAATCGGAATATTTGACAGCAAAGATCAACGATTTAGCTCTTGAAATAGACAGATTAATCAAGGCGGATTCTGTTGTTTTTGTGATTTGGAAAGCCGACTGCGATAGGCAGTTATCTATTTTCCAAATACCCAGCTGATGAAATACTGAAAATAGTTTTACCCTGCTTTTTAATGATCTATAATTACGTAATTTAGTTCACATTTTTACATGCAGCAGCTATGAATGAACTTTTGAATGAGGAGCAAGTACTCCAACTTATCTACAAAATCAGAAACCAAAAAGTCATGCTAGATAGTGATCTGGCGGAGATGTATGGGGTCGAAACCAAAGTTTTAAACCAGGCGGTTAAGAGAAATGCCGATCGGTTTCCATCTGACTTTATGTTTCAACTCGATGAGGAGGAATGGGCAAACTTGAGGTCACAAATTGTGACCTCAAGTTGGGGTGGTCGACGAATTGCTCCTTATGCCTTTACCGAGCAAGGTGTAGCTATGCTATCATCGGTATTAAACAGTCCACAGGCAATACAAGTGAATATCTCCATTATTCGTGTTTTTGTGAAAATCCGCGAATGGGCTTTGAATTATTCTGATCTACAAGATAAAATTCAGGCATTGCAGGATTCGGAATCAAATCAAAATCAGCACATCAATCACATTTATCAAATGATAGAGGAACTGTTAAAACCTGCAATTGGAGATCGGGTAGAAATTGGGTTTAAATCAAAAAAGTAAATGAAAACAGCGTTTTCAAGCTCAAAAAAAAGATAGCTTTAAAGTACTCAAATCAACTTGGATCTAGATTAGTGTAAATGTAATTGTCCCATCAGGGAAACTTAATTTAATCACTTTTCAAGCCCTTGTCCTCTTTTTTCACTTCTTTAATCCCCAAGTCAATTTGCAGTTTTGTATTTTCTTTTTGAAGTGAGTCGCCAATTTCCTGAGTTACTTTTGTATTCCAAACATAAATTCGCTGAAGGTTTTTTTGAATAGAAAGCATCTTAATTCCCACATCACTGACTTGAGTCGAATGAAGAAGTATCGCCTCTAAATATTCTAGGCCTTGTACTTGAGCAAGGCCCAGATCCGAAATAGAATTGTCATTCAAGTTCAATCGGGTGAGCATCACAAATTCGCTCAAAGGAGTTAGCCATTCGTCCTTTATGCCAGAATTACTCAAATCAAGCCAAGTAATCTGACTTTTTACAGAAAGTAATGCGTTGATTTTTTCAGCGGTCATACTATCCTGAGCTACTACTTCGAGAAAATTATTTTCCTCAGAGAGTGGCATCACCCTAAATCCCAAGTTTCTTAACTTTTGAAGCTCCTCAGAGCTAACGGGATCAACCTGCACTTTTTCATAAATTGGTTTTCGCTCAGTCACCAACTTGTATTCCGATTGAAGAATCAATTTCAATTCTTCCGGAATACGCTCATCTGTCACTTTCATGTCAAAAGGCATCCCCTCTTGAATCCAAAATTTCAATAACATGGTTTCTGAGTAGGACATTTGCGGTCCTTTTGGGGGCATAAATTTTCGACTGGATGGATCCATGCTAATTCGCTTGAATAACTCACTACTCATTGGAGAGCCTGACTGAAAAACTTCTCCATTCTCTCCCCCTGCTAAAAGCCCCTCATGAGTAGTCAATAAAAACCCTCCCTTTTTAGTCTCTTCATTGTGGCAGCTACCACATTTTTGGATTAAAACTTGATCTAGAATATGACCAAAAAGCAAGACGGAATCAGGCTCAGTCGGAAATTCAAACCGAGACTCTTTTTCAGAGTCATTGCTACTCGCTAATTCTTGCAAAAATTCTGGTGCGTAAGCAAAAAGATAATCCTCGCCATGTGTGAGATTGCCTCCAAGATGCCCCGTAATTGAAACCAACAAAACCAAAACTACTAGAACCCATCCTAAACTGCCTTTTGGGGCGATAATGCTGTGATTTTGATTACTGGTTTGGGTTGTATCATTTGATTTTTTCTTGCCAAAAACCCCTTTGACCCAAAGCCAACTTACGCTCGAAAAAATAGCAACCGAAATCCCCATCCATTGATGCCAAAATAGAGTGTCTTCAGGATAACCTCCTTCATCAGATAAGAACCAGCCCAAAAGCACCGAAGCTATTGCGCCCAGAGCACCAAAGAAAAGAATAAGTGGTAATGGCTTTAACAATGATTCATTTCTTGTGATTCTAGAAATGATATAAAATATAGCTGCAAGCACCAGAAATCCTATGGGTAAATGGACCGCAAGTGAATGGAATCGACCTAAAAATAATGTGGAGTCGGCCTGCAAAAGTAGATTCATAAATTAAAGATTGCGCTACTTAAAGTTAACATTTGTATCTTAATAACCTTGTGTTCAATCTATTCATTTCCTTAAAACTCTCCAGAAAAGTGAAAGCTTCAGGCCCTTTAATATTCTTTATAATTTCTTTCTTTTTTAGCTCCTGCCAAAGCGAAACTCAAACTCAAAGTACTATTGAAGAATATCTATGGGAAGACCAAACTGAAAAGTATTTGCCCAAGACTGCAGAATGGACCAATCGAGTGGAAATTGCTGATATCAGCGTTAAGGCCACATTACTCGATACCCATCAAATTACAATCCATGAGAATCAACCTAGACAGCCACGTCCGTCCATTCCAAAGTCAATCGCTCGGTATACTCCTGCGAAGAGAGAAGTCTATCGGCTTATTTACCTGACAGTCTGACTATCACACTTAAAAAAAATTCAGTTTTGAATTATACTTCAACAAGAATCAAAAAAAAGAACCCCATGCTTAGAGAAGCAAAGGGTTCTATCTGAATTTAAAAGGCTCAATTACTGCTGTGCAGTTGCATAATCCTCCACTGCTTTCCAAACGCGGAACACATTTTTGTAGCAAATCTTTTCGATGTCTTCTTTGGAATAGCCTCTCTTGAGAAGCTCTGCGATCAAGTTAGGATACATCGACACATCTTTTAACCCCGTCGGTAAGGAATCTCCTACCCCATCAAAATCTGAACCTAAGCCCACATAATCAACTCCAACCAAATTTTTCACATGATCAATGTGATCTGCTACACGCTGGACGGTGGGGAAAGGATTATTAGCCGCAGCATAAGCCTCAGCATAAGCCACAAAAGCCGAATCGGTTCTACTTAGGCTATTTTCAGCCATATAATTCACCAAGTGCTCTCTTACTTTACCTGAACCGGCAGCATAAGCTGAGTCAATAAAAGTGCCTCCGAAGTTGATCATCATCACGCCGCCATTTTTCGCCATCCCTTGAATCAACTCGTCGCTCATATTTCGCTCAAAACCCGGAGTAAACTTACGGACTGAGGAATGGGAAGCGATTATTGGTGCTTTGGTGATTGCTAAGGCATCTCTAAATGTGTTGTCAGATACGTGAGACAAATCCACCATAATTCCAACTCGATTCATTTCTTTGACTACTTGCTCTCCATATTCGCTTAGACCTCCATGGGTTCCTGTGGTATCATAACTGGCATCACCTATCAGATTATCTTTCCCGTGGGTCAGTGTGATGTATCGGATTCCTCGTGTCTTGAAATATTCCACATTTGCCAAATCATCCTCTAGTCCTGATCCGTTTTCCATTCCCATGGGAAGTGAGACAAGACCTTTTGCAAAGTTTGCCTCGATGTCCGCAGGGCTATAAGCCATGGCAAATTTATCTGGATAGGTACTGGCAATCCGCTCCGTCATCAATATCAGGGAATCGGCTAAGGCTTTGGATGCGCCAGGAGTACCCTGATTTCCAGCCGGAATATAAATAGACATAAAAGGGGCATCTAATCCACCTTCTTTTGTTCGAGGGTAATCAAAGTTTCCCCCGTCCGTCCGGACAGAAACATCCAATATTTCTCGCTGAAGCGTAAACCCTCCGACTTTCATACGATACGGAAGATCTACGTGACCATCTACCATAATAGTAGTACGGGCGATTTCTGTTGCCGCTTCCAGTCTCTCCGCATCAGTCATCGTGGTGTAATCGATTGGCTCAGGTTCTGGAGCCTGACAGGCAAATCCTAATGCTGCAATTAAAACTAAAGGCAAATATTTTTTCATAGCTAGTGGTTTTTGAAGAATTTAAGATAGAAGCTTTTCCGCTGGAAGTCGAAAAAAATCCATAAAAGGTTTAAGACATCCTTTTAACTAGGCTTAAATAATTCCCCTATCCCCAAGGATTCAATCATAATTTGTAAATTCAAGTTGAAAACCACGCACCTTATGAGACATTTTTACGTAATCCTCACCTTCCTAATCCTATTAGGATCGTGTACTTCTCCATCCAATAATATCCAAGTCTCGATAGCTCCATCGCTGAGTGAGGAACTATCCGATGGACGATTGTTACTCATTTTTTCAAAAGATGAGAGCACCGAACCAAGATTTGGGGTGTCAGACAATGTGTCTACTGCTCAAGTATTTGGGATGGATTTTGAAAACTACACCCCAGGTGAAAAATTGAGCTTTGAACCCAAAAGCTTTGGCTACCCGATCGAATCATTGGATAGCCTTCCCGATGGAGATTACTGGGTACAAGCATACATCATCAAATATGAAACCTTCAATCGCTCGGATGGACATTCAGTGAAATTGGCAATGGATCAAGGTGAGGGAAGACAATGGGCTCGAACTCCTGGAAATATCTTCAGCACTCCAATTAAAATCAACCTGAAAAAAGGCGGTAAAATTGAATTTTCAATCGATCAAATTATTCCTCCAATCGAAGAAAAAGCCGACACCAAATACATCAAGCATATCAAAATCAAGTCGGAACTTCTTTCCAAATTTTGGGGAAGAGACATGTACATAGGAGCACACGTGCTGCTACCAGAAGGATTCGAAGAGAATAAAAATGACCATTATCCACTCATGGTTTTTCATGGCCACTTTCCTAATGATTTTGGTGGGTTCAGAACTATCCCTCCAGATCCTGAACTTGGGGAAGATGATTACAGCGCTAGGTTCGGGATCTATGGCTATGCCAAAATGGAGCAGCAGGAAGCTTATGATTTCTACCAAAAGTGGATTTCTCCAGATTTCAAGCGATTTATCGCGATCGAGATTCAGCATGCTAATCCATTCTACGACGATAGCTATGCGGTAAACTCAGAAAATATCGGCCCCTATGGAGATGCGATTACGTATGAGTTGATTCCTCATATTGAGAAAGAGTTTAGAGGAATTGGCGAGGGCTGGGCTCGTTTTCTATATGGAGGATCCACAGGGGGCTGGGAAGCATTGGCAGTGCAGGTGAAATATCCTGACGAATACAATGGCTGCTTTGCTGCTTGTCCCGATCCGATAGACTTTCGGGCCTTTACCTCAGTGGATATTTACAGTGACGAGAATGCCTACTCCCAGGAAGGCGAATTCCGAAAAACACTTCGTCCTGGCCACCGAAATTATTTAGGACATATCGACGCTATGCTTAAGGATATGAATCACCGAGAGCTTGCAATTGGAGGCACTAAAACTCGATCAGGTGAGCAATTTGACATTTGGCAAGCAGTCTATTCTCCCGTTGGAGACGATGGGTATCCTAAACCAATTTGGGACAAATACTCTGGGGAAATTGATCCGGAAGTCGCCGCATATTGGAAAGAAAATTATGACCTTCGCTACATCATGGAGCGCGATTGGGCCACTTTGGGACCAAAACTGGAAGGAAAGGTCAATATCTATTGCGGGGACATGGATAATTACTATCTGAACAATGCAGTATATTTGACTGAGGAATTCTTAGAGCAAACTCAAAACCCTTATTACAATGGAGAAGTTGCCTATGGGGATAGAGCCGAGCATTGCTGGAATGGAGACCCTACACTACCTAACTACATCACTAGACTGCGGTACAACACGATGTATTTAGATAAAATCGAAGATCGATTAAAAGAAACAGCCCCAAATAATTTCAACCAACAGAATTGGACTTTAACAAAAAATTAACATGATAAAAACTACTTTAAAATTTAGCCTTTTGGCATTATCAGCTGGAATACTAGCTGCATGTGGACCTCAGAAAACTGAAGAAGTGACTGATGATTTGGCCATTGTGGAAGATGTAAAAACTCCAACATTGACCTTACTTTGGGAGACGCCCGAGACTTTGATTACCAATGAGTCGGTGTTATTCGATGCTGCAACAGGTACAATCTATGTTGCCAATATTGATGGAGATCCTGTCGGAAAAGATGGCAAAGGCTCTATTTCTATTATTGGAAAAGATGGAAGCATTGTAAACCAAAACTGGATCACAGGCCTTAACGCTCCAAAAGGAATGGGCATAGCAAATGGAATGCTTTACGTAACCGACATTGACGAACTTGTCGAGATCGATATCGCAACTGCGAAAATCAACAAGAAGTATAAAGTTGACGGCGCTCAATTCCTCAATGACACTGATACCTACGATGGCAAGGTGTATTTCACGGACATGAATACTGGGAAAGTTCACCTATTGGATGGTGGAGTAGTTTCTACTATTTCTGAAGGAAATGAATCCATCAATGGGATTGCTGTATCAAGTGACGGAACTATTTATGGTCTTGATGCATCAGGCATGAAGCAATGGAATGCAGATGGCACGACTACGATCTTGAATAGTACAGTGACTGGAGGAGACGGTTTGGTCATCTTGGGAGACGGAAACTTCATTGCCTCCAGATGGCAAGGAGAGATTTGGTTTGCGACAGCAGAAGGCGAAACATTAATGCTCGACACCAAGGCTGCCGAATCAAACACTGCAGATATTGGATATAATGCGGCTGACCAAGTGATCTACGTACCGACTTTCTTCAAAAATAAAGTTGCTGCTTACAAACTTGATTATTGATTTATTCACAAATACATTTTCTAGCCTCCAACTTAGTTGGAGGCTTTTTTTATGCAAATCTGGAATATATAATCAGGGATAAGCCAACTAAAAATGAAACGAACATCAGGAAAACAAGCGTGTTTGTCCCTTTGGGTGCAGATTTAAATTCCTTCCAGACAAATACTCCCCAAGCTGCAGCAACCATGGTAGCCCCTTGACCCAATCCATAAGAAATTGCAAAGCCAGCCTTTTCACCGGAAATCACGCTAAAAACCATTCCCAAACACCAAATAGATCCGCCCAAAATCCCTATGAGATGTAGTTTCAGCGTTCCGATTTTGAAATAATCTGAATAACTCACCGCTCTTCCCTGAAATGGCTTGTACATAAAAAAGCTATTCCAAAGGAAATTAGAAACAAAAATGCCTAACGAGAAAATAAAAACAGCCGCATAAGGTGTCATCAGCCCCACTTCAGGGTTGGCAAAATCCTCAGAAATAGAGGAGGCTACAAATCGGTAGAAAAAGCCCATTAATACCCCTCCAGCTATTGAAAGAATAATTCCTTTAGAAGGAGTTTGAGCTTTTCCCGTAGCCAACTTGCGATAGGCAAGTGCGTCCAAAAGTATAGCTAAGACGACAAAAGCCACCCCGATAAGTAAGATTAATGGATCACCAACAGGTACCGCCAGGTAGTTTACCAATACACCCAATACCAATGCAATCCCAATCCCTACTGGAAAAGCAACTGCCATTCCAGCAATATCAATAGCAGCGACAATTAGAAGATTGGCCAAGTTAAAAATGATCCCTCCCAAAAAGGCTGATCCAATCGAACCAGAATCTGCCTGAACCAAATCATCAAGAAATGCTCTTCCTTCCGCTCCTGTACTCCCAAGTGTCAACCCAAAAACGAGTGATAAAAAAATAATTCCCAGCGAGTAATCCCAATAAAAAAGTGGGAATGGCCAGGATTTAGAAGCCAATTTCTGTGTATTGGCCCATGAGCCCCAGCAGATCATTGTGATCAAACAGAGCACAACTGCAAATGAATAAGTAGCTGGAATAAACATGGTTTGATTTTTAAAAGCCTAGTCTAATTGATTTCGAAATGGTTGCGAATCTTGCGCGCCCATACTTGTCACAGAGATCGCGGCTGCCCGATTGGCAAATCTGATTGCATCTTTTATGTCTTTTCCTTCGGAAAGGGCCACGACCAATGCTCCATTGAAGGTGTCGCCAGCAGCCGTGGTGTCCATGACTTTTACTTTTTCTGCCGGAATAAGACCGCTTTCATGATCTGTGAGAAAAAAAGCACCTTTTGCTCCCAAGGTGATAATTACATTTTTGACACCTTTTTCTTTTAGAAATTTAGCTGCAGAAAAAGCAGAATTCTCATCCTCAACTTGAATACCTGTTAGCATTTCCGCTTCCGTTTCATTTGGAGTAATTAAATATAATCGCTTAAAAAGTAGATCCGAAAGTTCTTGAGCCGGCGCTGGATTTAAGACCATAGCTACCTCCAACTCTTCAGCCATTTCCCCCAGTTTTTCAACCGCTTTCATAGGGATTTCCAATTGAGTAAGTACAAATTTCGACTCTTGAATAATAGATTTCGCATCAATTATATCCTGTGGAGAAATGAAGTTGTTCGCACCAGAGGCAACAGAAATACAGTTTTCACCAAATGAATCGACTAATATTAAAGCCACCCCAGAATGTGAGTTGGGCTCGATTAGAATTGAATCGGTATTAATCCCAACTTTCTCAAATCCCTTGATGGCATTTTTTCCAAGTTCATCCGCACCAAGTTTTGCTAAAAAAGTGACTGCGCCACCTAGTTTTGCAGCTGCTACAGCTTGATTAGCACCTTTGCCTCCTGCAAATGAAAAAAACTCTCCTCCCAAAACAGTCTCTCCAGGCTTTGGAATCTTTTGAGATTTCACGACCATATCGGTATTACTACTTCCCACCACCAGAATTTTACTCATGATTAATTTCAAAATTTGAGATGTAGATTTGAGATGTAGAATAAACTTCTAAATGTATTATTTTCCAAATAATAATCTACAATCATTAAATTTGACAGGTCTTTATTGTTAATAAATCACATTTAATACGGTAAATTTTTGGTTTAATTACTTTCTCTGTTTAGCTCAAGCACAATTTTCTAATTTAAACAAGAATGAATTTATCTGGTTATCAGACCGTTTAAAGGATAGAAGAAGTGAAATGAAAATTTTGAAAAATAGAACCAGAATTTTGTTACTATCTTTAAAACAATCCAAAGAGAACGATTTTGGTCGAAATTTCTCAAAAAGATTATAAAACTATTGATTATGGCAAAGCCGATAAATTACGAATTAGAAAAAAATATAGAAGTAATCTCTCAACTAGACGGACTAGTAGGAGAGGCTGTGGACAACATCTTAGTTGATCCTGACAAATGCTGGCAACCGTCAGATTTCCTGCCAGATTTTGGAGACCCAGATATTCACGACCAAATAAAACTATTGCAAAAAAGATCAGAAGGTATTCCTGATACAATATTGACTTCGTTGGTCGGCAATATGATTACTGAAGAAGCATTGCCAAGTTACCAGACTTATTTCAATCTTTTGGAAGGAATAAATCCAGAAAGATCACTTTTATCACCATCAGGCTGGGTTCGTTGGTCCAAATCTTGGACTGCTGAGGAGAACCGACACGGTGACCTTCTTAACAAATACCTGTATATGACGGGAAGAGTGGACATGAAAGCTGTGGAGCAAACAATACACAGATTATTAGCAAATGGATTTGACCCTAATACTGGGGGAGATCCTTATCAGGCAATCGTTTATACTTCCTTTCAAGAAAGAGCCACAAAAATCTCCCATGTAAATACGGGGAAACTCGCAGACATTGCCGGTGATACCGTACTTGGAAGAATCTGCAAACAAATCGCAGGAGATGAAGCAAGACATGAAAAGGCCTATAAGAGCTTTATGTCAGCAATATTTGACATCGATCCTAGTGGCGCAATGGTTGCTTTTGAAAAATTAATGAGAAAGCAGATTGTGATGCCAGCAGTAATGATGGGAGAAGGAGGAACTAACCCTTCACTATTCACCCAATTCTCAGCGGTCACTCAGAAAGTTGGGATTTATACAGGCTGGGATTACGCCAGAATCATCGAACACCTAGTCAGCCTTTGGAAAATTGAAGGGATCACTGGGCTAAATGATGTTGCGGCAAAAGCGCAAGATTATTTGGCTAATCTCTCTGACCGATACATGCGCTTAGCTGACAGAATGAAAGCTCCCGATGAAGTTAAGTTAGCTTGGTTGAAATAACGGATCTCAACATATAAAAAGTCCTTTCCTTAATCAGAAAGGACTTTTTGTTTTAAAACCGTTTTGGAGGTAATTTGAATACACATATTATATAAAAATGAAAACAAGACTACTATTTCTTTCTGCCTTATTTTTTTTCACCCTTAACAGTGTAACTGCGCAATCAGCATTACGAGTTAATCCGGAGAGATTGAATGGCTCAATTAAAAAACTTTCCACTTTTGGGAAAAATGCAGCAGGTGGAAGCGATCGAGTGGCTTTCTCATCTCATGAATTAGCTGCAAGAGAATATTTAATGGATTTGATGAATAAAGCAGGGCTGGAAGTTTCCACGGATTTTGCAGGAAACATCATCGGCAAAAGGGCGGGAACCAATCCTTCTTTGAAGCCGATTGCATTCGGATCACATATTGATGAAGTACCAAATGGCGGAGATTATGATGGCCCAGTGGGATCTATGAGTGCCATTGAAGTGATGCAGACCCTCTCAGAAAATAATATTTCAACAGCTCATCCACTTGAAGCCATCATCTTCACCAATGAAGAGGGAGGAGTTGTAGGAAGTAGAGCTATTGTAGGAGAATTAAATGAAAAATCGCTCCAAATAGTCACTAATGCAGGGATCACGCAGTACGAGGGGATCAAAAAACTGGGCGGAAATCCAGACCGGGTACAGGAAGTAGCTAGAAAAAAGGGGGATTTAGCGGCTTTCTTGGAACTCCATATTGAACAAGGTGGTAATCTGGATAGAGAAAAAATCCAGATTGGAGTAGTGGAAGGAATCGTAGCGATCGAATGGTGGCAGTTTACATTCAAAGGAATGGCCAATCATGCCGGTACTACTCCCATGAACATGCGAAAAGACGCTTTACTACCAGCAGCTGAATTTGTGTTAGCTGTAAATAAAATTGTACGATCTCACGAGGGTGCTCAAGTGGGCACTGTGGGAATAATCGAAGCATTCCCCGGAGCTGGAAATGTTATCCCAGGAGTGGTTACTTTGAATTTGGAAATACGAGATCTTTCATCAGAAAAAATCTGGATGATCTACCGAGAAATTGAGGCCAAAGGAAAATCCCTGGCTACAGAGGCTGGAATAGAAGTAAGCATCGTCCATCAAGAAGTAGCTAGCATGCCCGCTATGGCGGATGAGGGAATTCGAAAAGCAATTGCAGATCAAGCAAAAGTGCTCGGCTTTTCTACCCTAAGCCTTCCAAGCGGGGCAGGTCACGATGCTCAAGAAATGGCTAGAATAGTTCCTATGGGAATGATTTTCATCCCTAGCAAAAATGGAATATCACATGCTCCAAGCGAATATTCTTCTCCGGAAGACATTACAAATGGCGCCAATGTATTACTCCAAACCATACTAAATTTGGATAAAACTTTAAAATAATGGTCATATTTTCACATTCATCCACGTGGCTAAATAATCTGATTTTTTAAAGTCCAAATATTTACCTTCGCACAAATTTATAAGAATCATGGACCAAGTACAGGCAGGGAATATTACACTATCGTATCTTAAAATTTCTGATTACAAAGAACTCAAAGCTGCGATGATCGATAGCTATCGGTCCATGGCTGAGGCTTATTGGAGGGAAAATCAAATTGAAATTTTATTAGATAAATTCCCTGAAGGTCAAGTCGTAATTCGGGTTAATGACCAGTTAGCCGGCTGTGCACTCTCCATAGTAGTGAATGAAGATCTACTTGAAGGCGAGCATACTTATAAAGACATTACCTCAGATTTTACATTCGAAAATCACACCTACGAGGGAGATTTACTCTATGGGATTGACGTATTTATTAAACCGGAATTCCGAGGACTTCGACTTGGAAGAAGACTTTATGATTATCGCAAAGAGTTATGTGAGAAGTTAAATCTGAAGGGAATTGTATTCGGTGGTAGGATTCCAAATTACCACAAACATGCAGATAAAATGACTCCAAAAGAGTACTTGGAGAAAGTGAAATTGAAGGAGATATATGATCCGGTTTTAAACTTTCAACTAGCCAATGATTTCCACCCGGCGCGTATTATGCGGAATTACCTAGAAGGAGATGCTTCATCAGGAGAATTTGCTGTTTTGCTTGAATGGAACAATATTTTTTATGAAAAGCCGAATAAAAAAGCGACTTCCAAAAAGACAATTGTACGACTTGGTCTGATCCAATGGCAAATGCGCCTTTATGAAAATCTGGATGAGCTGATGCAGCAAGCAGAATATTTTGTGGATGCAGTATCAGCATACCGATCTGATTTTGCGCTTTTCCCAGAGCTTTTCAATGCACCTTTGATGGCTGAGTTTAACCATCTCAGTGAAGCGCAGGCAATTCGCGGATTGGCGAAATATACAGATGAAATTGTACAGCGATTTGCAAAGCTTTCAGTATCCTACAACATTAATATCATCACTGGATCAATGCCAAAGATCAAGGATGATAAACTTTACAACGTGGGATACCTCTGTAAGCGAGATGGTTCCATTGAGTTTTATGAAAAATTACACATTACTCCACTAGAATCGCGGGTTTGGGGAATGCAAGGAGGAACACAACTAAAAGCCTTCGATACGGATTGCGGAAAAATCGGGATATTGATTTGTTACGATGTAGAATTCCCTGAAATAAGTCGATTACTTGCAAATCAAGGTGTGGATATACTTTTTGTGCCTTTTCTAACCGACACTCAAAATGGCTATTCTCGTGTGCGGCATTGCGCTATGGCTCGTGCTATCGAGAATGAATGCTATGTAGCAATGGCAGGAAGTGTGGGTAATCTTCCGAAGGTGCATAATATGGACATGCAATATGCCCAATCTATGGTAATCACTCCATGTGATTTTCCTTTTCCAAGTAATGGAATCAAAGCTGAGGCTACACCAAATACAGAGATGACGCTGATTGCCGATGTCGATGTATCACTTCTTAGAGAATTGAATGAGTTTGGAAGCGTAAGAAATCTTAAAGATCGCCGAACTGATCTATTTGAGCTTCGCCAAATTAATCCAGTATAAAATTGATTTTTGAATGAACCATTGCTGGCTTAATCGACTTTCATGTATAGACATTTAATTTCCATCTCATGAGAACTATCAAACAAATTCATAAATCGGAGTATCGCCCTATAGCAGATTTGGTCACCTATAGTCCAATGCCTACTCGGACTCTGAACCAGATTGATCCGTTTATCTTTCTCAATCATCATGGATTTCAAGTCTATCCTCCACAAAACCAAGGCTTACCCTTCGGCCCCCATCCGCATAGAGGAATGGAGACAGTAACTTTTATTGTAGCCGGAGATATCGTCCACAAAGATTCAGGAGGTCATGAGTCTGTTATAACTGCCGGAGGGGTTCAATACATGACTGCAGGAAGAGGTTTGATCCACGCAGAAGTCAGCAGTTCGGAGTTCAAGAAAAATGGTGGAGATCTTGAAATTCTTCAACTTTGGTTGAATCTCCCTGCTTCCAAGAAAATGACAGAGCCAAGATATTTAGGACTTCAGGAGGATGAAATCAATCATTTTGACTTAAATGGAGGCAATCTTAAGGTTCAACAACTTTTTGGAGAATGGGATAAAGTCAATGGCTCATTTGAACCAAGCTTTCCTATTACAATGAGCACTATTTACTTCAAACCTGGAGGAAAAATCTCCAAGTCCATTCCAGCAGATGAAAATATATTTTGCTACGTGGTGAGAGGGGCTATAAATATCAATGGCACTGAAGTCAATCTCCGACATCTGGTAGAATTTAAAAATGATGGAACAGAAATCACCTTTGAAGCTTTAGAAGATTCAATTCTGATTTTTGGACATGCGTTGCCATTCAATGAACCTATGGTAGCTCAGGGGCCATTTGTAATGAATACTGAGCAGCAAATCAGAGAAGCTTATCAGGATTATCAGTCTGGGAAATTCGGGACTTGGAATCAGTAGACTAGATTCGGTTATCTGATTTGATCTTTGAAGCTTGGTCCAAACCACTTTGGAGCTTATTCAGTGCATCTAATGCCGCTTCAGACTTTTCATTGTCCACTGTTAATTCGAGACCACAGGACGGACATTGAATCGCTTGACCCGAAAGCAGGTTATCTATACTGACTATGATTCGGTGACTGCACACAGGGCAACTTAGGCCTGGTGTTTTTGCAATAGAAATCTCAGGAGTAGGCTCTGGTATAATTTCAACTGTTTCATTTTCGGTTATACCAAAAAGATTATTGAACCAACGTCTTAGAGAATCTAGAATACTTGCCATTATTTTTCCTTATTAGCAGAGTCCAGAATATTCAATAGTTGCACCATTCCCACTGCCAATTCAGATTGAGCTAATCTAATCTTAACATTCATATTCGAAGTAGCTGAAGTCACTGGCAAATTGGAAGATGGATTGGGCTTCTTTGCAAAGATTGCTTTTAGCTGGAGCCCTCTATGGGAAGACAAATTTCCGAGCTTTGAGTTTTCCTTTGGTGCCGGGGAAGATTCGGGCTGAGTCATCGCCAGATCAAATTCAATCTCAGCTTCTGCAACTTGAATGGATGGAATAGGAATAATAGTCAAAAGCGGAACAGAGAGTTTTGCTATCTCTGTATTTCCATCTGCTTTGATCCGCTCATAGCTGAAGGTGACATTTCTGATCGTCCCGTAGTCACCATCTATGTTGTCTGATACGCCCGTGAATCCAACCTCTTTGATAAAGTTGGCCGTAGCTCTGGCCGCAATACCTTCTGCCTGAACGATAGCTGCCATCGGCGCTCCCAAAAGTTCGGAAATATATCTTGGAGTTATCATGAGTGATTGGTTAAAGTATAGATGGTTTAGAATTGTCGTCCATCATAGTGAAATCTTGTGAGTTCAGCGTAAACTTGATGGTCATCACATTCTCTGGTTTTACTTTACTGAGTTTTTCTGAATCAACTGCAACTCTCAAAGATGTTGACTTTGTTTCTTCAGCGATTTTCCCAATTCCGGCTTCAAGTTGAATCATCCTTTTCTTTAAAACCTCGTTGGCAATTTCCCGAAGTGATTCATCTTCTTCCACTTCAGCGCGATCAGATGTGTTTGGAGAATTCGGCTTCGGTTTTGGAGTAGGCCTTCCAATGACCCAAGGCTGTTTGACAGTAGGATTCTTGATTGAGATCGCTTTGTTAGTCACTAAAGTTTCAAAAAATGCCTTGGGCTGAGAACTTCCTACTTTCTTTGATTCCACTTCAATAGGCAATTGAAAGTTTCCTATTTTGATACTTGCAAGATCACTCTTAGTGACTGAATCCTTCTTGAAATCAGATACCGAGGCTTTATTTGAAGCTATGGAAGAAGAAAGTTGTTTTGCGTCAGTAAGTGCCTCTTGATTTGTTCGATAGTCCTTTGTTACCTTAAAATCCACCTCATCATTGTCTGAAATCCCTAGCAATTCAAAGCTCCCTTTAGCAGTGGGCACTACTGCGAATCCTGCAGATTTCATCACTGTAGGGATTATTTGAGGAAAGTCCCCCTCAAGTGATTTTTTCGCATTTTGAATATTTTTGGAAACATCATTTCCAGGATTGGTAAGACTTTCCAATTGAGTGGAAATTAATTTACTCACATTCCCTTCCCAATTTTCATCCGGATAATTTCCTCCCAAACTTTTATAAAGGTCATTTTTGGATGCCACTTTGGTGATTTCAGAACGGATTTCTCTTGCAGTTTCTGCTGAAAAATTCTTGACATAATTTTCCAATCTTTCTTTGGATTGACTACTCTGAAACGGTTTTTCTTCTACCCCTTCAATTGCGTACTTCAGTTCAACCTCAAGATTTTGAATTCCAATTTTTGGAACCGGAAAAAACTGAAGTACATCATCAGAAGAATACGTCAAAGCCAGATTCCTAGAAGCTTCATCTGCTTTGGCTTTAGCTTCATTAATGTCGCTGAGTAAAGACGCAATGATTTGATTCAACTGGCTCATGGCTTGTTGATTAAATAAAAATGAAAAGAAAAATTATGGCGTTGAAGGAGTTGGCTTTTCCAAAATAGCCTGCTCCATAATATCTAATACCCTAGCTAATCCAGCAGGCATTTCATCCTGAACGGCACGTACTTGGACGTCCATAGTGTATTGCGTAGAAGTATTCACTTTATTACTGGAACTGCTACTCCAGTTATTTTTAGTAGATACTTTCGCGTTCAAATTAAATTTCACTGGAGAAAAGAAGCCGCCTGCTTTAAAATTCATCGTCGTATCAGTCGCCACACTACCGCTACTTGCACTTGCTGATTTATATTCTTGCTGCTCAGTTATGTTTGCAGTAAAGCGAATAGTCATCTCGTCTATTCTGATGTAGGGGATTGGTACAATGGTCAAAATAGGAACTGTCAGCGAAACTTCTTCTTCACCTGCTTCATTTCCAACACCACTTCCTGCAGCGGTCTTCCGCTTGTACTTAAAGGTAACATTCCGTACGTCACCAATATTTTCATCCTGATTGCCATCCTGATCTTCAGGAGCAGATTTGAATCCAACCTCTTTAATGAAATTAACTGTGGATTTGGCCGCTAAGGCTTGTGCATGGATTGCTGCAATCATTGGGCCTCCGATAATTCTCCCAAAAGGAAGAGACCTTAAAGTTCGATTTACGTAGCTCATAATAAGAATTAGTTAATGATTGAAAAGTTTATTTAAAAATCTTTGTTTACTCACAAACAATTGAATTTAAACACTTTACTCGAATAAACCTGAAAAAATTCAAAAAATTCACGAAATCATCCACTAATTATTAAGTAATTGACTATCAACTATCTATAATATCTTGAGAAATTAATCGATAAATTTCAGCGATTTGCTCATTGTAGTTTAAATATTGATGATGCTCCTCTAATGTCTCGTAATCCTCTCGAATAGCAGGTCCAGTCTGGGCATTCTTTGCTCCTATTTGAAGACTTTTTGAGATTGTTTCAATGATCAAAGGCTTTAGCATTTCGAAGTCAAGTCCTTGTCTTCGCATGATTTCCTCAGCGATCCGGATCATATGATTTGAGAAATTACTTGCAAATACGGCTGCAACATGTAGACCTTTTCGATCCTTGGAACGGACCATGAACACTTGGTGAGTCAAGCTTTTTGCAAGTTTCTTGAGTTTTTGAAGAATCTCCTCATCATCAGACTCAACTAAAATTGGAAGCTCCTCCCACTCCACTTTCTTTCCTATTGTGAAACTTTGAAGTGGATAAAAAACTCCAGTATAAGTTGCAGAGCTAAAATTCAAAACATCTAGGTTGACTGTGCCAGAAGTATGAATAAGAATTGCCCCATCAGGCAAAATAATTTCATCCGAAACTTCAGAAATTGCTGAGTCTCGGATAGTCAAAATAAATAGCTCTGCCTTACTTTCCGAAAAGTCCAAATCATCTTTTGGAATAGCTTCATAGACACGCTCGATGACCTTTTCTGCAGACTTCAAACTGCGCGCATAAACTTCCGTGATAGTATGGCCTGCGTCTTCCAAAGCTGGAGCAAGATGCCAGGCTACATTCCCAGCTCCGATAATGGCGATATTGAACTTCATTTTGAAATAAACTCATTTTTGATCAAAAAGAAAAAGCCATTCAGTAGGGACCTGAATGGCTTTTAAAAATCAGTTTGCAAAAATTAGATATGAAGCGCTCTATTATCAGTAGCTGCTAAGCAAGCTTCTTTGAATGCTTCTGTATAAGTAGGATGTGCATGAGAAATCCTGGAGATATCCTCCGCAGATGCTCTATACTCCATTGCCACCACAGCCTCCGCAATCATATCAGCAGTCCGCGGACCAATCATATGAACACCCAAGATTTCATCAGTCGTAGCATCAGCTAATACCTTCACTAATCCATCAGTATCCATAGATGCACGAGCACGCCCCGAAGCCATGAATGGGAACTTACCAGTTTTATATTTGATTCCTTTTTCCTTCAATTGCTCCTCGGTAAACCCTACAGCGGCAACTTCCGGCCAGGTATAAACTACTCCTGGAATGAGATTATAATTGATATGCGGCTTTTGACCAGCGATGGTTTCTGCCACGAATGTACCTTCCTCTTCTGCTTTATGCGCAAGCATTGCTCCCTTTACTACATCCCCGATGGCATAAATATTTGGTGCTGTAGTCTGTAAGTGGTCATTTACTTCAACTTGCCCACGGTCTGTGATTTTCACACCCGCAGCCTCAGCATTTAAGCCATCTGTGTATGGCCTTCTACCAATAGAGACTAATACATAATCACCTTTTATCTCTACTTTTTCCCCTTTTGAGTCTTCTGCTGTAACGGTTACTTCTTTTCCTTTACTAGAAACAGCAGTAACTTTATGCTTCAAGTAGAAATCAAATCCAATTTTCTTTAAGGATTTCTGAAGCTCTTTGCCCATGGTACGATCCATAGAAGGAATCAAGGAATCCATAAACTCCACCACGGAAACTTTAGCTCCCATTCGTCCATAAACCGACCCTAACTCCATCCCAATCACTCCACCACCAATTACTATCAGGTGTTTTGGGATTTCTTTCATCTTCAAAGCCTCAGTCGAGGTGATAATTCGATCTTTATCAATCTTGATAAATGGAAGATTAGCCGGCTTGGATCCTGTAGCAATGATGATATTCTTTCCCTGAATTTCTTCAGCAGATCCATCATCCTTGGTTACTTTGACTGTTGTATTATTTACAAAAGAGCCCATGCCCTGATGTACATCTATCTTATTTTTTTTCATCAAATAAGAAATGCCATCTACATTTTGCTTTACCACATCTTCCTTCCGAGCGATCATTTGCTTTAAGTCAACCTTCAAGTTGCTTAGATTAATGCCATGCGTTTTGAAGGTATGAGCAGCATTGTGATAATGCTCCGAGGAATCTAATAATGCTTTTGAGGGAATACAGCCCACATTCAGACATGTGCCTCCAAGTGTTGGATATTTCTCAATGATTGCGGTTTTCATGCCCAATTGCGCACAGCGAATAGCTGCTACATATCCACCTGGACCAGAACCGATAACTATGACGTCGTACATTTTTTTGAGATTTTAGATCTAAGACACAAGACACAAGGCTTGGTCTAACTAGTTAAAAACAGGGCTGAAGTCCATCAGCCCCTCGTAAATCGTATATCAGAAATCGTAACTCCTTAAACTCCAAACAACAATCGTGTCGGATCTTCAAGCAATTGCTTCACACGGACCAAGAAGCTAACTGACTCTCGCCCGTCTATAATTCGGTGATCATAAGACAATGCGATATACATCATTGGAAGTATTTTTACTTCTCCGTTGACAGCCATCGGACGCTCTACAATATTGTGCATTCCTAAGATTGCTGATTGAGGAGCATTGATAATCGGAGTAGACATCATAGAGCCGAAAACTCCACCATTGGTAATGGTAAAAGTACCACCGGTCATTTCCTCGATTGATAACTTATTATCTCTTGCTTTACCAGCTAATCTAACAATCTCTTTTTCGATTTGATCAAATGACATGGCCTCCGCATTTCTTACAACTGGTACAACCAATCCTTTTGGTGCAGATACGGCAATGGAGATATCGCAATAGTCATTGAATACCATTTCATTCCCGTCGATTTTCGCATTCACAGCAGGCCACTCCTGAAGGGCAACACAAACTGCTTTCGTGAAGAACGACATAAATCCAAGACCTACACCGTGCTTCTCTTTGAATTGATCTTTGAATTTGGAACGCATGTCCATGATCGGCTTCATATTGACCTCATTGAAGGTGGTCAACATCGCTGTTTCATTTTTTACAGCCACCAATCTTCTCGATACAGTTTTTCTCAAAGAGGACATTTTTTCTCTTCGCTCATTTCGAGAGCCAGACACCGGAACCGGAGCAGCAGCAGTTTTTGGAGCTGCAGCGGGTGCAGGAGCAGATTTCTTAGCTGCCTCAGCATCCTCTTTGGTGATTCTTCCATCTTTACCTGAACCAGAAACATCAGCTGGTGAAATACCTTTTTCAGAAAGAATTTTAGCGGCAGCAGGAGAGGCATGTCCGGTGGCATAAGACTCTTTGCCAGCAGGAACAGTTGAACTAGCAGCAGGAGCAGCATTAGAGCTTTCTGCTGGAGCTGGCTCCCCTTCCATTACTTCAATCTTACAGATTAATCCGCCAATTTCGAGTGTATCACCCTCCTTGGCTACTTGTCTTAATATTCCCGACGCTTCCGCAGGTAATTCAAATGTAGCTTTATCAGAATCTACCTCTGCTATGATCTCATCCAATTTCACAAAATCCCCATCCTTTTTGATCCAATTTGCAAGAGTGACCTCTGTGATTGATTCACCAACAGTCGGCACGACCATATCTTTGACTTCTCCGGTAGCCGAAGTTTTCGCCTTGGAATCAGCCTTTGGTGCGGGGCTGCTTGATTCTGTTTTTGAAACAACAGCATCTTCATCGATCACACAGATAACAGCGCCAATTTCAAGTGTATCTCCTTCTTGGGCTTTTATATGAAGTACCCCAGCTGCCTCCGCAGGCAATTCAAAAGTAGCTTTATCGGATTCAAGCTCGCATAGAACTTCGTCCATTTGAACTTGGTCACCATCTTTTTTAAACCATTGGCCTACGGTCACTTCTGTGATTGATTCGCCTACAGCCGGAACTTTAATTTCTTTGCTCATGAGTTTTTAATTTTTCTCCAGACAAAAGAGAGGAACAAAATGATAGGATTATTTTGGTATTCTGAAAAGGAAATCAATTCAGTTTTAGCGCTTTAGAAATGATATTTTTCTGCTCCTCAACATGGACTTTATTGTATCCTGTTGCAGGAGAAGCACTGGATTTTCTCGAAATCAACTCCATAGGAATTTCCTTGTAAAGCAATCTCAAAATATAATTCCAGTAGCCCATATTTTCAGGCTCTTCCTGAACCCATACTACCTCAGCTTTAGAATATCCTGAAAGAATATCTTGAATTTGTTTTTTAGGCAAAGGATGCAACTGCTCAATTCTTACGATTGCAACATCTTTTACTTTTTCTTTTTCTCGAGCTTCCTCCAGGTCGTAATAGATTTTACCACTGCAGAGAATCACTCTTTTCACATCTTTGGCGACTACTGTAGTATCTGGAAGAACTTCTCTGAATGAACCCGAAGTAAATTCGGAAAGAGGAGAAACAACCTTTGGATGTCGTAGCAGAGACTTTGGAGACATGACCACACATGGTTTTCTAAACTCCCATGTAAGTTGTCTTCGAAGCAAATGGAAGAAGTTAGAGGGTTCAGTCACGTTGGCGACTACCATATTGTATTCTGCAGAAAGCTGAAGAAAACGCTCTGGTCTTGC
>NZ_JAQWXX010000008.1 GCF_029254265.1 Algoriphagus sp. | reverse complement strand
AATTACCTGGACGAGTTTTGTTACAAGCTCAACAGAAGATACTTCGGTCAAAAACTCTTTGACAGACTCATCATTGCTTCGATTTAATCATACTGGCAAGATTGCGGATATACATATTATATTAAAATCAAAACTTCATTTTTCCTTTAAAAGAAAACTTATTCTCGAGAAAAAGTAGCACTAAAAGCCTATCATTAGTATTTCAGAATTACTGATTAAATTAGAACTATAAAAAATTACCTTATGAAGACTACAAAATCAATATTTCTAGTGCTTATTTTAGGAGTATTTTCCTGCGGTGGATCAAGAGTAATTGTAGAGAATGATCAGTATAAAGATTTTAGCTTAACTGATTATAAGACTTTTGATTTCTTCGAAATAGATGCTCCAAACTCTGAAAACCCTAATTTCAAAGAGAATGTTTCTTATTTGGAAGAAACGATAAGCAAAGAGTTGGTCGCACGCGGTCTTACTAAATCTTCTACTAATCCTGATCTAAAAATCAACTTAGGAATTAAAATAGAAGATAAAGTACAAACAAGAACAACTAGCTTGGCTACTGATCCATTCATGTATTCAGGACAACGATCATATACCTGGCAAGCTAAAGAAGTACCTGTAAATACTTATAGGGAAGGAAGTCTAACCGTACACCTAGTCGACCGCAACTCCAATAAAGCTGTTTGGGTAGGTACTATTGATCAGGTAGTTCCTAATAAACAAAAAAACACACCTGCAGCTATCGAGTCTGCAGTTGCCGAAATTTTTAAAGAATTGGACTTAAATAATAAATAAAATGAAAAAAGTAAATTATCTAGTCGCTTTAGCACTAGTCACAATCATGGGAGCTTGCTCTCCTAGCACAAAAATCACTGGTTCGTGGACCGGACCAAACACTCCCTCTGAGCCGTATAAAAGTATTTTTGTAACAGCTATCTCTGAAAATTTGGTAGCAAGACAAACCATCGAAAATGACATTGATGCCATGCTTCAAAAAGATGGAGTAGAGGCAAAAAGTAGCTTCGATATCATCCCTCCCGGTTTCAAGGCAACTGCCGAAAATAAAGAAGCTACGGTCGCAGCTATCCGCGATGGTGGAAGTGATGCAATCCTTACTATTGCACTACTAGATCAGACTTCTGAGACCCGTTATGTTCCTGGCACAACCATGTATTCTCCAATGGGATACGGTGGATATTATGGCAGATTTTCCGGATACTATTCTTATTATAATCCCGTAATGTATAGCCCTGGTTATTATTCTACAGATAAGAACTATTACATTGAGATCAACTTGTATGATGCTAAAACGGAGGAATTGGTTTGGTCAGCTCAATCAGAGACTACCAACCCTTCTTCCATCGAAACGTTTTCTAACGCCTTTTCTCAACTAGTTGTAAACCAATTATTAAAAGACGGTCTTATCGCTAAGTGATTTAATGAAAAAAAATCAAAAGGCCCGAATCTTGTAGATTCGGGCCTTTTTTTATGCCGCGTTTCTAGCAGCATTTATTATTCCAAACATACTCCTCAAAACCAATCGCTGCAAGATCTCATCACTTTTTCCTGATTCTAACATTTGCTGTATTGCATACTGCTGGACCGTAATAAGAGGAAGTACAATTCGTTCCCTGATCTCAATAGATTTTTTTGAGACAAGATTATCACCCATCAGTTGATCCATAGAAGAAACTATTTTTAATTTCTCAATAGACCGGTTATACTCTTCAAACATAATTCTCCACAAATCGCCATAGGTCTTATCTTCACTCAAATATGCTGTGGCTGGGTAAAAACACTTTGACAAGGATTGCATGGAATTTCCAAGCAGTGTTCGGAAAAACAATGAGTTCTCATAGAGTGCTTTCAATTGCTCAAGCTTTCCTCTTTTCTCTAATACCTCAACTGCCTCTCCCACTCCATAAAAACCGGGAATATTTTGCTTCATTTGTGCCCACGAACCTACAAAAGGAATTGCTCTCAAGTCCTCAAACTTTAATCCTTCTCCTTTGCCACGTTTCAAAGGTCTTGAACCGATATTGGTCATCCCAAAATATTTCAAAGGAGTCACATGTTCTAAATAAGGCACAAACTTAGGATGACTCTTAAATTTCTTATAGGACTCATACGCCTCACTTGCCAACTCGTCAATTAATTCTCTTTGCTCAGAATTTAAATTTTTCTCCGAATCTTGATACAGATGATTTTCAAGCCCTGCACTTAGAAGCTGTTCCAAATTGTAGGTACAAGAAGCCTGCTTCCCATAATTTGCCGAAATAGTTTGACCTTGAATAGTTACCTGAATCTCTGCATTCTCCACTTTCTCTCCCATGGAAGCATAAAAATTATGCATATTCCCTCCTCCTCTTGCCGGTGGTCCTCCTCGACCATCAAAAAAGACAACTTCGATATTATTTTCGCGAGACACTCTTGTTAATTCCTCTTTTGCCCTGAGGATAGACCAATTTGCCTGAATGTATCCACCATCTTTGGTACCATCAGAAAACCCGAGCATAATCGTTTGCTTGTTACCTCTGGACTTGAGGTGATTTTGGTATTCCGGCAATTGATACAAACTTGTCATGATGGCAGGTGCAGCAGCCAAGTCATCTATAGTCTCAAAAAGTGGAACAATATCCATTGGCATCTCTTGCTTACCTTTTCCAAGGGTTAATTTTGCCAACTGATAAACTTCAAGTAGGTGTTTTTTTGATTGACAGTTAGAAATAATATATCGATTTAGGACATCCTCACCACTTTCCTTTTGGATCGGATCGATAACCTCAAACGAACGAAGCATTTCAACATGAAAAGGCTCCTGAAATAGATCCAGACTTGGAATGCTTTCTGTAGCAAGAATTTGCTCAATTTGTTCTTGCTCAGATTCCCCCATTTTTATACCCTTTATTTTGAAGAGTTCTTCCCAAAGGGCATCGTGTTTTCTGCTATCCTGACGCATATCCATGTATCCAAAATGAAAACCGAAAATTTTCACTTTAAGGATAAATTCATCCAAAACCTCCAAAAACAATCCCTCATGATGTTGTACCAAAGCCGCTCTCGCCTCTAGCAAATCATCTAATAGTTGATCTTTTGTCTGATAAACTGGATTATTTTCAAAAAGGGTCGCAAAAATCCCTCGCTCAACTTTCAGGATGATCTCCTCCACATGTTTGAAAGTCAATCTTCTTTTCAACTTCCTCATGTCTCGGTAATAACATCTCAGAATCCATTTTTTTAGTCTGAGAGCAACTTGTTGGGTAATGTCATGCGTCACAAATGGATTCCCATCCCGATCTCCGCCCGGCCAAAAACCAACTTTCAGCAATCCGGGATTTTCCCAATCATGTAATGGGATATTCAAAGAATTCAACAATCGGATCATGATGTCAGAAATACTTTGATAAAAGATGTTTTCGAGATACCAAATCAAGCTAATTGCTTCATCGTAGGGAGAAGGTTTTTCCCTTTTGGTAAAGCCTGTTTTTCCCAATTGTTGGAGCAAAGAGTTAATCCTGCCTATATCATCTGTGCGAATGGCATTTTCAAGATCAGTGATGATTCCTAAGACATTTCCGGGATAGAATTGTGTTGGGTGAGCTGTAAGAGTTAATCTAACCGAAAAAGTCTTGAGCTTTTCAATTAACTCAGCTCGTTTTTTATCATTGTCGGTTCTATTAATCAAAGCGTTGATGGAACCTTTTCCTTTCAAATCATTGATTTTATCATATGCGGCATCCTCTATAGAGTCAAATAAAACCACTTGCCTTTCGACGTACTGAATCATTTGAAATAAGAGATCCATATGTGATTTTTCACTGGCATCTGGAAGCATTTCTTCAAAAAACCCATTGATTATTTCCTTTGGAGTCAAACCATTTTCAAATCCTTTTTGACATGACGTGCTTAAAATTGGTAAGAGCGTACCCGTCCGGTAAATATCATTGAAGGGAAGATCTAAGAATAAACTGTTATAAATCGTAAATCTCTTCGCGACTTCAGTATCATAGGTTTTTTGCATTGTAAGGCAGATGTTTTATTCAATTGTTAAATTAGCGAAAATCCTAAAAAAACCCTAAATCATTACAATATCTCTAACAGGAAAAGTGTTTTATTTCGTTTTTAAAAAATCCAGATGATTTTAAAATGAATCATTTAACATAAACTATGATTTACCTATCTTAACCTGATGAAGCAACTCACCTTAGGCATTGTGTTACTAGCTTTGACTATTGCCTGTAATCCACCCAAAACGACTGAAATGGAAAACCCTTCTAAAGCTTATTCTTTTTTAGTTGGAACTTATACGGATCAAGAAGACCAAGGCATCAACTTGTTGAGATTTAACCCTGATTCGAATTTGTTTGCAGTAAAACTAATAGCACCCGGTGTAAAAAACCCTTCATTTGTGATTAGTAATAAGGCGGAAAACCTTGTCTTTGCTTTAGAGGAAGATATGAGTCAAACCGGAGGAAGGGTGATGACTTTTTCTAAAGTTGGAGATAAACTCATTCCCATCGATACTATTCCGTCGTATGGAGATCACCCCTGTTATTTAGCCCTATCACCAAATGAAGAATTCCTCGCAGTCGGTAACTACACAGGAGGCAATCTTAGTTTTTTCAAGTTGGATAAAGAAAATAAATTGGAATACCTCCAGACAATTCAGCATGAAGGATTCAGTGTAAATACAGATCGGCAAGAGAAAGCGCATGTGCACAGTACGGTGTTCAGTCCAGATGGAAAATACCTGATCGTTGCAGATCTTGGTACTGATAAAATATATACCTACACCATTGACTCAAGTAAAGAAAGCCCTCTTGAATTGGTTTCGGAATATGAGGTCATAAAGGGTGATGGGCCTAGGCATTTGGCTTTTTCTTCGGATGGGAAAACCGTATTTGCTGTACAGGAATTAACTGCAAACTTGGAAATTTTAGATTTCTCAGAAGGGAAACTAAATTCTAGACAACGGCTTTCTATGCTTGAAGAAGGTTTCCCAGGAGGAGTTGGTGCTGCTGAAGTTCGCCTGTCTCCAAACGGAGAAAATGTGTATGTATCCAATCGTGGAGAAGCTAATACTATTTCTGTGTTTGGGAAAAATGAATCAGGAAGCTACAAGCTTATACAAGTCATCTCATCCGGAGGCTTAATGCCCAGAAATTTCAATCTAACCTCAGACGGAAAATACCTACTCTGTGCACACCAAGCAAGTAATGGTATCGTGGTTTTTGAGCGAAATACAGATTCCGGTTTACTTTCTCCAACAGCTTGGAAAGTAGCAATTCATAAACCTGTTTACTTATTTCCTTTGTTAAATTAAGAAGGATTTTCCCAGGCTAGTTCAGACTGATAACTAATCGTACCTGATTCGATCAGAAGTGGAGAATCCAGATTATTGTAAAAAAGCTTGCCTGTTCCCAAACCTTGAGGAATAGTGGGATTCAAACTCGAAGCCAATTGAGCAATTGCATTCAACCCAATATTACTCTCCAGCGCAGAGGTCATCCACCAACCAATATTACGTTCTTCAGCAAGTCTAATCCATTCTCTGGTTTCTAAAATCCCACCCAATAAGGTTGGCTTTAGTATAATATGTTGAGGCATTATTGAATCTAAGAGTTCTGCCTTTTCCAATACTCCGATCAATTCCTCATCCAAAGCAATTGGCAACGGTGTTTCTTTACAAAGCGCAGCCATCTCTTTAATCTTCCCTGCGGGAATAGGTTGCTCTATGCTATGGATGTCAAGTTTGGCGAGCTCCGCAAGTTTGATCTTTGCCTCTTCTACCGAGAAGGCACCATTTGCATCCACACGAAGGGTCATTTCATTTTTCGAAAACCGGCTTCTGATGTATTTAAAAAGTGCTAATTCCTGCTCAAAATCAATTGCTCCGATTTTCATTTTGATGCAATCGAAGCCCTGATCAATTTTCTCTTCAATCTGGGAGGCCATGAATTCAGGATCTCCCATCCAAATCAATCCATTGATTGGAATGGGCTGATTTTTATCAAAAAATGGGTTAGGAAGAATTCGTTTTTTCCCACCATTTAAAAAATCCAAAATTGCAGTTTCTAGCCCAAATCTGACACTTGGTAACTTGGGAGACACGATCTTTTTCAGACTTAGTAAAACAAGTTCTGCATCATTTTCAAAGTTTATCCCTTGTAATCTTGATAGTTCCTTTTCTAATAACAACTCGAAATCCGGAGTATCATCCAAACTAAGTTTCACCAGAGGCGCTGCCTCTCCCCAGCCCACTCTTTCTGGCTGTTGGGGATCAAAAGCTTTAATCCAATAAACTGGTCTAGTTTTCAGAACTCCCCGTGAAGTTCCTGCATCAAATCGAAAATTTAAGGTTCTTTTGATCCATTCAAATCGAAGTGAAAATGTTGAAAGCATTGAATTATGGAGAATTAAAATGGGATTAGAACGAATGGCCTATATTTGCAAACTGACATTTAGACCTGTCATGCAGATCCCAAAGATTGATTTAAAAGATTACGAATATACGCTCCCTGAGGAAAGAATAGCCAAATTCCCTTTGAAAAAGCGCGATGACTCCAAGCTACTTCAATATAAAAATGGAGAAATCAGCCACTGGAATTTTTATGATATCCCTGCTTTATTACCCAAAGATTCCCTACTTGTCTATAACGATACAAAAGTGATCCCGGCAAGATTGATTTTCCAACGAGAGTCGGGAGCAAGAATTGAGATTTTTCTTTTACAGCCTATTTTACCTACAACGGTCATTCCGGAAATTATGCTTGCCAAGCATCCGGTAGTCTGGGAGACAATGATTGGGAATTCTAAAAAGTGGAAAGATGGAGAAATACTGACAGGAAGAGTCTTATTGAACCAAAAAGAAATTGTTTTACAAGCAAAATTATTAGACCGAGAAAGCCGGAAAGTAGAGTTTTCCTGGAATGATTCCCAAGTTGCTTTTGTGGATGTGGTAGAGGCTAGTGGTGAGGTGCCACTCCCACCCTATCTCAACAGGAAGCCCGAGACTGAAGATAAAAATCGCTACCAAACTGTGTACTCAGAAAAGGAGGGGGCTGTGGCCGCTCCGACTGCAGGATTACATTTTACTCCTGAGATTTTTGAAAAACTAGAACAGAAAGGAATAAAAAAAACACAATTGACACTTCATGTCAGTGCAGGAACTTTTCAGCCCATCAAAGCAAAAGATGTTATTGAACATCCCATGCACAGTGAACAGATTCATGTAAGCAAAGAAACTATCGAATCTGTGTTGTCAATGGAAGGTAAAATTATAGCAGTTGGTACGACTTCAGTCAGGACTCTGGAGAGCCTTTTTTGGTACGGAGTGAAATTGATCGAGAATAAGGGCGAAGAACTTAAAATCGAAAAGCTATTCCCATATCAAACCAGAGAAAGTATTCCGACATTAAAGGAATCCTTTGAGGCGATTTTGGGATACATGAGTCAAAAAAATCTTGAGACAATCATGGGTACTACCGAGATTTTTATTTTTCCGGGATATACCTATAGAGTGGTAAACGGCTTAATCACGAATTTTCATCAGCCAGGGTCAACGCTTATTCTTTTGATTGCGACTATTCTGGGAAATGATTGGCGAACTGTTTATAATTCAGCTTTAGAAAATGATTACCGGTTTCTAAGCTATGGAGACAGTAGCTTACTTTGGTTGGAATAATTATTCTCCGGTTAGGCCGAGCTTCTGAATTCCGTTAATTAAGACATGATAATACGTTCTCCCGACCGGAACTAAATCTCCACTGACATCCACTTCCTTGGAACTAATTGATTCAATCTCATCTATACGGACAACATAGCTCTTGTGAATTCTCATAAAGTCTTTTGAAGGCAATTCACTTTCAAAGTTTTTGAGAATATTACGGATGGAAAAAACTCCTTTTCTGCAAACTAAAGTAGTATAATTTCCGTCAGCTTTAAGCCATAAAATATCTTTGAATTTCACTTTAACTAAGCTTCCTTCATGTCTAACAAAAATGGCATCCTTGATTAAAAGCTCTTGATTGTTAGACATCTTCACTTTTTCCTCCTCCTTTTGCTTAGAAGTTGAATATCCGTTTATGTTTATTTTACCAACTAACTGTTCCATAACTTTGTCATTTGATTTTTTAACAGACTGATTAAGATCATTGTTTAGAATCTTTTGAAAAAAGGATAGCTGATAGGGTTATTTGGTATTTTAGCCTGAATGATAAATCTTTTCCTAATTAATATTTTAATTTTGAAGCAATTACATACAAGATCATGAGGAGTTTTTATTCAAACTGTTTTATTCTTTTTTTTATTCTTTCAGGTATTTCTTGTAACGAAAAAGAAAAACCTAATAATGACTTTGGGACAGTTTCATTCATTGGGATTGAGTTACTTAACCCTAGTAGTTTTCCCTCTGGAAAAATAAGCACCCAGAATGTATGGGAGCATACCTACCAAAATCGTATCACGATTCAATTTGAATCAAGCACAGGACAGAAATCTAACCTGGAAATACAGCCCAATGACTTTAGTATTCCATATTCCATTGAACTACCGACGGGGACATATTCTTTGTCCAGTATAAGATCAACAGACCTCTATTCTGATATTCTACCTATTTGGGTCAATCAAGAAATCACTATAAATCCCGGAACTCAAAGTCTAACCTTAGAAGCGACTTCCGATTACGGACTTTTTACACTATCTAATAAAAATCTTGGAACCTCCACACCTCTTCTAGTACCACAGAATGTTCAATTGTTTTCAAGAGATGATTTTTTCTACCTCTATGCTCTAAAAGACCAAGCTATGAGTATTAGAATAAATCTGCTTGATAATGAGTCTTATTTTCGATTCAACTGGCAGGTTTCCAGCTATTCCCATCGCCATTTAGATCTCTATTTCACAGACCAAAACGCTTCGAGTTTTTCATTTAGTCCTGTTGATTTTTCACTTGATCAAAATTTCATCGAATTAAATGCAAATGGTATCCCATCATCATTATCCCCTATTATTTTAGCTGACTTGGAAACTTCTCAAAATGAAAATTCCGGTTTGGCCTATATCCAAAACCGCCTTTTCTCTATCAATGATGGTGGAAATAGTTCAGAGATTTTTGAGCTTGATCCTCTTACCGGAAAAGTCATTAGAGCAATAAACGTAAAGAACAGCACCAATAAAGACTGGGAAGATTTGGCACAAAACGACACGCATCTATTTATTGGAGATTTCGGGAATAATACTGGGACTCGGAAGGATCTTTCCGTTCTTAAGATTCCGATTACAGATGTTTTGGCAAAAGAAGAAGTGGATGCCACGAGACTAACCTTTTCCTATTCGGATCAATCGGATTTCTCAGGAAATGGAGGGAATCACAATTTTGATTGTGAGGCCTTCTTTTTTTGGAATGATGCACTTCATCTTTTTACCAAAAACAGGTTAGATCAAAAAACCAGTCACTATACTTTAAATCCAAACTCTTCCAATGCCATCGCATTGCGAACCGGCAGTTTTCCAGTAGATGGCTTGATTACAGGAGCTAGTATTTCTCCGGAGGGAAATGTTGTGCTACTGGGTTACCAAGAAAATGGATTTTCTTCCAAATCATTTGTTTGGCTTTTTTCTGATTATTCGAACTCCGATTTTTTTTCAGGAAAAGCCTCCTCCATTTTCATTGGAAGTCCCGGATTATTATCTCAGACCGAAGGAATTGTGTTTGAAAAAGAAGGTAATCTCTTCATTAGCGGCGAGCGGATTTCTCTTGGGGGACAAAGTCTTCCTGCCAGAATTTCAAAAATAGATTTTACGGGACTATTTTAGTCAAATGCGCCTAAGCGCTTGGCATTATTCCGAATCACTTCGTCTAACTCTTTTGCCAAAGGCTTGAGATAAGAGAAGTACTTCTGATTCTCCTGATCAAGTTGTTTAGGATCGATAAGATCCAACAACCCTAACATGGAAGAAAGCGGAGATCTCAATATGTAAGATGGGTTCATAACCAACTCCCTCAGAGCTTTATTCTCAGCCTCTAAATTTGTCAGTCTTTTACTTATCTGCGGGAGCATAATACCATGCACAGCGAGAAGGCTAACCAGCCCTTTTTCATCAAATATTGGACGAATACCTACATACCAAAAAGTAGATTGGGTTCCAGAGGGGTTAATTTTCAATTCAAAATCAGAGGGGTTTCCTTCGAAGCCTTTTGAAAAATTCAGCTTTAATTGCTTCAAGCTTTTCAATTCAGAGTTGAAAATAAAGTCAAAGGAATTAGAACAGGAAATCCCCGACCATTCCATCGCTGTATCCGAAGCCAGCTGATTTTGCTGGATAAATTTCAAAGACTTATCCACCACCCAGACAGCGCCGGGAAAAGAAGCCAAATGAGATGGGGTATAAGGCTTATCAAGATGTGTGGGTTTAGCCCTTCGGGATTTTGGTAAAATATACAATTGATATCCATCCTCGACTTGCGTCAAAAGTGCCGAATAATAAACTCCGGACTCCCTATCCGAAAGAACCATGCACGTGGGCTGGGATCCCAAGGAAAGATGATCAAGTTTAAGAGGTAATTCTGAAAGAAAAATCTCCCCATTTCCATCATGCCCGGACGCTCCAATCCCTAACCAATGAATCACTTTATCATCAAGATCAAGTACCTTAAATTCAGTGTCCAGTTGAATTTTGCCAAATTCCAAAAGATCAACCAAACTATTCCAAGGCATTTCCTGCTCCAGAAACTTGGTACTCACGCCTATCCCGATGATCCCGATAAGATCCATATCTGAATTGGTCACAGTAGAAAACTCCCACCATACTTGATCAGTTTTTCTAGTTTCTATATTTAAAAATGCCAAAACGATCTGCCTTTTTTCCTTGGGAGAGGCCAAAAGAAGCTCTATTGTTTCTTCAAACGAATTGATGTAAGTAGGCTCTAGAAACCTGGAAAAATTAACAACTTCTGCTGAATAAAATTTAGAATCTAATCTTGTGGAACAACTCATCACATTCCCCTCCACATCTAAAAGTATGGTTTGGAAGTAGTTAGATTCTATTAAGAAGTCAGGAATTAACTCGTCAATATTAGTTGTACTGATCACTATTTCGGTTCTAAATGGGGTGAATTAGAGACAAAATTCTCGCTAAAGATTGGAAAAAAAAGCGCTAAAAAAAAGCGTGTCTAGCAAAGAACCACCGCTGAAATTCTTGATTTTCAGTGTATTATCACTTGTTAAACAATAAAAAGCAGATACCTGAATGAAAAACGCTTTTCATCCCAAAATTCACTTCAAAAAAAAATAAAATTACCTGAAAAATTCAATTGGATTGGAAGGAAGAATCAGAATAATCAATCTCCTTAACCATTACAATCATTGCATTTGCAAATTCATCTTTACTAGCACAAACCTGGAATGGAAAATCCTCATTGGAATTAGAATGGATATTTAAGGAGCCAAAAAAACGCTGTAATTCATGGGAGGAATTAGAATAAACCAGCACGAATCCCTCATCCCGTTGGTCTGATTCGATTAAAAACTTTGCATTTGTGGTTTCTATGACCATGGTTCGAAAAATATTTATTGTACAAATAAAAGATTGAAATTTGTAATACGGCTACTTTTTAATAATTGTTTTCAAAAAAATCTCAAATAATTTGGAGTGATTTACAGCAGGTTAGAACTATTATTATTTATCCTGCGAAGCAATCTTATTTCGATTTGCTAAAATCTAATCATTTGGATTATATTTGCATCGCTTAATGAAGCAGATTCACGATTCAATTCATTAAGCCTTTAAAGCACCCAGAGAGTTGGGTGAGTGGCTTAAACCAGCAGTTTGCTAAACTGTCGTACGGGTTATTCCGTACCGGGGGTTCGAATCCCCCACTCTCTGCCAAAATGGCTTTCAAATCGTTCAAAATTGGAAATTTCATTAATTTTCAATTTTGAATGAACAAAGTCAAAAAATTGAAAATGTCGGTTTAGAGCCTATTTAAGCATATTTTCAATACAAATCACATCTTCTTCAATCTAGAAGCCTACAGATCTCGGACTGTGGGCTTTTTTGTTTTTGGTTCCAAAATCATCAAATTTTTCAAAAATGTCCAGAATTCAAAAGCGTCATTCGTGTCGTTTTTGGTTCTCAAAAAAAGACGCTTTTTAGGTTATTTAAATTATTGAAATACAACATGTTCAATAGCTGAACATCTTGTGTTGAATAACCACGGTTTCGATATTTATCTATTCATTAAAGAATCAAAATTATGCTGGAAAAAAGCTTTGGTCTTTTGTTTTTTCTAAAAACAGCCAAAAACACTAAAAATTCGGAGAAATATATCTACGCTAGAATAACCGTAGATGGTGATTCAAGGGAAATTTCCACCAAAAGAATTTGTGAGACCCACAAGTGAAACCCAAGGTTGGGAAGAGTCATAGGAAACAAAGAAGATATTCGACAACTGAATACCTTTCTTGATTCTTTCCAAATGAAGATCCTTCAGGCAAAAAAGATTCTGATGGACAGTAACAAAGAAGTGACTGCAGAAAACATCAAAAATACCCTATTTGGGAAATCAGATGACAGGAAATTCATTTTGGAAGTTTTCCAAAAACACAATGAACAGCTTGAAGCATTGGTCGGAAAAGATTTTGCTCCGGGTACATTAGAACGCTATAAAACTTCTCTGCAACATACCCGATCGTTTATCCAATGGAAATTTGGAAAAGATGATATTGACATTCAGTCTCTTAACTACGAGTTCATTTCCGATTATGAATTTTGGCTTAAAACCGTACGTAACTGTGCCCACAATACCACAGTAAAATACCTAGCGAACTTTAAGAAGATTGTTCTTTCTTGTGTGAAAAAAGGTTGGCTGCTAAGGGATCCATTTTTGGGATACAAAATGGTAAAGAAAAAGGTCCTTCGGGAAGTGTTGGATAAAGAGGAACTGGATAGAATTCACAACAAGAAATTTAGCATTGAAAGATTAAATCAGGTTAGGGATATATTTTTGTTTTGTTGCTTTACAGGGCTTGCTTATATCGATGTAAAAAACCTGAGAAGGAATCAGATCAAAGTTGGGATTGACGGAGAACAGTGGATTTTTACCCAAAGGCAGAAAACTGAAACTCCTACTCGACTCCCACTACTTCCCCAAGCTCTTGAAATAATAATTGCCTATGACAATCATCCATACTGTAGTAATAGGGGCTTGGTGCTGCCTGTAATGAGCAATCAGAAGATGAATGCCTATCTGAAAGAGATTGCGGATGTCTGTGAAATCCAAAAAACCTTGACCTTCCATATCGCTAGGCATACATTTGCCACAACCATCACACTTGGAAACGGTGTACCGATCGAAACCGTATCCAAAATGCTTGGACACAAATCCCTCAAGCAAACCCAGCATTATGCCAAAATCCTTGACCTCAAGGTCAGTCAGGACATGGCAAGGCTGAAGGAATTTATGAATAAAGAAAGGGTTTGAAATAGTATTACCTCCTTGAATAGATTCTACGGCTTGTTTTTATTTTATAATTGATCATTCTAAATCTTCCCTTGTATCCCAATCATGTGAGACCGGAAGGTTAACTAATTAAATACCTAATTTTCCCAAATTAACACCTAAAATAATTTAAAACTATCTACTTTAGAGGCCTCCTCCTTCCTCCCCTATTGGCAAAAGTTTCGTGAGCATAACCCCTTCGAAAAGCTCTGCGGAGCAAGGGGCAGGACACCCTATCTGTTTTCTAGGAAAGTAAAATCCGAAAAACTGCAGCCACTACGAATTGCAGGGACTTTACCGTTTCGGTTGGGAACACGACATACCGTAACCGAGTTGACCAAATCGCCGCCATTTATCACACGGTTGGTGCCCAAAAACCGCCCACTTGGGTTAGTCTTGGATCTCCTACTTTGGCCCAAGTTCAAGTGCTGAAAAAATTTCAATTTATTGCCCTATACATAGTAAACCCCAGGTTCGTTGGATACTTTATCATTTAATGACTTAGAGTAGATCGAGTTGTTTGCATTGGATTTGTTATTTCAAAATCAACTTTACCCTACATTAATTTTTTTTACATATTGAATAGCAGTATTGAACGCAGTTTCCAAAGTAAGAAATTGACCTTCATTACTGAAGTTTTATGCAAACTGATAGCTTGCCATTAATCAGGTATATCTTTGTTGAGGAATTCCATAATGAACCGGGCCGTTAAATGAATGGTTTCCCTTTTGAAAGAAAGAAATTGCTGCCTCTTGAACAAATGTTGATTTAAATTCTACTTCTCTGAAATACATAAAGCAACCGGCTAAATAATCACCAAATAACTCTTTGTGTTTTCCGGTTAGACCTGTCCCATATTTAAAATCAGCAATATGTGCAAATTCGTGAGCCATCACTATGGGAAAAGAACTACAGGTTCCTGAAGGTGAATGAAGGCATTCTTGTTGGATCAATGAAAATCCTATTAATACTGTCCCGTCAGGAAAGTTTTGATTAGAAATTCTCGAAGTAGCATATGTATTGGGATTGTTGCTATCATTTAAATAAAACATAGTAGGAGGTAGGCCAAATTTTTTAATCAAAAAATTATACTCTTCATTGTTGATTTGGTCAAAGTTTGGATTTCCTGAAAATTTAGTGGTTCCCCAATGCTTGATGAACCTCCGTTTAAAAAACAATCTTGTCCAAAAAGGCAAACTGAACTAAAAGTCAGAATTATAATCGTAAGTATTCGCTTAAGTATCATTTTTTTATTTCAAGTTTATGTTTTTTATAAAATTACCGCTAAGGTTTTTAGGGCTTTAAGTTCATCCGTGCGGATACAAAATCCGTCTTGGTATCCTGTTTCCTTATTTACACCATTTCTTTAGCAATGCGCAAGAGCCAAGGATGAAATCCCGAATGAATAAATACCTTGGCTCTAAGACTTTCCTTCTCCCTATATTCAAAGACAACCCTTTGGTTTTTAGTCCACTCCAAGTACTTTTGCCCCCAAACAAACACGAATCTGCATCCTTGGTTAAGGAAAAGCTTTGATGGAAATCATTTACCTTTTCTTTCAAAATCCTGTCTATCCTTCTGACGGAATTAGCAGATCAAAAACTAGCTCACTATCTTAAAAAAAACATTAATAAATGACCTTAGTCTTTTCTCTACGAATCCCGGTTGAACCAAACCACTTATAGCCCTGATGCAAAGTTTGTTCAAAGTTTCAGCCCTTCAAATACCTAGTGCCAGGTAAAATTCCATTTACCCAAATTTAAAAGTATTCTATGGCTTCATTTTTAGTTTTTTCTAAACGGAATACCTTTTTGGTTGTTGGAGTTATTTCTATGTTATTTATTTATTTCTTTCCCCAAAAAGATAAAAGTAGACCATCTTTACCCTTCACTATCTATGAAGATTATGGACAATCGGCACTCGAGGTTTGGTCAGACAAGAGTGGGGAAATCATATTAACGGATCGATTCAATCCCGGAATCCAACTCAATCGATGGTGGATGAAGGTTGAATTAAAAAATGACACCCCAACCAAAAACAAATTCTTCCTAATCTTAAACAACCCGCACATCAACCGGATCGAGGTCTATCTGGATGGCAGTGACAGCCCGGAATTTATAACCGGTGATCGTTTTCCATTTGATTCCAGACCTTATTCCGGCAGGGACTTTGTTTTTCCTTTCGAACTCAATCCTGGAGAAAGAAGTGAAATCCTGATGAATCTAGACAAGCGTGGGGAAACTTTCCATATAGATCCCGAGGTACTAAATGAGAGCGAGTTCGATGAAAGGCGAAGGACAGAATACTTGATCATGGGTGCAGTGACCGGTTGGATGCTTCTGATAACAATTTTCACTGTTTTTTTCTTAGCTGAACTACGTCACCGAAGTGCATTCTTTTATGTACTATACATTCTTCTGGTATTTCTTTGGATTTTTTCAAATTGGGGCATGGGATCCCAATATCTATGGCCAGATAACGTAAATTGGGTAGGGAAATCCAGACCGGTTTTCAATCTTGCTTCCAATCTTGCATTGTTACTCACAGTGATCAATATTTTTAAAACTTTACCTTCTCAAAGGTTATTGGGAGGCTTGATGAAAATTTTAATTTGGACAAACAGTGTACTTCTTGCCATCTTTTTAATCATTCCAGAGGGTGTCACCCAGCCCGAAATAGTAGCCTTTTTTCTCAAAGTAGTTTTGGCAATGTCAGGAATTCAAGTTATAACAATCGTGACTTATTTGATTCATCAATATTTAGCGAAAATACAATTTGCGGGAATATATTTGGTCGGAATTACATTCCTAATGAGTTCTTCAATTTTAGTTTACTTTGATCAGGCCACTGGTGCGATTCAGCTTTCCCATTACTTTCTAAACTTTGGGAGTGCTTTTGGGATTATGGGAGAAACTGCCATTTTCGCTTTTGCATTTATTAGGCAAGCTTCTATGGAAAAAAAGGAAAAAGAAAAACTTGCAGTCAAAATCTTTATCCGCGAAAAGGAAATCGCCGATCAGATCATTTGGGTTCAGGAGGAGGAACGAAACCGATTGGGCAGAGACCTTCACGACAGCGTGGGAGGAATGCTGGTAACGATACACCTGAAGCTTCAAGAAATTGCAGAAAAAAATCATGATCCAGAGTTGCAATCACTTCAATACTTGATCAACGAAGGGATTAATGATACGAGAGCTTTGAGTCACAACCTCACTCCTCCCCATTTGGAGGAGATGGGATTGGTTGTTGCATTGGAAAATCGCATGGACATCCTCAACCATGAGGGGAGAATTAAGTTAGAATTATATCATAGAATTGAATCCGGGATACCTAAACCAACAGAAGTGATGGTTTATCGAATCTTCAGTGAGTTAATTTCCAATTCGCTTAAACATGCGCAGGCAACAGAAATCCATCTTCAGTTGATTTCAAATGCTGAAAAATTAGAATTGATGGTAGAAGATGATGGGGTCGGATTTCATCCGGAAAGCAAAAAGAAAGGAATCGGACTTAAAAACATCCAAAACAGAGTGAACTATCTCAAAGGTGAATTGAAAATCGATTCCAATTCAAAAGGAACTACGACCATGATTACTATCCCCTTCCCCTAAATATGTCCAAGATTACCATTTTCCATATTGATGACCATCATCTGTTTTCTCAAGGATTATCCTCCTTATTGGCAGATGAAGGCTCCTTTGATTTGCTTGGATATGCCGGAGACCCCGATGAGGGAAAAGAAAAAGTGAAACAACTTCAGCCAAATATTGTATTAGTGGACTATTTCCTTCCAGGAAAAAACGGAATTGAATTGGGAAAGGAAATATTAAAAGGCTCACCGCAATCAAAATTGATTTTGCTGACCATGGAAAAAAGTTTTCCAGTCTTCGAAGCTGCAAAAAAAGCCGGATTTTTTGGCTTTTTGTCCAAATCTTCAGAAAGGAAAGTCGTGGTAAAAACTATACTTGATGTGTCTCAGGGTTTAAAAGTTTTTTTGCAAATTGAATACTCTGACGAGAATGAAGAACCAGTGATGGCTAAATTCCGCCTTTTGAGCAAGCGGGAGAAGGAAATTGCATTGTTAGTGGTTCAAGGCTACTCATCCAATGAAATTGCCGAAAAACTATTTCTTAGCCTTTGGACGGTAAACACCCACCGTAGAAACCTTTTTAAAAAGTTAGCTTTTAAAAATGTAGCCCAACTTTCAGCTCTTTTTCACAATATGGGGGAGACTTGAGTGAAATTTCATTTCCGGGTCTTTTCCCTTGAAAAATAAAACATTTCTGAAACTGACTTTTCGGGTTTATTCAAGTAAGTATAAATTGAAGCAACAATCATTCTGTCGAATACATCTTCACCATAATATCTTCCATTGACCTTACAAACCAATTTATCAAGGTAATTATTGAACAACTTCTCACCTATCATTTGGTAAATTCTTTTTGAGATTGCCTATTTCCTGATGAACATATATTATTCCCGTTTGTTGTAGATTGAGAGTATTTAACTATGATTTGGTTTTTGACCATCTTGTCAAGGTTTTCAGATGCCGCGTTTTTATTCGGAAACAATACTGATTTTGGTTTCAATGAATGTACAATTAATCCTTCCATAGGTGCAGATCCCGATGCCGAAGCAACAATGGGCTGTTATTGGATCTCTTTGACAAGCTTTATCGGATCCCGGATTGCCTTATTTGGTAGCCTTTTCGACATAAGCATACCCTATCATTCCTTTGAGTAGATATAAACCGTCTCTTTTGACCATTACGTTTGGGATCGAATTCATAAAGCTGAAAGCTGTTTCACACTCCCCTAATCCTGCCTGACTATGAAATTCAAGGCAGGACGGCCCTTCTTGGTAGCTGACTTTAAAATAAACACGACAAACTGAGTATGCAGCAGGATCAGACTGCTTGATTCTACGACTGTACCAGCTTTGAGTCATGTCCATCTCCTGCATTCACTACATTAATAGAATTTCTTACCTGAAAATCACAAATGTTCTGAAATTATCTGACAGGTCTTATCATATATCCTGAACCTTTCTCAATAACAATTGAGTTAATATTCAAAACTCTGCTCATTTGGAAAATATAAGATATACTCAAAGATGATAATGGCTTTATTAATTTTATTTCAAGTAACATCATTGAAACCGCTCATAAAGCTATTAAAACTAACTAAAAAAATAATATATTGAATTGTATAGGATTGTGATGATTCAAATATTTTTTTGGTTCTACCCTTAAGTTAGTGGGGATATAAGTTTAATCCTCCGTGGAAAAAGAGGATTGCACTTCTAAAGTTGGTAAAAGTTCTATAGCCTTTACCTACAGTTTTGAGCTCTTGG
>NZ_JAQWXX010000123.1 GCF_029254265.1 Algoriphagus sp. | reverse complement strand
CCACGGTCAGGGGCATAAACCTTCAACGCAAACTTATGGTCACCCATCAGCTCGTCCGACACCAGCCACACCACACTGAAGCCCCCCAGACCAATCTGGCGGATCAGACGGTAGCGGTTCGATAGCAAATTCCCTTGAGTGAGTTTCATGTCTTGTCTCTCATTTTGAATAAATTACTTTAGATAACCAATGGCCTCAAGAAGATAAAACCAAAACTTTCAGAGTGGTATCCCCAATTGTTATGATATCATTTTCTATCAAATCAAATGAAAGAGAATCGGATCCCTCATTTAGCGTTAAGGGAGTTTTTAATTTTTCCCCATTCACTAATACTCCATTTTTGGAAGTTTTTAAAGGCCCAGTTTCGCTAACAAATTGCCCATCCATGATAGACCAGTAGTTTGACTTTTCATTCCAATATAGAGTTGCATGCCTACTCGAGATGTATTTGGTATAGACCTCAACCAATCCTATATCATTTTTGAATGGATCATCAATATCAAACCAGCCCAATCTCAAAAATCCTTTACGTAGTATTTTGGAAATTTTAGAAAGGTTATATATCCTACCTATTTCATCTCCCTGCATCACTTGAAGTCCCCAAGAAACTGTCTCCGGATAATTAATTTTATAAGGTCTATTGATCTCTGACTTGGAATAGCCAAGCGCTTCAAGCACCTGAGAACAAGATTGGTATCTATCTTCAGGTTTTGGGTTCAAACATTTTTCGATGATCTCAAACCATAAATGATTTTCCTGAATGACTTTTTGAAGGGTTTTTTTATCCCAGTCATTTTTCTTCTTTCGATTCTCATAATCCGAAAAATTGTTTTGAAACGCATCGAAAGGACCAAATGGCAATAGTCCTTGGGTAAAAAACTCATACATCGTGACACCAAAAGAATAAATATCATTCGTGGGGCCCATTGATTTGAAAGCTTTAACTGCATCAGTTTGCTCCGGAGGGGAATAGGTAACTGTGGCAAACACTTCCTTTACCCTTCCCATAATATCGAGTTGAGTTTGTCTTTTTTTAATGGACCCTGAAATACCAAAATCAACCAATTTAATATTGTGCTCCTTGTCTAAAAGAATATTTTCTGGCTTTATATCTCTATGAATTATTCCTTGCTCATGTAGGTGAGTTAGTCCTTTTAAAATCTGAAGAGCAAACCTATTTACCTTGGTAATATCCATTTTAGAGAATTGGTCTCTCAGACTCCCTCCTCCACAAAACTCCATGATAATAAATGGATTACCTTGAAGATAGTCAAAATGGTAGCCAACGATTATATGAGGAGATTTTATTGATTTAGAAATTTCAAATTCTTGTTTAAGCCTTTTTTCAAATTCAACCCGGTTATCGGGCATCATTTTCCACAGCTTCACAATTTTAATTGCAACCTCTTTGAAATGATTGGAAGCTTTATAAACAGATCCAAACCCACCTTCTCCTAACTCTTTGTCAAGTAAAAAATCTCCATCAGGTGAAGGGAAAATAACACCTGGCTTTAAATCAAGAACTTGAATATTTCTTCCTTCCATCAATCAAACTTGAAAAACTGGTTTCCCATCAAAATAACTGTTCCTGAAACCAAAGGTATCTGGCCTATTACCTGAACATAGGTAGCCTGATGTGTGCTTAGATCCTGAATGTACCATTTACCATTGATTTGGGAGATTACTGCATGCTTGTCCCGGGAAATACTTGAATTTTCACTTTCTAAACTGGTTCGATTAAGAACCACCTCCGCCAAATCAAATTTTATCTTTTGGTTGGTCTTCAGATTAGTGAGTGAAAAGTTATCTTCCCCAGGAAGGGTAAAACCTTCTATTTTTTGTGTAGGTTCGGATTTTATACGGTAACCATTTGGGTTTAGTTCTTCATTCTTTTGACCACCTAAAAACTCACAATTAGGGCAAATAATCTGCTTATTTTCTTTATACAATGGATAATGGCCGCAATCAGGGCAAGTATCAATATTGCTTTTTAAAGAAAACTCTTTTTCAAACTTTGAATCTTTTTTTATTTCCCTATAGTCTAAAGGCTCATCCCAACTGTGGGAATTCGAAGGTTTCCCCATTAGAGTAGGAGTTCCAGAATCATAAGTATCATCCGTAAGGGGCCTATGAATTGGATTTCCTGATTTTACTCCACTAGATTTTAAATCAGTCAATTTAGTACCACAAGTACCACAAATCTTTGAATTCTCCGGATTGGATTTTCCACACTCAGCACATCTCATAAGTTTACAATTTAAATTTTTCAGTTTTAAACTAAATAATAGTTATATAAATTAACATTGTTACATGACTCTTAAATACCAGTCAAGAGTATACTTTTAATGATTTAGAAATTCATTTAAATGATTTCACGATATAATGTCAATAGCTTCTTTTTCTAGCCGGATTTCAGATGAGAGGTGACCGATGCTCACCAAATTCAAAAGTTATCCAAATTTTCAAAGGGCTCTTTCTACCTAGTTGGTAAGCAAGCGTATATACATATTAAATAATTATTAAAACTTTATTTATTGACAAGGCTGGAAATATTCCCCTTTAATCGGGCTAGCTTTTACAGAATCAATTCTACCGTTTTACTTCTTGCCACAGATGGAGATTTAATAGCACTAAAATGTCAAACTGCACCAAACTTTAATAGAACCATTAATCTTCATTTAACCATGGCAGCACCACTAGTTCCAAACGGCAATTACAGGCTGGCGATCTTCTCTTTTCTTAATAATTTAATATTCTTTATAAGAAAGTATGGGGGCAATAAAATAAGTATGAGTAAACATATTGTAATAAACCACTTTATAAAAGAACCGCTACTTGTATCTTTTGAATCTATTAATTTTTTAGGCGAAATATGCAATAAATTTATATCAGTTATTTTGTCACTTTCCCAAAAGTTGGCATACTTATAATAGTAATTGTTTTGTTTATCCTTTATTAATAAGATTTGAGGACCTCCTTCTTGTTTTATACTTTCGTAATCAATATAGAAAACGGCATTTGAATTAGGATTGACTTTAATATCTTTTATTAAAAATGCCGGAAGTGCTGGAGGGATCAGAAACAAATACTGATTTATGATTGAAAAATTATCAACTTGTGTAATATAATCTTTTATTCTATCTACATCTTCCAATTCTTCTTCCAATAAAAATTCACCTACTCCTAATTGCATTAATGGAGTAATATAAAGTAATTCATTAGTATCGTTAGTTACGGTGTATTTTCTAATGATTGGAAATAAGGTTATTCCAATCATTAGAAAAGACATAAATCCTGTGATTATCACAGTCAAAATGCTAAAAGCCAATATTTTTAATTTTCTACTTTTCATATGCACAATCTTTTTAAGCTTGCCTGCAACTTGTTTTTTATAGAATCTATTTTTTTTGGATTAGAGATTTCTTGCTGCCTTTGTATGAGTTGAAGCGCTTTTAATTTCTCCAAAATCCTTTTTTCATTGGGATAAGATTTTTGAGCAGATTGAATTAGCAAAATAGCCTGATTTAATTCTCCTGCTTTTTCCAAAGAGTCGACAGCTGCCATAATCTTATCGATTTCAGATTCAATTATTTCATTTTCTTTATTTAGCACTGGCTGTGGCAATTTCTCCTGAACTGAAGCATTATAAGCCTCTGTTTCTAAATTTTCAATTTCTTTGGCAAATCTATTTTCATTAGGAAACCTTTTTTGAGCCTCACGCAAAATGGCGACAGCCTCTTTTATTTTTCCCATATCAGAAAAAAATTTTGCTGCTGAAAGCAAGGAGTCTATAAATTCTCTTTTATCGATTGGATCGCTTGCTGGAGGGAAAGTATTATCATTGTCAGTTGGAGTTTTATATTTTTCTAAAGATTCGATCCTTTCAACAACTCTTTTTTCATCCGGAAATCTCAGTTTAACTTCACTTAAAATCTCCAGAGCTTGATCGATCTTTTGATTTGACTCTAAGGAATCAATAATCTGAAATATAGAATCCAATTTTATATTATCATCTGTAAAATAATTCTCATTTAAACTGTTGTGTTTTGCATTCCAAAAAATTAAACCCAAGACAAGCGCAACTAAAAATATCAATACAGCAATCAAAATAGATTGCTTTGTTTTGGGAGATTTGTTGCCAATAGTCTTTTGTGAATCCACATATTCCCTAGCCGACTGAGGTCCCTCAATAATTTTGGCTGCTATTGCAGTAATATTATCATAGCCCCCTTCTTGATTTGCTTTATTCACCAGCTCCTTGACTATATCGGAGACTTTCTGATGACTGAGTCCTAACAAAAATATTTCCTCATCAGGAATCATTCCGTTCAATCCATCTGAACATAATAAAACCAAGTCTCCCTTTTGCAATGATATTCTTTTATATGAGGGCTTGGGAAGGTTCCTCGGCTCGCCCAGACTTTGCATGATCAAATTGCTGTCTGGATGAATCCTGGCTTCTTCTGGGGTTAACGACCCTTCCATAACCATTTGCCAAACAATGGAGTGATCATCTGTGACCGGATAAGGTCTTAGACCTGATCTTACCACATATGCCCGACTATCTCCGCTCCAAGCAAGATGGAGTTCATTATCCCTAATCCACCCTAAAATAGCTGTTGTGCCCATTCCGGTAGTTTCATCATCTTCATTTTGCCTTTGAATGATCTTATCATGGGCATAAGAGATGGCCTGAAACATGAATTCCTTGATCGATTTGCACTCTTCCAATCGTTCAGAAAAGAACGTTTTGATTGATTCTTGGGCGATATCAGAGGCAACTTCTCCGGCATTGGTTCCTCCCATACCATCAGCGACAAAAAGTAAGACACCCTGATCTGATACCTCAGTTATTGCATCAGGGGAAAATTGCCAATTTTTTGAATTAAGATTTTCACAAACGATAAAGTTGTCTTCGTTGTGATCCCGTACCATTCCGACATGGGTTGTTGCAAAGAGTTGAATATTCATCTAGTTTTTAATTTACTGTGGAAATGGGAGTATAAACCTGAAAAACTTCCTCTCCAGCAAATGACATTGCACCCGTCACGATCCCGATCACAGCAGGTCCATCCTCCTGTAATATAAATACTGGTCCACCTGAATTCCCTCCACGTTCTGCTCCTTGTATGCCGCGAATCACTCCCTCGGTTAACCCCGTTCTACGAACAATACCCTTGTTGTAATCTGGCCTCATGTCTCCATCTGCTCGAAATCTAACCCCATCCGGATACCCCAGCACATGCAATTCTCTGGCGGTCTCCAAGGAAATAGATGCCTGTGGGCTATAATTGAGACCACCAATAAGATTAATTTGCTTATATGCGAAATCACTACCATTATGAAAATTTGCGACTCTCACTACTCCATCTACATCATCTAAAGAAACTCTGTATAATTCGTCCCTTGAAAAATCTTGAATCATATCTTTATTTGTAAAAGTAAAATCAATAGAACCATCAAAGGACCTTGCTCTAAAAGTTACAGTCAAGTTTCCTCCACTGTTGGAAAAGAAATCAATTTGATTAATATCTTCCTCATATTCAGGTTGTACTTCAGAAGCAAAAATATCCACACAGTGCCTAGCTGTTACAAATTTACCCCCATCGAGCATAAAGCCGGTACACATGCATTGTGGATCTGTGGGAGTTTCATCCCATAATTCGCTTCCTTGGAAGGTAAGGCTAGCGGACACAAAATAAATTGCAAGGACATTTTTCTGAACATCTCCTACAAAAATTGAAAAATCCTCAGGTACATTCAATTTGGAAAGTGAGTCAGCAACCTTCTCCATTTCGGTTTGTATAGCCAATAATCTGGCTTCATTCTCTTCCCTCTCTCTTAAGTTAGATATATTGATTCTATTTATTTGATTTTTGAAATCATCGTTATTCTTTATAATTTTTTCAGCAAAACCTTGATTTTCTTGATTTAATTTTACCAATTCATCAGCCTGGGCAGAAGATATGGTCTCCTGAATTTCCAATTTGGTAAAGGCATTTAAAAGAGCATAAGACAACCCCGATGTGGACAAAAGAAAAATTGCAAATAAGAAAATTGCTACAGACTTATAGGGTTTAATTGCCTGCTGAATCACCAAATTCAATTTATTAGTAAACCCCATTTTTGAAGTGCCTGATGCACTGGTGTTAAATCTCATCCGAGGACCCTCGAGACTCAGCTGAATCTCATCTCCGCTAGAAAGAAAAAACTCTCGGTTGACTGGTCTTCCGTTAATCAGCAGTGGATTAGTGGCAGAGAGGTTTTTGATTTTTGCTTCCTTGCCCTCTCTGGCAATAGAGGCATGCCTTCTACTGACCGTGGGGAAGTCCTCCCCAAAACTTACAGCGCATTTAGGACCTCTTCCTAATTCGATGTATGGGATAACAATTTTCTCAAAACTTCCCTGAGCATGTTTTTTGGTTGGGGTTAGATATTCCAAAGTATACACGGGTACATCCTGACCCGATAGAATCTTCAACCCTGTTGATAATGCTTGTGTGGATCTTGCCATACTATAAGGCTTTTAATTTTGTTTTTTTATTTATTGGACTGTAATTTCTCCGCTTTCGGGAATCGTGATTTTACCGACTAATACTTTTGCCTGATTAAAGTCTCCACTAGCACTTGTTAATATTACAGGTGGGAAATTTTTGATTCCATTTCTATGAAAGACATTTACTTTCACATTAGGATTTTGATTGTTTCCCTTTCGATCGTAGATTTTTACCTTTATCTCATAGGTTCCTGGCGGAGGGTTATAAATTTCCCATATTTCCAAGCCAGGCCCCTCGGTATTGTCTTTGGTTAATTCTCCTGGTCTATTTGGGAATTTCTTTTTTTCATAATAAAATTCATCTCCCCAAGGTGCGAGAATGTGCAAATCCACATCTGTATCATCTGTATCCCAACTCATTGTGACCAAAGCGAATTTACCCTCCCCTTCGAATTTTTCTATTTGTTGAGATTGATTAGCGATCACCTGTCTTGCATCATCCAGTTGGAATCCCAATTCATAAACGTTTTGATTTGCTTCATCAAGACTTCTTTGAAGTCTATTATTTTCCTCGGAAAGGAGATTCAATTCATTTTCGACTGATTCCAAAAGTCTTTTAAATTCCTCAACAACATCGGGACTGACATAATCAGCCAGCTGATCAATATTCAAATCAAACTGATCCACCAATTCAGCCACCTTGGCCTGTCTTTCAAATTCCTCCTCACTTACCGGCATTTTTGGAACTATCACGTAGAGAATAATCACTGCCCCTAATGCACCTGATAAAAGGTCCAAAAATGAAATACTAAAAACTTGTATAGAGTTTTTTGCCATCAGGATACGTCAATTTTATTGACAAGCTGATTTATAACAAACTCTTCAATTTCTGAATGGAGGATTTCATTATCCTCTTGCAGTATATGGAAATACCACATATAAATCAGACTAAGTATTAACGAGAACAGCGTGGTATCAAATGCAATAGCTAAAGTAGAAGTCACTATATCTACTGATTGATTGGCCACTTCCAAAGCTTGTGCTATCCCCAAGACAGTACCAATAAATCCAATAGAGGGTATAGCCCAAGCAATGTATTTAATAATAGACTGCCCACTTTCAGTTTTCGCCAAATTAATTCGGGATTGTATGTTTACTATTTCAAGAGTTTCTGATACTGATTTGTTAGCTCGAAACTTAGTACAAACGCTTTTTATCATCCTCAGAAGGTAAAAATTACGGATGTCATCATCGGACTTTGACTTCAAATAATCGTTTACCTTAACCCTGATGTTATTCACCTCATCTACCCCAAAGACTATATGCTCTTCACTTGGAAGAAGAGAATGTCTCAAAAATTTTTTCTCTCTTTTTACTGAACCAACTTTATCCAGGATTTCCATAATACCTAAACAAAAAATCCATAGTGTAAATATCTGAATATAGCCTCCTCCAGAAATATCTCCTCCCATTCCTTTGAAAATTCTATTTATAGCTCCTTCCCCAGAATTAAAATATCCTAGGATGACTAAAATTAAGTAAACCACTACTATTCCAGTTGAAATTAAAATGCTTTTGAGTTTCATGATTTAGACACTGCTTTTTTTAACTAATTATTTTTTAAATAACTCATAATTTTATCTACTTTTTATGTCACTTTTGATTTTTCAAACTTATTTACCCAGTGATGGATAGGGTCAGATTTCGACTTATTTCCAGTTTATCAACTATTTCTACCAAACTTGCGTCCATAGAGACCTCTGCCATCAGCCTATATTGTTGAATTTCAGAGCTTAAACCTTCGACAAGCTCAGGATGCCTAATTCATTTGGGTTTTTTGTTGCTACGCTGTGTACTTTGTAACCACACTTGGCTTCATACCAGTCCGCATTATCCATGCTGAGGCCTCCACTGTATTTGGTACCTTTGCTTAGTTTACCTCTCCGAGTAGCGTATTCCCACTCGGCTTCGGTGGGCAAGCGGTAGTCGGTATCCATTTTTTCGGCAAGCCAGTCGCAATAGGCTACGGCATCAGGATAATTTACATTTACAATAGGATGGCTGTCTATCCAGTCCCATTTTGGTACTTCTGGCATGCTGCGGCCTGTGGTATTGCAAAAAACTTTCCATTGGGCTACTGTGGTTTCGGTTTTGGCTATCTCAAAGGTTTTTAGTTTTACTTGGTAGGTGAGTTGCTCATCGCTTTCAACTTCCATTTCAGTATCGCCCATGGTAAAAGTGCCGCCTTCTACGGTTACTATTTCGGGGTAGCTTTGGGCAAAAGAAGTTAAAAATCCAGCTAGGATTAAAAAAAATGTGATTGCTTGTTTTTTCATTGTTTACTTGTTTTAAGTTTTTGAAAATTCTTTCCTGTGTACCAAGTCACAAATTTAATTGCTGTGAGAATTTCATTCGAGCTATCTGTTTTCAACTGATTTAAGAAAATCAGATCCTTTCAGATCTTCTTAACCTCGCTCAGAAACTCTTGCATCAGGGGTAAAGTGTTTATTTAATTCAAATCACGCAGTTTGAAGTAATTGGAACAATACCTACAATTAGGTATTTTCTATTGCAGTTAAATTGTATTCCGTGATTAAATTATTTCACACTTATTTGATCAAACCATTCTTTCTACACGGTTTCCCCATCATGGTATGGTATTTACTGCTTGTGAAAGACCAGATTTGAAACCCATAGCCTTGAGTTGCCAAGGAATCCTACGAATCGATAGGGAAAATATGGGAATCAGACGAGTCTTAGGAAGTAGGAAATAAACTGTTAGTCCCGGATTATTGATTAGAATTGGTGATGAAGGTTTAAATCTCAATAAATCAGAGCCTGTTCCGATAATTTTGACAAAATTTTATTTCGAAAGCAGAGCACCTCTATAATAAGAAATAAAAACAAGCTACGCGACTATCCCTAGCTATCGGTAGAAGGGATTTAAATCTGTAATAGAAAATCTAATGCATGTTTCGGGTTCAAGGCAGCATGTATAAACTTATGCTAATAGAGATCTCGCCACTCAGTCTCTATTGGCAAAAGTTACAACCTAACCCTTTGACAAGCTCAGGATACCAAACTGTTTACTGGGAAAGTCCCTACCGAAAACCGTTGTCGCCACTACCGTAGGACTGATCGAAGTAGACACAAAAGTATAAATTGCAAGGAAATACTACATCGTTCCAGCATTCACCACGCAAAACACGATCCTAGCCTTATAAAAGAGCTCTTGGATTAGGAGCAAGGCTGCCATCAAAAGTTCCGTACAGGACATTGCACTATTCCCATACATTGACCGACATGTCATACAGCCCCAGTTCATGGGGAAATTATGTCCTACGGCATGGGTCTTGTCATCACTGTAGTCCCAATACAAAGCTACAGTACCTAAATTATTGCACCATCAAACAGATTCCAAGTGGATCGGGCTTGAATTTTAAAGACATTCATACCTTGTTCCATAAAGTGAAATCATGGTCATGAACAACTTATTGCTGGATATGCAAAAGGCATATTGATCTTTAATTAAGTGAGTTTCCCTACCGGATCAATCGCTCTCAGAATAAAGAAACCATCTTCCACAAGTTGATCACCTGAATGCTCAATAAGAATAAGATATATATATCAAAAATGATGTTAAGCGGACACCTCTATAGAATTAAAAAATAGGATCAATAGGTTCTCCGCTTGTGTCTGTCACAAAACTCGTATTTAAATAAATATTACATTTGGGCATGCGCTCTTTTAATACAAATGCTTTTTCAATTAAGTTTTCATCAGATTCATTGGAGGATAAAAAAACTTCTTTCAGACTTTGATTATCCAAAAGATCAGATAGATCTGTTAGCGTAATTTTTGTCTTAGTAATATTTAAACTTTCTAACGACTTCATTTGATTAAAATACGGAATACTTTTTTTGGTGATTTCTTTGTGTTTTCTCAAATAGAGTATTTTCAAATCCTCGAACCCACAGATGTGCTTGATACCTTCATCTGTAACAAATGTATCTTTTAGACGAATCTCCAATATCGACAAAACACGTAATGACAGAAAGTATAAAAAAGTATCATCTTTTTCAGAATCTATGGATGTATATCTACTCCAATTTTTAGGAATATCTTCTAATTTTTCAATACGAAAATGGCGTTGCCAGAATTTATTTTCTTCTTTGAGAAGGCTCATTTTTTTTTCTTTGACTCTTGATATGTTCAAGTCACTAATGCAACAAGTTTTGAAGCTACTAATTTCTTTTTAAAAATTAAAATTGACCTACATATTGGATGGCATTTTCCATCAATGTATTTAAATTTAAAAGTTGTCCTTTAGTAGAATAATAATAAGCCAGTTTATATCCAGCAATCAAAGAACTTAATCGTTGTTCTCTTGTTCCGTGGTGTTGTGGACTATTAAAGTCATAATCCCCTTTTGAAAAAAATGAGTTCCCAACTTCAGCTACATTTAGCGTTCCTAAAGTATTTGCTCTGTGAAATAAATATGATCCAGCCATATAATCAGCAAATAGTTCCTTATATTTCCCAGTCAAGCCAGTCATATATTTAAAATCTATAATATGTGCAAATTCATGAGCTAAAATTATTGGTATTGAGCTACAAGTACCTGAAGAAGAATTTAAACATTCTAATTGAATCAAAGAAAAACCTAGCATAATTGTACCGTCTGGAAAATTAGTATTGGTTATTGTGGATGTTGCATAAGCATTTGGAGACTCTTCATCTAAAAGGTAATAAATATCAGGATGTATGTCAAAAACATTGACTAATGTGTTATATTCTCTATTGTTTATTTCATCGAAATCTGAGTTACCTGAATATTTTGTCAAATTTTGCTGTGGTAGTGATGAGTTACCAAAATAACATCCTGTCTGTGCAAATCCATGGTTTATAAAACCACATATGATTGCTAATATTACTATTTTTTCTGTCATAGCTTTATTTTTTATTTATTTGAATTTACGATTATACTCTATTTTACCACTAGACCAAAATAGGCTTGACTTCGATCCATCATCGGATATCACAAGAATTGAGAAGCATAGTAATTTCATGGACGTTACTCGGCAGTTGAAAATTACTTCCTACTACTAATTCAAATACATAGCCGATTTTAATTTGCTTTGTCAAAAAAATAGCGGGTAGGTTAATCACATAATTCATTCGATGTACTTTACCCCAATCCATAAACGATCCATCACTATGTATCTTTATTACAAATAGCACGATTGGCTACAAAGCAAACTCGATATATACTTAATCCTTTGCCTCCTTATATCCCCGAGGGATTCTTTATTTCCAATCAAACCAGCCGACCCTTGGGCTCCAGTTCTCCCATTTAAGGATACTTACTAAATAGCTTCCTCTACTATAGAATTGTAAACTACAAAGGTAATCTCATGTGCGATTAAGCCATTAGCTTGTGCAGCCCCTTGTTTACCTCGTAATACTTCAATTTTCCGAAATTTCTTGTCTGTAAATAGCCTGCTCCACAAAAATGCACCCAACTATCTGGTAAGACACAATAATAATTTTTTCATCGGTTAAAATATTCATCAGTTGATTTCTGTTAATTGATAGATTTTGAGTAGCCATTCAATATTCCCAGATTCGATCATAAAAGAAATTAAATTACTCGCAAATTTCATCCAACCAACGATGAGTGATTTTACCATCATTATTAATGTTAAATACTAATCCAACAGGACATTGATTTGAACTTATAGAATCGGATAAATACCGATAATCAAATCCATTATCAATAGGTCTGCCTAAAATTCTCTTTACTTGTTTTGTCTCTATATATTTTGGCATTAAGTCGAGGACTTTTTTTAAACTTTGATAATCGTGTTTCTTCTGATAGTGTTTGCCACTTAAATATAATTCACTATTAGCAGCGCAGCTATCCAGAATAATTAGTATCAAAATTAAACAGCGTATTTTCATTGACTAATATTTTAAACTTCCTATGACTTTTTGTATTATTTTTTGGCTATTGCTGCGGTCGCCACTCCCAAACTAGAGCCAATTCGTTTTTTTAGCTCAAAGTAGGATCGATGAGCAGCTAGAACTAAAGGGCAAGGCGAAAGCCTAAAGCGTAGCTTAGAGAAGCCGAATTAAAGGTATGACGAGCCGACACCCGTGCGTTCAGGGCATCCCAGATCCAAGAGCCACCGCGATAGACATAATAATAGCCTTCGGATGGCCCACTTGGGTTGGCTTGCTTACTTTTACTATAGTCCCCGTACTTGTCCTGACACCATTCAGATACATTGCCCGACATGTCATAAATCCCCAATTCATTGGGGGACTTCTGTCCCACTGGATGAGTCTTTTTGCTGCTGTTGTCAGAGTACCATGCCACTGATTCTGGGGTGCTGCTCCCGCTGTATTTGTATCCACGGCTTAGGTTCCCTCCACGGGCAGCAAACTCCCACTCCGCCTCCGTAGGTAGGCGGTAGTTCTTGCCCGTCATAGAATTAAGCTTTTCAAGAAACCTATATACGCCTAACCAAGAAACATTCTCCACCGGACAGCTGTCACAGTCGCTGAAGGTACTTGGGTTATCGCCCATTACCGCATGCCACTGCGCCTGGGTCACCTCGTACTTCCCGATATGGAAATCCGATAAAGTCACCTGATGGGCAGGTTTTTCATTTTTTTGACAATCCCTTCCCTGCTCTGAAGTGCAGCCCATCGTAAATGTTCCGCCTACTACAATTACCATCTCAGGGTAGGATTGGGCAAAAGAAGTTAAAAATCCTGCTAGGATTAAAAGAAATGTGATTGCTTGTTTTTTCATTGTTTACTTGTTTTAAGTTTTTGAAAATTCTTTCCTGTGTATCAAGTCACAAATTTAATTGCTGTGAGAATTTCATTCGCTCTATCTGTTTTCAACTAATTGGAGAAAATCGGATCCTTTCAGATCTTCTTAACCTCGCTCAGAAACTCTCTCATTGTGGTCAGGAATTTATTTTTATCCAAATCACGGTATTGGAAGCAGTCGGAACAATACCTACAACTAGGTATTCTTGACCACATTCACGCTGACCATGACAGGACCTACAGGTGCAGTGCTGCGGACAGGCGGCTGGGACTCCTCCCGCTCCCGGATCTGGGTGTATCCGGTACCTATCGTCAGGAAAAATAAAATCAGGGTGATCAATACTTGGATTCTGCTCCTGATTTTGGCGGATACTAATGCATATTGAATGCTTGATATGAATTGATATTGATGGATATTTCGGAACTTGATTGATATTAAACTCAGGTACTTTCAAATCTCTACGGCCTGCCTTGCCCGCCCTTCGTCCCTCGGGCTGGCCAGAAGGCCTCCCCTTTTTTTCCTTTTTTAGCTTAAAAGTACAGATGGACGAACAACTAGAACTAAAGGGCAAGGCGGAAGCCTAAGAAGTAGAGGCGAACGTCGGGATTAATATAGTAACGAAACGACACCCGTGTGCCCGCGGCAGAGCTGCTCCAACTGCTGCCACCGCGAATTATACGTTTAGCCCCCGAGGAAGGTCCACGTGGATTGAACTGTGAACCACTGCTGTAGTCGCCCTTCCAGTCCTGACACCATTCCCCTACATTGCCCGACATGTCATAAATTCCCAATTCATTGGGGGACTTCTGACCCACGGGATGTGTTTTACCTCCGCTGTTGTCCTCGTACCATGCTACTGAACTGGTACTGTTGCCACCGCTGTATCTGTAGCCACGGCTTTGGCTCCCTCCACGGGCGGCATACTCCCACTCCGCCTCCGTGGGAAGGCGGTAGTTCTTGCCACTCATAGAGTTTAGCTTTGAAAGAAAACCTTGGATATCATTCCAGGATACC
>NZ_JAQWXX010000120.1 GCF_029254265.1 Algoriphagus sp. | reverse complement strand
ACCTGGACGAGTTTTGTTACAAGCTCAACAGAAGATACTTCGGTCAAAAACTCTTTGACAGACTCATCATTGCTTCGATTTAATCATACTGGCAAGATTGCGGATATACATAATAATTTTAAAACTAATTTAGCCTTGAATCCTATGTTTTATCTAAAGATTCTTTGCCATTTGATTAAATTTTACTTGAAAAAAACAAATCACTAACAATTCAAACAAATAAAAAGATCAACTAGAAGTAGTTAAACCAGAAGACAATTTTGTTGTTTTAAAAAAATGGTGAACAATCACAGATTAATAAACATCAATAAGGCAATACTCACGAAATTAGGTTCAAAAGCAAAAAATGAATAAACTCAAAATAAATAAATTAAAGAAGAAACTCGGATCTAATTCATGTTAAAAATCAAAATAAATACATTTTATATACATTTTTATACACATCATTACAACACTGATTTGATATCACCATAGTGTTAAACATTTTTGCCCAATGATAAAGGTGATAAAGTTAAGTGTGATTTTGGGGATCTTAACAACTACGGTATTTTTGAATTCTTGCATTTCGAACAATTCGTTAGTTTATCTTCAAAACCTTGAAGGTGACCCGGGGTTGTTAGATGATACTTTAATTCCCTACGAAATACCTGATTATCAATTACAATACAATGATATCCTAAGCATCGACATCAGAACAACTGTTGATTTTATAAACAATGCTTTTAATTTCTTAGGGGAACAATCAAGTGTAACGAGAGGCGGAGGAATGACCGGAGGGGGAGATATTTATTACATGAATGGCTACACAGTTGACCGCACAGGCAACATCGACTTACCAATTCTCGGAAAAATAAATGTAGAAGGGAGTACTCTGGAGGAAGCAAAAGAAAGAATATTAATTGAGTTGAAGAAGAAAATAAATGATGAAATCTATGTCCGTGTAAAATTGGGCGGAATTCGTTATTCTGTTTTTGGAGAAGTACAAAGACCTGGAAAATTTACAATACTTCAGGACCGGCTAACAATCTTTGAAGCCTTGTCCAACGCAGGTGATTTTACCACATTCGCCAAAAGAGATGAAATTTTGATTTTAAGACAGTATCCTAATGGTACAAAAATTCACCGAATAAATTTGCTTGATAGAGACATTATTACAAGCCCATATTATTTCATTCAGACTAATGATCAAATTTACGCTGAACCACTAAAACAAAGAGAATTTGCTAAAACTGAAAATGCTAGTCAAAATATACTTTTAATAACAAGCGTGTTAACAACGATACTTTTATTAGTGAACATCTTAAACAATTAAAATGGATAATAATCAGAATAAGGCTCTTAAATCAGAGTCTGATATTTTAAATCCAAAACGAATAGTTAGCAAAGTTCTAGACAACTGGTATTTTTTTCTTATATCAATCATAATAGGGCTATTAGTTAGTCGGTATATCACCAATAATACCACAAGAATCTATTCAATAAACGGGACATTATTAATTAGCGAGGACCAAAACTCAATTGGATTCGATATATTTTCATCAGGAGCTCCGGGTCTAAAAAACACGCAATTACAAAATGAGATTGTTTATTTGAAGACTTATTCTTTGGCCTTAAAAACCATTCAAGGTTTAGACATCAATATTAGTTATTATAACGATGAAATCTGGGGATACAAGCCGCTTTTCAACGAAGAAATTCCAATTTTTGTCGAGGCAAACTGGAATGTCAATCAATTGAAAAACGTTTATTTCCAACTACTACCAGGTCCTGGAAATACCTATAGACTTAAACTATCCAATACCGAAAACGGCAGGATCTTTAATCGGAAAAATTTGGGTGTTGAATTTGATGGGGAAATTTCTTTAGAAAAAATCCCATCGGACATAATCGGAGAATTTGGGAAACCTGTAAAGACAGAATTTTTTGAATTTACCATCTTAAAATTAAAGGATTTCTCCAAAGATCTTTTCTTCAAATTCTCGGACGATAGAACTTTAGCAAATAGTTTTAGAAATTTAATTTCTATAGGACCGGTAAATAAAGAATCAACGGTATTGGAGATAAAGCTGGATCATCCAGACCGTTTCCTTGGTAGGGACTATATCAATTCATTAATGGGTACATTTTTGGAAAATGATCTGGATCAAAAAAACCTCAATGCCCAACAAACACTTGAATTCATAGAAGAGCAAATTCTATCAATTAATGACAGCATTAATATTTACGAAAACGAAATTCAAAATTTCAGGAAAATCAATCAAATTACAGATATCTCAGTGAAAGGAGAAAACATCCTAGCCGAATCTGTAAAACTAGGAGAAGAACTCAATAATCAGACGCTTCGCTCTGACTATTACAACTACCTAAAAACCTATTTGGACAATCCAGAAAATAGAGAATTATTAATTCCCTCAGTAGTAGGAATTGAAGACCCCATCATCAACTCAATGGTATCGGAATTAATAGGACTGCAGAACGAGAAGTCAGGACTAAGTGGAATCTTAATAGGAGATTCATTTTCTTACGCCAGAGCTCTAAATGATCGAATAGAAAACTTAAGAAATAATCTTAGGGAGAGTGTATCAAATGCAATTAAAAACATAAACAGTCAAACAAATAGACTTAGAGGCTTAATAGGATCTGTAGAAAATGATCTAAATCAACTTCCCGAGGTAGAGAAAAGGTTGATCTCTATTGAAAGACGGTACAGAATAAATGAATCCATTTACACCCTATTATTAGAGAAAAAGGCAGAAACTGAAATTCAAAAAGCTTCCACTACCACCAAACACCGAGTTTTAGATCAGGCGATGATTAACCCCACCCCTATCTCCCCTAATAGAGCCCGAAATTTAGCTTTGGGAGTTTCTCTCGGTACCTCTATTCCACTTTTCATCATTGTTTTATGGTCCGTATTCTATCACAAAATCACTGACACGAAAGAATTGGAAGATCAGTTAGACATACCAATCCTCGGCACACTTCCTCGGGAGAAAAGCCTAGTGGATTTATTAGAACAAAGTTCTAAATCTTCATCAACTGAATCCTTCAGAAATATTCGCTCGAATTTGGCCATTCGGTTCAATTTCAAAAATAAGGGGGTCATTCTTGTCACCTCTACCAAACCGGGTGAAGGAAAAACCTATGTAAGCATAAAACTTGCAAGCATTTATGCGGCCCTAGGAAAGAAAACCATTATTCTTGGGATGGACTTAAGAAAGCCCAGGATTCATAAAGAATTAAATTTGAAAAATGATAAGGGGGTTACCACGTATTTACTTCAGGAAGGAAATGATTGGAAAAGTAGTGTTCAAGAGACAACACAGGAGAATTTATTTATATTAAGTGCTGGACCATATTTGGAACGGAGTTCAGAGTTAATTAACACTCAAAAATTTGAGGATTTAATGACTGAACTCAAGCAAGAATACGATTTTTTGATAATTGATACCTCACCGATAGGGTTGGTATCAGAAACCCTTGAATTGACAAAATATGCTGATGTCAATTTGTTTTTGTTTCGACAAAATTTCTCCTTTATCAATCAAACTCAAATTGCAAATGACCTGAAAAATAAATTTGAGATCAAAAACTTATTTGCAATAGTGAACGATGTCCATAAAACAGGACTTGGTTCATACTACGGATATGGTTACGGGTATGGGTATGGATACGGTTATAAAGATTACAATGACCAAGAGCCATCTAAAATTTCACGAATAAAAAGCTTATTCACCAAGAAAGCATGATCAATTCTTATTTGATTATAATATCTCAATAAGGTTCATTTGCCAAAAGTCTATAATCAACAAATTTGTAATCAATTTTTATCTTTTCCACCTTCAGAAGGTGATAAACAATTAAATACAGGCTACCCTTGCGGTTGTGGATAATTAGGAAACCCTTAATTGATATACTACTCTATAAATCATGAATCAATTTTTTAGTCTTTAACCAAGTCCTTCCGCATTCCATAAAAAAACCATGCTAGCAAGCATGGTTTTTTTTATTCATCCAATATCTCCCAAAACAGTTTTACCTGTAATCATAAAAGCGACGGTAATTAAAAAAGAGAATTTTCATGTGTTTATAATTTGATTTTTATAGGTCATATGGAATCTCGCAGATTATAATCATCCCAGGGTGTGGCTTTTTAGTCATGCTCGATTTCATGATCATTTTTAAAACTTGGGTGAGTCATTATATATCTCCTAAACAAAAAACTATCGAGCATTTTCTTTATTCCACAGTTACCGACTTAGCCAAGTTTCGAGGCTGGTCCACGTTACAGCCCCTCAAAACTGCAATTTGATAGGCCAGAAGTTGTAGTGGGATGACACTTAATAATGGAGACAAATGCTCATTAACAGGCGGCAATTCTATCGTATGATCTGCCAGTTTGGAAACCAGTTCATCTCCTTCTGTGACGATGGCTATCACCTTACCTCCCCTTGCCTTTACCTCCTGAATATTAGAAACTATTTTCTCATAGCTTCCATCTTTCATGGCTATAATAACAACAGGCATTTCCGAATCAATTAAAGCAATTGGTCCATGCTTCATCTCCGCAGCCGGATAACCCTCGGCATGGATATAAGAAATCTCTTTGAGTTTCAGAGCGCCTTCCAAGGCAACCGGAAAATTAATTCCCCTTCCTAAATAAAGGAAATTTGAAGCGGAGGCATACGCTTCAGCAATACTAAAAATCGAATCAGACAGTTTTAAAACCTTTTCAACTAAGTGAGGGATTTCTTTAATTCCCTTTAAAAGTGCCAAATAACGCTCCGGATTCAAGTTTCCGTTTTCATAACCGAGCTTGATGGCGAACATGGCCAATACTGAAATTTGGGCACTAAAGGCTTTTGTTGAAGCAACTCCAATTTCAGGACCGGCATGTGTATAAGAACCAGCGTCTGTGACCCGGGCAATGGAAGAGCCTACTACATTACACACTCCAAACACAGTTGCCCCTTTACTTTTTGCCAAACCGATTGCCGCCAATGTATCCGCTGTTTCTCCGGATTGTGAAACGGCAATAATTAAGTCATTTTCGTTGATAATTGGATTTCTGTATCTGAATTCAGAAGCATATTCCACTTCCACTGGCACTCTGGCAAACTCTTCAAACAAATATTCACCTACCAAACAAGCATGCCAGGAAGTACCGCAGGCTGTCATGATTATCCGCTTGGCAGAAATCATTTTGCTCATGTGGTCTCTTATACCTCCCAAAGTCACAATCCCCTTGTCAGCATCCACTCTTCCCCTGAAGCAATCCTGGATAGATCTTGGCTGCTCAAAAATTTCTTTAAGCATAAAATGATCAAATCCACCTTTTTCAATTTCCTCCAATTCAAATTCCAATCTTTCAATAATAGGGTCCACAGCTTGTTCATCATTTGACTTGATGGACAATGACATATTTTTAATTGTTGCCAGTTCCAGATCCTCCAAATAAATTACATGCTTGGTATATTCTACAATTGGACTTGCATCAGAAGCTAAAAAGAACTCATTATTTCCAACACCAATAACCAAAGGGGAGCCTTTTCTTATTGCCACAAGCTGATCAGGATTGGACTCTTCAATAACAACAATCGCATAGGCGCCCACAATCGCCCGCGTAGCTAACCTAATTGCATCTTCAAGAGAGGTATTGGTCTCAAATTGAATATTTTCAATCAGGTTTACCAAAACTTCCGTATCGGTGTCACTTTGAAAATGGTAACCTTTGCTTTCCAACTCTTTTTTCAAAGATTCATAATTTTCTATGATCCCATTATGAATTAATGCTAACCTTCCACTTGAAGAGACATGAGGGTGAGCATTTACATCATTTGGTACTCCATGGGTAGCCCATCGCGTATGTCCTATTCCAATGGAAGCTGGAAATAAATCAAAGAACGAAACTTCATGCTTTAATATATTGACTTTTCCCTTCTTCTTTTTGATTTTGATACCTTCCGCTGTCATAAGTGCAATTCCTGCACTGTCATAACCGCGATATTCAAGACGTTCAAGTCCTTTTAATAAAACAGCAGCAACATTTCTGTAACCAGCATAAGCAACAATTCCACACATATTTCCTTATTGAGTTAACGAATAAATTAAGAATTTAAATTCTTCCAAAGTCATGAGATTTAGTGCTTTATTACGATTCTGATTAAGATCTTTAAACTCAAAAAATACATTAGAATCAGAGCTATAAAGACGGCCCAAGGGAAATTTTTTAGAAATAATTCCTATTCCGGAATCAACATCCACACAGCAGGAAAATAAAGTTTTACTTTGTCTTAATTTCAAAAAAGCCTTCCATGCAGTCCCGTACCAGCTAAATCCTGCAGGTGACAAGTGATATTCCCCCTTTTCTCTTGCATGCCATTCAGTCGGAGGATTACATCCCTGAATAATTATAAATCCATCTTCTTTTATAAAATCCAAAGCGCTGAGAACATAACTATATAAACTACCTGCCAAATGAAAGCCATTAATAAAAATCAAATCCCATTTTTTATCCGAATGCAAGATTTGATTATCACGCAGTGAATTAAAAAACTGATCATTCTCCATCTTATACAATGCGTTATTTTTAAGTGTAGTATCTTCATAAGCCACACTGATCTTTTGAAAGGAATTGACTTTATAAAAGACAGTTTCTAGATCACTTGCTCCCAATTCCAAATAACTTGTGACCCTATTTAATCTTTTTAAAATAAAATTAATAACCTCTACTCTATCTCCTTCCAAATACATTCGATTAATTTCCGAGTTTACAACTTTTTTATATTCAGGGTCGTTCAAAAAACGTTTTACAAAATCAAAATAATTCTTAAACATAATTTATTATTAGAATTTTATTAACAGTATTATAAAATATACAATTTTAAAATGTATTTTGTAGTAAAAAGGTTTTGGCAAAAAAGATCAACGTAAAAAAACTAGTATAAATATTTTTACTTAGGAATATACATACACTTTGAATTCATGTTTATAAGTCGAAATTGGTTTAAGCACTAGTTTAAAACAATAGAAAATTATGCTTTCACCCAATACGATAAAATATAAAGTAACAAGTAACTACTATCTTAACAAATTCCCGATGTACAACTCAAGAATATTAATCAACCAAACGATACATCTTAACATCATTCCATGTGTTCTATTGGCCAATAGTTAGATAGAACGGAATCTTGGAATAAGCAGGAGAACCCAAAACTAAACTAAGATCTAGAGCCTCAATAGGAACAGGTACACTATAGTTTAAATCTTCATAAATAAAATCTTGTGGAAGAAGACTATAATCGCATTCTTTTCGAAGACTATTGAAACATTGCTTGCTAAGCATAATCACACCCCTCCAACGGATCAATTTACCCGAGGCAGAAATAAATGCGGGCTCCAAAGAATCTGAAACACGAATAGATTTCAGGTTTTGGGATATTTCCAAAGGCAGGCTCCCAAAACTTGAATCATAGTCCTCACAAAATACCCAAGGTGAATCAACACCATTTATTACCTTTTCAACCAGTTCTTGGGATAGAAAATCCCTGTGATATCTACTACCAATCTGATTAAAAATAATCACATCTTCATCTCCTATCAGTAAAGATATCTTCTCGATCAAACTATACGGGGTCAAACTGGATTTAAAAATAACCTCTACATTATATTTCTCAAATAATTTAAGTTGGACATTAGTAAATTGATATGATTCATCATCCATAAAGAAGTAAATATGATAACATATTTTACCGAGATTATTTAAACTTTTTTCTATCAAACTATCCTCTAAAGAATTTCCAAATTCTGAAATTCTGTAGTTTTCAGAATTAATTAATTCTTTTTTATCTGATTTACAATAACAAAGTACACCGATAAATCTTGGATCTAAAGCCATTTTGAGTAACTAATAAATGATAATAATAAATGGATTGTTCACAATGAAAATTCTCTTAGGATTAGACATCCTTAACAACATCTTGTTTTATTTTAGAGCAGTTTAGAAATGGAGGAATTTATCATTTAAACACTTCTAAATCAATAACATTTAAGTAAGAAAAGCCTAACATGACCCTTATTTTAACACAGAGTAAACCTATCCATTCTTGAATTAAAATATTCAAATATTGGATAGCCCTAACTGTTGGAAATAAAATTGAACTATTTCCTGCAGGATAAATTTTTAATCTAGAATCTGATGGGGCAGGGAAAATCTCCAAGCCATAATTGAAAAATATGATTTTAGCCCTCGTGATGTGGCTGGCAGAAGTTAATAATAGTAAACTTTTCTCCTTTGGAAGGACGCATTCAAAATCACTGGCTTCGGATTCTGTATTGTATCCTAATTCCAACAAACTGATTTATAGAGGATTTACAACTTGTTCATTTGCGAAATCGGCATAAACTGATGACTGGGAAGGATAGCCTTCTTTTCCCCTTAAGGAAAATACCAATGTTTTTCTGGGATCTAAATTCCAAAGTCTAATCTCTTCAATACACCTTTGTAAAGCAGCGGTACCTAATCGCTGACTTACAGGTAATTCCGCTTCTGGAGTTCCACCAGAACCTAGTACTAAAATTAATTCACTATTTTCTGGGAGAAGTTTCAAGACCTTATGTTTCCGCTCTTCGAATCCTAACCAAAACCTTGAAAGTAGAGACAAAAACAAACAATAAAGAATGAAAATCAATCCAGTTAGTTTAAAAGAACCCTATATTGTAACCTGTTTTTTTAATTATGATAAAAAACTCATTCTAACTATCCCAATTATCAATTAAAAATAATTGAAGAATATTTTTTTTTATCCTTTAAAACAATGGATGTTCCTTTGATTACTGAAGTTAAAGGTTCTTCAACAGTATTAAACTTTAAACCAATTTTCGCTTTCAAACGGTCCACCAAACCCATCAATAAAGCTCCACCTCCGGATATATGTATACCATTAATATGAATATCTGAAGCAAGCTCTGGAGGCGCATTTTCCAGTACTTTAATAATCGTTTCCTCTATTCGGATAATTGATTTTTCAAGCGCATAAATAACGTCAGAATGACAAATTTTGACTGATTTGGGAATTCCTGATATAAGATCTCGACCAACTACGTTCCATACCATTAAATCAAATCCATCTTTTGAAGAACCTTCACTTACCTTGATTTTAATATCTTCTGCGGATCTTTCTCCAATTAAAAGATTATGCTCTCTTTTGAAGTAACTCCTAATATCGTTATTAAATGTATTTCCAGCTGTTTTTATGGATTGTTCCACTACTATTCCTGAAAGCGAAATAATTGCGATTTGGGTTGTACCTCCGCCAATATCAACTATCATGATACCTTCTGAAGAGCCTACATCTAGGCCAGCACCGATAGCTGAGGCTATAGGCTCATAGATCATTAAGACTTCACTGGCTCCTGAATTAATTGCAGAGGTTTTAACAGCTCGCTTTTCTACTTCTGTTATCCCCGTAGGAACAGAAAAAAGCATGGTTAAAGACGATGAAAATGGATTTTTTGATCTTAAACCAGTTCTATCAACAAAAGCTTTTATCATAAGCTCTGCTCCTGTAAAATCAGCGATAACCCCGCCTTTGAGTGGATTTATAGTTAAAATAGATCCATTTGTCTTTTCATGCATGATTTTAGCCTGAGAACCTGAGGCTAATAGAATTTTTGTATTTGCATCAATTGCTACAATAGAAGGTTCGTTCACTATTATATTATCATTAAAACAAATAAGGGTGTTGGCCGTGCCTAAATCAACACCAATTGCCAACGCCCTTAAGAATTTAAAATGCATTTATTAAGAATTTCTAAAGAACAAACAACAGTTGTGGAGTTACCCATATCAATCCCAACACTTTGAGCCTTATTTCCACCGTTCAGTTTGGAACTCCTTAAAAAGTAGCCTTTTGCAGCCAAATATTGAGGATCTTCCAGAACTTGCACATCAATTATATCTTTAAATTCTTCTTTGAACATTGAAACCAATTCGGGGTATAGAGCACCTCCTCCGGCAAGATAAATTCCTTGAGATTTTGAAAATTCACGATCTGTAAATGCTTTCTTAACTGTAGGGGATATCAGATTTTTATAATAAAGAGTCAAAACCTTATTTCTTAAATCTTTAATATCAACCTTTTTTCGATCCAGAAAAATATATCCATTTCTTAAAGCCTCATCCAGAAAAGTATCACTAATCATATTAGAAGGATATAAATTAAATAGTTCCTTTCTAAGAGCCTGCAAAGCATAAATGATTCCCTGAGAAGATGATGCTGTTCGTTGAAGGCCAAATTCTCCATTGGAATTACTATAAATAGTTTCGAACGTACCAAACCCCAAACTAAGAACCATGAAATCACCTTCGACTTTATAAATACTTCTAATTGCATGAGCTGATGCGGAAACCTCAGGGAGTATAGCTCCATTACTTACCTCTATGACCATCTTTTTTACCCCTCCATTTGAAAAAATGGAGGAATCAAACTCTACCAAATGATCTTTTAGCAAATTTTCAAGCGCCAAATCTTTATTTACTTGATAGGAAGCAAATGGAAATCCTGTAGTAACTGTAAGAGCATTGCCTAATTTGGAATTTTCAACTAATAAAGCCGAAGTCATCAACAATTTGTAATCCAAGTCATTAGGAGACGAATTAATTTCTTTATGGGGCTGAACCCCCTCATTAAGGGCTAGATCACCTACCATGAAAAAATCATTTTCGATTTTTAACTTCAAGCCCTTATGAATTTTTTCTACAAAATTATCCAGTAAAGCAGGGGCTGTTCCAAATACGCTAGGGATAGTAATTACATCAAATTGATTATTCATGATCTTGAATTGAAGTTTTTATTTTTTTCATTTGTGTTTTTTAAAAAACTTAATAACATTAATTGAATCCCTTAAATGGTTCCATTGTACGTTCAGAAGATTGATTTACGCCCTCCCGTTGAATAATTTTTAGAATAGTCAGCCAAAAAATTTTGAAATCAAGGGCAAAACTTAAATTGTCAACATACTCCACATCCAATTCAAACTTTCGTGTCCAGGAAATTTGATTTCTACCATTTACCTGTGCCCAGCCTGTAATTCCTGGTCTCACTTCGTGTCTGCGATTTTGCTCTGCGTTGTAAAGCGGAATATATTTCAGAAGTAAAGGCCTTGGTCCAATCAAACTCATATCTCCTTTTAGCACATTGAATAGCTGGGGAAGTTCGTCAATCGAAAATTTGCGAACATATTTTCCAAATAGAGTTAATCGCTCATTATCCGGAAGCAGTTTCCCTTCTTTATCTTTTCGATCATTCATGGTTTTGAATTTGATAATATAGAAGGGGACTTGATTTTTTCCCGGTCTTTCTTGATAGAAAAAAGCTTTACCTTGATTTTGGAGCAGCAATATTCCCCAAGTAAACATTAGTATTGGGCAAGCAAGAAGAATGATTAGAAGAGCTAAGAAAATGTCAATTAGCCTTTTTATATATACACGATAAACCATCACTTAATACAATATTTTAAAAACAATAGTATCATCCCACTAGATCCATAATTTGAACTATAGCAAACGCCATTGCCATGTTATTAGAATGAGAGATACTAACCGAAATTCTATAAGAAAATTGAGTTTCAGAATCAAGGTGAATTTTAACTTTAGGAAAAGATTTGTGGGGATCACTCACAATTTCAAGTTGCTTTACATTTAATTGAAGAAAAGGAGTGAATGCTTTTAGAACAGCCTCTTTAGCACACCAAATTCCAGTTAAAGTTTCCCAAGGTCTAACTTTTTGATTTGCATATTTTAGCTCTGATTCAAAAAACATCTTATCTATAATAATAGGTCTATTCTCATATAACCTTCTGAACCTTTCAACTGATTCCAAATCAGTACCAGCCTCAAGCATCATATTTAATAACGTTTATTGTATGATTGTATCTGTGAAAGACAACCTCATCACTTGTAACATTTTCTTCTAATGCCATACCAGCCATTATTTTACTACGATCACCGATCTTAACGTCAGCTATAGTTTCAGAATTTATCCCAAATAAATTTTCATCTTTCACTTCGGTGGAACCAAAAAAACTAACGTTTGGAATTAAAAAATTAAACTTTTCTATTTTGGTATTATGCCCCAAATTAGCTCTACTATTCACAAGTAAGGAATCACCCACAAAAGTATTAGATCTAAGATTTACATTAGGCGATTTAAGAACCTCTTGACCAATTCGTGCAATTGATAAAATGGAGATTGAAGGGTGAACATAGGATAGAAATTTTGCTCCTTGTTGGATAAAAAACTCCTTAAAAACCTTAATGTATTCCAGATTTGCTACGCCAATTAAACAACGTACATTATCTCTCCAGACGTGATGAGACTTGATTTTTCCCAAAGAAGGAAACTTAAAATTATACTTAAGATAATTTCCAAAATTATCAACGATAACACCCAGGATCGAAATCTTTTCTTTTCTACTTTCCAGACTATTCGAAAATGAGGTAAGGTCCACCAATCCTGAAGAGTGACCTTCGGAATTAATTAATATTAATTTCATTAGATGAATAAAGTTTATTTGATATTCCAATTCAATCACTTGATTCAATATGTAAATGAAAGGTATATTATCGAGCTAAATAAGCTCCGTAAACAACCATATTAGTTCCAGCAACCCATTTTGATGCAGGAGATAAAAGGTATATCGCAGCATTAGCTTCATTAGCTACTTCCACTAGTCCCAAAGGGTGTTGGTAATAAACTCGCCCCATTGCATCCTCATTTTTCGATATTCTGATTTTTTGGATAGGGGCGGATTTATAACGGATGGAGAAATAGCATTTTAGCGAATACTTTTTGCAGGAAATTCCATGGCCAAGGTTTTAACTATTTCGACTAAAACTTCTTTGATCATGGGATAAAGTGACTTCCCCGTTTATACTACCTTACTTATCACTGAGGAAATCAAAACTATACTCTTGTCTTCCTCTTAATTCTTAAATTTCAAATCATTGAAAAACTCCTGCTCTCCAAACCTAAACCATTGGTTAAGACTTTCCAGACTTGGGAAACCCAGAAGTTTTGGCCCTTCATCCTGAATTACCAATTCAAAACTTAGCAAGCCACGAAGCTCCAGTTTCTCATAAATACCCGAGATAAAGCCTGAAATCCCGCTCCAATCCGGAATAGCAATCTCGCTGAGACTATGTCCGGACAAAGGATGGTGAAGAATTGTTTTTTCAGAAGGAACCACCTGAAGCCCACAGTCGAGTGCAACACCAAGATCCGGATCCAGATTAATCCAGATCCCTCCTGCTCCCATAGAATCGAGCGGGGACGAAGAAGTTAACTGCAATGCTGCAGCAAATATCCTGACCTCATCGAGTTCGCTCTTCCAGGAAAGAATATTAAGCGTGCTGATCCCCATAGGTGCTATCTTTGACATGAATGGCGATTGCGTGATAGGCAACTCCAAATAGCTATACCCACCTTTTTCCATTAACATGCAAAGACTCTCCTGATTCAAATCATTCAGGCTGATAGCTGCAATACCTTCGCCGTCAACAGAATCCGATTTCTTCAAGATTACAAAGGAAGTGTTACTTTCAAATACGGCATCCATCAGGAAGGGCTTAGCTATCAATTCTTCCAAAGTAAAAAGATTGAAGGCCAATTCCTTGCTCAGCGTTTGTTTTAACTGACTTCTGTCGTCAAACAGTCCTTCATTTTGAATCCTTGATTTGGAATATTCTTGGAATAAAAACTCCTCCAAACCCGGACCACCTCTGCTCAAAATTCTAAATGTATGTTCCATCTGTTATTTAATAAATAAGTTTATGATCTATTCGTTTGATTGCTTAGGTTGAATAAAAGCTCGGGTTTGGATGCAAAATCTATCTAAGACGGTTTTATCCAGATAATTATCAGCTCGTCCAAAACCTTATATTTCAAACTTTTTTAACACAAAGGCCAGCGGTAACAGGAGAGGTCACAAAGGCTCTTGCTTCTTGCCCACCCCCTAAGCCCACGGCGAGCAGGCATGAAGTGGAAATTGTCACACCTTTCATCCTACATCGTTCATCCCACACCCGACAACGGTCATCCGGTAACCGAAACCCGTCATCTCCCCGAAACAGGAAAAAGTCCTGTTGCAATTCGCAGCTCTACCCAGAGAATCCCTATTCCTTCATGCAGTAGCGTATTCCACTTTATCAGAGAACTCAAGGAAGGAAACCAATTGATCCGATTTCCACCGGGATGAATTTTTATCAGAAAATCTGCCGGTGCGGGAATCACTTTGACTCCCAGCCCTTCGAATATTTTGGAAGCCCTACGTAAATGAATGGCTGAAGTCACCAAAACAATTTTCTTAACTTCTGGAAACTGTCCTATAAAATCAAAAGCCTCCGTTTCCGTCGTCACTCCTTTTTCGATCAGCCGGATCTGTGTAGGATCCACCCCATGCTCAAGCGCTACATCTGCATATAATAAAGCCTGAGAAGTATATCCTTCTCTCCCACGGGAAGAAAAAACCAATAATTTCTCAGGATTGAGTTTCCAAAGTCTAATCCCCTCTAGCGTTCGCTGCAAGACCGCATTGTCCAATCGCTGATAGACGGAAAGCCCATCCTCAGGCACTCCACCTGCTCCTAAGACCAGTAAGATGGAAACATCCTCAGGCACCTCATCCAGCACTTCATATCTCCTCTCCTGCCCTTGAATCAACTTAGAGCTTATGGGTGACATCAGGATCAAGAGAAAAACCAATCCAAGTAATTTTATAGACGACCTTATTTTCTTCTTGAAAATGAAAAAAAAGAGCGTCATGAGCAGAACAAACTCCACTGAAAAAAAGAAATTGGAAAACAGGCTTATCAAATCAAAAATGTATAAACTATAAAATTTAAAAGAAAATAAATAAAAGAGCTTAATTTAATCCATTGAAAGGCTCCATGGGCCTAGCCTCAGACTGATTGATTCCTTTGCGCTTGATAATTTTCAAAATGGTCATCCGGAAGATTTTAAAGTCCGAGCCAAAACTCAACCGATCCACATACTCCACATCCAATTCAAACTTCCGCGTCCAGGAAATTTGGTTTCTACCATTCACTTGTGCCCAACCCGTTATGCCTGGTCTCACTTCATGTCTTCTATTCTGCTCGGCAGTATAAAGCGGAATATATTTAAAAAGTAAGGGTCGAGGGCCAATCAAACTCATTTCTCCCTTAAGTACATTGATAAGCTGGGGAAGTTCGTCAATCGAAAATTTGCGAACATATTTTCCAAAGACCGTCAGTCGCTGATTATCCGGTAGAAGCTTTCCATTCTTATCCTTTTGATCATTCATAGTTTTAAACTTGATGATAAAAAAAGGAATCTGATTCCAGCCAGATCGCTCTTGAAAAAAGAATGCTTTGCCTTTATTTTGTATATACAAAATAAAGGAAGTAAGACGAATTAAAGGACATGATAATAAGAATATTAAAAGCGCTACTAAGAAATCCATATTTCTTTTAACCAATATTTTAGAAATCATGCTAATGGAAAGTCTGCTAAATTTTATTTTGAATTATAATCAAGGCACACTATTGCCACAGCTTTTGCCATATCATTGGAATGAAAAATACAGATTGAAAATTTTGAAAGGAATTATGAATTGAGATTTGTTTTGAAAATAACTTCTGGAAATCCCTACTATTCCTTGAAGTCTCGATTTTCTTTAAGTCTAGAGAATCAAAATGCATAACAATCTTTAAAAACATCTTTTGTGAACTAAAAAACTGTTAATATTTCTCAAGGCTTATTATTTTAATCCGCACAAACTAACTTTTAACTAAAAAAATTTTGACGGTATGAAAGTTTTTATTTCATACATATTCATGAATCGTTCTACAGATTCAATATCAGTACCCAATTCAAAAATCACACTTTTATAACACTAATTCTTTCTTTATAGCGATAAAAAACAACTTCGTCGTTACTTACGTTTTTTTCCAAAGTCATTCCAGCCATAATTTTGTTTCGGTCCCCTATTCGTATTCCTGGTATAGTTGCTGCATTAATACCAAATAAATTTTCATCTCCAACTTCAGTAAAACCCGAGAAACACACATTTGGGCTTAAGAAATTAAATTTTCCGATTTTGGTATCATGTCCTATACTTGCACGACTATTGACAAGAGAAAAATCACCAACATAAGAATTAGGACCCAAATTTACATTTGGTGAAATAACTACACCTTCTCCAAGAGTTGCCGATGAAGAAATAGATACTGATGGATGAATATATGAAGTAAACTTTGCTCCTTGTTTAAGAAAATAATTCACAAACTTTTTTCTGTATTCCAAATTGGCAATTCCAATGATATAGAACAGATCATGTCTTATTATATGAGTGGTGATTTCACCCAAAAAAGGAAAGTCAAAATTATACTTAAGATAATTACCGTGGTTATCATCGAGCAATCCGGCTATTGATATTTCGGAATCAACATTCTCATACTGATTGGAATAACGGATGTAATCAACTAACTCTGCAGCATGTCCTCCCGCTCCGATAATTATTGCTTTCATGATGCTAAGGAGATAATTTTTACTGATTGTATTGTGTTATTTGCTTCAATCTGTAAATGAAAGGCACATTATTTAGCTAAGTAACCTCCGTCAACAATCATATTTTCTCCTGTGATCCATCTTGAGGCCGGTGAAAGCAAAAAAACTGCTGCATTTGAAACGTCCTCAACCTCACCAATCCCGAGAGGATGTTGTTCCAGCACTTGTTTCATTGCCGCTTCATTTTTTCGATACTCAGAGTTTCTCGATAGAGGAGTGTTCACTACCGATGGTGAAATTGCATTAAAACGGATTTTTTTATCGGCATATTCAAGCGCAAGACTTTTTACCATCCCGACAAGAGCAGATTTTGTCATAGCGTAAAGAGATTTTCCTTTTTCGCCCACTTCACTCATCACTGAAGCAATCATGACCATACTCATTCCCTCAGAAGATTTGATTCCAACCTTCGTGAGTACTTGAATCATTGATATTGCTGAAAAAACATTCAACTGAAAAGCCTCCTGAACTTGATACTCTTTTAAAACTTTAAAGGGAATAGTAGGAGAAACTCCTGCTGCATGGACAAAGCCGTGAATGGGTGCATGTTGCTTTAAAAATGTTTCGAGCTCCGCATTGATCTGCAGCTCATCTCTCAGGTCCAAACTCAAGAAACCATGATCTTGACCATTTTCACAGAGCTTTACTGTTTCTTTCAAACGGTCTGCATCTCTGCCTAAAAGTAAAACTTTTGCTCCCTGCCCGGCACAGGCAATTGCGATCCCCTGACCGATCCCCGAAGAAGCGCCTGTAATCAGAATAGTTTTGCCTGTTAAGGAAAAGGGATTATTTGGATTCATAGATGGTTTTTAAAATAAGGAACAATGGAACACTGATCTTGCAGATTTACACAGATTTAATGGAACACAGATGACGCGGATTTAGCAGATTTACACGGATTTAATGGTACATAGACGACTCGGATCTAGCTGATTTTCACAGATTTTTTATTTCTTTTTTTTTTCTATTTTTTTATCTGCGACTTTCTGCCCAATCTGCGTCATCAGCGTTCTCTATTATCTGCGACTATCCGCACAATCTGTGTCATCAGCGTTCTCTATTGTCCGCGACCATCCGCACAATCTGTGTCATCAGCGGTCTATAAATGGAACACGGATGACGCTGATTTAACAGATTCATACGGATTAAAAAAATTCGCGACGATCAGCCCAATCAGCGTTATCTGTGTGCTATCATTCCTCCCCTACCTCAACCATATCACTAATCCAGCAATCCTGAAAATCCATCACCGCCGAAGCCCAGGACATGCCTACACCAAATCCACTAAGGAGAAGTTTTTTATTACCTGACAACTTCCCCTGCAATTGACTGACAATGGTCAAAGGAATAGAAACCGAAGAAGTATTTCCAAACTCACGAATACTAGAGGGTACTCTTTCTAAAGGTAGCTTCAACTTTTTGGCCAAGTATCCATTCATAAAAGCATTTGCCTGATGAAAGACAAAATAATCGATGGCTTCTTTCTCAGTCCCGGCAAAAGCCAGTATCCTTTTGAAATCTACAGGAATTTCTTGGATTACAAAATTGAAAACATCACCGCCATTCATCGTACCATGCTCATCTGTGGAAATATTCCCATAGTCATCCACTATTCTCTCCTTTACAGTTTCAGTAGAGCTTGGGTATCGGTATCCACCAGCTTTGATTTTAATCAAGTCCTCCTTATTACCATCTGTATTTAAGGAAAAAAAAGATTTACCAAACTTGGAATTTTTACCAATAACAGCTGCAATTCCACCATCTCCAAATAAGAAGGCAACTCTTCTATCTTTAGGGTGATAAGCTCTTGAGCGAGTTTCTCCGTCAAGCAATAGAGCCTTACGAATTTGGCCTGATTGTACCATTGAGAAAACAACAGAAAGCCCATAAACAAATGCAGAACATCCCAGACTTAAATCAAATGCCATTGTCTGCTTCGAGAGTCCAAGCCGAGCCTGAAGAATCACAGAAGTAGCCGGCATACGATAATCAGGAGTCTGGGAAACAAAAACTAGAAGATCGATCTCATCCTTATCAATCTTTAGATCCGCTATCAATTTTTCAGCAGCAGCATAACACAAATCCGAGGAGCAGGTGTCTTTTAGGGCAAATCTTCTTTCTTCAATCCCTGTTTTCTCAACAATCTCAGCCACATCTTGAGCAGGAAAATGCTCCGTATAGTCTCGATTGATGATTTTGTTAGCAGGTACTGCAGCCGCTAAGCCTAAAATTCCAACCTGATCAAATTGCAGTAAAGGCATTACTGATCATTTTTAACATGGTCAAACAATTCCTGCAGCGTGGTAATATTCTCAAAAACTTCCGATTGAATAGTAACTCCAAAGTTATCATCCAACTCAGCAATTAAGGTCAGAAGTGCCAAAGAATCCCACTCATCAAACTCTTTGAATTTATCTGTAAGAGATACTTCTCTATCTTCGATTTCTAACGCTTCTTTAATTAGGTTAATAAATTTTTCTTCCATCCTTTTAATAAATAATTGGTTTTATGTTGATTTTTAATTCTCTTAAATGAAAATATATTTTACTTGGATCAGGAGATTATAAAAATTTAATAGCATTTAAAGATATATATTTTAAAGAAGATTCTACTGCTTTCATTCTGAAAGCCATTAATTGATTTTTGTCGGACAAAATCCCATCAATAAATTGAATCATATTCTGCAGTTCATTTTCTTGAAAAACAACACCAATTTTTTCGACTTCCACTAGATTTGATAGAGCTGATTCCTTTGGTGCCACACATAAAATGGGTGTCCCAACAGACATTAAATTATATGTTTTACTTGGAATACTTAGGCCTGAAGCTTCATTACCAACAGTCACAAGTGCCAAATCAGCTCCAGATAAAGTAAAAGGTAATAGATTCGCATCTTGCCATGGCATTATTTTGATATTCCGTAATTTCTTTTTTGAAATGGAAGCTTCTAAGTACTTGTATTTATCACCCCCACCAATTAACAAGAAAAAAATATTTGTGTTTATCTGGAAATGGTTGGCTAAGTGTACTAATATTTCTACTGGGTGGGCTTTCCCCATATTTCCTGAATACATTACTATAAAATTATCTTCAATTTGATGGGTTTTTAGGAATGAGTTTTCTGATTTAGGAATGGGTTTTAAAAATGAGTTATCTGTCCAAATAGGTACAACATTTACTTTATCATTAGTAACATATTTAGTCAATCGCTCTTGCATTCCATCGGTAATTGTACTGATTTTTCTTGCTTTTTGATAGACCTTTATATTTATGCTTTCCCATATTTTGATAATCCAGGAATCTTTTTTAAAATAGCCGAATTCAACAAAGGCATCCGGGTAAATATCATAAACTAGAATGTCAAAAGAATTTTTACAAAACAAAGGAATCAAAGCAGTAAATGGAGGATTTGACACTAAAAACAAATGTGCTTTGGGATATTTAAACCTGATTAGAAATAGAGCTTTAATGAAGGCCCAAAACCAAGTAAATATTCTTTTAACACTTGATGATCTGTCATAAGTAATTAATTTTTCGACTTTAACAGTATCATCCAATTTTTTATTCCGTGGATTTAAGAAACCCGTTAGAAGAATCCTTTCATCATAATTATCTTTAAAAGCATCAATGATATCAATCATTAAATAACCAGCACTTTGATTGACAAAAACTATTTGTTTTTTTTCACTCATTATTATTCAGCTTGTCTCAAAACTGCATGCCCCCCTTTAGATAAATGTATGTCTTTTTGAAATAATTTCACATCAAATGCCATCATCTCTTCAACTAACCTTTGTAAATTATATTTTGGTTTCCAACCTAATTTGGTTTGTGCTTTTGTAGGATCTCCAATCAAAAGTTCAACCTCGGTTGGTCTAAAATAGTTTGGATCCACTTTTACAACCGCCGTATTTAATGCCATTTTAAAATCTTCCACCTCATTTCCTGTTGCCTTTTTATATTGGACAGCATCAATTTGGTCTAAAACTCCCTCTTCATGGATTCCATTTCCTTCAAATCGAAGGGTTAAACCAACTTCTGCAAATGCCAATTTTATGAATTCTCTCACTCTTGTCGTTACACCTGTTGCAATTACATAATCTTCAGGATTTTCTTGTTGTAAAATACGCCACATTGCTTCTACATAATCTTTTGCATGACCCCAATCACGTTGGGCATCTAAATTTCCCATGTATAAATCACTTTGTAATCCCAAAGCAATTTTGGCTGCGGCACGCGTGATTTTTCTTGTTACGAATGTTTCGCCTCTTAACGGAGATTCATGATTGAATAAAATACCATTACAAGCATACATATTATAAGCTTCACGGTAATTTACTGTAATCCAATAGGCATACATTTTCGCTACTGCATAAGGCGATCTTGGGTAAAAAGGTGTCGATTCGCTTTGCGGCACTGCTTGCACCAAACCATACAATTCAGAAGTTGAAGCCTGGTATATTTTTGTCTTTTTTTCCAACCCTAATAGCCTAACCGCTTCTAAAATCCTTAAAGTACCTATTCCGTCAGCATTAGCTGTATATTCAGGAGTATCAAAACTAACTTTTACGTGAGACATTGCCGCCAAATTATAAATTTCGTCTGGTTGTGTTTCTTGAATAATCCTTGTTATATTCATAGAATCAGTCATGTCGCCATAATGTAATTTTAGCCTTACGTCTTTTGCATGTGGATCTTGGTATAAGTGATCAATTCTGTCCGTATTAAACATTGAGGCTCTTCTTTTTACACCATGAACCATATAACCTTTTTCAAGTAAAAGTTCTGCTAAATAGGCACCATCTTGCCCTGTAATTCCTGTTACTAATGCTGTTTTCATGTTTTATTCTTCTTGTTAAATCGTTTAAATGTTTACTTTTTATATTAAAGAATTAAACTTTTTTAATTTCTATTATAATCATCTTCAATTCGTACGATATCTGATTCCTCAAAAGATTCTCCCCATTGCACTTCAATAAAAACCAGATTTTCATTTGTTGAATTTTGTATTCTATGCTTTGCTTTTAGCGGAATAATGGCGACCTCACCTACTTTATAGACTTTATCAATGCCATCAATTGTAATGAGTGCTTCGCCTTCCACAATGGTCCAAACCTCGGCACGGTGAAAGTGATATTGATACGAGAGTCTTCCACCTGGTTTAACCACTATTCTTTTTACTTTGTGGGTTTTGCTATCGTCTAAAACAAAATATTCACCCCAAGGTCTTACATCGTATTCCATTTTATTCAATTAATTTTTTATTTGTTTGGAGTAATCTTTCATATATTTTTTTGACCGATTGTGATTCTGCAATTGGCATCACTAAAATGGCATCGCCACTTTGTATCACCATCATGTTTTCAAGTCCGTGTAATTCAACATGTGCTGTTTCCGCAATAATAAGATTTGAATCTTGCACGTAAGCACCTCTTAATGCGAAAAATTCGTAGAGCGCTTCGAATGAACCTAAATCTGACCAATCAAAAGTTCCTTTGACTATTTTGATTTTTTGAGATTGTTCCATCACTGCATAATCGATACTTTCAGATGGGATTTTCGATGTTGCCTCTTCGTCTAAAAAGTCACCACTTTTTAGTTTCATGACGTTTTTACAAGCTTCTAAAATATCAGATCGAAATTTATTTAACTCTTCTAAATAGGTTTTGGCTTGAAAACAAAAAATACCACTGTTCCAAAGATAATTTCCTTTATCCAAAAAGTCTTTTGCTTTGTCTAAGTCTGGTTTTTCATGAAAAGCAACCACATCTTCTCCATTGCTTTGGATATAGCCATAACCTGTTTCTGGTTTACTTGGATTAATACCAAACGTAACCATATGTCCTTTGCGTGCCCATTCAAATGCCTTGTTAACTGCTTCTTTATATGCTTCTTTGTTTTCAATAATGTGATCGGATGGTGTTACTAGCAATAAATCTTCTTCATTAACCGAAAGTGCTGCAAAAGCAATAGCCGCGGCAGTATTTTTAGGCTTTGCCTCAGCCACTACTTGAAAGTTTGTGGACACATTCTCTTTTAAAACACTCAAAGTCAATTCATAATTATCAATATTCCCAATTACTAGTACCTCATCACATATATTTTCGTTGTTTGCAATGGTTATTTCAAATAAGCTTTTACCATCAAAAAGTGGAATGTATTGCTTGGTTCTTGATTTTTTAGATAATGGCCATAAGCGGCTTCCTGAGCCACCTGATAATACTACGTGAATTTTTTTAGGCATTTTTTCTTAATCGTTGATTACAGATTTGTCCATGGGTTTGTAATATGAAGGAATATCATACATTTTACATTTTCACTTCTTTGTATTGGTTAGAGTGTTCTAAAAACCATTGGTATGTTTTTTGAATTCCTGATTCTAAATCAACTTTTGGACTCCATCCTAATGATTTTAGTTTGGTTACATCCACCAATTTTCTTGGAGTACCATCTGGTTTAGAATCATCCCAAATTATTTCTCCTTGATGACCTACTGTTTTTTGTATCAGTAGCGCTAAATCTTTAATTATCAAATCTATACCAGTTCCTACATTATAAAGATTGTCATCTAATGTATTTCCTAAGGCAAATAGGACTGCTGCTGCCAAATCATCTACAAATAAAAACTCCCGCATCGGTGTTCCTGAGCCCCATAAAGTTACTGGAGCATTGTTGTTTAGTTTTGCTTCATGAAACTTTCGTATCATGGCTGGTAAGACGTGCGAAGTTTCCAAGTCAAAATTATCATGCGAACCATACAAGTTAGTTGGCATTAAACTCACAAAATCTTTATTAAACTGCTTTCTAATAGCTTCACAAGCTTTAACTCCAGCTATTTTAGCAATCGCATACCATTCATTGGTCGGTTCCAACGGCCCTGTCAAAAGATAATCCTCCTTTAAAGGTTGAGGAGCCATTTTAGGATAGATACAAGAACTTCCCAGAAAAATGAATTTCTCCACTTCGTGGCGATGAGAGGCATCAATCAGATTATTTTGAATCTGCATATTTTCCATCAAGAATTGATACGGAAAATTATTATTTGCCAATATCCCCCCCACTCTCGCAGCTGCATCAATTACCACGACTGGTTTTTCTGAGTTAAAAAACTGGTTTACTTGCTCTTGATTTCGCAAATCAAGTTCTTGACTTGTTTTACCAATTAAATTTTTAAAACCTTTTGCTTCGAGAGCACGCCAAATAGAAGAGCCTACCATACCGCGATGGCCTGCGATGTATATTTTTTTAGTTATCATTTAATAATTTTTGCCTTGATACTTGTTCATAAAGTCCTAAATACTCTTTGTATCTATCCTCCTTATTAAAATACTTTTCAGCTCTAAGTCTGCATTTTTTTGAAGTTTCAACTGAATTATTTGTACACCACTTTTCAATAACTTGTCTTAATGATTGAATGTCTCCTTTTTTTACAATTTCACCTGTTTCCAAATCAATCGCCTCAGGACTCCCTCCTGTATCATACGTTATAACCGGAGTCCCACATGCCAACGCTTCCAAATTGGTTGTTGGAAAATTATCCTGATACGTGGGATTGACAAAGACATCGGCCAGGCTATACCATTCAGCCAATTCCTGCACGTTTTCAGTCCGGGTAATACCCAACATCCCATCAGGCAGGTTTGAAAGTTGAGTTTTACTTAGCCCTATCAATACAATTTTAAAATCCTCACTTAGCTGGGAATGAAGCTGAATAAAATCATCGAGTCCTTTTCTTTTGTCCCAAATACTAGCAACTCCCAAAATTACATTCTTGTCTTTAATGTGATATCTGTCAATTAAATAGTGATCGTCAGACACCGGACTAAAATGATCTAAATCTACGCCATTATGTATGCAGGTGACTGGATGGGTTAAAAAAGATTCAGAAACAAGATTTTTCAACCAATTTGAAGGAGTGACTATTTGTAAGTTTTGGACCTGGTTAAAAATTCTTTTTTTGTCATTAAAATTCTTAAAAGAATTATCCAACCCAATTGATTGAGGGTACATTTTAGTTTTGGGACACTTTTCACATTGAGTTTTCCATTTTTCACAACCTACCGAATCAAAATAAGTGCAATGCCCTGTAAACGACCAACAATCATGCAAGGTCCAAATAACTGGAATGTTATTATTTTCTATATAATTAAATAATATTTCGATATTAATATAATATCCATGAATGTTATGTAATCCAATCACATCGGGTTTTATGGCATCAATATTTTTAATTAATTCTTTGGTAGCATTTATTGAACCAAAACCATGGCGGTCTATTAGTAAAGTCAATATACCATGCCAATTAACATCTTTATTGGTACCTATTTTTATTTTTTTAGACTGGCTTTCGTTATCACCTCTTCCAAAAGCGATGTAGCTTTCGTGTCCATTTACGATTAAGACACTTCCAATATCTTCTGCAATTCTGCCTGTGCTTCCGGAATTAACAGTTGTATTGATCTGAAGGATTTTCATTTAATTTTCAAACTGTTTAGAAAGAACATCTTTAAATAAGTTTTGAGCAGTTGTCATTCTTTTATTGTTTTTTAAAAGATTTTTAACTATTTCTTTTTTGGCCGTTCTTTCTTGATTCGGAGTTGATGAAAATCTTAAAGCATGATCGTGTGACATCTTGCTTTGCTTTTTTTCTATCAAATTATCACCAACAAATTCTGAAATTAAATCATAGTCTTTTTGAGTTATTATTAAATTAGGAACGGCTTGTTCTAGACATAGAAAAAACAATTCAGGTTTTTTAATGGATGATTCAAATGATATAATATTAATTGTATCTAACTTCATTTTTAAGTATTGAAAATAATCAATGTAATCATCCACATATCTTGCAACCGTTTTATAATTTAGTATTAGGCCTGGAATATCCATCACAATTAGAGATGAAATTGATTCAAGTGGTTCTCTAACTATTATAATGACTGGTATTTTGTTTTTTATCGCAATTTTTAAAGACGCGACACAATGTAAATGGTGACTAAACCTTACTGTGGGAAAAATATATTTAAATAAACTTGTTAAATACGAATTACCGCTTCGAGGGTAACCATCAAAATAAAAAAAATCCTCATTACTAGGAACTGTAAGTTTACTTTTCCTAAAGTATTTAAGCCAAATCACATATAAAAAAGGAAAAGATTTAAACCATTTTCGTATCATATTATTTCTTTATTTTATTAAGGTTCTACCCTTAAGTTAGTGGGGATATAAGTTTAATCCTCCGTGGAAAAAGAGGATTGCACTTCTAAAGTTGGTAAAAGTTCTATAGCCTTTACCTACAGTTTTGAGCTCTTGGAT
>NZ_JAQWXX010000115.1 GCF_029254265.1 Algoriphagus sp. | reverse complement strand
GAATTACCTGGACGAGTTTTGTTACAAACTCAACAGAAGATATTTCGGTCAAAAACTCTTTGACAGACTCATTATTGCTTCGATTTAATCATACTGGCAAGATTGCGGATATACATATTATGAAAAAAACAATCTTAATACTATCCGGAATATTTCTTTTTTTAATAGCCTCAGCGTTTACACTTCCATTTATTTTCAAGGATAAAATAGCTGCCCATATTGACCAAAAAATTGCCCAATCTGTGAATGCAAAGGTGATTTATGATATCGATAATATCAGTCTGAGCATTTTTAAAAGGTTCCCTAATATTTCTGCAAATATCAAAGACCTTGGGGTGGTAGGAAATGCCCCATTCGAAAGTGACACGTTGGTTTCTTTAGACGAACTTCAGATTGATTTCAATCTGATGTCTGTACTTTTTGAGGAATTCCCTACTCTCACAGGAGTTCACCTCAATGGCGGAAATCTATACATCAAAGTATTAGAAGATGGAACGGCCAATTACGATATAACTTATCCTTCAGAAGAAACGGCAAACAGTGCCGAAAGCAGTATGAAAATAGGGGTGGATCAACTAGAAATAAATGATCTTAACCTTGTGTATGATGATCGCGAACTTGATTATTTCATGGCCCTTTCCGGGATCAATGGCTCGGGAAATGGAGAATTTACTGCAGATGTATATGAATTACCAGTAGAAATGGAAGCAATGATAGCTGATATCACCTATGAAGGTACCAACTATCTTTCCAATAAAAGTTTTTCTGGCGAGACCTTATTGAACATCGATATGAAAAACATGAAGTTTACTGTAAGTGATGGTGATTTCAAGCTTAATGATTTCCATTTTGGAATGACGGGATTCTTGGCCATGCCATCTGATGATATTGAATTCGATTTGAATTTTGGAGGTAAGGACAATGAATTCAAAAGCCTACTATCCCTTGTCCCAGAAATTTATTCAGAAAGCTTCTCGAGCTTACAAACATCCGGAAGCATGGACTTCAACGGTTTTGTAAAAGGAATCTACAATGACACCAAGTTTCCGGCCTTTGATGTTTCGCTGAAAGTTGCCGACGGTATGTTTCAATACCCTGATTTACCCCGCCCGGTAAAAAACGTAAATCTAGACATGCAGGTAAAGAATGAGACAGATAATCTGGACAATACCTCTATTTCAATCCCAACATTTAATCTTGATTTTGGAAGCAACCCAATTTCTGGTAAATTCTTTCTTTCAGATTTAGTTTCTTATACAATTGATGCAGCACTTAATGGAAAGCTGAATTTAGAGGAGCTAACCTCAATTTTTCCTATTGAAGACATGAATCTGAAAGGGACTTTGGATGTCAATGCACTCGCAAAAGGGCGTTATGATTCTGTTGCAGGAATTATTCCGGCAATTGACGCTAAGCTTCAACTTGCAAATGGCTATGTGAAAAGCGCGGATTATCCAGCTCCTATAGAGAACCTGAATGTCAATGCTTCCATCCAAAATATCAGCGGGAAAATGAATGATTTTTTGGTGGATCTGAGTCAATTTGGTTTTGAACTGGAAGATGAATCCATTAAGGGTAAATTGAAAATTCAAGATTTTGATCAACTTTTTTGGGATGGAGAAATTATCGGAGGACTTGATTTGAAAAAAATCCTGACCATTTTCCCAATGGAAGGGATGGAGATGGAAGGCAGAATTAATGCTGATCTTTTTACAAAAGGTTCCTATGCGGCTGTTGAGGCAGAAAAATACAATCAGCTTCAAACAAGTGGCACCATGGATATTTCAAATTTCAAATTTGTATCCCAAGACATTCCGCAGGGAGTGGAAATTTTTTCTGCTAAAGCCACATTTAACCCAAATAACATTTCATTAAATGAATTTGATTCCAAGCTTGGGGAAAGCCATGTTAAAGCAACAGGTACTCTTTCTAATTATATGAATTACTTGCTGGGTGAAGATGGTACTTTAAAGGGTCAACTAGCATTAAATAGTCCACGCTTCAATGTCAATGAGTGGATGAGCGAAGACGCATCTTCAGATACAGTATCATCTGAAATGACAGTCATTGAACTCCCAAAAAACATTGATTTTACCATGACGGTTGCCGCAAATGAAGTACTATATGACAATTTGACTCTTAAAGAAATGAAAGGAAATATGACTTTGAGGGATGGGGTTTTAAACTTTAGTGATGCCTCCATGCAAACCATGGGCGGAACCATTGCACTTAATGGCACATATGATCCAAGAGACCTGACGGCACCAAAATTTAATTTTGATCTGAATATTGCCGAACTGAGTATTGCTGAGGCTTTCAAATCATTTAACACTGTAAAAGCATTTGCGCCCATAGCCCAAAACCTAACTGGAAAATTCAATTCCAATTTAAGTTTTTCCGGAAATCTTGGACAGGATATGATGCCTCTGCTTTCTAGTCTAGACGGCAGGGGACTACTTAAAGTAGCTGAAACGGCTTTGAAAGACAGTAAAATACTGGAAGGGATTACCAGTCTAACGAAGCTAAAAGATGTCAATACGCTTCAATTGAAAAATATATCCATTCCTATTTCCATAGAAAATGGAGTGATGGATGTGAAGCCATTTGATGTAAAACTTTGGGACTATCAAGCAAATGTTCAGGGATCTGCCGGTTTTGATGGGTCTATAAATTACTTGGTAAATATGCTGATCCCAGCGAATAAGTTTGGATCCCAAGCGACTTCAATTTTAGCAACAATCTCAGGAAATCAAGTAGATGAAAACACAATGATTCCCTTAGCATTAAACTTATCAGGAACCTATAATTCTCCAAAAATTGCCTTGGCAGGAGGAAACAGTATTGAAACCCTCTTAGCCAATACCTTAAAAGCTAGAGTATCTGGCGAAACTCAGGCTCTTCAAACAAAAGCTACCGAGCAATTCAATGCAGCGCAGGACAGCATCAAAAAAGAAATGAAACTGAAAGCTGAAGTAATTCAAGACAGCGTTAAAAAAGAGCTTGAAAAACAGGTAGATGTCACAAAGGACAAAGCGGTAGACGAAGCAAAAAAACTCTTAAAAGGATTCTTACCAAAGCCAAAACCAACAACAAAACCAGATACTACCACAGTCAAGAATAACTAGGATATCAAAAAAAGCTAAAAGCCCCGAGTCGAAAGATTCGGGGCTTAATTTTTTCAAAACTATTTCTTTTGCCTACTTGATCTGATCCTCATAAATGAATATCCAGTCGTTTACAAACTAGTTTTTAAACTCTATTTCGTTGACAGATACTAGTATATCTTCTGATCTCGCATCCGGATTCTTGAATACGAAATAAACATCATGCTTTCCAGTAGCGGCAGCTATAGCAGCAGTTGATTTTATGGAATTTTTCCGTCTTAATTCTGCTGCTGAAACTCCAGATATTGTTTTGACTTCACCGTCCGGAGCTTTGGTTACTTTATCTATTTCACCAATTAATTTACCTGTCGGAGAATCCAATCTTACCTCCACTGATGCGCCTTTGGCATCATCAATAGCATTAATTCCCAAATACAGGATGATTTCTTTTATCCCTGTCATGTCCAAATCTTTAAAACCAATGTAAGATTGATCTCCCACCATAAAGAAATTAACATTCGGTTTGGTAGATAATTGAACTCCTTTTCTTACTTCTGATAGCATTGGATCTAGAAAAGGATTTCGCAAAGCGACAAAGTCTTCACCTGTCAATGATGTGATGTTTTCAGCCCCTTTATCAGAATAAAAGGCTCTTAACAAATATCCTCCCTGACCATCTTCGCCTTCAGGAACTTCTGGGGTTAATTTACCTTCCAAAGGAAGAGACGCAACATTTGAATTCAAATCATTCAAACTGAAAATATAATCTACCATTCGCTTGGCATCGGCTTCAGACAATTGTGGGTGAGCGCTCATGCCGTAGTCTCCCCAAACTCCACTCCCGCCTTTAATTATCTTACTTACCAACATATTGACATTATCCGGATTATTTGGATACTTTTTGGCAACTGCAGCATAGCTAGGACCGATGGAAGTCGAATCATATTGATGACATGATTTACAATCACTCGCCTCAATAAGGTTACGTCCAATACTAAGCACGGCATTTGTTTCAACGCCTATTTGTTTTGATGCCAGCTGGATTGGGTCAAATCCTGAAGGAATATAATCAAATGTAACAGCTACTTCTTCTGGCTTTATGGCCCCGTTTGAGGTACTTCCATCCTCTTTGTCCGTCACCGTAACTTTATACTCCAGTGACTTATCCCCAAAATAGAAGGTCCTATTTTTCCCTTTGAAATCAATGCTTACGGCAGGCAGATCATTTCCAGCCACCACTTCAAGACTTGCCGAATTAGATTGTCCTTTAGTATCAGTTACGGTAAGCAAGACTTTATAAATTCCAGGTGTTTCAAAAGTGTAAGAAGCATCCTGACCATTAAGATTTACCGTAGCTCCATTGACAGAAGTAATGACCCAGTCATAGGTAAGTTTTCCCTTATCATAGTAATCCTCATCATTGGTTCCCGCTGAAGAGAAATTAGCAGTAAATGGAATGGCTCCAGCTAATTTATCAGCACTCGCATTCACATTTGGTCTTCTATTTCCTCTGTTATATTCTACTTTTACTATTCGAGAATCGCGATTTCGCTTAAACCAACCTTCACCATATTCAAGAATATAGAGCGCCCCGTCTGGACCAAATTTCATGTCAATTGCAGAGCTAAATGTCTCCTCTGGAAGGAATCTCTCCATGGATTTGTAATTACCATTTTCATCCATGCTCACAGACATAATCCAGCCTCTCATAAAATCAACGATTAACCATTTTCCTTCATAGTATTCTGGAAAAACAAAAGGAGCGTCTCTTGCAAAATCTTTTCTTCTGAAAACCGGTCCACCAGTTGCGCTTCTTGAAGAACTTTCTAACAATGGAAAATCTTCCGAAATGTCATAGGGATACCAAATCATGGCAGGAATAACCGGAGTAGGCAATTCTCTTAAGCCTGTATTATTGACAGATTCATTGACAGGGTTGTTCACATCAAATGGTTCCCCATAGGTGTTTGTAAAAACATCATGTCTATTGTACGGCTGATTATTACCAATAAAATATGGCCATCCAAAGAATCCTGGGCCTTTGGCCTGATTGAACTCATCATATCCTCTAGATCCCCCGATAGAATCATAATCAGAGTCGGGTCCCACTTCGCCCCAATACAAATATCCCGTTTCACTATCCAAAGAAACCCTCCATGGGTTTCTATGCCCCATGGTATAAATTTCAGGTCTGGTTTTGTCTGTGCCTACGGGAAATAAATTCCCTTTTGGAATCGAGTAAGTTCCATCATCTTCTGGATGAATTCTTAATATCTTACCTCTCAAATCATTGGTATTTCCGGCAGCCCTTTGATCATCAGAGCCTTCATATCCAGGACGTTCATCCAAGCTGGAAGTCCCAGATTTTGGGTTTTCTGTATTATTTCCAACAGTCAGGTAGAGATTTCCCTCCTTGTCAAAGACCATTCCTCCACCAGTATGGTTGTAACCTCTATCAATTGGTATGACTAAAAGGATTTTTTTTGATTCCTCAACTAGTGTACTTCCATTGAGTTCATATCTAGCCAACACATGTTTAGGATCTACCGGATCTGCATAATAAATGAACACCCATGAATTTTTTTCAAATTCTGGATGAACGACCACTCCCATTAATCCTTCTTCGGTTTCACTAACAACTCCTTCTTTGTCAGTGTACTTGGTGCTAACGGGAATTGTCCCTGCTAATCTGGTTTTTCTTGTTTCTTGATCTAAAATCTTTACCGCTCCTTTTCTTTCTACAAAAAGAATTCGATTATCAGGTAGAAACGTCATTGCCATTGGCTCATCCATTCCTTCTATCAAGACAACTTTTGAGAATCCTTCGGATTTTTGACAAGCACTTACAACTCCTACTACGAAAATGAAGGAAAAAAACCTCCATATTTTATTCGCCAAATGGTTCATAAAAAAGTTCTTTGTTATTTATTAAGAATGAAGTTCTTATTTATTCGTGAGATTGTCAAAATAATTTGTAATTATCAGCGTTTCGCCAGCAGCCAGATTTCCTTTGATCAAGAGATTTTTATTCGTGTTGTCAAAAGAACGAAGATGCCAGATACAGCAATAATCAGGGATAAATGCAAAATGCCCCGAACCTTTCGGCTAGGGGCATTCCTTTTGAATATTAAAACAAAAATATTTTTTTCAGCCTTTTTTAAGCCGAATTGATCAGACTTTCGCTATTTAACAATTAGTTTTTAAACTCTATTTCATTAATAGCAACTAGTATTTCCTCTGGTTTCACATCCGCGTTTTTGAATATGAAATAAACATCATGTTTTCCTGAAACTGGCTGAAAAGTCAGTGTCGGCTTGGCAGAATTTTGTCTTCTCCATTCTGTTCGAGAAACACCAGCAGGTGGTCGGAAACCGCCTTCAGGCGCTTTGGTTACTTTCTCAGTCTCTCCCAACAACTGACCTGTTGGAGCATCCAGTCTGATCTCAACGGAGGCACCTTTGGCACCTACTCTAGAACTAAGACCTAAATAAAGGGTAATTTCTTTGATTCCTGTCATGTCTAGATCTTTAAATCCAATATAGGATTGATCTCCTACCATGAAGAAATTCACACTTGGAGTAGTCAACAATTGTACGCCTTTTCTTACCTCAGATAGTTGAGGATCCAAGAAAGGATTACGTAAAGCAACAAAGTCTTCGCCTGTCAAGGATGTAATGTTTCCTACTCCTTTATCACTGTAAAATGCTCTTAATAAATATCCTCCCTGGCCATCTTCCCCCTCAGGAACTTCTGGAGTCAATTTACCTTCCAAAGGAAGAGACGCAACTGTGGGATTGACTTCATTCAAGCTGAAAATATAATCCACCATTCGCTTGGCATCTCCTTCTGATAATTGCGGGTGCGCACTCATTGCATGGTCTCCCCAAACGCCACTGCCTCCATTGATTATTTTACCAATAAGCATACGAACGTTCTCTTGAGTTTTGGGATATTTTAGGGCAACTGCAGAATAGCTAGGTCCGATTGAAGTCGAATCATATTGATGACAAGATTTGCAATCACTAGCCTCTATTAGATTTCGCCCAATATTTAATACTGCCATGGATTCTACCCCACTTTGCTTGGAAGCCATTTCGATCGGGTCAAAACCGGCAGGAACATAATCAAAAGTTACTGCGACTTCCTCTGGCTTGATTGCACCGTTTGAAGTGCTTCCATCCTCTTTATCAGTAACCAAAACTTTATAATCCAGTGATTTATCTCCAAAATAGAAGGTTCTGTTTTTACCGCTGAAATCTATGCTAACCACTGGGCGATCATTTCCGGCCACTATTTCCAAGCTGGAAGAATTAGATTCGCCTTTGGTATCAGTCACCGTTAATACTACTTTATATATCCCTGGACTTTCGAAGGTGTAGGAAACGTCAGCACCTTGAAGGTCTACCGTTGTTCCATTGTCAGAAGAGATCTCCCAAGAATAGGTAAGCTTTCCCTGATCGTAATCGTCATAATCGTTGGTTCCGGCTGAACTGAATTTGGTTGTGAATGGCACCGAACCTGCCATGACATCCGCAGAAGCATTTATGTTTGGTTTTCTATTTCCAGCATTGTATTCAATTTTAACAATTCTGGAATTCGAGTTTCCTCTAAACCAAGCGCTCCCATATTCCAACACATAAAGTGCTCCATCTGGTCCAAAATCCATATCAATAGCCGAACTGAAGTTCTCTTCCGGTAAAAACCGTTCCATGGATTGATAATCTCCATTTTCATCCATCGAGACCGCCATGATCCAACCTCTCATAAAGTCGACGATCAACCATTTCCCCTCGTAATACGCAGGAAATACATAAGGTGCATCTTTTGCAAAATCTTTTTTTCTGAATACAGGCCCACCTGTTGCACTCCTTCCAGAACTTCCAAGCATAGGAAACTCTTCAGATATCCCATAAGGATACCAAATGAAAGCAGGAACCACAGGAGTAGGCAATTCTCTTAAACCCGTATTGTTGACAGATTCGTTCACAGGCTTATTGACATCAAAAGGAGCTCCATAAGTCTCCGTTGCAAGGTCATGCCTATTATATGGTTGGTTGTCACCAATAAAATATGGCCATCCAAAAAATCCCGGGCCTTTAGCCTGATTAAATTCATCATACCCTTTTGGTCCCCAGATAGAGTCTACGGATGCATCAGGCCCCACTTCGCCCCAGTACAAATAGCCAGTTTCACTGTCTAAAGAAACTCTCCATGGGTTTCTATGACCCATGGTATAGATTTCAGGTTTAGTTTTCTCAGTTCCTATAGGGAATAAATTTCCTTCTGGAATAGTATAAGTTCCATCATCTTCTGGATGAATTCTTAAAATCTTTCCTCTTAAATCATTGGTGTTTCCAGGAGCTCTTTGATCATCCGAGTTCTCAAATCCAGGTCTTTCATCCAAATTAGATGATCCTGTACGTGGGTTAACGGTATTGTTTCCAACTGTCAAGTAAAGATTACCTTCCTGGTCGAAGACCATTCCTCCGCCTGTATGGCAACACTCTTCACGTTGTGTTGGCACGACCAAAAGTATCTTCTTCGTCTCTTCCTTAAGGATGTTTCCGTCTAGCTCATACCGAGCCAACACATGCTGGGTATCAATCGGGTCCGCATAGTAAAGGTAAATCCAGTGATTCTTTTCAAAATTAGGATGAACGATCACGCCCATCAAGCCTTCTTCTGCTTCTCTCACCACCCCCTCTTTGTTGGTGTATTTAGTATTTACAGGAATCGTGGCCACTAAGGTCACATCACCTGTTTTCTCATCAAAAATCTTCACTCCACCTTTTCTTTCCACAAAGAGAATTCTGCTTTCGGGAAGGAAGGTCATTTCCATGGGTTCATCCATTCCTTCTGTCAAAACAACTTTCGTAAACCGATTTTCATCCGGTTTGACAGTCGGATCATCAAAAGGTTCTGACTTCTCACAGGAACTTAATCCAATGGAAAATAAGATGATGAGAAACGATAGAATCCTTTTGCCACTGTTCACCAATTGGTTCATAAATAATATGATTACGGGTTAATCGAGATAACTCTCTTTAATTTGTCAATTTGACAAAATAGATATAACTAAACCACAAAAATTACATCGTGCGGTATTTTATTGTTTTGAATTGACAAATTGATTAAAAAATCAACTATCCATTCAGCGTTTTACCAAATTAATATTCTTCGAAATCCCGAGTTGGTCTAGAATAATAACGCCGCTTTCATTTTGATCAAACTGAAATGTAATCTGATGCAATGTCTGCAGCGCAAAGTCAGGATTCTTAGATTTCAATTTTTCCAGATCAAAAGTGAATGTTTGGAAAATATTTTCTGAATGATCCTTCTTATCCAGAAAGTCCAGTTTCAATACTCTAGACTTGATCTGCCGCTGAAGATGAGAAAATTCTGACAGAAGAAAACTGATTTCTGCACCAGACTGATCGGTCAAGATGATCGTGAAGTCTAGGGGAGCATCAGGAGTTTTTTCAGCTTCTTCATCCTCCTTTTCTTCGATGGCTTCCTCATTCGTTGATTCTTCCTCTGAGTTGTTATCGCCTTCAGCATTCAACTCCTCATCTGAATTAGAATCATTATTATTATTAGAATCATTATCGTTTTTCCATTTGCCTCCACTTTTCGGATTGGAGCTTTCGGTAGATTCTGCAAGAGAAAATGCCAATACAGAAGTGGAGTCTGGTCTGAAACTCATCGAGTCCAGGCTAATCGAGTAACTCGCTAAGACTGAATCTGGAATCGTCGGTTTGGCGCCATCTTTCCAAAGGGTATCGATATCCTCATTTAATTTCTCATAGTTCCATCCTAAATAAACTGCCCGACTTCCCTTTTTCCCATATTCCATCTCGATTTCTGATTCTCTCCAGACAGTTAGATTCTCTCCATCAGCAACACCTCCTGTAGTAGTACTCGTCAGTTCAAAATCCTCATCAAAATTCGCCCAAATTCGAGTATTTGAATCTTCAAATTGACTTAGGTAAATAGACTCTGGAAGCCAATCTTTTCCTTTTCTGGCATCTTGAAATAAAGGCAAATATTCCCTTCGATCATTCAGGGAAGCTTCCAAAAAAGCTCCGATATACACTTTAGCCACTTCCTGCTGTTCCTCCGCAGGTATCAATTGACCTAGATTGAGAATTCCTTTGAAAGTCACCCCATAATCATTATCTCCCCAAGAAGTGTTGAATTGCCCGTGATTTGCACCAGCGATATAGACAGCAGACTTGAAATGGTAGGCGCTATCAGTGAATTTGATTCGCTCATATTGCATTGCTCCTGAAAAAGAAGTCACATCCGCATCCTGAGCTCCATGAAAAGTCAGGTAATTCACGTTTTCAAATTTCGTCCCTGAACCTCCCGGCTTATACTGCCCGTCCACAGGCGCTATCGCCACTATTCCTTTGATGTTGAAATGGTACCCCTGTTTGATGGATGCGTCATCTGGATAATATTCCAAGGCATTTAGCATGGCCGCATGACCTACTGCTTCTCCACCACGACTGTGACCCATCAGCGCAAGTTTATTCATATCCACTTTTTGGAATAGCGGATGAGTTTCATCTTTATTCCACTCGTCCCAAACCCGCAAATGCTCAAGCAAGATCCAGCCTCGGGCATCATTTTCCTTTTCCAACCGACCAAAAAGATCTGTCCAAGACCCATTGATAAAATTCTCATCCACTGAGGCTAAGATCATGCCTTTGGAGGCTAAAAACTCGCCCAAGTAATCATAGCCAGGGTCAGAGAAGTCCTGCATGGAATGATTGCCATGAACCACCAAAACCAACGGAAAAGGCCCTTTACCTTCCGGCATCCAAACTCGGGCATTAAGCGGTAATTCTTTTGCATCGAATCCCCAATACTTCTCACGCCACCAGCCCCCAAATTTTTCCCAATTATCAATAAAAGCTCTCCCATCTACCGATTCGGTCTGATAGGTGGCGCCTTCAGCAAATTCCTCTCGTCGCAGATCCTTTCCGGACCCGTAGGTAAAAGTGGTAAACTGAAAGCTTCCATTCAGTGCTGGAGAGGCAGCTTCAATCGGTGAAATCTTATCTTCCGTGAGTTTGGCAGCATTGATCTGTTCATCGATTTCTAATCCGCGAATACTTCCAAAATAGATCAAAAAGCCTATTCCCGCTATTCCTACCAAAAATCCCAAGATGGAAACAACTTTCTTGGGAGTGGTTAAACGCTGAAAATGCCCTTTCCAAAACATCGCAATCCCGGCACCAAAAAGTGAAAAAATCAACACCAGAAAAATCGCATATCGCTCGTCACTTAGCCGGACCAAGCTGAGCAGAATGGCGCAAGCAATTAATACTCGTTTATAATCTTTCGGGATTTCAAAAATCAATTTGATCAGCTTGACAGCAAGGAATGAAACCAGGGTCACAGCAAGAAGAATCAACAACCCAAAAACAAGAATCCAAGGATCCTTCCAGTTGACACTCATCCCTACTATCTCAATTACAAAAACGATCAAAGTTAGAACCAACAACCCAATCGCTGCACCTTTGATCGCAAATGCTCCCGGCTTGATGAGGTTAAGTTTGCCTTTGATCCAAGTCCCTATTTTCTTAAAAAATTTCTTCATACAAGTTTGTTTTTAATTATTGAGCTGGATTCACTACAATTTTTCCATACACAGCATCCCTAAAATTTTTATGTAGCCCAATCCCATCGTAAGGATAAAGCTGGACAAAAAGCACTGCTACCAAATCATTTTTAGGATCAACCCAAAATAGGGTACTAGCTGCTCCGTCCCAGAAAAATTCTCCCACCACACCATTCATTTCTTCAGCTGTTGCAGGAGGGTCTGTTCGTACGGCAAAGTCAATTCCAAATCCCACTCGGCCTTTACTTGGCAGCCAAGATCGCTCTGTGACAGAATCTGGAAGATGGTTTGTTGCCATCAGTTTTACGGTTTCTGGTTTTAGAATAGTCGTTCCATTGATTGTTCCTTCATTGACAAGCATTCGAGCAAAGGTCATGTAATCATCCAAAGTGGAAGTCAATCCAAAACCTCCGGGTGTCAAAGGCCACTTTTTTAAATTAAATGCATGCGCAGCCGAATCTGGCATTTGCGTCAATTGCCCTTCACCAGTTCGCTGATAGGCTGCCGAGAATCGATTTAAATCTTCTTCTGGAACTACATAGCGGGTAGTATTCATTTTTAATGGGCTCAAAACATGCTCTTGGACATATTCAGCATAGGGCACTCCGGAAAGTCTTTCAACCAAAAATGCCTGAACATCCACAGATTGGCCATATTCCCATTGGGTCCCTGGCTGAAACCAAAGCGGAGTGCTTCCGATCTTTTCAGCCATTTGGGTCAGCGTGTTTTCATAGCTTCGAGCATCTTTCTCAGCCATCAGCTCACTAAGCCCGGGAATATCATTTCGGTTAGGAAATCCTGCAGTATGCCTAGTGATATCTCGAATCGTAACAGGTCGATCAGCATCCACCAGAATCATTTTACCATTCTCATCCACTCCCTGATATACCTTCATATTAGCGAACTCTGGTGCGTATTTCTCCAAGGGATCATCCAATTGAAATTTCCCTTCTTCCCAAAGTGTCATCAGTGCAGTTCCGGTAATCGGTTTGGTCATGGAATAAATCTGCACAATGGTGTTTCTATCCATCGGGATTTGTTTCTCTTGGTTGGCAAAGCCAAAGGCATTGAAATAAACCTCCTGATCTTTTTCGAAAATCAACGCAGAGATTCCGGCTACATTTCCGGAGTTGACGTAGCTCTGAAGTGTGGAATCCAATCTCGCAATGGCCCTTTCATTGACTATAAATTCGACTTTTTCTTCCGGCTGTTGGCAAGAAGAGATGAGTACTACTAAGCCAAGGGCGATTACCGGTAGGCTTTTCAATAACTTTTTCATAGGGTGTTGATAATTTTATAAATTTTTCCCTGATTCTTACTCATGATGTAAACTTGCTTTTCAGCATCTATTCCGAATTTCAAATCTACTCGGCCACCAACCAATTCTTCCATGGTAGTTTCTTTTCCCTCAAAAATGACTTTCAGACTTTTTACTTCAGGGGTAGGTCTCTGATTCAAATCAGCTAAAAACAATCGGCCCGTTGGAATGTCTCCAAAAATGAAATCGCCCTTAAGATTTCCTTCAGGAAGAAAATATCCACCGATCACTGCAACGGTCTCATCATGCTCCAGCTGGATCAATGGATAAGTGACACCCTTTTCTGCATCATCCTTCGGCAAGGGATAAAGCGTGCGGAAGCTTCCAAAAGGATTGATCATAAACCTTCCTTCGCGAATGGGCCAGCCATAAAACTTACCTGGCTCTATCAAATTGATTTCTTCAATGCTATGTTGTCCAATATCGGTGGCAAAAAGAATTCCTGACTCATTCCAAAAGATCCGGTTAGGATTTCGGAATCCAAAGGCCAAAACTTCACCAGCTTTTCCCGGAGCTCCTGCAAAAGGATTGATTTTGGGTATTCCGTATTTTCCATTTTTTCCGTCTTTTCCAGCTGGATCGATTCGCAAAATGCTACTATAAATTCCCGCTCCTCCATGGTTAGAAATATGGGCAAATCTTTTTTCAGCTGTTCCTCCATCACCATAACCAATGTAAAGCAATCCAAAATCAGGATCTCCTTTCTTCGAATTTGGATTGAAAGTCAGCTCTTGCATTCCATGAGCTTGTGAGGAATTATCGATCCGAAGGACTTCTCGATTACTTCCTTTGAAGATTTTAGCGCTTGGAGAATCCGCTTTCCATTCCGTCAAGACCCATTGCATGAAGACCGCTAAACTATCCGTATAGCCGAAATCAGAAGGCTGTGTTCCTCCTGGCTCAGTATGCGCAGTATAGAAAAGTCCGTTTTTGTCGAATTCTGGGTGAAAGGCAAAACTACCTACCCCAGTTGCCCAACCTGGCTTGCTGACCATATCCGGTTTTTGCTGTAACAGGTCCAAATAGAGCTGTGGTTTTTGGTCAACCAACTCATAGATTCCAATTCGCTGATCATTGATCATCAAGCGATTTGTCCCTGGAATTGGCTCCATTTTGGTCATTTTGGCCAAAGCAGGCACTGTGTCTGAAGCAGGCAGCTGCGCAAAAAATTCTAATTCTAATCTTATCCCGGAATCCAGAATTTTCTCTGGAATAAGATTGGAAGTGGTATCTCCCAGAATTTCAATTGGAAGTGTTTCAAACGTATGAAGGTAGCTGAGGACAGCATCAAGATCTTGATCCGAAAAGGCAGGATAAGCCGGCATTTCATTCTTATAAATTGCCAGAAGCCTCAACGCTCTTTCATCTTTGGCGAGAAAAAACTCTTGAGGGTTTTTTATGAATCTTTTGATCCAATCTGTTTCCACCTGACGGGTTAAGCCACTTAGATTTGGCCCGATTGCATTCTCATTAAAATTATGGCAGGTGGAACAATTTTGTTCGAAAAGTTTTTTTCCAGCCAATATCTGCTCCGATGAGGTAGAGATATCCTCACCGAATATTTTTTCTCCACGAGGTGAACACGCTTCGAAAATAAGGAACAGTAGCGTGATGTAAGCGAAACGAAAATTCATATAAGAGAAGATTAGCGCATAGGATTAGCTGATAATATCCGAATTCTTCTTGGAATTGGGAAACCGACAGAATAAATCAAGTTTTTAACAAACTTTTCTTATTAAAATCTTTTGTGAAAATGAGACTATTCCTATTTTCAAACTTATTGAATGATTCTTGCACCCCTATCAAAAAATAGGGAAGCTTTAGACTTCCCTTTATACTAGTAACGAATGGTTTTAATAATTCTTCTTACTTTCTTTTTTAGCAGCTTTATCAGCCCTCTTTTCTTTCAGTGTTTTGGTAGCCTTGGATTTATCGTCCTTGGGTTTACCTTCTGGTTGTTTTGCCATTGGTTCGGGATTTAATGAGATAAGGATAAAATCATCCGTTTTCTTCTCCACCGGATTAGAAGAAAGTTAGTGATTTAAATCAGGAACAGAAATCTGAATTATTAAGTTTTTTTAAAGCTTTCTAAACTTATCAGTGATGATGTGGTGAAGACTGTAAATGTTCATGGATTAGATCCCGCCCAAAATCACCATCAAAATCCCTCCAAACGGTGTGTATATGATTCGCATTGTTTTGAGAGTTGTCAAATTCAATCAAAAACGTCTTTCCTTGAATCCTGTAATAATGAGCTGATCCCAGTTTAAAAGCACCAACCCACCCAAAATATATATCGCTTAGATCTTCCTCCATTATTTTATCCCTTCGTTCCATTGCGGATTTCTTAGGCATGGTATTCAAATATTCATCAATCAATCGCATCAATTTCTTTTGCTGATCTGCGTCTAATTCTGAATATGGAATCCCAGCTGGCTCAAAAGGATCTACTTTTGGAATATTGAAGGAGACAATATCTTTGAATGACTCCTCTTGAAAAATAGCTTTCTGCTTTTGTGCTTCTGTAAATGAGTTGATCAAATCAAATCCTAAATCTTCTTCTTCTTGAAGTGTTCGATCACCCTTTCTTGGACCTTCTGGTATCATTGCCGGATTTGCGCCCAAAAATCGTGGTGTGCTAGAAACTTCGCCGTCCACAACCGTAAAATTCAAGGAAATATGATGCCCTTCAAATGACATGGCCCAAACAGGATCATTCTTAGGGTCTCCATAAAAGGTGGTAAAGTATTTCCCTGAATCCCGCATAACTGAATCACCGGAAATAGCGCGCAATACGTCTTCCAGTCCTTTAATTTTTTCAACTTTTTCGTAACCCGATTTCGAAAGAAAAGTAAGCATGAGTTCTTCAAGTTTCTCTAATTGAGGACTACTTAACTCATCAAGTGGAATTCCTTCACGCGAAAACATGGTGCTTGGAAAAAAATGCCAATCCAACTTTCGCTGATCTTCAAAATCCAACACCACTTTACTTCGCTGTTCTGGGCTTAGCGAATCAATAAATTTGGATGCAGGATCCTCTCCCATCATCTGGAAAGCAAAAGGTATCAACAGGCAGAGTGGAATTAAAATTAGTAAGGTCTTTTTCAATTCTTCTGGGGTTTATCAAAATAATGGAATGGATAATAAGAATATTTTTTCTTTAATCTATTCATTATAAAGCAAAAAGCCTCCGATTTTAATAATCGGAGGCTTAAATAATTATCCTGTGTATTTATCAAAATGGATATTTTCCTTGCGCTATCATGTAGTCAGCAATATGTCTTCTCAGTGTTTTAGTATCAACCAAGTCTGCCTTAGTATACCGCTTCAAGCCCATAAGCATGACCTTTTGCTCATTCCCCTTGGTGAAGCTACCTATTGCTTCTTTAGCTGCCATTGCGATTTTGTCTACTGCTTCAGAAAGATAAACCTGAGCCATTGCGATTTGACTTTGGCAAGCATCTTCTCCTTTCATACCTACCAGCTTTTCAGCTCGGAGAATTCCTGATTCTGCGGCATAAATTTCAATCATTACATCAGCTAAGTTCATCATCACTTCCTGCTCGTCTTCAATTTTGTCTTGAAGTGCCATAGCTGCTTTTCCTCCAACCATTAGAAATACTTTCTTGAGTTTTTTAAGCACGTCTTTTTCTGCTGCAAAAAGCTCTGAAGTATCAATAGACTCAAAGGATGGTACTCCTGTCAATTCCGCCGAAACTGCCATTGCCGGCTCGAAAAGATTGATCTCACCTTTCATTGCACGCTTCAAGAGCATCCCAACCATCAGCATTCTGTTGATTTCATTTGTTCCCTCATAAATACGAGCGATTCGAGCATCTCGATAGGCTCTCTCCATAGGGGCATCTGCAGAATAACCCATTCCACCATATACCTGAACGCCCTGATCTACTACGTAGTCCAAAACCTCAGAACCGTGAATTTTTGCAATCGCACACTCAATTGCAAAAGCTTCCACTCCTTTAAGCTTTGCCTCTGTCTCATCCATTCCTCCAGCGATTAATGAATTGATCTGGTCTTCGATATCTTGACCCGCCCTGTAGCAAAGTGATTCCGTCACGAATGTTCTGGTTGCCATTTCAGCGAGTTTCGCTTTCACTGCTCCAAACGTATTAATGCTTACGCCAAACTGCTTTCGGTCTGTAGAATACTGAGTGGCAAGAGAAGTAACCGTACGGACTCCGCCAAGTACACCTGCCCCCAACTTCACTCTTCCTATGTTCAAAATATTAACTGCGATCTTGAATCCATTTTGTCTTTCAGAAAGCATATTCTCAACTGGAACCGGGCAATCGTTAAAGAATACCTGGCGGGTAGACGAGCCTTTAATGCCCATCTTTTTCTCCTCCTCATTCATGGTGATTCCACCAAATGTTTTCTCCACGATAAATGCCGTCAGATTTTTATCATCTTCAATTTTGGCGAAGACAATAAATAAATCTGCAAAGCCAGCATTAGAAATCCACATCTTCTGACCATTGAGCATATAGGTTTTACCATCTGCTGACAAAGTCGCTTTGGTTTTACCACTGTTGGCATCCGAACCAGCATCAGGCTCGGTTAAGCAATAACATGCTGCCCATTCGCCAGTAGCTAGTTTAGGAAGATATTTAGATTTTTGAGCCTCATCTCCATAATACAAAATCGGAAGTGTACCGATTCCTGTATGTGCTCCATAAGTGGTAGAAAACGATCCTGCTGCTCCTATGATGTCAGCAATCAGCATAGAGGTGTTGAAGCTCATTCCCATTCCTCCATATTGCTCAGGAACGGTAATTCCCAAAAGACCCAGATCTCCTGCCTTCTTAAAAATTGAGGGGACCAAATCCGGATTCTTCATACTGTCAATCTCCTCGATATTTGGAGTGATCTCAGTATCGATAAAGTCTTGGCAGGCCTGAGCCATCATTCGCTGCTCTTCTGTAAATTGCTCAGGGATAAAAATGTCACTCGAAAGAACATCTTTGATGAGGAATTCTCCTCCTTGTGTTGATTTTGTTAGCGTTGCCATTGTATTAATTTAAGATTTTAGACATAAGATGTAAGAATTATGAAGTCAAGAAGTTGGTTATTTCAAGAGTTCATAAACCCCTGCGACACCTTGACCACCACCTACGCAAGCAGTGACCATTCCGTATTTCTTGTTTTGTCTTCTCAATTCGTTGAAAATCTGAACTGAAAGCTTTGCTCCGGTACATCCCAGTGGGTGACCCAAAGCCACAGCACCACCATTTACATTAACAATGTCTGGATTCATGTCCAAGGCTTTCATAACCGAAAGTCCCTGTGCCGCGAATGCTTCATTTAACTCGATCAATTCGATATCATTCAGAGTCAATCCTGCTTGCTTCAATGCTTTTGGAACAGCTTCTTTTGGTCCAATACCCATGATCCGAGGATCGACACCTGCTACACTATAAGACATCATTCTTGCAATGGGCTCTAGATTTAATTCTTTGACCATTCGCTCTGACATTACAACTACAAAAGATGCTCCATCGGAAGTCTGGGAAGAGTTTCCTGCTGTCACCTGACCACCATTTTTGAAAGCTGGTCGCAATCCTGCTAATGCCTCCATGGTAGTGCCTGGACGAGGACCTTCATCTGTATCCACAATGTATTTTCTGGTTTTTTTCTTTCCTTTTTCGTCTAAGTAAGTTTCCTCTACTTCCACAGGAACGATCTCGTCTTTGAATTTACCAGCGGCGATTGCCGCCAAAGCTTTCTCATGAGATTTTACAGAAAATGCATCAGCCTCTTCTCTAGTGATTTCATACTCTCTCGCTAATTCTTCAGCAGTCAATCCCATACTGAGGTAATAAGAAGGATGATCTTTCGCAATCTTCCAGTTCAATGCAGTCTTGTAGCCCATCATTGGTACCAAAGACATGGATTCTGTTCCTCCTGCAATGATGCAGTCTGCCATTCCAGCTTTGATTTTACCAACAGCTAGAGCGATAGCTTCTAAACCAGATCCGCAATATCGGTTGATGATAAATCCTGGATTATCAATTCCTAGAGCCAAAAGCGAAATCATTCGGCCCATTTGCATGCCTTGTTCTGCCTCTGGAACTGCATTACCTACGATCAAATCATCGACCATTTTAGTCTCTAGACCAGGAGTATTAGCAATCAAGTGTTTGATCACATCTGCAGCTAAATCATCCGGGCGATAAAATCTAAAGCCTCCTTTTTTTGCTTTACCTACTGCTGACCTATATCCATTTATAATATATGCTTCCATTGTATTTTAGTTTTTGGTAATTGGGTTTTTTGAGTTCCTAGTTTCTAAGTGGTTTGCCTTTGAATAAAATGCTGTGAATTCTTTCCAAAGTTTTCTTTTCTCCAGTCAAGCTCAAGAATGCCTCCCGCTCGAGATCCAATAAATATTGCTCCGAAACTAAGGTTGGAGAAGATAAGTCTCCTCCAGACATCACCCAAGCAAGTTTTCTAGCAATCAATGCATCATGCTCAGAAATGTATGCTCCATAGCGCATACCGGTGATCCCTGCTTCGAAAAGTGCCAGCGATGTTTTTCCCAATACTTTAATGTTTGTTTGCTGAATTGGTTGGATATACCCAGCTGCAAAGAGATCCAAAACCTTTGTCTTTGCTTCCGCTAATTGGCGCTTTCTATTGATAGTGATCCCATCATCTTTTCTCAAGTAGCCCAATGCTTTTGCCTCAGCAGCAGAGGTAGAAACTTTCGCAGTTGCAATATTCATGAAGTATTCTTGAAGCTGATTTACTTCGACATCTCCTTCAATCGTCCTATTTGAAAATCTTAAGGTCATTTCTTTGGTTCCACCACCGGCAGGAATCAATCCTACTCCAACTTCAACCAGACCCATGTATAATTCAGCATGTGCCTGAATATGGTCAGAATGGAGTGACAATTCACAACCACCACCCAAAGCCATATTGTGTGGGGCTACGACCACTGGAATTGATGAGAAACGCGCACGCATCATGGTGTTTTGGAATTGAGCGATCATCATATTGATCTCATCAAATTCTTGATCGCCTGCAAACATGTATAGCATTGCTAAATTGGCACCTGCAGAGAAATTTCCTCCTTCGTTTCCAATTACTAATCCCTTGTAGGATTTTTCAGCCATACTTATGGCAGTATTGATTCCTTCGATCACTTCTTGGCCCATGGAGTTCATCTTGGAATGAAATTCCAATCCGATCACTTCATCACCCATATCATAAACTGAAGCTCCAGCATTCCCCCAGATTTTCTTACCTGCTGATTTTAAGGTGTCCAAAATGATAAACTCCTCGATACCTGGTATTTCTACAAATGACTTGGTAGGAATATCATAGTATTTCTTTTTGCCGCCTTCTACTTTGTAAAATGACTCATGCCCGGCATCGAGCATTTCATGAACCCATTTAGCTGCAGGTTCGCCAGCAGCTTCCATTTTTGAAACAGTTTCTCGAACTCCTAATGCATCCCAGGTCTCAAATGGTCCGAGCTCCCAACCAAATCCTGCGCTAACGGCTTGATCAATTCGGTAGAGTTCATCTGAAATCTCGGGAATTCGGTGAGAGCAATATTTGAAAAGATCATAAAAAGAAGCTCTATAAAACTCACCAGCACGATCATCAAAATTCACCAAGAATTTGATTCGTTTCTTCAAGTCTTCGATTTCTTTGGAAGCTTCAAGTGCTTTGAATTTTGGTTTTTCAACAGGCTTGTATTCGAAGGTATTGAAATCAAGTTCTTTGAGTTCTTTGGTACCATCTTTATGACGGATCATTTTGAAATAACCCTGACCCGTCTTATCTCCAAACCACTTATTGTTATAAAGGAACTCAACAATTTTTGGAAGTTTGAATTTATCTCGTGACTCATCATCAGGCAGAGCTTTGTATAGGTTGTTGGCCACATTGACGGTAGTATCCAATCCTACGACATCCATGGTTCGGAATGTTGCAGACTTAGCTCTTCCAATCACAGGACCCGTTAATTTATCTACTTCGGATACTCCAAAACCCATTTTTTCGATAGCGTGCATCCCGGAAATAATGGCATATACCCCAATTCTATTGGCGATGAATGCCGGAGTATCTTTACATAGCACAGTTTCTTTTCCAAGGAATTTGTCTCCATATTCCATCAAGAAATCGATGATTTCAGGGTCTGTCTTTGGTCCAGGAATGATCTCCAATAACCTCAAATATCTCGGAGGATTAAAAAAGTGTGTACCTGCAAAATTCACTTGGAAATCTTCACTTCTTCCTTCACACATCAAATGCATTGGAATACCTGAGGTATTGGAAGTGATTAATGTGCCTGGCTTTCGATATTTTTCTACTTTTTCAAAAAGCTGCTGCTTGATATCCAATCGCTCTACAACTACTTCGATTACCCAATCGTAATCTTTGATTTTTGGAAGATCATCATCAAAATTTCCAGTGGTTATTCTTGAAGCAAAGGCTTTATCATAAATCGCAGAGGGGTTTGTTTTCAAGGTAGTTTGCAGTGCTGTCTCCACAATCCTATTTCTCACCAAAGGACTTTCTTTAGTCAGACCTTTCTTTTGCTCTTGCTCTGTGAGTTCAAATGGAACGATATCCAATAAAAGTACCTGTACGCCTATATTGGCGAAATGACAGGCGATTCTGGATCCCATTACTCCTGAGCCTAATACGGCAACTTTTTTAATGGTTCTTTTCATTTTTTTGGGTTTTGGTAGTCTTTGGCATGAAGCCATTTATTATTAAAATTCTATGATTGCTTTTTGAAGATCTATTTCCTTATCACTTTGGACTTGATCGATTACGCTTTGTATTTTTTGGAAAACAGAGAAAAAAACGTCCAATTCTTCTTGCGCTACGACAGTCCTTACTTGCTCATTGAATTCCCTGATTGTGTTAACGGAAATCTCTTTCTTTCGCTTGCCTTCTTCCGTAAGGTAAATTCTAACAGAACGCTTATCTACCAGATCAGGTTTTTTAAAAATAAGCCCCTTTTCCTCCATTGTTTTAAGCATCCGAGTAAGACTTCTAGTTTCTAGTCCTATTTGCGGAGCAATTTTGGTTGCGGGCGTACCTTCTTTGGAATTTATATTAATCAACACAAAGCCAATAGCGGTGGTAAAACCTTCTTCAGCAGCCTGCTGATTGTACATGCGGGATATTGCATGCCATGAGCTTTTAATATGATAATCGACTGTTTCTTCGCGCTTCATTCTTTAATAATCCTGAGATTTTTAGTCTACTAATTTAAAAAAAATATTGTATGCATGCATACTAAATAAGAAAAAAGTTATGCATGCATCACAAATAAAAAGTTGAATTTATCTAAAAAACAAAATACTCTCCCTTCAAACATGCTTGAAAAGAGAGTATTCAAAATAAATTAAAGATAAAACAAGAAAATCAGAATAAAGTACTCTTTTTGATCAGGATCAAATTATGAATACTTATAACCGAATGGAGAACCAGATTAATTAACCTTGATAAATTCCCTCAATTTCTGTTTCATATTTTTGATGAATTACTTTTCGTTTGAGTTTCATGGTAGGAGTCAATTCACCAGTTTCGATAGACCATGGATTCCTTAGTAGTTTGTAACGCTTTACCTGTTCCCATTTAGCAAAGAACTTATTTGCGTTCTCTACTTCACGATCATATTTCTCAATGATTTCAGGTTTTTTAATCATTTCATAGTCTGAACTGTAAGGAATACCCTTATGGTTACAATATTCTTTTAACCCTTCAAAACTTGGGACAATCAAAGCAGCCGGATAATTTCTGTTTTCACCAATAACTACTAGTTGATCAATCAAGCTTGACTCTTTAAACTTATTCTCCATCACCTGAGGAGCTACATATTTTCCTCCGGAGGTTTTAAACATTTCCTTTTTCCGATCGGTAATCCTTAAATAAGGGCCATCTAGCTCTCCAATATCTCCGGTGTGGAACCAACCATCTTTTAATGCTTCAGCAGTCAATTCAGGCTCTTTATAATACCCTTTCATCACATTTGGCCCTTTAACCAATATTTCTCCATCAGAAGCAATTTTCACTTCAATATCTTCAATGAGTTTACCCACCCATCCTATTCTAATTTCTTCGAAATTACAGATTGAGGCCGAAATCACAGGAGAAGTCTCTGTCAATCCATAACCCTCACAAACCTTTATTCCTGCAGCCCAAAATACTCTTGCTAATCTGGGTTGCAAGGCAGAGGCTCCAGAATTGATCTGTAGAACTTCTCCTCCCAAGGCTTCACGCCATTTACTAAATATTATCTTGTTTGCAAGTTTCAATTGAAAATCAAACCAACCTCCCATGGGCTTTGCAGGATCATATTTCAAACCAAGATTTAAAGCCCAGAAAAATAAACTCTTTTTTACTCCGCTTAATTCATAGCCCTTAGAGACAATCTTATCATAAATTTTTTCCAATAACCTAGGTACAGTGTTAAATAAATGAGGCTTGATTTCTTTAAGATTTTCTCCGATGGTCTCCATGCTTTCTGCATAGTATACAGAGTAACCCATGACCATAAAAGCAAAAGAAGCAGATCGCTCATAAATATGACAAAGAGGTAAAAAGCTTAAAACGCGAGATGTACCTTTTTCAGGTGTAAAAATTTTTCCAACCTGAAGAACATTCGAAAATACGTTATGATGCGTGAGCATTACTCCTTTTGGCCTTCCAGTCGTACCACTGGTATAGATTACAGTAAATAAATCATCAGGCTTTACTGCAGCTTTGGAATTTTCAAGGATCTCTAAATTTCCACTTGCCCCCTTTTCAACGAAATCATTAAATGGTATTGTCCCGGCAATGTCTTCAAAGGAAACAATCACTCGATCTCCTGATACTACTTTAGCTTTATCAAAGATTTCCTGATCACCTACAAAAATCATTTTTACTTCAGCATGATCAAATATGTATTCGTAATCTGAAGAAGTAATAGTGGGATACATGGGAACCGATATTCCTCCCATTTGCTGCAAAGCAATATCAACAAAGTTCCATTCAGGACAATTATTAGAAATCAAAGCAACTTTATCTCCAGGTTCAATACCATGCTCGATAAATGCCAAGCTCAGTTTATCTACAATTTCTTTGACTTTCCTGGAAGAAAAGGTAGTCCAAGATCCATTCTCTTTTTTTGCCAGTGCTATATCTTTATCAAAATTAGCAATCTGATAAGGTATAAGATCAAATAATCTGGTTAATTCCATTGTTAGGTTAATTTGGGTTGATATTTAATATTACCAAAGCAAATTCGAAAAACAAAGGTTTATCCACAGCCCCTTTTTATAATAGTTGAAATAAGATTTTTTAAAAAAATTCCTCTTATGATTATTAAGTCTGTGGATTTGTTGAAAACCTTGTCTTTTATAATTGTCCACGATTTTAATTTCTGTGAATCTATATGTTCACCTCTTATCAAGATTTTATCCACATCTAAGTACTTGAAGATCTGTTTTTTCTTTTCTTATTTACTTTTTGGTGGATTTCTTAAAGTTTATTGGTGTTGATTATTTGAATGTGGATTACTTGATTTTCTTGTGTGTATAAAAGAGTAGATATCCCCAATTTTAAAGAGTTGTTGGTTTTTTATAATTCCATTGTTGGTAAGTGATCTTATTATCTTTCCAACCATCTAGATATCCACACTTAATTTGGTACTTATTCACAGTGAAGATTTTTCAATTTTTGCCTGTTTTTGGGCTTGCTTTTATGATTTGATCCGGGACTGTCCATCCTGCTCTAATAGTAATGTTTTGACTGTTTTCTTCATCTAGAAAATAGAATACTTGTTCAGCTAAGCGATTTTCTGAAAAATTAGCAGGATCCCATCGTTTGTTTCCATTCGTGTCTGCAATTACTCTTATTTGATAGATACCTGCTTCTACCAGTTTGAAAGAAAATGTGTTCCCATTATTGATGAATTCTTCACGTTTGATTTCATCCTTACTGATCAGCTGTATTATAAATGGTCCTTCTGCTCCGATTATGCTTCCTGAAATTTCATCAGCAAGTTCTTCAAGTCTTAGTTTTTTATAGTTGGCTTTAAGCTCTTTTTCATTAAAAATACCCTCTATATCTAAGAAAGTAGAGTCTTTAGCATTCAATGTGAATATTTGAAATGCTATTGGATGTGGAATCGACATGTTTATCTTCATTTTATCCATTCTCATTGAATCGTTGAATGAAATCATAGAAGGGATTATTGGAATGACTGATGCAGTATCGTAGGATAAGTATAGTGAGTCGTATCGTATAGATTGAAGAGGTTTATTAAAGGTTAATTCCATGACTAATTCTTTGTAAAAACTCTTACCTGAATTAGGACTGATTGTTAACTCTTCTTTTCTTCTTTCAGACTCCTCAAACTTTGTATAAATCAAAGAATCGGTTTTATTTCCTACTGAGTCTATTAGAGAGATTTTTGTTGCAATGCTATCCGTCAATGATTCTTTAGCAAAGAGCTTGATTCGTTTATCTCCTTCGGTGTAGAAAATATTCTCACCTAAACCTTCTGTTTCAATGTTTATCTTTACAGGTGTTTTATTGTAGATAATGTCGTAGCCTCTTGCATTAGTTGATGATCTCAATATTCTTATAGGAGTTTGATCCCCTTTAGCCAAATTGAAGTTTATACCTTCTACATTTTTATTTATTGTTATTGTATCAGGCAAAAAATCGAATGATTCTGATTTAAATTCTGCTTTAAGAGAATTATTGTCATCCTTCCAGGCATATGCTCGATAATCTCCGGATTTGATGTTGGTTATCTTGAAATTTCCAACACTGTCTGCCTGAGTCAAATAATATGGAGGAGCAGTAAAAACATCAGTTGTATCATTTGATGGATATAACCCGACGATAATATCTTCATAAGGTGCTCTAGGATCCGGATAATAGATATTTGTTTTTCCTGAAAAAGTAAGGCTGTCTATGGTTGTACCTGTTGAAAAAACAAGCTTAAGATTTTCTGCTGAATTACCTTCGGAGAGATCTTGAATTGACTTTTGAAAGTTGAAAACATAGGTTGTACTATCCTCTAATTCCTGGTTCAGTTCTATAATAACTGAATTTTTCAAAGCGGAAATTATTAGCTCATCGTTATTGACCCGAGGGGTGATTATGATGTTTTTATTAGCATTATCAAGTTTTATGTATTCGTCAAAAGTGAGGGTTATTTTTTCAGGTTTTATATTTAATGATTCATTCTCGGGGTTTATTTCAACTAATACAGGCGGGTCTTCATCTCTTGGTCCTCCCATAGGGGTGCTTTGCTTTGCGCAAGATGACATTAATAAGATGAGTATGAATAGATTTAAGTATTTCACTTCTTTTTGAAAATGTACAGGTTACTAGAATAATTGGAGCCTCGAGATTGTGCAAGATTATTTGATTTGTATCCAGTCTTTAAGGCTTTCCAATATTTAGATAGAAGTGATGTCTTTGGGGCTTTATATCCCTCTGATAAGAGAGAAACATAATAACTATCAAAGGGCATCTTCTTTTGATCAATCAATTCAAGGTCAAAGATTTCTTGGAAAGATTCAATAGCTTTTGGAGAGAAGTGGTAAAGATGCCTTGGTACATCCCAACCCGCCCAATTTTTGCCATATATTTCTGCATCAAAACTCGCTGGATTTGGTACTGCAATAATTATATAACCATTTGATTTTAAGTGCTTTAAAATCTTTTTTACTGTTTTTCTTAACTCATGTACATGTTCTAGAACATGGAACATTGTTATTAGATCAAATCGGTCATTTTTATTTAGTGTGTCTAAATTTGAATGAATTTGATTATCTAATTTAGTTAATGCTTGTTCTTTTGCTTTCGTATTGGGTTCTATCCCTGTTACATTCCAACCTTTTTGCTTTGCTCGATAAATAAATTCTGCTGTACCACAGCCAAAATCAAGTAGACTTCCTTTTTTTGGTTTTAATTCTGTAAGTAGTGAGATTTTCCCCTTAATGGCAATTAATCTAACCTTATTATAAATGAATTGAGTTAAGCCTTTTGTAGAATCAGTATGAGAATAGTATTCGGGAAAATCGTAGTATTTGGATATTTGTTGTTGTGTTGGTCTGGGATTCGTAAAAAGGACATCACATGAAGTGCATTTGCATATTATGAAAAGCTCTTTGCTAACCGCATGGTCTATTACTTCAGTTGAATTAAGAAAAAGCCCACTTTTGCAGAGGGGGCATTTTGTAAGCCTTTCTATCATTTTATCTTCCTAAATATACTGTGATGATGGATAAATCTGCCGGGGATACGCCACTTATTCGAGATGCTTGTCCAAGTGTCTCTGGTCTTACTTTGCTCAGTTTTTGTTTTCCCTCTGCTGAAAGCGCTGTAATTGCTAGATAGTCAAATTGCAGTGGAATTTTGTAATTCTCCATGTTACTAAGCTTATCGACCATTTGTTGCTCTTTGTCGATGTAACTATCATACTTAATCTGAATTTCTGCTTGTTCTAGTTCGTCCTTGGCATATTTACTTAGATAAACAGAGGTTTCTGAATTTATCCTGATCAAATCCTGAATTCCTATCTGAGGTCTCTTAAGTAATTGTTCAAGAGAAACCTTTTCTCTAATCGTTGCGGAGTTTAATGATTCTAAGCCTGTATTAAAAATGTTTGGTTCTGCCTTTCTCTGCTTTAAATCATTGATTAAACGGGCAGTATTTTCTTTTTTGATAATGACCTTTTCTAATCTCTCATCTGAGGCCAAACCGATTTGGTGACCCATTGGAGTCAGTCTTAAATCAGCATTATCTTGCCGAAGTAATAATCTAAATTCAGCCCTCGAAGTGAACATGCGATATGGTTCCTCTGTACCTTTGTTTATTAAATCATCAATTAGAACACCGATATAGGCATCTGATCTTTTAAGTAAAAAAGGTTCTTCTTCTTTTATTTTGAGAGCTGCATTTATTCCTGCTACCAATCCTTGAGATGCAGCTTCCTCATATCCGGTTGTGCCATTTATTTGTCCTGCAAAATAAAGGTTTTCAATCAGCTGTGTTTCTAATGTCAAGCGAAGTTGAGTAGGTGGAAAGAAATCATATTCGATCGCATATCCTGGTCTAAACATTTTAGCATTTTCAAATCCAGGGATTTGTCGCATTGCTTTATATTGAATATCCTCTGGAAGTGATGTTGAGAAACCGTTGATGTACATCTCAACGGTATTCCATCCTTCCGGCTCGACAAAAATCTGATGACGATCACGCTCTGCAAACCGATTGATTTTATCTTCTATAGATGGACAATATCTTGGTCCTAATCCTTGAATTCTACCATTAAACATTGGAGATCGATCAAAGCCTTCTTCCAAGCTTGAATGAACCGCTTTGTTGGTATAGGTGATCCAACAAGTTCTTTGTTCTTTTAAAGCACTAGTGCTATCGTCGTAGCTAAACTTTTCAGGGTTTTCATCTCCGTATTGAACTTCCATTTTTGAATAGTCCAAACTTCTACCATCTACTCTAGGCGGAGTTCCGGTTTTCATCCTTCCTGATTGGAAGCCTAACTCTACTAATTGCTCTGTAATGCCTTTTGATGCAGATTCACCTGTTCTTCCACCTCCGAATTTCTTTTCTCCAATATGGATAATGCCGTTTAAGAAAGTACCGTTGGTTAAAACAACTGATTTAGAACTAATTTCGATACCAATCCCTGTCCTTACTCCTACCACTCTTCCATCTTTCGTTAGGATACCAGTGATCATTTCTTGCCAAAAGTCTACGTTGGGAGTTTGTTCTAGGGCAAGTCTCCATTCTTCTGCAAACTTCATTCGGTCATTCTGGCTTCTTGGAGACCACATTGCTGGACCCTTTGATCGGTTAAGCATTCGAAACTGGATCATTGACTTGTCTGATATAATTCCAGACATTCCTCCTAAAGCATCTATCTCTCTTATTATTTGCCCTTTTGCGACTCCTCCCATCGCAGGATTGCAAGACATTTGTGCAATTGTGTTCATGTTCATTGTACACAAAAGTACCTTGGCGCCTATTTTTGCAGCAGCATGTGCAGCCTCACATCCGGCATGCCCTGCACCTACAACAATTACATCATATATTGGAAACATTCTCTTTTGTCTTTACTGTTCCACGTGAAACACGTAGTATTATTATAACTCTTTGCTTGACTGTTTCACGTGGAACAGTTCAGTTTTTTGTATAGGGAGATTGCAAACTCTTCTTTCTCCCGCATTGTGTTTGCTTCGCTCCTTGTTTTGTCCTTATATCCGATTAGGTGGAACAAGCCATGGCTCAATACCCTGCTTAACTCTGTTTCTTGATCTACCTTGTGATCTTTCGCATTTTCTTTAACTCGGTCTATGCTGATATAAATATCGCCTTCTATTTCTGCTTCATATTCTGAGTTGTCAAATGTGATTATGTCAGTATATGTATCGTGATCTAGATATTGTAAGTTTATTTTATGCAGATACTCATCTGAGCAGAAAATGTAATTTAAATCTAGAATTTTAAAGGACTCTTGAAGTGCGATTTCTTTTAGCCATTGTTTTCGCTTTCGCTTTTGTTTGACTAGGAACGAAGTATCTTCAGAAAAAAAGTTTATTGCCATTTCAAATCATGTAAAAAGATAAAATGGTCTTTTTCCCATTTTCTTCGAATTTAACATCATCAGATAAATGCTTTATCAAGAAGATTCCCCTTCCCCCGGTTTTTTCAATGTTTTCTGGAGCGGTTGGATCCTTTAATTCATTCGAATCAAAACCAACTCCTTCATCTTCTATGGTGAATTTTAGTGTGTCATCTTCCACATTTAATTCTAAATGAACTAGCTTGTTTTTATCATTTTGATTTCCGTGAATTATAGCATTACTGATGCATTCTGTCACTGAAATCATGATGTTGCCATAGATATCATCGTTTATTTCAAAGCTTTCTTTAGCATTGTCAATGAAACTTTCAATTATTTTTATATTCTCAATTAAAGAAGGAATTGAAATTTTTATAGTCTTCATCATGATTATATTGAAAAACCTGTTGCTTATAGTCTAATTTTTAATCTATTTCAAGAAGTATTGGGCAGTGATCTGAATGCTTTGCGTCTGGTAAAATTACAGCCCCTTTTAATCTGTTTTGCATTTTACTTGTTACCATATGATAATCAATTCTCCATCCGAGATTTTTTGCTCTTGAATTTGCGCGGTAACTCCACCATGTATATTGATGAGGGTTTGGATTAAAATGTCTGAAACTATCAATGAACCCTAGATCTGTAAACTGATCCATCCAAGCCCGTTCTTCTGGTAAGAAACCCGAACTGTTTTTATTTGATATTGGATTGTGTATATCTATTGCTTTATGGCAAATGTTATAATCTCCGCTTACAATAAGGTTTGTATTCTCTCTTTTCAAATCTTGCAGGTATCCGGAAATGTCATCCAAGAATTCATATTTGAATGTTTGCCTGGCATCTCCAGTGGTCCCTGAAGGAAAATAGGATGAGATAAATGAGAAATCATCAAAATCTGCCTGAATTATCCTACCCTCGTCATCATATTTGGATAAACCCATACCGTATTTTACTGATTTAGGTTTTATTTTAGTCAGAATTGCCACACCACTATATCCTTTTTTTACTGCTGGATACCAAAACAACTCATACCCCAAATCTTCAAATATTGTAGGATTTATTTGATTTAATTCTGCTTTAACTTCCTGTAAGCCAATGATATCTGGGTTTTCTTGGTTTAACCAATCTACAAAGCCTTTGTTCATTGCGGCCCTGATTCCATTGACATTATATGATATGATTTTCACAGTTTATTTTATTTCTATTTGATACTCTTTCTCAAAGTAATCCAAAACCTGAATTTTTAGGAGTTTCTCTTGATCCAACAGATCAAAATGTGGTAATTCCTTTATTAAATTCCAATGCGGCCAGCCATCTTGATCAATAAAATCAAGTTCGTAAAATCCTGCTAAACTTAGGACTTTGCAGACAGCAATATGCAATAAATCTTGTTTTTGCTCTTTACTGAAGGTTTTGGTTCCTTGTCCAAGTTCTTGTACCCCAATAAGGAAGAGAACGCCATTTAAGTCTGTAGGTTTTTTTCCAATGGATTCTTTTAAGCCATCCAGTAATTTTCCCCAGCGTTTTTCTAGTTCAAGATCTTTCTTCATTGATTTACTTTTTCTAATTCCTCCCAATATTCCGTCGCCCTTCTCAAATGAGGAATCACAATTGATCCTCCGATAAGTGTCGCAATGGAGAATACTTCAAAGATTTCCTCTTTATTTATTCCCACTTCGTGGCATTTTCCCAAATGATACTTTATACAATCATCACAACGAAGAACCATCGAACATGCCAAACCTATCATTTCTTTGGTTTTTACTTCCAGCTCACCAGCAGCATAGGCGTTTGTGTCAAGATTAAAAAACCTCTTAATTACTTTGTTATCTGCAGCTAGAATACTTTCATTCATTTTGCTGCGATATGCATTGAATTCCTCTATAAGATTCATTAAATTAACTGTTTAGGAAATTGTAGGATGCAAATATACCACCTATTTATCCTTAGGAGTGTACAACAAGCCTTTTTAGCAATGCGTTTATTTTTAGTAAAAGATTTTTTGGATTTGATTTTCCCCAGGAATTGTGATTTGTGTGGTCAAACACTTTTTGATCGAGAAAATTGTCTCTGTTCTGTATGTATTGGATTATTGCCTGTAACCACTTATCATTTGAGGGCTTCTGATAATGACCTTATTGATAAAGTTCGAGGATTGAGTAGAATTGACCTTGCTATGGCTTTTCTAAAATTCACCAAAGAAGGTAAAAGTCAGCAGCTTCTTCATCAATTGAAATATAGAAATAAGCCTCAGTTGGCCCAAGAGCTTGGGGTTTTGTATGGGAGAATATTAGCAGAAGGCCAATTAAAAAATCGCTGGAATGTGATTGTTCCGGTGCCTCTTCACCCTCTAAAATTAAAACGAAGAGGATATAATCAAAGTGAGGAATTTGGAAAAGGCTTAAGCAAAGAACTGGGAATCCCTCTTCAGAACCTATTGGTTCGTGAAAAATATACGGAAACCCAAACAAAAAAAAGCAGATTAGAGCGTATGTCAAATGTCGGAGATGTTTTTCGACTTTCAAGTAGTAAAAGTGTTGACAATCAAGAAGTAATGCTTGTGGATGATGTCATGACTACCGGTGCTACGCTTTGTGCCTGCGCAAATGAGCTCTTGAGAAATAATGCAAAAACTGTAGATTTGATCACTTTAGCAGCAGGAGGAAAAATATGACAAACATAGATATCGAGCATTTGAAATTTCCAATAGGAAAATTCTCAGTACCAGAAACCATCACATCGACTCAAATTCAGGAATCAATAGAATATTTGAGGGATTTTCCCTCTTATCTAGCTGATTCGGTCAATAACATGTCTGAAAAACAATTAGACACGCCGTATAGACCAGGAGGATGGACACTCAAGCAAGTGATTCACCACATCGCAGATAGTCACATGAATGCCTTCAGTAGATTCAAACTGGCATTGACAGAAGATAATCCAGCGATCAAACCTTACGATGAATCAGCATGGGCAAACCTCGCTGATGCGTCGCTTGGTATAGAATCTTCAATGGCAATCATCAAAGCTGTACATTTTAAGTGGGTCGCATTACTAGAGTCCATGACTGATGATGACTTCCAGAAAACATATTTTCACCCAGAAAAAAAGCGAAGCCAAACTTTAGCGGAGGTTACCTTGATGTATACTTGGCATTCCAAACATCATTTGGCCCATGTACACCTTCCAAGTTTAACTGAAGGGAAAATCTGATTTTTTCTTGACAGAAAATAAAACAACTCTACCTGACTGGAATTGCCGAAGTCAGTAGAATCCTAATAATCCCAATGAGCTGAATATGAATATTTCTCTCAACAATCAACTGATCCTTGTAACTGGTGCCTCAAGAGGTATTGGTAGGGCTATTGCCAAACAGCTTTCTGAATCTGGAGCAAAAGTGATAATTCACTATAACCGCAATCAAAAAGAAGCGGAATCACTTTTGTCAGAAATGAAAAATGAAGCAATCCTTGCCCCTTGTGATTTAGCAGATCCTTTGGAAGTAAAAGGCTTTATACCAAGTTTGGTCGAAAAATATGGCTTTATTTCAGCCATTGTAAACAATGCGGGAATTTCTAGATCAGCTCCGGATACGCTTCCTACCTCTGAATGGCTCCAAATCTGGGATGAAACCATGGCTGTAAACACGACTTCACTGGCGATTTTATGCAAGGAGTTTGTCGATCAAGCTAAATCACAAAACAACGGGAGGATAATCAACATTTCTTCTCGTGCGGCATTTAGAGGTGACACGACAGATTACATCGCCTATGCAGCCTCAAAAGGAGCCATTGTGAGCATTACTCGGACTATAGCCCGGCATTATGGGAAACTCGGAATAAAGGCTTTTCTAATTGCGCCGGGCTTCACCCGGACTGATATGGCCGATGAGATCCTATCCGAATACGGTGAAGACTTTGCTTTAAATGATATTGCTCTTAGAGAGCTCACTAGGCCGGAGGATATTGCACCAATGGTTACTTTATTATGCTCGGGACTTGCAGATCACGCCACTGGAGCGACAATTGATATAAATGCTGGATCATACGTCCATTAAACCCCATGGAAAAAGAAGAATTTAGAAAAAGAGCACACGAATTGGTGGATTGGATGGCTGATTATCTGATTCAGAAAGAAAATTATCCGGTGACTCCGCAAATTCAACCAAGAGCTATTTTTGATCAAATTCCAGATTCGGCGCCTGAAAAGGGAGAATCATTTGATGCGATCTTAGAGGATTTTAAAGAGATTATTGTCCCTGGGATGACTCACTGGCAGCATCCTGCTTTTTTTGGGTATTTTCCTGCAAATAATTCTGAACCTTCGATTCTAGCAGAAATGCTTATGTCCACCCTTGGTGCTCAATGCATGTCTTGGTTGACTTCGCCTGCTGCCACTGAGTTGGAAGAACGTGTTTGTGATTGGATTCGGGACGCTAAAGGAATTGATAAAACCTGGAAAGGATGTATTCACGATACTGCAAGCACAGCCACGTTAAGTGCGTTATTAGCTGCTAGAGAAAAGGCCACCAATTATCAAATCAATGAAAATGGATTCCAGGGTAATGAGAAATTTCGGGTTTATTCTTCTTCACATGTCCATTCCTCAATTGATAAAGCACTAAAAATAGCAGGGATTGGATTAAATAATCTGGTGAGAATCCCCGTAGATGAAAATTTTTCAATGATTGCTGAAGCCTTAGAAAAAGCGATTTTAGAAGATCTAGAAAATGGTTTTCATCCACTTTGTGTTGTCTCAGCCTTAGGAACGACGAGTTCTACCGCTGTGGATCCAATTGGTAAAATCTCCCAAATCACTCAGAAATATAAGATTTGGCACCATATAGATGCTGCATTTGCTGGAACAGCATTGATTTTGCCGGAATTTCAAAACTTGATCGAAGGCCATGAACTGGCAGATAGCTACGTATTCAATCCCCACAAGTGGATGTTTACAAATTTTGACTGTACAATCATGTACCTCAAAGAGCCTAGGTATTTGGTGAATACATTTTCCATGACTCCGGAATATTTGAAAACCAAATTAGATGAGGAAGTGAATAACTACCGCGATTGGGGAATTCCACTAGGAAGAAGATTTAGAGCGCTGAAATTATGGTTCGTAGTTCGATCCTATGGATTGCAGGGTTTGAGAGAAAAGTTGAGAAATCATCTTTTACTTGCTCAGAAAGCCAAATCTTTGATTGAGGCTGAGGACCGACTGGAAATAATGGCTCCAGTAAATTTCAACACAATTTGTTTTAGGTATTTTTCAGAAGGTCTTTCTCTTGAAAAAGAAAATCAAATCAATGAGACCTGGATGAATCATGTGAATGCCACTGGAGAAGCCTTTTTTTCGCACACCAAGCTAAATGGGAAATATGTGATCAGATGGGTTATCGGCCAAACGGATGTTACCGAAAAACATATCCAAAAAGCATGGAGTTTATTGTTGGAACAATTACAACAAACCCTAACTGATCATTAATCTATGTCCAAAAGAGCCAATTCAGATTCGGTCTTTACCCCTGAGTTGATTCGGATAATCAAGATTTTTGGGGCGGTCTCCTTAGGGCTTGTTCTGATGTTGTCTTTTTTTAATGAACGGCGAGCAAATAATACCGGTCAGGATCAGACTTTCGTGATGACATCAGCCAATAGAATGTATTTTCAGAATGTCAAAGCAATTCAGTATGATATGGAAGTGCGTCGAGACGCAGGAATGACTGTTTACAGGCATAAAAAGTTGACACCTGAAGCAAATAACTCTAACATTAGTATAATGATCATCCTGAATCCTTCGAAGGATGAAGCATACATTTATTTGGAGCCTATAAAATTGAATTGGCCAATAACACTAAGAATTATTTCTAACGAAAAGTCAAAAACCTATACTTTCGAAAATGGCAACAAATCAGATCACTTGCACTATTTTCAACTTTTGAAGCCAGCCATTGAAGCTGGAAACTTAATAGAAATACAAACAGGTTCTGGGTGGAATCCCATTTGGTCCACACCTAAGGAAAAGGAAGCATTAAACGCGATCTTAGAAGATTTTCAAAATCTTACAGACTAATTCTCAAACTATGACCGAGCAAATGAATTCAAAATTGGCATTTTTCAAAAAAATGATAGGCCAAAAACTTACTAATACGCCTTCTCCTGCAGGAAATTGGCTTGCTGGAACGCTTTTAGAAATAGATTATGGCTACTCAAAATTAGAGTATGAGGTTAGAGAAGAGTTTTGTAACCCCGGTAGGATTTTGCATGGTGGGATTTCTTCTTTGATGCTCGATGATGTAATTGGACTAGCAAATTTTTCTTTGGGGTCTGAATATCTAATGAGTTCAATCAATTTGAATGTAGATTTTCTTTCATCAGTCAAATTTGGTGAGAAAGTACAGGTAGAAGCGAAATTGATCCGTTTAGGATCAAACCTAAATCATTGGGAAGCCGTAATCACAAAAGGTTCTGGAAAAATCGTAGCTAAAGCAAGTAGCAACATGATTAAGACTCATGTTAAGTTGAGCGAGTTAGGACTCTAATAGCTTTGACACAATGAACTTTTATACAAATGAAAAAAACGCTTCTTATTGCCTTATTTGGACTATTTACTATATCCGCTTATTCTCAAACCACTGTATCTTTTCACCAAAGCAACCTCCCTTTCATTGGAGTGAATTATCAGTTTGGTGAACGTTTTATCCCTGAATTTAGAATAGGTACTGACCAATTCTTTGAGGATATTTCTTTGGAATTAGCTGGAAATTATATTTTTAAAAGTGAGGAACGGTATGAGTTTTATGCAGGACTGGGAGTTAGAGTTGGGAGTTTTGATGGGCTAGTAGTCCCGGTTGGATTGAATATTTACCCTTTTGAGCAAAAAGATTTTGGATTTCATATCGAAGGAGCCCCAATAATCGGATTTAATGACAACTCATTATTTAGAGGTTCTTTTGGAATAAGGTACCGATTCGCTAAGAATTAGAACTGCTTCATTTTTACCATCAAATCCCAGACTGCGATTCCTAAAGTGACTGAAATATTTAAGGAGTGTTTGGTCCCAAGCTGTGGTATTTCCAGCACATAATCGCAGGCTTTAAGAACTTCCTCTTCTACTCCAAAAACCTCATTTCCAAAAATCAAGGCATATTTTTTGGCTTGGTCCGGTTTAAAGTTTTGGAGCATTACGGATCTATCTACCTGCTCCAAAGCACAATTGATATATCCTTCAGATTTAAGCTTCTCGAGTGCTTGAGTTGTATCTGAATGGTATTCCCATTCCACAGACTCCGTAGCTCCAAGTGCTGTCTTCTGAATATCCCGATGAGGTGGTGTACCCGTGATCCCGCAGAGGTATATTTTTTCTACACGAAATGCATCTCCGGTACGAAACGCAGATCCAACATTATTTAGACTTCGGATATTATCCAATACTAAAACTATTGGTGACTTTTTCACTTCCTTGAACTCCTCTATTGAGAGCCTTTCGAGCTCTTCCATGCTTAATTTTTTCATCCCTTTTTGTTCTCCTATTTGAATGCCGTATTTTCAGGCTGGAATCACCAGAATTTTTTACAAACACAAAAGTAAGCATATCCCGATGAGTAAGTCCAAAGACGGAAACGAAACCCCATTGATGAAACAATACAATGCGATCAAGGCAAAACACCCTGGAGCGTTGTTACTTTTTCGGGTTGGAGATTTTTATGAGACTTTTGGTGAAGATGCCATCCGAGCAAGTAAGATTCTTGATATCGTTTTGACAAAACGGGCAAACGGAGCCGCCTCTCATATTGAATTGGCAGGTTTTCCACATCATTCCTTGGATACTTACCTCCCAAAATTAGTTAGAGCGGGCAACCGGGTAGCTATTTGTGATCAATTAGAGGATCCAAAATCCGTGAAAGGAATTGTCAAGCGAGGCGTGACCGAATTGGTTACTCCCGGTCTTTCATTTAATGACCAAGTTTTAGACACCAAAAAAAACAACTTCTTAGCCTCAATTTATTTTGGGAAAGATATTCATGGAATCGCCTTTTTGGATCTCTCTACGGGGGAATTCATGTGTGCAGAAGGGAAGCTCCCCTACCTTGAAAAGCTTATCCAAAGCTTTGCTCCTGCAGAAATAATATATTCTAAAGCGGCAAAAAAAACCGCATCAGAATTATTGAAAAATGAGTTTATCACCTTTCATTGTGAAGATTGGGTTTACCAATATGACTTCACTTACGAGAAGCTGAAAAGTCACTTCGGAACAGCAAATCTAAAAGGCTTTGGAATAGAGGAGCTCCAAGCTGGAACGATCGCTGCGGGTGCGATTTTATATTATTTGGAAGAAACAGAGCACAAGGAAATCCAGCATATTTCAGCCATTTCCAGAATTGCCGAAGAGAAATATGTCTGGTTGGATAAGTTTACCATTCGGAATCTGGAACTGGTTTTTCCGCAGCACGAAGGAGGAGTTCCGCTGATTCAAGTCTTGGACCAAACTGTGACCCCTATGGGTTCTAGAATGATGAAGAAGTGGCTTGTGCTTCCTTTGAAAGAAAAGGCGATGATTGAGGAGCGCTTGAATGTGGTTGATTTTTTTTACCAAAATCCGTCCTTGATTGATGATATCATCAGCCCGATGAAATTAATCGGAGACTTGGAGCGATTGATTTCAAAAGTAGTTGTCGGCCGTGCAAACCCCAGAGAAATCAATCAGATCAAAAGAGCCCTAAAAGTGACTCTTCCGATTAAAGAGCTTTTGAAAGTCCAGAAAAACCCGACTCTAAAAAAACTCTCTGATCAACTACACCCCTGCGAATTTTTACTAGAAAAAATTGAAAAGGAACTGAAAGAAGATGCCCCAATGCTAACCCATCAAGGGGGAATCATCAACGATGGAGTAGATGAGGAATTGGATGAATATCGTGGATTGGCTACTTCGGGTAAAGACTTTCTAGTCCAAATTCAGCAACGGGAGGTAGAAAAGACGGGGATTTCTTCCTTAAAAATAGCCTTCAATAAAGTTTTTGGATATTATCTGGAAGTGACCCATGTGCATCGGGATAAGGTGCCTCAAGAGTGGATCAGAAAGCAAACCCTTGTAAATGCAGAGCGATACATCACTCCTGAATTGAAAGAATATGAGGAAAAGATTTTGAATGCAGAGGAAAAGATGATCGGCATTGAGCAACGCTATTTTCAGGCCTTGGTACAGGAAGTAGCACAGTTTGTTACAGAAATTCAACAAAACGCGAGAGTCTTGGGGACTTTGGATGCTTTGCTTTCCTTTGCACAGGTTGCGATACAAAATAATTACGCTAGGCCAAAAATCTCTGAGACAGAAACCTTGGAAATCAAAGAGGGTCGTCATCCAGTCATCGAAAAGCAACTTCCTCCGGGAGAAAATTATGTTCCCAATGATATTTATCTGGATAATGACACCCAGCAAATCATCATCATTACCGGTCCGAATATGGCCGGTAAATCTGCTTTGCTGAGGCAAACAGCTTTAATTGTTCTGATGGCTCAAATGGGATCCTTTGTACCGGCCTCTTTTGCTAGGATTGGTATCATTGACAAAGTCTTTACCCGAGTCGGTGCATCAGATAATTTATCTAAAGGAGAATCTACCTTCATGGTCGAAATGACCGAGACAGCAAGTATTTTGAACAATCTTTCTGATCGAAGTCTGGTATTGATGGATGAAATAGGAAGGGGGACATCCACCTACGATGGTGTTTCAATCGCTTGGTCCATTGTAGAATATTTGCATAATCATCCAACTTTTAGGGCCAAAACTCTTTTTGCCACTCATTACCATGAATTGAACCAATTAGCCTCAGATTTTCCCAAAATCAAAAACTTCAACGTGTCGGTAAAGGAAGTTGGTGATAAAGTTATTTTTATGAGGAAACTTAAAGCTGGGGGAAGCGAGCATAGCTTTGGAATTCACGTAGCCCAAATGGCAGGTATGCCAAACCCCATTGTGTTCAGAGCTTCTGAGATAATGTCCCATTTGGAACATGACAAATCAGTAAAGAAGAGTAAAGAAAATCTTAAATCTATTCCAAAAAATAACTATCAACTGAGTATGTTTGAGCTTGATCCCAAGTTCCAAGAGGCTAAAGAAATGATAGATAAAATTGATATAAATGCCATTTCTCCCATTGAGGCACTATTGAAGCTGCACGAAATCAAAAAGAAAATAGAAGGCTGATTAGGTTCATTTTCCTTATATTTAATTTGTAAAAAGCATAATAGAATGTATTTCTATGGATAAAGTACTTTTAAAGGACTTAAAAAGACAAAATAAGTACACCAAATTTTTCAAAGAGTGGCAGGAACAGGAGTTCAAAGACCACCCAGATGAAGCAAAAGTTTTGGAAGAATTAGAGGTTTTGAGTAAAAACATTGGAATGCGGGAAGGATTCGTGATTGCTTGTTTTGACTACCGAAATTTGGATTTAGCTTTTTTTACAGGAAATGTAGAGGAAATTACGGGTTACCCAGAGTCTATCTTTCGTGAAAAAGGGATGGAGGCTTCTTTTTCCATGATTCATCCTGGTGATCGACCAGAGTTATTTCGATTCCAGAAAATTGTCTTTGACGTTTTTCATCAATTGACCATGAAGGAGCGACATAGTTTTGAGTTCTCTTACACCACTCGTTGGGTCCATCGAACTACTAATGAGATTATATGGACTGTCGGGAAAGCCAAACCATTCTTGATTGATTCTGATGGGAATTTTGCGATTGATTTGCATATCATTATTCAATTGCAAAATCAGCCGAAGGTAACTAGCTATGATTGGAATTATTCTTATCAAAAAGAAGACGGGTCTAGAGTCTATGTCAGCAAAAGCTCACCAAAAGACAATAATGTAAAACTGACTAAAAAGGAAAAAGAAATTGCTCAAATGATTTTGGATGGAAAAAAATCCAAAGAGGTGAGCGAAACACTAAATATTTCTATGAATACAGTCGGAACTCATAGAAAAAATATCCTAAAGAAACTAAATGCAAGAAATATGGGGGAGATGATAAAAATTCTTGCCTCTTATGATTTCTGATAGAGAGTTGAAAATCAAGGGATAGCTATTTGTAGAGTAAGATTAATAAAAAAATTAAGTGCCGAATTCTTGTAATTTTATTTCAGTAGCTTACCTTTGCATCCACAATACGCTCAGATCAAGTTCTGAGTACGAAAAAAGCGAGAGTAGCTCAGCTGGTAGAGCACGACCTTGCCAAGGTCGGGGTCGCGAGTTCGAATCTCGTCTCCCGCTCAAAAAAGCCCTTGATTCAAGGGCTTTCTTGTTTCGGTCAACAAGTAGCTTGGTCAAGTCCAAGTGAAGCCGGGATGGTGGAATAGGTAGACACGCAAGACTTAAAATCTTGTGGGAGCAATCCCGTGCGGGTTCGATTCCCGCTCCTGGTACAGAAGCCTCGTAGAAATACGGGGCTTTTTGTTTTTTTGATCAGTAAATCTATTTCAGTTCAGTCTAATTTTTTGATGACTTTCTTTAACTTAAACGATATAAGAAAAAGGATTTTTTTAATCATCCATTTTGAAATGCCAAAGTTTACCGAAGTAGTTTCATTGATATTAGTTCTGTTTTCTATGCTGAATAATTACCAGCAAGAAAACAAAATAGAGCATTGGGACCAATTGATTAAGGAGGGTAAAGCTGAACTTGCACTGGAGCAAATCAAAAATACAACCGATGATCTTATCCAAAATGCATTTCAAGATAGCCTATCTAACTATTTGGAAATCTATGGGAGGGCATTAGAAGCAAAGCAATCTAATACAGCTATCACTAAAAGCCTTTTGGAGATATATCACGACTGGAATAAAACAATGGATTTGGCCAGTTCAAAGCGAAAGCTAGCTATGAGCTTATCCAGCTGGTATAAATATCAAGGGAATTTTTCTTCAGCTTTTGAAACTCAATTGGAAGCATTAGACTGGGCTGAAAAAGAATCCCCAAAGAATAATTTTGTTATTGCTCAAATTTACTTGAGCTTGGGTGGTTTGGCAGTAAATACGATGAATCTGCCTGAAGCGAAGAAATACTTAAAAGAAGCCTTGGATTTAGAGGTTTTGGACCAAGATCCCGAATCCATTTATTTGGCAAATAGTAGCCTTGGAAATATTTCCTATTTCACGAGCAATTTAGACTCGGCTGCTTTTTATTATAGAAAAGCACTGTTGGCAATTGATAAATTACCAGCGACACCAAAGAATCAATTCTACAGGAATAGTATTATAAACAATAATCTTGCAGGTGTACAGATTGCTCAAGGTGACTATCAAAATGCAGAAATATCCATGCAAGAGACCATCTCTAGCTTGGAAAAATATCAAGTGTCTGATTTGGATCCCGCACAATACAAAGATGCAATCAGCTTTTACTTTCAGGCAACTGACAATCTGGCTGGGCTCTACAAGCAGAAAGGTGCATATCATCAAGCCTTACAACTTTTAGAATATTCTTTTCGAAGAAAAGCAGAAGAGTTTGGAGATGAAGATATCGAAACAGCAAAATCAAGAATATTTTTAGGCCAGCTTTATTTAGAAATATTGCAACTTTCAAAATCTAGAGCAAATTTGAATCAAGGCTTGCAAAATATTCGAAACGCCAATGAAGTCACTACTTATTATCAAGCAGATGCAGTTTATGCACTGGCAAGATTGGAAGACTACGAGGGGAATGAACTGAGAGCCGATTCACTTTATTTAGAGGCAAAAGCCTTATTTGAGGAATCTCTTCAAGGAGAATACGATGTTATCTTTCTGGGTTTTTTAAAAAACTACAGTAAATTTTTGGCTGAAAATCAACAGCTTTCTGAAGCTGTAAGAATCTCAAAATTGGCAGGAAAATATCTTGAGGAACTTGATTCAGAAAACCTATACCTAGAATTTGAACAAAGTATAAATCTCGCCTCAATCTATGAATTGGGAAAGGATTTTTCACGGTCATACAACCAAGCTACTGCAGCTTTGGAGCTAGCAGATCAATTGATCAAGAAGTCAAAATCTCCTGCTGATTCCCTTCAAATGACCTTTCAAAAGCCTACGGCAATTTTGATTAAAAATAGAAGTAGGTATGCTTTGGTTGATGAAAAAGATATTCAATTCCTACAGGCTGTTGAAAAGGAACTCAGAGAAGGATTGAAAATTTTAGACTCAAAAACGGATCTATTAGTAGAAACTCTGGATATTAATATCTTATTGGATTTAAACCGGGATTACTTTGATTTCCTTAATAAAATTGAATTAGAACTCTATCAACTTTCTCAAAATCAAATTTATCTTGATAGGCTCCTTGCATTTCATGAATATGCTCGCTACCGGCAGATCAGAACGAGACTTCAAAAAAATAAGTCTATTAAATATGGTGGAGTTCCTGAGACAATAATTGATCGTGAAGAAGAATTGAAAAAACAGCTCAAAGCGTTTCTAGAGTCGGAGGATCAGAATCTTACTCAGTTTAGGAAGATAAGTCAAGTTTGGGATAGCTTTATGGACTCACTCAGGATAAATTTCCCTCAATATTATCAATTGCATTTCGAGTCAAGCGAAAGTACTTTGAATCGTATTTACACTCAATTGAACCCCGAAATCACCTACCTCAGGTATCTAAAAGTAGGTGAAGAATGGAAATTATTGATTCTCAACGGGAATAAGAAAAAGCTGATATCCTTGGAATCTGTTGCTATTGAAAGAAACTTAAGTAAGTTATCGGATGAAGCCTACGAAAGAAATTTTAGCAAGGAATTGCTTTTTCATCTTTACGAGCAACTTTGGATGCCCGCTTCAGCAGAAATTCTGAGTGAACGAGTTGTAATTATTCCAGATGGGCCACTTTTCAATTTGAGTTTTGAAACGATGACCTTCAAAAAAATTCAAAATTGGGATGAATTAGCATCTTCATCGCTATTGGCAAAACATAGTATTTCTTATCAATATGGACTTTTGTTTATAGAACCTATCGAAGAGAAAGTTTATGAAAATCAAATGGTTGCCTTTGCTCCTGGATTTTTTGACCAAATGAAAAAAACGTATCGTGATAATCAACAGAATAATAAAATCTTAGATCTTGCTTATCTTCAATTAATTCCTCAGCCTTTTACTCGGCAGTTAGTCAATGAAGTGATAACAAAATTCGGAGGGAAAGCATTTTTAGAAAGTTATTCCACAGCCAAGAACTTTAAAGATTGGGCTGGAAATAATCAAATAATTCATATAGGAACGCATGCTATTTCTGATAATGTAAATCCTGGGGATTCTCGCTTGATTTTTGCGAAATCCCAAGAAGACCCTTCGTCCCCTAATGAGATTTATTCAAGTGAGATTTATAAACTAGATCTTAGAGCAGATCTAACGGTTTTGCTTGCTTGTGAGTCTGGTAAGCCTACATATTCCCCTGGGGAGGGCATGGTTTCACTAGCTCATGCATTCAATTATTCAGGTACAAAATCACTTTTAATGGGCCTCTGGAAAATTGATGAAAAAGCTAGTGTCAGAATTACATCTTTATTTTATGGCTTCTTGCAGGAAGGAAAAAGTAAGGATGAGGCACTTCGATTGGCAAAACTGGAATATTTATCTACAGCTAAAGGAAGAGAATTGGCCCCATCCTTCTGGGCTGGTTTAATATTGTTAGGAAATAACGACCCTATAACTATTCGTCCTAAATTTCCCTACAATACCTTGGTTTTGAGTGTACTTTTCTTGGTTTTACTTCTTTTCTTCTTTAGGAAAAGATTTGCAAGGGTGTGATGACTTTTTTAAAGTAATACGATGTGAAGGAAAGAGAACCAAAACTTTCTAATCACATGAAAAAACAATTCAACTTCTTTTATCAATTTTCTCTGATCTTCTTGATTTTGATCTCATCATTAGCTTGTTCCAGTAATGACGATCCTGATCCAACTCCAATCGAAAAACAAGAGGATATCCTCAGTGTAGATGCTAAAGTCGAGAAATTTCTTTTGGATCATGAAATCCCAGGAGCAAGTTTGGCAATTTCCAAAAATGGTAAGTTAGTCTACCAAAAAGCTTTCGGTTTACAGGATGTTCAGTCTGGGAAGGCGATGACCCCACAAACTCAAATGAGAGTGGCAAGTGTTTCAAAAAGCTTCACTGGGTTAGCAATCATGCTACTTGTTCAGGAGGGTAGAATTAACCTAGACGACAAGGTGTTTGGTGATATGGGCATCTTGGGAAATTCTTACGGTTCAAAACCATATTCAGCTCGGGTAAGCCAAGTCACTGTGAAGCACCTACTTCAAATGACCTCTGGAGGATGGGTAATAAATGGAAACAGAGATGCTATCGACTATCAACAAACCCTAACAAATGAAAGCTATTTCGACTGGATGCTGGATAATGCAACATTGAATTTTGAACCTGGATCTCAATATTGGTATATCAATTCCAATTATTTTGTGGCTGCCAGAATCGTTGAAAAAGTTTCCGGTAAATCTTACAGTCAGTTTGTAAAGGAGTCTATCACAGATCCATTAAAGATGGGCTCTACAGTATTAGCAAAAAATGGATTGTCAGGTAAGCAGGCCAATGAAGCTACTTATTATGGACAAGGAGATACTAAAGGATTTGAATATAATTTCAATATTGAGAGACGAGATGGAGATGCAGGAATTGTAACTACGGCAGTGGATTTAATGAAGATAGTAGTTGCCATGGATGGAAACGCATCAAAACCTGATCTGCTCAGATCTGATTTCTATAATCAGTTTATCCAAGGGTCAAACCCTAACCAAAATTTTGCAAATGGAATTGCAAAGTCCAATCAATTTAAATATTTCTACGGAGCACTTCCAGGTACAAGATCCGGATACATGTTTCATTCAAATGGAATGGCAGTTACACTGATATTCAATGGAAACGCAGATTATACTAAGACGAATTATTCCAATTTTGCTAATGCACACGATGCATTAATGGTAGAACTATTAACTAAGGATATCAATGTATATCAGGATATTGATCAGTTTTAATCTACTCTATTAGAGGTAGAACTCTTGGGATAAAATGGATTTAAGTGTATCTTTTTGGCAACTTTATATTTATGCCAAAAGATTCCATTCGTACACTTTCTCAAGAAGAACTTATAAAAAAAATCTGTGAAAACAGATCGGAAGCTCTTACCGAAATGTACAAAGAGGGATTTCCAAAAGTCAGAACTTATATATTAAAAAATAATGGGGATGAGGATCAGGCAAAAGATATTTATCAAGAGGCGTTTATTGTAGCCTGGCAACAAGTGAAATCAGGAGGATTTAAACCTGAGAATGCCTCATCTCTTCAGGGTTTTATTTACCAAGTAGCTAAAAATAAATGGTTGGATTGGTTGAGGTCTAGTAAATACAAAAAAGTGGTTGCATTAGGAGATCAAAACTTTTCTTTTTCTCATGAGGAAGAAACAGATGACTATGAAGAAAAGCTTAATCGATTAAAAACTGCTTTTAAAGATTTAGGAGATAACTGTAAGGAACTGTTAAAAAGTTTTTATTTCGAGAAAGCTTCTATTGGGGAATTAGCAGAAAAGTTTGGTTGGACTCCTCAGACAGCCAAAAATAATAAGTATCGCTGTATGGAGACGCTTAGAAAAATCATCCAAAAATAAAATCAATGGCAAAAGACCTAAATATAGCCCCAAAGGAATACGAAGTTATCGAAGGATTTTTAGAGGATTGTCTTTCTAAAAAGGAGGAGATTGAATTTAAAAATTTTGAAGCTAGCGACCCAGACTGGAACCTAAAAATAGAGGAAGTAAAGTTCCTTAAGCAGGGTCTGGAAAACTATTTGTTCAAAGAAGAGATTGAGAAAATACATCAGGAAAACTTTAATAGGCGATCCAATAAACTTAAAATAAATTCATTCTGGCCCTTGGCAATAGCCGCGTCCATTTTATTTTTATTAATAGCAGGGGCTAGTTTTCTTGGCTTGTTTCAAAATAAGAATGAAAGACTTTTTGAGGCGTATTACGAGACTGATCCTGGACTGATCACTGCAATGTCGGGAACAGATAGTTATGAATTTGATCGGGGAATGGTAGATTTTAAATCTGAGAATTATACGGGGTCATTGCAGTTTTGGGAGCCCCTTTTAGAAGCCGATAGTAGTCAAGACACCTTGGTATATTTTGTTGCAATGGCAAAATTGGAATTAGAAAAATACGAGCAAAGTGAGGGTTTGTTGACCAACTTAGTCAATGGAAGGGATACCGAGTTCAGTGAAGAGGCCAAGTGGTATTTGGCCTTACTTTATTTGAAAAAGGGTGAAATTGAAATGGCGAAAAGCCTACTGAAGGAATTACAAAAGCCTGATGCCAAGACACTGCTGGAAGAGCTCAAATAAAAACTTTAAATTTTTGATGACTTTTTAAAATTCATACGATGGGTAGTTAAAACTTCTTATCCTATGAAAAATCTAGTTACTTTATTTTTAGCGGCCTGCTTAAGCTTCCCTGTTTTTTCACAAACTTTATACTATTATCCTCCAGGCTATTTTGGTCTTTTGAACAATCAATTGACAAGTGCAAGGTCGCAGGCAATGGGCTTTACTACCTTGACCAAAGGGGGCATTGAGAACTCTTTTTATAATCCCGCAGCTATTGGAAATACAGGAGTTCCAGTACAGGTATATGCCAACTATGCCAATGGACACTCTTATAGACCGGACTCGCATTACTATTTTGTAGGAGGCGCCTACAAGATTAATCCCAAATTAGCGATTGGGCTTTCTTATTTCACCTACAGAAACCCTGATCCGGTTTGGACTACCATCATCGGAGGAGTAACTTATGATACGGACTTTTTCGCCCAAAGCGTACTATCTGCGGTGGTATCCTATCAAATCTTCGAAGAGTTAGAGATGGGTTTAGGGATAAATCTGATGGAAGAAAACGCTATTAATGGAGAGCAGACGAATTCAGATTTTATGCCTAGTGTAGGTTTTCAATACGAAAAAGAGCTTCCACTTATTAAATCTGAGAGCTTTGAGAACCAAAGAATCAAAGGTGCATTATCCTTAACGAATTTTTTATTCAAGAATACCACTCTTCAAACTTACGAGAATTCAGTCTCAGTTGAATACCTCCCCATAATTCTTCGGATAGGAGCAGGTTATCAGTTTGACACTTCTCTGAAATCAGGCTGGATAGTCGATAAAGGTTATTTCCAGAACTCTCCACAACAAGTCCGTTTTTCTCTTGATGTCCAATACCAAGATTATCTGAAGGGTTCAGATGCCCCTACTACGGATCATGAGAGTAATACTGCTTTTGGTGTAGGTGCTGAAGCTTGGTTTTTTGAGAGACTGGCAGTACGCTTGGGTTATTTCAACGAAAAAGGACCTTCTGGCACAAAAGATACCGGTGAACTATGGGTCACCGGAAACCGGGCAGGATTTACCTGGGGATATGGTACGTTGATACCGACAAATCAATTGACTGGAGGAAAAATGCCTTTTGATATTCAAGTTGATTTTATTACAGCAAAGCAGCTTTCTTCTCTTAATGAAGAGATTTATACCCACCCTAATGTCTTCACAGAAAATACTTTTCAATTCTCTTTTGGACTAAACCTTCTTTGGAGGAAGTAAAATTTTAAAAAAAGATCATTCAACTATTAAAAGAATATTTTAGTATTTGGACTGTTTTTTTCACTATTTATGCTCTCTTCCGAATCGGGAGAAGAGGATATTCTTCCTAGCCCTCCTTCTAGTGAAAATCCATTTGAAGGATATAGTACCTATTCTGTTCAAGTAAAATTCCCAGAAGGGAGTGCACCGGATTTGACAGATGCAAAAATACTTTCTTGGGATAAGCTTAGCTCTTTAGATGAGGATGAGGTAGTGAAAGTGATAATTTTTCCGGATGAGCCTGCTTTCGCCTATTTATTTGACAAAGAAGACCGCCTTCTACTTGCAGGATTGATAGACTAAAATCAGCAAAACTTAGATATTGAAACCACAGCAAAAACCTTACTCTATTGGGGTTTGTCAGGACCATTTTTCGAATCTGAGCTCGCAGAGAAATTCTTTGATGAAGTAGAATCTTTCCCAATTTGGGATGAGTGGAAAAATACGGTAGAAGCAGCTTGGATAGCTAACCCATTTTTTCTTTCTGAAAGTAAAATCGGAGAATCTTTAGCAGATTTGATCGAAAAAGTTGCACCAAATTTAAGAAATGCTAGGACTAATGAAGAGAAGAAAGCTTCAGATTTGTTGGTAGATGTAGAAATTCAAAGTGGTTTACAAGTTTACCAGACTGGTTTGAGCCAGTTTGGAGTCGCCAATACCTTCCGCCGAAGAGTGAAGGGGTTTTTATATAAAAGATATAGTATTGTTGAGTCTGGATAAAAGATACCCGTCAATGAATTCCCTGGAATAAACAATGCATCCGTTCCTGATTTGGAAATAGATATTTCTATGGTTAAAGTAGTTACCAGTTTTTCGGGCACCGTTTATGATTATTTACTGGGAGATACAGATAAATCTTTCCGAATCAAAACTGGAGCAATTGAGATTCCTTTAGATTTGGATGAAAAAGAGGTGGAGTGGCAGCTAAGGGCAATAGGTATGGGAAAGTCCGCGACTAATCTCAATCAGGTTGAAATTTCTGCTAGAACAAATATTATTTTATTAACCTTTACCTTAGATTTTGTTGTGCCATTGATTGCTGATGGTTTGACAGCGAAAGCTACTGCATCTAAAAACACAGGAGCACCGAAAGGTCAACAGGATTTTTGGGAAGCATTAATAACAGCGGTAGCGGGGTATTTGGATCAAATGCCATCAGTAAATGGGAAGGTCCAAAATGGGGAACTTTCTGAAGCTGTGTTAGATTTTTTCACGATAGGATATAATCAATTTGGATCCATCTTTTTGGAGGATTTAGCCAGAGTGGCTGCAGAAACTATCTGGGAAAATGCTCCAGCTAATCTACCAAAACCAAGCATTGAGGACTTTAAAAAAATTGCTGTACGAAAATCGAAAATTTTGACAACGATTGATTTGATATTAAAGGGTTCTGATTATGATCAAGGAAGGGCAATTCGACGAAGCAACTCCGTACCTCAAAGCCTCTGATCGAGAGGAATCAATTGAGCTGATTTCAAAGCTAGGAAAAGAGATGTAGTAATCCATTCAAGCTTAATAGACGACGTATCTAGGCAAGTGATAGAATATTTTTCAGATTTTTGATGACATTTTCTAAGTTTTTCGATGGTGAGGAATAAACTACTTTTACCATGAAAAACTTACAACTCTTCAAATGGGTTTTTATCCTTTTTTCGGTGCTGGCATTCGCTTGTACTGATCCAGAAGATCCTACAATTCCGACTCCAGATCCCGGAAATCCTCCTGTCGCTGGAGGAGGCACTACTTCACTTGCTCAAACGGTGGATATAAGCGTATCCTTGCCTGCAGGAGTAAATGTTGACTTGTCTAAGGCTACTCTTTCTACAGGACTCATGACTTTCCCTGTAGATGCTGCTGGAAAGACTAAAGCCGTTTTACCCGATACTGTGGTTCGTTTGGGATACTTATTCGATGATGCCAATAACCTAATTCTAATGGGAGTTTTGAGTGCAAAGAATAAAAATTTGAATGCCGAGACTACAGCTCAAGCGCTTTTCTACTTAGGTTCTGGTGTTTTTTATATGCCAAAAGAAATAGTAAATGAGTTTCTTACCCCGTCAATAGCCCTTCCTGGCTATGAGGAATTTAAGACTAGAGTTGTAGCTGGAATAAGTAGTGACAAGTTATATGTAGAAAATCTCAAGTTCGAGCAGGATTTATCTACACTCCTGAGTGAGTATACAAAGGAGGTGGAAGTTTTGGATATGAGAGCTAGGCAAATCAATGTAGATCCTAATGGCTTTCAGAGTGGTATACAGATTTTTGAAAATGATGCCTTGAACATCAAGATTGCCAATCATTACCGAAGAATCGGAAAAGCATTCATCTATAAAACTGCCTATAAAGCGAAAGGATCTAAAGAAGTAGTGCCATTGATTCCATCAATTGGACCAGGTCAAGCAGCTAACTCTACAGCGGACGTAGAAGGGACAAAAGGGTTTAGCAGTACCTTGGGTACCATCGCAGACTGGGTTTCGGGGAGCGGTATAGAGTATGCACGAAAGGAATCTGGACCAATTCCATTGGCTTTAGGAGAAAATGAAGATGAGGCGATTTATAAGGTACGAGTAGTAGGTACAGCATTTAGACCTTCTAGTTCGCTTACCATGACAAACGAAGAAAAGGCTGCCTGGCAAAAACTGATGCTCAAGCAGTTCTATGTGGACTTTGTTCTTCCCATTCTTTCTGAAATAATTTCCGAGATCAAAGGTGCAGAAGAAAACAATTTAGCTTTTGATGCTTTTGAAGCGACCATTTCACAAACTCCTCTAATTATGGATTTGATTATTAGCGGAAATTTTGAGAAAGCCATCGAAGATTTCTTAAAATTTATAGTAGTAGATAATCAAGGCAAAGAACTTCAAGAGGAGTTTATTAAAATTGTTGTCAATAAATACAAAAATCTAGATAAGCCTACTTGGATCGATCTGAATCGTGACTACCAGAATGCTGCTGCGGTTGATAAATACCTCAAAGTAATCAAGGCGGTTGAAATGTGCGTAAAACTTCTCGATATGGGTAAATTGACAGCAGAGTTGATTATGTCTGATCGAATCGTCGAGTTCACAGCTAAGGCCCGTAGAACCGATGTAAAAATCAACCCTGCAAAAGAGACCGTAGTCGCTTTTGCTAATTTGCCTCTGAAGGTAGAAACGCAAACCCAGCTTGGAGAAGGGCAATCCTTCTTGTACAAATGGTCCACTACTGGAAAATATGGGGTGATTACGGCCACAGGCGGCCTCAAAGGACCTAAAATCGAAACAACCTCCGCTACTGTGAACTTTAGAAGTGAAGTAAATGCAGCTGATTTGGAAGAAAATAATATAGAGACTGTAACTGTAGAAGTATATATTAAAAAAGGCGTTGACTTGACCTTGATAGGTGATGCTACAGCAACGATCAATGTGAAAAAGCAGAAAGTAGTGATGAAGCCGGATGGTATCACGCTGAGCGGAAAGAAGAAGCAATCGGTACGCCTTTACCTAGAGCGAAGCGACAATGTCAATGACATCGTGAGCACCAGTGCCTTAGAATATAAAGTGGAATGGTCCACAGAAGGCAAGCATGGCATGTTTGATGGGAAAAACACCATAGCCACGACTAGAGGCAATGCTATTAACTATCAAGCGATAGATGGAGATGTACTGGAAGGTATAGAAAACATCAAAGCAAGTATTTACTTTAGAGTTCCTGGTTCTGGCGATTGGATTCTTAGAGAAGAGGTCACAGGTAAAGTAAAGGTCAATAACGACCCTAAGAAAATAATTCTGAATATACCAGTAACTGCAAAAAGTTATAAGTTAACGTCTCCGGGTGGAGGTTATAGCGCAGGGGTTCATGCATTAGTGATTGTTCCAGTTAACTCAGATGCAAAAACTTACACGGTAACAACTTATGGCTTCAAAACACCTTACAAGCATCCCTACGAAAACAAAACAGTATCCTGGGCAAATGGAGGAAGTCCTCCAAGCTATTACGGATGGCCAGAGAGCGATTCCAAAGGTATTAGTGGAGGCAGTTATTACTATTCTTTAGGAGCCACATGGTGTAGTGCACAACCTTCGTCTTGTGATCCACTTCTACCAGAGTGGATAGCTTCATCCTTATCCGGTGGTGGAATGGCAAATGTTGTCATTACTCTTAAATAATTTAAGAACGTAAGAGCAAGTTTAGATAGCACCGGGTTCACACTCGGTGTTATTTTTTTTGTATTTTGAGCCCTATGATTGATTTTGAAAATTTCACAATAGACTGGGTAGAAGTTCAGAACTAGCTTATTCTTTTTGGTGTTGCTCTGGGTACACTAATCCTATTAATTTATCTCTCCCGTAAGACTAAAATAATTTTAGAGAAAAGGCTTACCAAAAAAATGGATGATGATCTATTAGCCAATTTTCTTGCAGGGATTTTTGCATCACTGGTAATAATCGTCGTTATAATGATCATCCTGCGAATTATTGGACTTACCGGAGTGGTATCCGGAATGTTGGCCGGAGCTGGTATATCGGCATTTATTATAGGCTTTGCGCTGAAAGATATCGGAGAAAACTTCCTTTCTGGAATAATCTTGGCATTTAAAAGACCTTTTCGCACAGGAGATAGATTGGATATCAATGGTATAAGAGTTCAACTGCTGACTTTGAAACTTTGAGATACCCATATTAAAACTGGAGATGGAAAAGATGTTTTAATTCCAGATAATTCTCAAAAACCCGCTCGTCAATTTTACCATTGATGGGTTTTTAAGGTACGATTTCATTGTAGGACTAAACTATCAAGAAGCGGTAGATTTCATAAAAACTTCAATGGTGACAGAGCAAGGTCCAAGTGTTTTAAAGGGTGTTAAATCTCTTGCGGTATAGTTGAATACGCAAGACTTAAAATCTTGTGGGAGCAATCCCGTGCGGGTTCGATTCCCGCTCCTGGTACAAGAGCCTCGTAGAAATACGGGTCTTTTTGTATTTATAGGTTTTCAATTTTTATTTGATTTCAACTCAGGCTAGAAATTAAGTCTTGGAGTAAGTGATAAAGAAACTTTTTGAAATCTATTTCCCTGTCTTGGTATAGCTGAAACTTGTAGAGAAGGCCTCTTTTTCCTACTTTCCTTTATGGAAACATTTTTCGGTATAAATCTGGATGATACTTACGGTACACTGAAGACATTTGGCATTTCTTTGGGAATTATCATTCTCTTCTATTTTTTGGCCAATACGCTTCAAAAGCTTCTCAAAAGGAGACTACTTAAGCGAATGAATGATTTGCTTTTAGCGAATTTTATTTCAGTTGTTTTTAGACTAATAGTTATCCTGGTTGGTTTTATGATTGTTTTCCGCTTTTTGGGACTATCAGGTGTGGTTACTGGTGTATTAACCGGAGCCGGAATCTCAGCTTTCATTATTGGTTTTGCTTTGAAGGATATTGGTGAGAATTTCCTGTCGGGTATAATACTTGCATTTAAGCCCCCTTTTAGGATTGGTGATTTTGTGGATATAAATGGATTTCGCGGGCAAATCCTTTCCCTAAACCTTAGAGATACTCAGATTAAGACAAACGATGGAAAAGACGTTTTTATACCTAACGCTACAATAATAAAAAACCCGCTCGTCAACTTTACGATAGATGGATTTCTACGTTATGATTTTATCATCGGATTGGACTATGGTTCTGACTATAAGGCAGCGATGGCATTGATTCTAAATACAGTCTCAAAAATACCTGGAGTGTTGTCAGATCAGAAAAGTCCAAATGTCTGGGTTTCTGATCTTGTTGAAAGCACTTTGAATCTTCAAGTAACCATTTGGGTGGATACTTTCGATCGTGATGTTTTGGATGTAGTCGTAAAAAGTAATGCCATTTTGGAAGTCTTGACGGCATTAGAAAAGGCCGGCTACAATCTACCGGCCCGAATTATTGAATTGAAAAACCATCAGGGAAAAAGCCTGAAGACTTCCTGATTATTTCCCTAATATCCCTTTCAAATCCGCCGGAGAATAATTTACAGACTTTAATGTCTTGTGATCACCTTCCCTAAAAACCAAAAATAGATCACCTTCTTTTTCATAAAAGCAAGGTGTTCCTTTTGCCTCATAATGTACCACTGTCGCTTTGGCTTCTTCTTCAGTTTTGCAGGCTTTGCTCATATTAGAGCGCTGTACTTCATCAAAAAGGGTTTTGAATTTTTCTCCTAATCCAAACTCCAGAATTGCTCCGGAGAGCACATATTGTAAATCGCAAAGGGCATCTGCGATTTCCACCAAATCCTTATTTTCTATTGCTTCCTCCAATTCTTTTAACTCTTCGGCTAACAATGAGACCCGAAGGTTACATCGTGTTTCAGATGGGATGGCCGGATCCGATACAATTGGATGTTTGAAGGTTTCGTGAAATAAAGCTACTGAAGAAAGTGACTTAGGGTCTTGCATGATTTTTATTTTTGAATTCTTGAAATAAATGAAAAAGACCGGAATTTCCGGTCTTTTTTGGTTCCAATAGCTAGAATTTTACATAGAGGCTGCTGTAAATAGCTGACTCACAGTATTCCAGTCTACTACATTCCAAAAAGCAGAAACATAGTCGGGACGCTTGTTTTGGTAATTCAGATAGTATGCATGTTCCCAAACGTCTATTCCCAAAAGTGGAACTCCCTTGAATTCGGAGATATCCATCAATGGATTGTCTTGATTTGCAGTTGATCCTACTGCTAGTTTATTATCCTCTCCTAATACTAGCCAAGCCCAGCCTGATCCAAACCGTGTTTTTGCAGCTGTTTCAAATTCGGTCACAAATGCATCATAACTTCCAAAAGAGGAATCAATTGCCGCTGCCAAATCGCCTTCAGGTTTTCCACCTCCGGTTGGACTCATTACTTTCCAAAACAATTCATGATTGTAATGTCCACCCCCGTTGTTTCGCATCTTGGTGGAATAGCTTGATATTTTACTCAGGACATCTTCCAACGGCTTATTTGTATCTACATTTTCCTCACCAATGGCATCGTTTAGATTCTTGGCATATCCTGCAGCATGCTTAGTATAATGGATTTCCATAGTCATCGCATCAATATTGGGAGCTAAAGCTGCATAATCATAGGCTAATGGAGTCTGCGTAAAAGCGGTTGCTAAGATAGCTTTCTCGTCACCATTCGCATCTGTTGCGCAAGCACTCAAAATTCCTGTCCCAGCAAGTCCCAAAGCGATGCTCGCCTTTGATGTGTTAGACAGAAACATTCTTCTAGTGATTAAATTCTCAGGAGTATTCATCAGGTAATGGATTTAGATTTCAATTTGATTTTTCAAACCTGAAATTAACCATTAAATCGATTGATTCGAAATTGGCAATCAGACAATAAGTCTGATTTTCTGACAAGTTGTTTAAGTTTGTAGCACTCAAATACCTTGGATAGGTTTTTGTCTTCCTTTTTAATAATAAAAATTTATGGAAATCTCTTTTTATAAATATCAAGGAACAGGAAATGACTTTGTCATGATCGATGATCGGAAAGAAATATTTGATTTGACTGATCTGGATCTAATTTCCAAACTCTGTGATCGTCGTTTTGGAGTGGGTGCTGATGGCCTGATTCTCATTCGAAATTATGCAAACTTTGATTTTGAGATGATTTACTTCAATGCGGATGGTAGCCAAAGTATGTGTGGAAATGGAGCTCGTTGTGCAGTTGCTTTCTCAGCATTTCTCGGGATAGTAAACCAAAAAACAAATTTTTTAGCCATTGATGGACCACATGAGGCGGTTATTGAAGATGGGTTAGTGCAATTAAAGATGGGTGATGTTGAGACCCTAGAAAAAAAGGGGCAGGATCTCTTTGTCAATACAGGATCTCCCCATCATATTCGATTTGTTGAAAAAGTGAGGGAATATCCTGTCTTTGAGAAGGGAAAAGAAGTGAGATATGATCAAGAATATGCTCCTGCAGGGACTAATGTGAATTTCGTAGAAAAAATAGATAATGACGAATTGTTCGTTCGAACTTATGAGCGAGGCGTAGAGGATGAGACACTCTCTTGCGGTACCGGAGTGACGGCTGCAGCGATTGCATTTTCCAAAGATAAACCTACAGGTAATGTGAAAATTAACACCCGCGGGGGCCAATTATCCGTAAAATTTCTATCCCTACCGGATGGTACCTTCCGAGATATTTGGCTGATAGGGCCAGCCAAACAAGTATTTAAAGGGCAAATTACAGTATAAAAAAGGCTAAGAAAGGAGCATATCCCATCTTCGCATTAGTATCATTTATAATAAAAAGGGCTTAATTTTAACCCTTCATTTGAGAATTACAAAAGACCAACATGTTAGATTTTATAGCAAAAGGACTTGCTAAAGTATTTGGAACCAAGTCTGATAGAGATATTAAGGAGTTATTACCAATCGTCAAGGAAATCAATACAGTTTTTGATGGTTTAAAAGGAATCAGTGATGAACAACTCCGAGCAAAAACCCAAGAGATCAAATCTCAGATCAATGATCACTTGCAGGAGTTCGATCAAAAAATCATTGATATCAGAGCTAAGGTGGATGAATTGCCTGCCACTGCGATTCATGAAAAAGATCAGCTTTTCAATCAAATAGATCAAATTGAAAAAGACCGGGATCAGGCATTAGAAGAAATTCTTCAGAAAGTTCTCCCTACCGCATTTGCTGTTGTAAAAGAGACTGCCAGAAGACTGAAGGAAGTTGGCAAATTAGTAGTAAAAGCCAATCTACGAGACCGGGAAATTGCTGCGGTAAAAGCTAATGTTGAAATTCAAGGTGAAGACGCAATCTGGCATAATAAGTGGCTTGCTGCTGGTACAGAAGTCGTTTGGGACATGGTTCACTACGACGTGCAGCTAATTGGCGGTATGGTGCTCCACAAAGGAAAAATTGCCGAGATGGCTACAGGTGAAGGTAAAACTTTGGTTTCAACCTTGCCTGCATTTTTAAATGCCTTGGCAGGAAGAGGTGTTCATATCGTGACCGTAAACGATTACTTGGCAAAGCGTGACTCCGAATGGAATGCACCACTTTTTGAGTTCCATGGGCTTACTGTGGATTGTATTGATAAATACACCCCAAATTCTGCTGGTAGGAAAAAAGCATATGCAAGTGATATCGTATATGGTACTAACAACGAATTTGGATTTGACTACCTGAGAGATAATATGGCTCGTGAGGCTGGTGATTTGGTTCAGGGAAAGCATCATTTTGCTATGATTGATGAGGTCGATTCGGTATTGATTGATGACGCTCGAACACCATTGATCATCTCAGGACCGGTGCCTAAAGGTGATGTCCACGAATTTGATGATATGAAACCAAGGGTTTCAGCATTAGTTGATGAGCAACGGAAATTGGTTCAAGGTTTCCTAACTGCCGCCAAAAAACAAATTGCAGATGGAAATGATAAGGATGGTGGTCTAGCTTTATTTAGAGCTTTTCGAGGAATGCCTAAGTATAAGCCTTTGATCAAATACCTCTCTGAACCAGGGATTAGAGTAATCCTTCAGAAAACAGAGAATTTCTACTTGCAGGACAATAAGCGAAATATGCCAGAAGCAGATGAGCCGCTATTGTTTACCATAGATGAAAAGACCAATGTTGTCGATTTGACCGATCGAGGTATCGAAACGATGACTACCAAAAATGAAAATCCTGACTTTTTCATTTTACCGGATATCGGTATTGTCATCGCTGACTTGGAAAAATCTGAGGAGATCGATGATAAAGAAAAACTGATCCGGAAAGAAGAAGCAATTAAAGATTACAGTGTAAAAGCACAGCGAATTCACACGGTAAACCAATTGCTCAAAGCCTATTGCATGTTTGAGCGTGACACCGAATATATTTTGGTGGATGGCAAAGTGAAAATTGTCGATGAACAGACAGGTCGTGTGATGGAGGGGCGTCGTTATTCTGATGGATTGCATCAAGCGATCGAAGCTAAGGAGAATGTGAAGGTTGAAGATGCTACACAGACCTATGCGACTATTACTCTTCAGAATTATTTCCGAATGTATCACAAGCTTGCCGGTATGACCGGTACAGCCGAGACGGAGGCTGGAGAATTCTGGGAGATCTACAAACTGGATGTGGTAGTAATTCCTACCAACCGAGTAATCCAAAGAGACGATAAGGAGGACAAAGTCTACAAAACCGTGCGGGAGAAATTCAATGCGGTAGTGGACGAGATCAATGAGTTGGTGGCCGCCGGAAGACCAGTCTTGGTTGGTACCACTTCTGTCGAAATCTCTGAAGTACTCAGCCGAATGCTTACGTTGAAAAAAATTCCTCATCAGGTATTGAATGCGAAGCAACATGCGAAAGAAGCTGATGTTGTAGCGGCAGCAGGTCAAAGTGGAACTGTTACAATTGCTACCAACATGGCTGGTAGAGGTACCGATATAAAGCTTTCCCCAGAATCCAAAAAAGCTGGAGGCTTGGCGATTATCGGTACTGAGCGTCATGAGTCTCGTCGTGTTGATAGACAGCTTAGAGGTCGATCTGGTCGACAAGGAGATGTTGGATCATCTCAATTCTTCGTGTCTTTGGAAGATAGTTTGATGCGATTATTTGGGTCAGATCGAATAGCCAAATTGATGGACCGAATGGGTCTTGACGAGGGTGAAGTGATTCAGCATAGTATGATCACAAAGTCTATTGAGCGAGCTCAGCGAAAAGTGGAAGAAAATAACTTTGGCACTAGAAAGCGACTATTGGAATATGACGATGTCATGAATTCCCAGCGTGAGGTTGTATATAAGAAGAGAAGAAATGCGCTGAAAGGGGATAGACTTGAGTTGGATATTCTGAACGTCATCTTTGATGTGAGTGAAAGTCTAATTGATATGGCTAAATCCACGGAGGATGCAGAAAATCTTCGTATGAATGCATTTACGACATTAGGAGTTGATTTTTCAATCACAGAAAATGATCTTAAGAGCAAAGATGCTAACACCCTGACACAAGAGCTTTATAGGCTCGCTTTTGAAACATATCAGCAGAAGAATAATCAGATAATGCTTACCGCACTTCCAATTTTCAAAAGAGTTAACGAAGAGCGAGGAGCTACTGTCAAGGACATTATGGTTCCGATATCGGATGGAATGAAGCAAATAGGTGTAGTGGTTAACTTGGATTCTATGCTGTCAAATGAAGGAGCAGAGCTTGTGAGATCCATCGAAAAGAATGTTACCCTTGCTATTATAGACCAAAACTGGAAAGAACATCTTCGAGATATGGATGACTTGAAACAGTCAGTTCAAAATGCCGTTTATGAGCAAAAGGATCCTCTTTTGATTTACAAGTTTGAGGCTTTTGAAATGTTTAAGCGATTTATAGGCAAGTTGAATGAAGATATGATTTCCTTCTTGACCAGAGCGGATTTACCTAAGCAAGATCCTTCTCAAGTAAATGCTGCACAGCCAAGAAAACAGGCGGAGCCACAGGTTCAAGCTTCAAAAGCAGAAGTGTCAAGTACCCTAAATCCAGGAGCTAATCGTGCAGCAGTAGCAGCTTCAAATGCAGGAAGACCAGCTCCGCAAGTTGTAGCGCCCCGAAAATCGGATAAAGCCTATGGGCGAAATGACAAAGTTACTGTTCAATATTCCAATGGTACCACGAAAAAAGACGTGAAATATAAAAGTGTGGAACAAGACGTGCAGGAAGGAAATTGTGTAATTATTGAAAATTAAAAGGACAATGAGAGGTTATTGGATTGTTGGAATAGTGTTGGTTTTTGCTAGTTGTAAAACAAGCAAGGTGACTACTGATTCCGGAAATACCTATCAGAACTATCGGGAAGATATTCAGCTTTCTTCCCTACCTCAATACCCAGATTATACACAACAACTTAATGAATCAAGTCGGGCAAACTTGACTAGTTCGGATAATACTGTAGATAAAGACCTAAATCAGGTCAAAACTCGATTGATTGAAAAGAATAAATCGGAGCCATATTATTCAGGATATACTATCTTGGTTTACTCAGGTATTGATCGAGATCGGGCTTTCAAAACTCAATCTGAACTCAACGAATATTTTCCTGATCTCAATCCAGAAATGCAGTATCAACAGCCACGCTATTTGGTCAAAGTCGGGAAATACAATTACAAATTTGAATCTCAAAAAAACTTTTCATTAATAAAGTCTCAATTTCCTACTGCCCGGATCATTCAGGACCGTTTTCAACGGGAAGGTTTTGTGACACCACTGGAGAAAGATAATGCTGAAGGAAAAAATTAAGGAACTGGCAAAAGCATATAAGGAAGAAGTAATTGCCACAAGAAGACATCTTCATGCAAATCCTGAACTTTCATATGTAGAATTTAAAACTGCGGCTTTTGTTAAGGAGCGATTGGAAGAACTTGGGATCACTCAAATAGAGCAAAAAGCAACTACCGGATGGTCAGCGCTAATTGAAGGAAAAAATCCCGGGAAAAAAGTGATTGCCTTGAGGGCTGATATGGACGCATTGCCGATTATTGAGGCAAATGACGTTCCCTATAAATCACAAAATCCAGGCGTTATGCATGCTTGTGGGCACGATGCGCATACTGCCTCCTTACTTGGAGCTGCAAAAATCCTGAACGAAGTCAAAGACCAATTTGAAGGAACAATCAAACTTATTTTTCAACCTGGTGAAGAAGTGGCTCCTGGGGGAGCATCTTTTATGATTAAAGATGGGGTATTGGAGAATCCCCGTCCAGCCGGGATTATCGGCCAACATGTGATGCCTTTTATTCCTGCGGGAAAAGTGGGGTTTCGACAAGGCTTGTACATGGCTTCTGCCGATGAGCTTTACATAACTGTAAAAGGAAAAGGAGGTCATGGAGCAATGCCAGAAACGCTGATTGATCCGGTTTTAATTGCGTCTCATCTAATCGTAGCTTTGCAGCAAGTGGTAAGTCGAGCCGCTAGTCCAAAAATCCCTTCTGTACTTTCCTTTGGAAGAGTGGAGGCTCTTGGAGCGACAAATGTGATTCCAAATGAGGTTAAGATACAAGGCACATTTCGAACCCTGAATGAAGAATGGCGTGCCAAAGCACATCAAAAGATGCTTCAAATCGCTCATGGTATCGTGGAAGGAATGGGAGGTGAGCTCGATTTCGAAATCCGAAAAGGTTATCCTTTCCTTCAGAATGATCCTGAACTAACCGCTCGGGCAACCGAAGCTGCACGAGCCTATCTTGGCGATGAAAATGTACTTGACTTGGATATCTGGATGGCAGCTGAAGATTTCGCTTATTATTCTCAAGTCGTAGATGGATGCTTTTATAGACTTGGAACCAGAAATGAAGCAAGAGGAATTGTCTCGGGAGTGCATACACCGACTTTTGATATTGATGAGGATGCCCTTGAAATCGGAGCTGGTTTGATGGCCTGGCTTGCTGTGGCTGAATTGGAAAAAGCTTAACCTTTTCTTCACCCTGCTCAATATACTACCTACTATCTTTACGATTATTCTATTATCATAATTTATGAAAAAAGCACTTCTATTTGCAGTAATGCTCTCTTTCTCTGTGACTCAAGCTTCTGCTTGGGGGCAATTAGGTCACTATGTAATAGGCCTTATGGCTGAGCGGCAAATGAAAAAATCGGTTTTAGCCAAAGTTGAAAAGGTTCTTTATCCTATGTCTCTGGGAAGAAGTGGTACTTGGATGGACGAGATTAGATCTGACAGGTCCTATGATTATGCAAATTCTTGGCATTACCTGACTTCCAAAAATGGGGAGTATGATCCAGCACACCAGGAAAAAGAAGGGGATGCTTTTGAAGCGATTCAGCGATTGAAGGCAGAACTTAAAGCTGGAAACCTAAGCCAGAAGGAAGAGGCAGAAAAACTCAAAATGCTGATTCATATGGTTGAGGATATCCATCAGCCGCTCCACGTAGGCACAGGTGAAGATCGTGGAGGAAATGATGTCAGAATAGAATTCTTTAACCAATCAACCAATCTTCACGCCCTTTGGGATAGTGGCATGATTGACCGCAAAGGCATGAGCTATTCTGAGCTTGCAGATGAGCTCTTCCGCAGATTGACTCCGGCTATGAAGCAAAAATACCGTGGCGCTACCATGGAAGATTGGCTGAAAGAAGCTGTTGCACTTCGTCCTCTTGTCTACAAACTTCCGGAGAGTAAAAAAATCAGCTGGGTTTATATGTATGAATCCAATGATGCCCTTGAGGAGAGATTGGTTGCAGCAAGCGTTAGATTAGCGCAGATTTTGGAAGAGATTTACGGTTAATCAACAAATAATTTCAAATAATCTAGAAAAAAGTATAAACCCAAAAAGCATTTTTTATATTTAAAAGGTTAGCGCTCTTGACCTTTATGCTTCGAACATTTGCCCTTTTTCAAGTAGCATTTCTAGTGATTACGGCTTCCTATTCTCAAACTTTGCGGGATAGGCTAGGAAGAACTGTGTTGAATCCAGATTCAGCATCGATTATTTTTGAACTTGAAAGAGTGAACCTCCGCAATGCTCCAGATTCTGGTCTTTATTTTTATTTCATCGCTGATCGATTTTATTCCAATTCGGAATACGATAGTGCTGAGTTCTATTTTCAAAAAAGCGTTGACCTAGTCGACCCATCAAAAGAAGCCAGCATTCGAAGTATGGGTTTTATTTCCCTTTCTCGTATTAATAGTTTCGCGGGAGATTGGGACCGAGCATTGTCCTTTTCCCAAGCACACTTTAACCATGCGCTGAATGTTCCTGACTCGAATTACATGGCTTTTGCTTTGTTTGATATCTCGGTGATCTACCATGATATGGAGCAATATGACAAAGGAGTTGCCTATGGAAAAGAATCGCTTCAGCTCTTAGAAAATTTCCCAAAAGCTAAGCCACTCTTCCGTGCCTATGCCTTGAATGCGATTGCTATTAATTTTGATGATTGGGATAAACCTGACAGTGCATTATACTACCACTACCTAGTAATTGATGATTTGAAAAATCTCGATAGCATGAAGTTCGCTAATACCTTCAATAATATTGGGAATACGCTATTAAAGCAAAGGAATTTCCTAGAGGCTAAAAAGTGGATGGGCATCTCACTTTCTCTTAATCAGAAGGCAAAAAGCAATACCAGAATAGCGACAAACTATACCAACTTAGGGACGATCGCTTATAATCTGGGCAATTACAGCGAAGCAGAAAGCATGTTGGATTCAGCTGCGAAATATGTGGAATTGAGTCAATCCATAGAGAAAAAGCGGGATTATCTTCAAGAGCAATATCGCTACAATAAACTTCGAGGTCGCCTTTCGACAGCCTTAGATTTTCTGGAGCAATACAGCTCTTTGAAGGATTCTATCTTCAAAGAGGAACGAGTGAAGCTTATGGCTGATCTTGAAACAAGGTATAAGGTGGAATCAAAAGAACGGGAACTAGCCGAGTCAAGAGCTGCATTGGCAGAAAATGAACTTCTGGTCAAAAATAGAAATAACCAATTGTTACTTGCCTTGATTTCATCCATTTCGCTAATTGGTTTGGGATTCTTTATTTACTACCGACAAAAAACCAAAAACAGACATTTGGAACAAGAGGCGAAACTTCAAGCGATTTATGCAGAACAAAAAACGCAACAGCGTCTTCATGAGCAGCGGGATCGTATTTCATCTGATTTGCATGACAATATTGGCGCTCAGCTGACCTTTATTGTTTCTTCGCTCAACAACCTGAAATTAGGAAATCTCAGTCCAGAGAAAATGGCAACTAAAATTGATCAGATCTCCTCCTTTACCGTAGAAACAGTCGGTGAATTGAGGGATACTATCTGGGCCATGAATAAGGAAAATGTAAGTCTGGAAGACCTTCGGGGAAGATTGGCCAACTTCGTTGCAAAGGCAATTGAAGCATGTCCTACGATTGACTTTGAATTAAAGGTGGATGATCAGATTGAAAAGGAATTTTTACTCAATTCACTGGAAGGAATTAATTATTTTAGAGTAGTCCAAGAGGCCATCAATAATGCGATTAAGCATTCTGGTGCTTCTAAAATCACGATAAACTTGGTTAAAGCAGGTGAAACTCTACGGATATGTGTTCGAGATAATGGGCAAGGTATTCAAAATCAAAGTCTGGGAAATGGATTAGGTAATATGCGAAATCGGGCTGACCGAATAGGAAAGAATGTAAGCATAGATACTCAGCAAAATCAAGGAACAGAAGTTTGTATTTATTAATTTTTAAAAATCATCATGGGGATAAAAATTGCAATTGCAGAGGATAATTCATTTTTGCTCAAAGCAATCTTGGAAAAACTTTCATTTTTTGAAGACGTGGAGGTCAAATTTCATGGCTATAATGGAGTTGAGTTTTTGGAAAAACTAGCGCAGGATTCCAATGTCCACCTGATTCTAATGGACATTGAGATGCCCAAAATGAATGGCATCGAAACTGTCGCCGAAATCACTAAGAAGTATCCCCAAATCAAAATTATTATGATCACGGTATTCGATGATGATGAGAATATCTTTAGGGCAATTCAGGCAGGGGCACATGGCTACTTGCTCAAGGAAGTAGACGCTAAATCTCTCCATCAAGGCATTTTGGATACCTTAGAAGGAGGAGCGGCAATGACACCCTCGGTGGCAATGAAGGCTTTAAAGCTCCTTCGAAATCCCCCTAATTTTGAAGAACCAAGGGAAGAAATCAATCTTACCACACGTGAAATAGAGATTCTTGAGCAAACTTCAAAAGGACTTAACTACAATCAAATCGGGGAAAATCTCTTTATATCTCCGAAAACTGTCCGCAAGCATATCGAGAATATCTACGGCAAACTCCAAGTGCACTCTAAGCTTGAAGCAGTCCAAAAAGCTGTGAAAAATCGGATAATTGAAGGGTAAAGGAATTTAAAATTGATAATTAAGATTGGAGTGAACCCTATTTTAAATTATTAATTTCTAATTTTAAATTCATTTTTAGCACCATCCAAAAACTCTACAAATTCCTGAATATTGGTTTCATAACCCCTTGGCGGAGCTAAGAGCTTTTCGCTGTGATCCAAAATCACATAGTAAGGTTGAGCGTTGTTATTAAAGCGTGTGATCTGGAAGTCAGCATTTTGCTTTCCAAGGGTTTTTTTCACTTTTCCATCATAAGATGAAGTGTACCATTCGCTTTCTGGTAGTTCCAATCGCTCATCGATATAGAGTGCTACCATCACAAAATCCTTTTTCAAGCGAGCCAAAACCTGAGGATCTGACCAGACATTTTCTTCCATTTTCCGACAGTTCACACAGCCATGTCCGGTGAAGTCGATCAATAGTGGTTTGCCTTGCTCTTTTGCTGCGGCTAGGGCTTCTTGGTAGTCAAAGAAACCTTGAATGCCAAAGGGAATTTCAAGCAATTCGCCGTATTTAACTTGAGCGCGAGGCTCACTTGAGGCAGATACTCCCTTACCGATTTTAAACTGCTGCGTGGTCAGAGGCGGCAAATAGCCGCTGAGATATTTGAGCGGAGCGCCCCAAAGGCCTGGGATCATATAGACCATAAACATAAAAGTGGTCAATGCCAAAAGCAGCCTTGGTACTCCAATGTGATCCATCGGAGAATCATGCGGCAAGCGGATTTTCCCCAAAAGGTAGAGACCTAAAGCTGCAAAAATTACAATCCAGATCACTAGGAAAATATCCCGATCCAAAATACCCCAATGATACACCAAGTCGGCTATCGAGAGGAATTTAAAAGCCAAAGCCAATTCCAAAAAGCCTAAAACTACTTTCACAGAATTCAGCCAGCCTCCAGATTTTGGAAGTCTATTCATCCACTCCGGAAAAATTGCGAATAGCGTAAACGGAATTGCAAATGCTAAAGAGAAAGCAAACATGCCTAAAACGGGCTTCACCAATTCTCCTCCTGCGGAGGAAATCAGAATCGAACCTACAATGGGACCTGTACAAGAAAAGGAGACTAAGACTAAAGTGAAGGCCATAAAGAACACGCCAACCAATCCGCCTTTTTCAGCTTTAGCATCCACTTTATTAACCAGCCCTGATGGCAAGGTGATCTCAAATAGGCCCAAGAAAGCTAGCGCAAAGAAGATAAAGATTCCAAAGAAAAAGAGATTTGGTAGCCAGTGTGTGGCCAGCCAATTGGCAAACTCCGGTCCTTGAATAGCAGCTACTGCTGTCCCTGCAATGGTATAAATACCAATAATTGACGCTCCATAAATGAATGCATTCCGAATTCCAGTTGCTTTGCTAGTTGTCCTACCAGTGAAAAAGCTCACCGTCATTGGAATCATCGGGAATACACAAGGAGTCAACAAAGCCGCCAATCCTGCTAAAAACGCCAAGATCATAAAACCCCAAAGCGATTCCTGCTGTACTTCAGGAGCTTCAATCAGCTGTATTTCTTTGGTTTCAGATTGTGAATCTTTCGTCTCATCTGCTGGGATTGTCTGATTTGGGGTTAAGGCAAAAATGGAATCACTTTCTGCTATGACTTCTTCCTTCTGCTTGCTTTCTGTGGATGCAGATTCAGTCTTGGTATCTGCTGATTTTTCAGGAGATTTTTGAACAGCAATGAAAGAAATTTCCACATCCTCTTCGTAATTGATACATTGACCTGTGAGGTCAGAGCACATCTGGTATGTGATGGAACCTACTATTATCCCATTTTTAGAATTCAGGATAATCGGCTGCTCAAAGCGGCCTTTTCCCATAAAATAGGTGACATCTCCTTCCCAAATTTCTTCAAACTTCTTCTTCGGATTTATTGCTTTAAGGCTTCCAGCTTTTTCATAAGCTTCAGATTGCTCTAAATCAAGCGTGGTGAGAATTGGTCCTAAATCCGGCTTAAAGTCATTGGAATAGATATACCAGCCCACCGGAATGGTAGCTTCCAAAATCAAAGTTGCTTTTTCTCCAATCTCTGGCTCGTTGGGGCTCAACGTTATTGTCCATTTGGGAGGTGCGATGATTTGCCCGTTTGAAATAGCGATAAATAAGAAAAAGATCGGAAGAATGAGTTTTCCGAATTTGCCTAACATTGAATGCATGGAGATGAGGAATAATTGCTATCCAAAGGAGAAAATTGAAGTTTAAGTTCCTGAATTACTTTCCACTTAGCGATCTAAAATGTCGAAAGAAGGCAGCAATGGTCTCTATTCCAATAAAATAGTTTTTAACACCATAATGCTCATTTGGAGAATGCAAGGCGTCAGTATCCAATCCAAAGCCAAATAATATTGGATCAGAACCCAACTCTTTTTGGAATAAAGCGACGATTGGAATAGAGCCGCCTTCACGAGTTGGGATTGGTCGCTTGCCAAAAGTCTCTTCCATCGCAGCTTCTGCTGCTTGGTAACCCACTGAGGAATCTGAAACTACCGCCGGAGCACCTCCATGATGTGCTTTTACTTTCACCTTAACTGAAGCCGGAGCGATGGATTTGAAGTGATTTTCAAAAAGCGCTGCTATCTCTCGCCAATCTTGATCAGGCACCAATCGCATGGAGATTTTTGCTGAAGCTTTAGATGGTAATACTGTCTTTGCACCTTCACCAATGTATCCTCCCCAGATTCCATTCACATCAAGCGTCGGACGGATACCGATTCGCTCAATGGTTGTATAGCCTTTTTCACCTTCAACATCGTTGATATCTAGTTTTTCTTTATACTCATTTAAGTCAAAAGGGGCTTCATTCAACCGTGCACGTTGCGCATCAGTAAGCTCCTGTACTTTATCATAAAAGCCAGGAATAGTGATGTGATTGTTCTCGTCCTTCATGGAAGCGATCATATCACAAAGCACATTGATTGGGTTTGCAACTGCTCCGCCATAGGTTCCTGAATGTAAATCCCGATTGGCACCTGTCACTTCTACTTCCATGTAAGCCATGCCGCGAAGACCAACCGTGATGGAAGGGTCTTTCATGGAGATCATATGCGTATCCGAAATTAGAATTACATCTGCTTTAAGTCGCTCCTTATTTTCAATCACGAATTTGTCTAGGTTATCTGAACCCACTTCTTCTTCTCCTTCGATCATGAATTTCACATTGCAAGGCAAGTCATTTTCAGCCATCATGGCTTCGAAAGCTTTCACATGCATGTAGAATTGACCTTTATCATCTGCCGAACCTCGAGCGAAAATCGCTCCTTCGGGATGAATTTTGGTGTTTTTAATGACTGGCTCAAATGGTGGAGAATCCCATAATTCATATGGATCTGCAGGTTGTACGTCGTAGTGTCCGTAAACCAAAACGGTTGGCAAAGAAGGGTCAATGATTTTTTCACCATAGACGATTGGATAGCCTGCAGTTTGGCAGATTTCTACGGTATCGGCACCAGCTTTTAGAAGAGATTCTTTCACAAAATCAGCTGCCGCAAAGACATCGTCTTTGAATTTTGGATCAGCACTTACTGATGGAATGCGAAGTAAATCTAGGAGTTCGTTAAGAAATCTGTCTTTGTTGGAGCGTATGAAATCGTTGACAGCCATAATTGGGTTTTATATTTTAGTAAGGGCCTCAAAATTATCCATTTCGGCAGGAAATGCCTAGTTTTATTTAAGGAAATGCCATCTTGGTTAAGCTTGAAAATTTAGAAAGTAGAAGTGAGAAAGCTGAAATATACTTACTGTACTTCCCTAAATAGCGTTGACCGTTTGGTTCAACATTTATTTAATTCCATCGGGCAATTATGAGCCAGAGGTTCTTCTCTTGGGTAAACTTCCAAGGGGCTCGATGCCTCTTGGAA
>NZ_JAQWXX010000112.1 GCF_029254265.1 Algoriphagus sp. | reverse complement strand
GTTTGGATAGATTGGACTTCCCATCCATCCTCTAAATTGAGCAGGGTTGTGAAAAAATTCTCCGTAAACATCTTTTTGCTTAAAGATAACTATTCCATTAAATTCGTGGTAGAACCTTTATTAAAAATAATTATTTTATTCTAAAAAACCAAAGCTCGTTCACCTGCTTCTAATTTAGATTGATTGACATATTCAACATTCAAATAAATTTCCTAATGCCTTCCGCGATTGATTTGGGATATTATTCTACCATCAAGCCAAATTCGCAGTAATCCCTCACTTCTAGACAACCAATACAATTGGTCGCTAAAGTTCTTTTGCCTAATAAAACTCCTTTCCATAGAATCATTGATATTGCCTTAGAAATAGAAGTTATCATAAATACATCCTCCGCGGCAATTATTAGACACTGATTCTTAACAAAGCCTTTTAGTGAAACATACTGATCTAAACCCAATTTCTGAATTTGACTCAGCAGTAATTCTTTTAAAAAACCTTGTCCATAAATATCTATTTTAAACTCAAGTTGACTCAATTCACACAAAAATACCTATCTGAATACTGAGAATTATTCAACTTATTAGACTAATATATAATAGCATAAAAATCTTTAAGGATATCATTCTTTTGAAACTCCTTACCCTTAAGCTTGCTCAATTCGGTATAGTGCTTCACTGTATTTGAATCATTCATGCATTCCATCATCTTATCTGCAAAGGCTCTTGCTGTTCTTAAAGTCATCATTCCATATTTTCCAAATTCAATTACCTCCCTACATCCTGGAGTATCTGTTATTAAAACAGGTTTCCCCAAAATTAGCGCTTCACACAATACACTTGGTAAAGCCTCAGATACTGAAGTCATAACAAATACATCAGCTCTATTGATATATGCGAATGGATTTGTCTGATAACCCAGAAATATTACAGTTTCTTCTAATCCAAGTCTTTTGACCTCATTTTTCAAGAATGCTTCTTGATGACCTTTTCCTACTATTTCAACACGAAAGCGAAACCCTTGTTTTGTTGCAAGCGAGGCCGCAGCTATTAGTAAATCATATCCCTTAACCGGAATCAAGCTACCCACTGCAACAAACGTAAAAAGAGGTTCATCGAGAGTCAGAATAGGTAAATCTGCTTTTCGGCGAATATCATCTTCGTCGAAAAGATTATAAACTACTCTCATATCAGGAAATACACCCATCACTTCAGTGAACTCGCGCATGGCGTCATTCGACACAAATACAATCGTATCAAGTTGACTGTAGCGTTGCCGAATCACTTGCTGTCGATAAGCTTCATTTTGATAAAACTTATTGAAGTTTTTATTTGAAACATAAGAGGAATGAACCCATGTGACTTTCTTTGTTTTGGGTCTTAGAAATAACAATAGATCAGTAAAATTACTGTCCAAATAAGAAACCGCCGTGTCGTAATCAGTGTCAAGTTTATTCAGAAAAGCTCTTTTTAATGGCCATATGAAACCAAATTTCTTTTGTAAATATGCTAAAATACGAACAGTCTTATCATTGGTGAATAAGTAGCGAACATCTACTTCTACAGGTACTTGATTTACATAAACACCCTGATAACACACCACCAAAAGCGTAATGGAATATTTCTCATAATTAAATGCTCTTAACAACTTAATCAATGCATTTTCAGCACCTCCTCCAACAAGTGATGGAATTACAAAAAGAATTTTTTTCTTATTCATTTTAAAGGTTAGTCCCAAATAGTGTCAAGTTCATCTGAAGCTATAAATTCTACTTTAGGCCAACACTTCACAATTTCCTTAAGTAGAATTTTAAGTTGAGCTAAATTCTTTGTTCTGTTACTTTCTTCTATAAATCCAATATAATTTAACCTATGACTTCCAATAATAGCTGGCTTTTTACAATGGAATGCAATTTTGATTCGCTTCAAACAATCACTCACCCAATCAAACTGAGGGTCAAGACTTGGTTCAAAAAACGCATTTCGTATTAGATAACGTTGTCCCAAAGTGTTCTTTTGACCGAAATAATGGCTCTTATAAACATGCCGATGTGTCCCATCATCATCTAATATCGGAACAAGCTGATTAGTGATACCCTGCAAATATTTAACCCCCATAGTGTGTAACGACTTCTCAATACTGAAATCCCATATATAACAATTTGCAATAAATGAAAGGGAAGTATAGCCAAATAACTTCCTGAACACCTCCATACCCTGTTCGAGTATTTCCCCTTTATTCCCTTGCTCCTCGGTAGAGAAAAAATCTAGACCCTCCATATAGCCAAATCGCATTTTACTGGGTTCCGAACTGACACTAATCATTTGCCTTTCAAACGCACGCGATAGCCAATAGTCTTCACTTCTTAATCCCTCCATCCACTGATATACATTCAAATGTTCTCTACCATGATATTGAGGACGAAAAATTTTATTGTCCATTCCTTCCCTCCATAGATCAAACGAACCACTGTGAGACGGGTACCTTTTCAGGGTTTCTGTAAATGGCTCCCACAAGTATTGTTCAAACCCGTTTTTCTGAATTTTTTCAAAATCAGGATTAGCCATCACACTATTGGCAGTCAAAACAGCAGGACGACCTTGACTATCATTTACACTAGTTAACACCTCAAACAGTGCTTGTAAATCAGATTCACTTGCTAAGGAATCAAATTTCAAGTAGGGATCATTTTCAGGCTTTCCACCTAATCTCTGTAAGTCTTGAATAACTGCAGCACTTGGCATTCGAATACTTCCCCAGTCATCAGACTCAATAACCAAAAGTTGCCTATCGGTAGATTTGCCAGGAAGATTTTGGATATATCGCTTAAATTGATCCACCATTCTATTTCTGCATTAGCTGCCCAAGCTCAGCTGACGTAAAAAACTCTACATCAGGCCATTTTTTAGTTATAGATATCAATAAATGATGTAGATCTTTTAGTCCTTTGTCGCGGTTGGATTCATGAATTCTACTTACATAATTAACTCTGTGGCTAGATAGTATTGCAGGCTTCTTCCACCTAAAGGCGATTTCAATTTCTTTCATGGCTGAATCTACCCATGAACTATAGTTGGGTTTCGAAGGCTCGAAAATCACATTTCTTGTTAAATAGACTAATTTACTTTTACTTTCTTGCCCCAAATAGTGAAACCTTTTCTTTGTCTTACCAGCACCAATGGGTTCTATTTGGATTTTTGCAGCATTGATAAAATCAATACCCAAATTCTTTAAATGAGTTTCAAGACCGGTGTTAAAGGGGCCATTGGTTGGTACAAAATAACGGGCCTGATATCCTAATAAATCCTTAAACAACGCAATACCCTCCGTCAAAACATCTTTTAAATAATCTAGCTCTGACAATTCATCTATATCAAATGCAGCTTGATAATCACCTCTCTCCTCATTTGCCATATGAACATGTAATCCCGTGAGCGCTAAGTCAAACGTCCTCATAGTAGAGGGAAGTTTCTTCTCTAATCCTTTCATCCACCTATTAACATTTAAATGCTCCCTACCATGAAATTCAGGAACAAAGACATGATTGTCTAGTCCTTCTTTCCACAATGCCAGTAACCGATCTGAATTTTCATATTTTGAACAAGTCGATGTGAATGGCTCAAAAACATACTGAGTAAAACCATTTTCTCGGATCGCCTCAAAGTTTGGGTTTCCCATAATCACCAATGGAGTCATGACAGCACTTCGTCCATGTTTATCTTTGACAGAAGCCAAAACCGAAAACAATGCCTCTAAATCTCCATTGGTTTCTAGTCCATCATTATCTGTGAAAAAATTCTCATTAACAGCTATTCCCTCAGAAACCAAAATGTCACAAACTTGCTTAGATGGCATTCGGATACTACCCCAATCATCCGACTCTAAAACTACAATTTTGCGATTGGTCCTAAAGCCTGGAACATTACTTAAATTTCGAGAAAAATTTTCAAACATTTTATTTAATATTTAGCCTAAACAGGCGTTTTACTTTGGACTTGAATTTAAAAACAAAACGACTTAATTCTTTATAGATTAAATCATTAAAAATTTCTATTACTAATTTCTTTCTATTTTTATTATAACTAAATAAATTATTATTAAAACACGAAGAAAGCAATCCGGAATTTACTAATGAACTTATAATTGCATGACTTTTAAAAGGATGATAGAATATCTTTACGCCTGGTTTACCTAATAATTCTGATGCTCTCCTACTATCCCACTTATTAAATCTAGAAACATGAATGTAAAATTTTGTTTTACCATTGTAAAATTCAAGTAGATTATTGAGATTTTTAAATTTATCGATTGGATCCTTTATATTTTCAATTTTATTAAAAATCCTTTTCATTGAAAGAATGCCAGGATCATTTCGCAATATTACAGTTTCCCTATCCAGATAAGTATAAGGAGCAAAAGCAACTACTTTATCTGCATTAATCAAATAACCAACTAGAATTGCCGTAAAACCTCCCCCAGAATTCCCAGTAACAAGAATTTCTTTGTATTTTTTTGACTTAGTCTTTAAATAATAAATCATTTCATTAAATGATGAAAAAAAGGAATCTATTCCAGATAAGGTTAAACATAAAGTTCGGTCGTAAATAATAATTTTATTATAATTAGCCAAACCAGCAGAGAGAAAAAAAATATTATCTGGGGAATTAATTTTACCATTCAAACCTGGAAAAACAATTACAAGTTTTTTAGAATCGTTAAAATCTTCAATCAACATAAAATGTTATAAATTTAAGTAATATTTATGTTAAAGTAGTAATAGCAATTTTTACTTTAAATTTTAGGCTAATCAGTCAGCTTTTTTAAATCCAAGAAAAAGAAAAAAATAAGCTTACTGGTATCATTTTGGACAATTACGGGAATTACCAATAAAATATAAGATCAATTAGATTGGAGAAATAATTTAGCCAAGAATTCAATTCACTTTTTTTCTCGATGGTTCTAGAAGAGTGAATATATATTTCATTTTGCATCCGCATTTTATTCCCAGCTACCAGATGGGGAGCCAATAAAGGCCCTCTATTGATGAGCAAGTTAACCTCATCACTTTCTAGTACTCCTATTTTAGCGATAGTTACTTCAGGTCCATCAATCAATTCCTCATACCTTATCCTCTGATATGGCTTACCCAATGCAAAAAGCCAAGTTAAGAGGTTATCGGTGAGCCAAATTGCAAGTGAATATTGAAAGGACTGAGGATGCATATCTCGCTCGAGCCCTTGCGAAGGATCTTTCTTAAATTCTTTCTTAGTTGAGTTTAATACTCCACTGAAAGATCTAGTAAGATGTAAAATCTTGAACTTGACAGGGAGCCTTCTCAGTACAAGTATGTACTGAGCGTTCTTAGATGAATCAATCAAAACAGGATTACCACTTTCTTTAAAAAGAGTTTGATAAAGCGTTGCTTGATCTAAATAATAACTTCGTTGCAAAACAGTGGGAAAAAAACTATAAAAAAGGTTTTTAATTGTATTTTTGTTTCTTAATAATTCCTTTTGGGTCTTTTGGTAAACATCTATTGGTAAGATTCGTTTGGCTTCCCATTTAATTGCTACCTCGTTCCAAAACGAACAAGATCGTACATGCTGTCCACATGAACAATACTCATTTTTAATCAGGCCATTCTCAACAAAAAAAATGAGCTCACCAAGACTGTGATGGTTAGATAGATTCCCTATTGTAATATCTAATAACGTGCTACCTGAACGACCTGCACCTGCTATATAGTATATGGTTGGATGATTACCTTTCTTATTCAATTTGATATAATTGTCTTTATTATATATAATAGATTTTTAATTATTAATTTTATTCTATTTCTCTCCTTAGTTATTACACGATTATAAACATCAAAGTATTTTTCTCCAACACCTTTTAAATAAAAATAATTTTGAAAAAGCAAATTTGCTTCTTCTTGAGCCAATAAGTAAGACTGATTATCTAACAACAACTTAACAATCCTATTTTCATTATTTATTTTTGAGCTGGAATCAGCAACACTTCTCTCAGAGAAATTAGAACTAAATAATTGATTAAAGTTCTCCTTTAGCACCAGAACAGGCCAATCCATATTTACCGCTGGAGTTAAGGAAGGAATCCCCAGAGAAAGAGCCTCCATAAAACTTCTGCCAGTTCCAATCACAAAATCCGCCAAATACAAAAAATCAGCTCCTCTACTCGCTCGATCGTCTGTAATAATGGTGACTGGAAGATTATCTCTATTTATTACGTCAACAAATTTCGAAAATCTGATTTCATCTTGAATTCTACCAACAATGTATAAGTGAACTGGAAATTTATCATTTAAAACGTTTATCATTTTTAATGTATCCCAAAGCGTTTTTTCGTAAGCTCCTCCCAACCTACTAACCCTCATAAAATTAATTTTACTAGTATCTTTTGTTAAAGTCCTTTTTTCAATGGGCAAAAGATCTAATTTAGTTACTCTATTAGGAATCAGATGATAGTCATTTGCATTATAATGAATATTGGAATCGAACCAATTAAAATTCTCCTTACTAAAAAGTATTATGGAATCAGCATGCTGCCAATTCTTTCTCAAAGGATTTGGTCCACCACATTTGTTTAAAACAATAGGTATTTTAAAAGTACTGGGCAGAATCAACATCCAATTTAAGGACTCAGTATCGAAGCAATGAATCAAGGAAATTGATTCGCTGCGAATCAATTTTCCTAAATGTTTAAATAGTGATAATAAGTTATATATTCCAGCAAATGGTATATGGTATTTAAAGAACGGATTACTAGTAAGAACAGGACTAGAAACAGGCCCAAATGATACAACATTTAATTTTATTCCTTTACCAAGCTCCTTGCTTAACTGGTCCAAGGAATGATAATGACCACCACTCGCTTTACCTGCTGAATAAATAATTAATAAAATATTCATAACAAAATATAAATTTAATGGATTTTTACAAAAACCAGCCTAAAACTTCCCTAATTGATATATTAACTTCATTCCCCATAATTAAGGCAAAAAATGGAGCACAAAACAAAAAAATACTAGAATAAGTAAGTAACAAACTAATTTTAAAAATTAAAACTGACAAACAAAATAAAACTAAAGAATATAATAATAAATTAATGATGAATTTAGGTAAAAAACCATTATGTAAACTCCTATTTTGAATTACTAGAACAAAAACAGCTAATACATATAAACCGGCATTTGAATAAATCCGACTATAGACAGCAGGAATATCTTCAAGAATATTTGCTAAAGAAATCATGGACAATCCAATGGAAAACAAACTTCCCTCAAATGAATTCATATTATTAAAATAAATACCTGAAAAAATTATAATAAGAGCAGCACTCAGAATAGAAAAATATATTAAATTAGTTTTAGCAACATTTGTATAAAATCGAGTATTCGCAAATTTTATCTGATCTCTTTTATTCAAATAATCATCATCTTTAATATAGGATTTTGATTTATTCTGCCCTAGTTCAGTATTGCTAATATTTTGGACAATGGCTGATTTGGGGATAGAAAAAATAAAAGAAGCAACAAATAGTATTAAATAAAAAAATTTTGGAAGCCTTGTAAGTGTAACAATCAAAACTGGTACTACTATTAAGAAATATTGGAAATGAATTAAAATTGATAAAAATACAAAAAAAAGAAACTTTTTATTTTTAGTTTCTAAATAATTTAATATTCCATAAAATAAGACCCATGCTCCCGTATGATTTCGAATGGAATTAATGCCTTCAACATTCTTCCATAAGACAAAATATAATATAAAAAAAAAGAGTAGAAAACCCCTATTTTCGTCTTTAAATCGCTGAAGGATTAGAAATATAGACTCCACTAGAAAAAAACCATAGATAATAGACACTAGAAAATACAAAAGCCTAGGCGAATTAAAATAACCTGCTAAAAAAGAAAGAATATGTATAAAAATATCATCGTTAGTATTTTCATTTGGTTGAAAATTAAAAATTGCAATAGACTCATTAAAAAATTCTTCAAATCCTAAAGAACTATAATGATTAGCAACATTTAAAAGGTGTCTTGATGCATCAGTACCTTCTTCAAAAAATGCTGTAAAGCCATAAATCGATATAAATATGATGAAAATACTTTTTTTGGTTTTAATATCTTTATTTAAAAACCCATAGAAAATCATAACTATGGGAGATATTAAGAACATTAAATAAAAACTGAAATTTCTAGATTTCATTAAACATATCTTTACTATAAATCAAACCTCTAAAAAATAACATGAATAAATACAGAATTTAAATAATTCTTTGTTCAACCTCTAAGTCAACACCAAATTTATCTTTAACCTTTTTTTGAACAATACTAATAATCGCTAGAACATCATCCCCACTAGCATTTCCTATATTAATAATAAAACCACCATGTTTTTCAGATATCTGTGCACCACCAATTGTTAATCCTTTTAACTTTAGATCATCGATCATAGGCCCAACATAAAATCCATTAGGCCTTTTAAATACACTACCTGCATTGGGAAAATCTCGTGGTTGCTTTGCCCAACGTGAAGCCCTAATTGATTCCATTTTTTCCAGGATCTTAGAAGGAATCCCTTTTTCCAATTGAAGCCAGACCTTTAATACTACCTTATCTGTATTCGATTGAAAAAAACTATTTCGATACTTAAACCCTATATCCTCTTTACTTATCACTTTGATTTTCATATCTGCTCTGTCAAGATATTCGACTTTGACCAAGATATCTTTAATCTCTTCACCACTTGCTCCAGCATTCATAACCACTGCGCCTCCTAAGGAACTTGGTATATCATAAAAAGTCTCTAGCCCTGAAAGACCATTATCTAAAGCAAAATTGCTCAACTTCAGGGTGGACACACCCGCCTCGCCAACTATAATGCCTTCTGAAAGGTCATCAATAGTTAATGACGCAAAAGATTCTCCAATTAAAATAAAATCATTCTCATAATAATCTTTTGAAAGGATCAAATTATAGCCTCCTCCAATAATAATCTTATTATCCCCAAAATTATATTTTGAGAAAATCTCTTTAAAGTCCTCTATACATTCCGGAAAAAAAGCTCGTTTACAAAATGCAGTAATCTTGTAACTATTAAAAAGAGTAAGATCAAAATTTTCAATAATTTTCATTTAGTTGGTATAATTTTATATTTTTTTAGAACACCGAGTATAAGCATAAAATCCTCCTTCTTATAGAATAAGATTTCAGTCAATTTAATTTTTGTAAATCTTGAATAATGCCACACAAATAGTATGGCTCCCAATGTGTAGGTTATGGAGGAACTAAATGCAGCCCCTAGAGCACCATATTTAGGGATTAATAAGATATTCAAAATAATGTTTCCAATTAAAGCAGGTAACAAGGATTTAACCAAAAACAAAGGTTTACCCTGACCTGAAATATCCATATTTAAAACAATAAAAATCGTAAGCAAGGCAACTCCGGGCATCAGCATTTTCAAAACATCAACACTTGCTAAAAATGCATCTCCAAATAAGAGTAAAATTATAGGTTTTGCGAGTAAGATTAATATTAAACTACAAGAGACAATCACCAATAAAGATAATCTAAGCAATTGACATACCTTCAAGGAATATGATCTCTTATCGGTAGCACTTGCGCTTCTGGCAAAAACAATCGTCCCTAACAACATTGGAATTTGCCATAAATATTGAGTTAATACTGACCCTTTGCTATAGATTCCTGTTTCAAAAGGGGTGGAAATCTGTTCTAATATAATCACATCGAACCGATAATTCATATTTACGATTAGTAATCCAATCGCATAAGCGATGCCGAGTTTTAAAATGCTTTTAATTACAACCAAATCGAATTTGAAGGAAAACAACTTTGAAGCACCTATTTTCCAAAAAAGGATACCACTCATAACCCCTTGTCCGAAGGTTTGAGCCAACAATACACCTACAAGTTCCAATTTCAACACGTACACAAGAAAATATGTAAAAATTAATGTGGTCACATTGGGTATCCAATTAACCTCATTAAATTCTTTTATTTGATTATTTCCCAAAAAAACTCCTGATAAATACGTGTTTAAAAGTGAAAAAGGAATAGGTAATATAGAAAGCATGATCAACTCAAGTGAAGGCTTATTAGCTAACGTAAAGTACACTAATCCAAAGGAAACAAGTACACTAAAAATACTACTAAATATCCAAAGATGAATAATGGATTTAAAAACAACTTCTTCATCAGCCATTTTTCTACCAATTAGAAAAGCTGAAGACTTACGAACACCTAATGCACCAAATGTTATAAATAAACTTGGATATACTAAAATAGAAGCTAATATTCCATTCATTTCAGGCCCTAAACTCCTAGCAACAATGACAGCAGTTAACAGACCAGCAAAAATAATAATAACCTTAGATCTGAATATACTTATTAAGTCTTGAACAATAGTTCTCATCAATAAACCGACTTATCTTTTAACTTTAATTTATATTCATCCAAGATTTCATGATAAAAAATAAGATCGCTCTTTAGTAATTGTTCAAGCTTTCCCCTAGTAGCAAGCTTCATCTCAGGAGGTTTTTGTTCCATTCTAAAACGATTTAAAAAATTACGACTAGCTCCTACCATACCAAATTTCTGCAAACCATAGGCTATTTTTATAGCCAATCTATTTTGAGGAATGCTGGCTTTATTCTTCTTGGTAGTTTCGCTTTTAACTTCATTTATATTTTTAATTTTATCTACGCCTAGAAAATCAAATACTAAATTCAAAAGATTAAACTCATTTGTCGTAAGCAATTCAAATGGAATGATCATAACATTTTTTTTCTCAAAATGTCGATATACATTTTCAAACTGAGAAGCATATTTGCTACGAGCTAAATAAGAATACATTTTGAAATTGTAATAATTTTTTTTTACTCTACTAGATTCATATTCAATTACATTCTCAAATGAATAAATTTCCCTACCCATGGACACTTGATGCCAATAGTGTGAATAAAGGCGATCGATAGGATGCCGTATTACAAAAATCAATTTCACATCAGGAATCGTATTTTTGATACGCTCTATGCTTCCAGGGTTAAATGCGCAATCAGCAGATGTCTGACCTACTACTCCAACCATTTCTTCAAAAGGAATAAAGGCTTTTTCATACCATGAAATTCCATTTTTCCAAATTTCATCATTATCAAAAAAACTCAAGTCCATTGACCTTTCAGGCATCAAAATCTGAGGATGCCTTCTGATTAAATTATCTAAATAAGTTGTACCACTCTTCATGATACCTGCAACAATAAAACTAGGAAGCATAATTTTAATTTCTTATTTTTTTTGTAATTGCAGGAATTCCAAATGCAAAATGAGAGGCTAACACGCTTTTAGTAACTAGCGCTGATGAGCCAACTCGAGAATATTCTCCTATTTCAATTGGTCCTAATACTTTACAATCAGTGAACAACTTAACACAATTCCTAATGGATGGATAACCTTTATCATCATCGCCTGATTTGCCATGAGATCCAAGCGTAACACCTTGCCAAATCATTACGTCATCACCTATTTCGACACCATTTCCTATAACAATACTCAAAGGATGAGGAAATAAAATCCTTCTTCCAATTTTAGCTTGATAGGATATGTCACAATTATATCTGATTAATTGCCTTTTTTTTAAAAATAATATTATCAAAGAAAAAAATGAATTTCTTCTTTCATGCAAAAACCTACCTATTCTATAGTTTAAAACAAGACGAAAAGAGACATTAAAAAATAAAATAAGAAGAGATCGAGAAAAACTTTCCCCTCCATGGTTTTTAATATCTTCTTTCAAAACAGATATTAATTGAATCATTTTTATTTAGTTAATTGAATTAGTTTCTCGTCCAAATATTCGTAACCACGCCTAATCTGCCAATCATCTTCTATCACTACCTCTTCCTCACAAGTCATTCCTGCCAACAGCAATGCAATTCCTGCTCGTAAGTCCAACGCTTTGACAGTAGCTCCATTTAATGGCGCTCCTCCGTGAATTACTAAGAGATCTCCTCTTACTTCAGTTTTAACCCCCATTTTGTTCAATTCATTTGCGTAAGCATAACGACCGGGAAACCTCATATCGACAATTTTTGACTCCCCTTTGGATAATGCGCCATACACTGCAAATAAGGGCTGCATATCAGAATTAATGCCGGGATACGGACCAGTGCTAATTTCAACAGGGTACGGAGTTCCCCCTCTTACTATTAAAGAGTTTTCGCCTTTGTAAAATTTCATCCCACTTTCTTCCAAAAAAATTAAGGGTACTTCCAAGTGATCAAAGGGAAAATTCTCAATCTCTACATCGCCATTGGTAATTACAGATCCAATGGCCCAAGTTAATGCCTCCATATTATCCGGAATAACACTGTGCTTAACCCCACTTAATCCTTCTACCCCTTCGATAACAATACATTTTTGACCAAAAACTTGGATTTTGGCACCCATTTTATTGAGCATAGTGACCAAGTCAATGATTTCTGGACGAATGTGAGGATTGTACAAAGTAGTGGTACCCCGAGCTATGGAAGCAGCTATTATTGAGTTTTCAGTCGCACCAGTTGACCGAATAGGAAGGTGTATTTCATTAGCAATCAAATGACCCGCTTTTGCCTTAGCACATAAGTATCCGTCTTCTTCCCAAACCTCTGCTCCAAGTTGCTCCAATAGCATTACATGAAGATCAAATTTTCGTTCGCCAAGCTTACATCCACCGGGAAGTGGAACTCTACCTTCTCCTGTTCTTGTGGTTAAAGCACCCAGAATTAATAGTGTGTTCCTGATAGATCTGCCGTTCCACTCCAAAACACTTTTTACTCCAAAATCTTCAGAGATAGTTACTGTATCTTCAAATGTTGAGATTCTCTTACCTAATACACCAAGCATTTCCAAATGAACTTGCACATCGAGCAAACCATTAGGAAAATTTTCCAAAGATAAAGTTTCGGAAGTTAATAATGATGCTGCCAAAAGTCGCAACGAGCTGTTTTTTGCACCACCAACTTTAACCTTGCCTTGAAGGCGAGTTTTTGAAATAGTAATTGACATTAGCTTTTAATTATTTTGGTTCTACCACGAATTTAATGGAATAGCTATTTTTAAGCAAAAAAATGTTTACGGAGAATTTTTTCACAACCCTGCTCAATTTAGAGGATGGATGGGAAGTCCAATCTATCCAAA
>NZ_JAQWXX010000111.1 GCF_029254265.1 Algoriphagus sp. | reverse complement strand
ACCAAGGCTTTAAACTGTTGGGCTGGCGCAATCAAAACAATGCTGAAAACCAGCCCTAAGGCAAGAAATATTGATTTCAAATTCATGGATTATTTTCTTTTAGATGGTTGATGTTTTGGGTTTTTGATATTGAAGATTGTAAATTATTCTTCAGAAATTGAAGATTGATTATTGGTATTTTTCACTTGATTATTTCAAATTTTTCTCCAGCTTCTTGCCTGGAAAAAGCATTAAAATGCCACCATTCAGAGCCTATGCCTAAAAACCCTAAGCTATGCATTATTCTTCGGAGTATTTCCCGGTTGGCGAGCTGAGCCCTTGTTAGTTTCCCTGCTGCCATCATTTCTATTTCCCGATCAGGATATGCCTCATATCCAAAAAAATCGTAGGAGGTACCCATATCTAGCGGTGATCCTGACTCATTGTCAAAAATCGTCAAATCTACTGCAACTCCAAAATTGTGAAGACTCCCTACTTTTGGATCTGCTACATAAAGCGGCTTGATACTATCCGGTCTATCTAGATTGTCCCAAAGGATCTGTTGTACACTTAGCGGACGAACCGCATCGTAGATCAAAAGAGTTAAATTAGGATACTCGGATTTCAATTTCTCCTGAGCCTTTTTTAACATATCGGCCACTTCAGGTTGCAAATATGCGTTAGTTAGTTCTCCGTATACATCCTGACCAAAAAAATTATCTGTCGTACTGTATTTTAATTCGACCCTAATTCCAGGGATATATTCTTCAAGATTAACTAAACCTTGATCGATCAATTGCTGCTCAAGAGAGAGGACTTCTTCTTCAGTAAGTGAATCTGGAATATTTTCTTCCATCTCAGCAATCAATACTTCTTCCAAACTTTCTGTTTCTCGTTCTGTTGCGCAAGAAAATAAAACCGATAAAACAAAAACCGATAAAATTATTTTTCCAAGGCCTTTCATAATTCTTTTTTAACAACAGTTGCAGAAGCTTGGGCAGTGGGCAAAATCACCACATCTGCTATAGTCACATGAGCAGGTCGAGTTACCACAAATTCAACCACATCCGCAATATCTTGAGCTACAAGAGGTTCAAATCCCTGATAAACCTTTTCTGATCTACTCTCATCTCCCTTGAATCGGACTAAAGAAAACTCCGTTTCAACTAATCCAGGATGAATTCCAACAACACGAATTCCAAAAGGATTGAGATCTAATCTCATTCCATCTGTAATTGCATCCACTGCATGCTTGGATCCGCAATACACATTCCCATTCGGGTACACTTCTTTACCTGCAATGGAACCTATATTAATGATGGTTCCTGATTTTCTTTCGCACATACCAGGAATGATTGCTTTTGAGACATATAGCAGTCCCTTCACATTAATATCTATCATAGCATCCCAATCGTCCAAATCTCCAGTTTGGATCGGATCCATGCCATGCGCATTTCCTGCATTATTGATAAGAACATCAATGGCCTTCCAGTCTTGGGGTAGATTTCCTAAAATCTCCTGTACTTTTTCCAGATCCCGTACATCAAACACCAAAGGCAAAAAAGCAACCTTGTCACCTAATTCCTGACCCAATTCTTCTAGTCTTTCGCCACGTCTTCCAGTAGCTATTATGGAATATCCAATTTTTGCGAGAGTTAAAGCAGCGGCTCTTCCGATTCCGGAAGTGGCCCCGGTAATCAAAGCAATTTTATTCTTCATAGAAGCAAGATAGTAGATTTAACAAAAAGCAGAAAGGCCGATCAATAGAATCGGCCTTTGAGAAATATTAATGGGTAAAGCATTAAATGCTATTTCTTGCTATTTCTTGCTATTGGAAATTCAAGTAAATAGTAATTGATTTTCGCTTGATGGAGGAGATCGCATCTCGAAAGAGTGGATTCGTATTTTCAGCTTGGTAGATATTATTCAAGCCATGTGAGAATCGAATCTCAGGGGCAAATTTGAAGTATTTGAAATAAATCTCGAAACCCATTCCCATCTCCAAGGAGAAGTCTTTTCCGGTGGTGACTAGCTCTTCAATATTGGCTTCTTCCTGACTTTTGGTTCGGAAGTTATAGCTAGCCCCTCCTACCCAATACATACGGGTGTTGTTGAAACGAATAGAGCGGTATTTAAAGAGCAATGGCAATTCAATTAAAGTTGCTTCAGAATTTATAAGCTGGCTAGTGGCAATTGGATTGGCTTCTTGATCTGGAGAATTTACCGGAGGATTAACGTCTAATGTATTGAAATAGCTCACCTCAGTTGAATACTCGTAGAACCCAACTTTTGGAGTGAAAAGTAACTGAATCTGATCATGTAGACTCAATATTCCCGTAAAGCCCAAAGAGAATCCAGGCGAAAACTGAGGAAAAATAGCCCGTACTGTCGGACTTGACCCATTGGGATTTGTAACGAAAGAATCGGAATATTTTAATCGATAAGAAGCATTATGTCCCGCAAGAAAGAAACCGTAGGAGAGCGTACGATCATCTGAACCTGATTTACTGCTCAACCCAAACATCCCTTGTCCAAAGGACGGGAATACAAAAAAAACGGCCAAAAAAACGATAAGGATTACTTTACCCCTACGTAAATTGAGCTTATTCCAAATGTGAGTGACTTGCATAGGTTGCTGGTAAATCCGACTTTTTTCAATACCGCCAAGAATTCTTGCCCATCCGGGAAAGCCTGAACGGATTCAGGAAGATAAGTATAAGCAGAATTGTCTTTGGATACAATTTTACCGATCTGAGGTAAAATTGTGTTTGAATAAAATGAGTAAGCCTGCTTCATTGGAGTGACTGTTGGCTTGCTGAACTCCAGAATCACCACCTTTCCTCCAGGTTTTAATACCCGATACATATCTGACAAACCTTTCTCCAGATTCTCAAAGTTCCTGACACCAAATGAAACGATGACAGCATCGAACTTATTATCCTCAAAAAGTAATCCCTCTGAATCGCCAAGCTGCAAATCAATGATATGATCCAGCCCGCGCTTCTTCATTTTTTTCCTTCCCTCGGCGAGCATTCCTTCCGAAATATCAACTCCTATGATTTTATCTGGATTCAAAGCCAACGCCTCGATTGCAAAATCTCCGGTACCAGTAGCGATGTCAAGGATCAATTTAGGTTGATCTTTTTTCAACATTTTGATCGCTTTTTTCCGCCAGACAATATCAATCCCTAAACTCAATACATGGTTTAAGAGATCATATTTAGGGCTGATGTTATTAAACATTTCAGCTACCTGAGCTTTTTTAGGGTCTTGTTTATCTTTGTAAGGGACTACTGACATCACGAATCGGTCTTTAGAAGGCGCAATAATACTCAAGAAACATGAGGAATGGAAAATTGTTCCTGATTGTCTTACTGAATATGCTTCCACTTAAAATCGTACTTTTGCATTCAAATCACTTATTATGATCCAAAAAGCAGCATTTGTAATCAGCAACTCCAACCCTGGAAATTGTCCAAAGCCTGATCGTGCAGAGATCGCATTTATCGGCCGATCAAATGTGGGCAAAAGTTCGCTAATCAATATGATTACCGGGCATAAAGGCTTGGCTAAAACCTCTCAGAAGCCTGGGAAAACACAATTAATCAATCATTTTGTAATTAATGATCGTTGGTATTTGGTCGATCTACCCGGCTACGGATTCGCAAAAATCAATCTTAAAGTAAAGCAAGGCTGGGAAAATATGATCAGTACTTACCTCACGAAGCGTGAAAATCTTTGTGGGGTATTCGTATTAATTGACAGTAGATTAGAACCTCAAAAAATAGATCTGGAATTTTTACTTTGGTGCGGGACAGAAGGTGTTCCAACAGCCTTGGTTTTCACAAAAGCAGATAAGCAGTCTAAATCCAAGACCGATGCGAATATCAGAGCTTTCCTCAAAAAAACCACTGAGCTCTTCGAGGAAGAACCAGACTATTTCGTGACAAGCGCGGAAGCAGGAACAGGAAAGGATGAATTGACTGCCTTTATTGAAGAATTGGTAGTTGAGTACGAAAGTGGAAAATGATTTAAGGGATACTCTTATATTTGCAACCTGCAAAAAACACTATACATGGATTTCAAAGAATTAGCAACAGTATCTGGTAAACCAGGTTTATACAAAGTACTCAAGCCAACGAGAAGTGGAGTTATCCTAGAAAGTCTTGATGGCAAGAAATCAAAACTAGTCGCTGGAATGTCGCAGCGAGTTTCTATCCTTAGCGATATCAGTATCTACACCCTTACTGAGGAGGGTGCTGAGCCACTAAAGTCAGTGATGCAAAAGATCGAAAAGGAATTTTCAGGAGATCTAGGTTTGGATTCCAATCCAGATGATTCAGAACTTCGTGCATTTATGAAGCATGTACTTCCTGAGGTTGATGAGGCTCGAGTATATATTTCCGATATCAAAAAATTGATTTCTTGGTATACTCTCATTAGAGCACAAGCTCCTGAGACACTTTCTGAAGCAAAAGAAGCTGACAAATCAGAAGAAAAGAAAGAAGATTAATCACAGCCCCGGTTTCGGGGCTTTTTTAATGAAAAATCATGAGTCAGGACAGCTCAAAAGACGCATTTTTAATTCTCAGAAAGGACTTCGATTTACCTGAATTGAAAGAAAGCTTCGATGAAGAACAGGCAATTCTTTTTCTATCCAAAGCTGTAAGTCAGCTTTTAGATCGGGACTTCGAACGACTGCTTCAAATTTGTTATCGAATCGATTTGGGTGAAGAAAAACTCAAAAAAATCCTCCATGAATCTAAGCCTGATCAGGTATCCTTGGATTTGGCTAGAGCCCTCTGGGAAAGACAAAAGCTCAAGATTGAAATCCGAAAAAGGTACTCCTAGGTCCTATCCAAGGAATTTACCTTTTGAGGTAGCGACATTTTTTCTATTTTAAATTCTCAAATTTTAAATCCCAATTATGGCCAATCCTATCTGGATCATGACTTCAGCTTTTGACACGCTGAATCTAGATCAAACTATTGCAAAAGCTACCGAAATCGGTGTCCAAGGACTTGATCTATGTGTTTTTCGAAGGGATGGTTCACGAAATGACTTTGTGGCTACACATTTGGATTATGAGAACTTTGGAACCGAAGAAGCAAAAGCAATTTTGGATAAATTCAATTCCCACAACCTCCGACTTTCCATAGGGGCCTTTGAAAACCTAATCGGTGGAGATCCAATTCATCGTGTTAAAAATCAAAATCACCTACTTCGTCTGATCCGTATGGCCTACCTGATGGGTGGTGATGATAACGATATCAAAGTGGGTACTTTCATAGGCTACAATCATGAATTGGGAAATCAAGAAGGAGGCTTTGAAAAGAATCTCCTGGAATATCAAAAGGTATTCACTCCCATCATCAAGTACGCCGAAGACTTAGGAGTGACCGTACTTTATGAAAACTGTCCGATGGAAGGTTGGCGATCCGAACGATACTCAGGCTCATTCAATAACCTTACTGGTGTCCTTGCAGCAAGAAAGCTGATGTACGAGCTAATACCTTCTCCAAACCATGGAGAAATCTATGATCCATCTCACGACGTTTGGCAGCATACCGATCCGGTAGAAGTGATCAGAAACACTGACATGAGCCGTTTGAAGCGGATTCATGTCAAATCTACTCGAAATAATCCCGATCCTTTCTGGGGAAATATGTATCCCAATCAAGCAGTTGACCCTATTCTTGCCAAAAAAGCAGGAGTTCCGATACCGGCAAGTTCCTGGGATCGGCACCATTACGAAGCCACACTTCCCGGTTTCGGATTAGGCGATTCTATGGACTGGAGAGCTTTTATTACTATTCTGAAGGAAAAAGGATTCACTGGTCCATTTGAAATCGAAAACGAAGCTGTACTATCCAAGCAGACAGGAAACATGGGGGCTATCGTACAGGGATGCAAGGCAGCTGTAATGAATATGGCTCCCTTACTGTGGGAGCTTGGTGAGCAGGGTTATGAATTCCCCAAAAGCGAGGTAAAGCCACTTTTTGAAATTAGCCGAAGAGATATCCCATTGGTTACAATGGATAAACTATAGGCAAATCAAAAACGTCAAAACCAATCAATTTTAAGACTTCTCACTTCAGCTTTCTAATTTATATACGGCTATCTTCATAGCCCTTGTCTGCGGGGAGATCAAAACCCTCCGCAGCTTGTACAGCCAGTTGATCGCAACGCTCGTTTTCGATATTTCCAGCGTGACCCTTGACCCAAATAAATTTAGGTTTATACTTTAGATGCAGAGGAATGTATCGCAGCCAGAGGTCCGGATTTTTCTTGTCTTTAAATCCTTTCTTCTGCCAAGCCCAAAGCCAGCCTTTTTCCACGGCATCCACCACATATTTGCTGTCCGAGTAAATTTGAACAGGGTAATCTGTCATCGTCAGTGCTTGAAGAGCCCGGATTACCGCTAGCAGCTCCATCCGATTATTCGTGGTCAAACGAAAGCCCTCTGACAATTCTTTGCGATGCTTCCCAAATTTCAACACCGCTCCATATCCTCCCGGTCCGGGATTTCCTTTTGCTGCGCCGTCCGTATAAATCGTAATCATGGACAAAGAAATAAAATCCTAAGCAAAGCCACCCATTGCATTAGATAACTTCAACAGGAAAAGCATTTGTTTTAAAAATCTTTACCGCAATCGAAAGTAGAATGATTCCAAAAATTCTTCTCAGCACGTCCAAACCTGTTTTTCCGAGCTTGCGCTCCAGCCAGGTGGTACTCTTCAATTCCGCATAGACAAAAATCAAATTCAACAAAATTCCAATGGCAATATTAACCTGTTCAAACTCTGCTTTAAGTGTCAAAATGGTTGTTAAGGTCCCTGCTCCAGCGATCAACGGGAAAGCAATGGGGACAATAGAAGCTCCTGTGGTAGCTTCAGGATCAGCCTTGAAAATTTCAATTCCCAAGATCATCTCTGCTCCAATAACAAAGATGATAAGCGCTCCCGCTATGGCAAAATCCTCTACTCCGATACCAAAAAGGCTCAGAATTGATTTTCCAGCCAACAAAAATAAAATCATTAGAAGTCCTGCCGCAAGAGTTGCCTTTTCTGACTGTATATGACCAACCTTTTTTCTCAAATTGATGACAATCGGTATGGAACCGAGTATATCTATCACTGAAAAAAGGATCAACGAAACGGACAAAATCTCTTTGAAATCAATCATGCCGCAAAAGTAGGCAATTAATTTTGATCGGTTAGGCAAGATTAAAAAGCAAATCAGAAATTAGAAAGCTAAAGTTTGAAATCTGAAACTTTCAAAATGTACTTCCCTAAATAGCGTTGACCGTTTGGTTCAACATTTATTTAATTCCATCGGGCAATTATGAGCCAGAGGTTCTTCTCTTGGGTAAACTTCCAAGGGGCTCGATGCCTCTTGGAA
>NZ_JAQWXX010000110.1 GCF_029254265.1 Algoriphagus sp. | reverse complement strand
GTTTGGATAGATTGGACTTCCCATCCATCCTCTAAATTGAGCAGGGTTGTGAAAAAATTCTCCGTAAACATCTTTTTGCTTAAAGATAACTATTCCATTAAATTCGTGGTAGAACCTTTGTTTGAATAGTAAGGCTTATTTCTTGGATTTTTGATTGCCCACAGCCGGAGTTTATAGTTAGTCTCAGCTTAGCATTGCCGCTATGAGTGGGTGTCAAGGTGACCGTTGATTGATTGGAATTAGAAGAAATAAAAACTTTTGAAAGGCCTTCTACAATAGACCAACTGTAGTTTACTCCGGGCTTGGATAGGACATTGAATGAAACTGGCGAAGTTCCGATTATGGTGGTAGAACTTCCGATGATCGAACCTACATAAGTCCAAAATTCGGGCGATCCTATAACCTGTCCCCCTTGGTAAAGATGATAAAATGATTGATTAAGATCATGGGCCACCAAAGGACCTTCTGTTCCATACTTTGAAATGTATTTAACAAAGGATCCACCAACATTTTCTCTTACCGCTGAATGATCAGATCCAATAAGGTTATAGAAAGCGATATTTGCTTCTGATTCATTACAAACCTGTAAATATCTCCCACTATTTTTGAATTCTGAAGCTGAACGCACTCCTTGGGCATTAGGACAAGAGTATGGAGCTGTAAGGAAAGATTTATTCCACCCAGGAGAAGTGCAACCATTTTCGAAATAACTCATCACAAAACCATGACAATTGTAATAAGCTCCTACATGGCAATCAGAAAGTCTTTTAGACCCGTACAGGGATTCACTTATTTTCCAAAAAGAATTACTTGTTTCAGAAGAACAGACTGCCTGCGAAAAAGCTAAATTCCAGTTTCCAAGGATGAAACAAATAAAAATTAGGTACTTCATAGATGGGATATTACTACTAAATATATTGAGATATCACAAACTATCAACTTTTTACTTGGGTTTTAAATAAAATAATTTTTCTTCCGTTCAGGCAACCTGCTGTCCCCTGCTGCTCAGAATTTTTAATCCGGAACCTTGATCGTAGGATTTCCAATCCGAAAAAACTGATCATTAAAGGTTGGAATTTGAGTAGGAAGATTACAAATCTTCGGATCAAGCTTCGAGATTACATCCGCGATAGTTATCGGGACTCGAAGAGCGTCATTTTAGCTATTCCCGATACTGATGGCAATTCCGCTGTTCAGGATTTATAATCCTGAACTTTGATTGTAGGATTTCTAATTTGAATAAATTAATTTTTAGTCATAAGGAATGTGATATGGGATTTGAATTTAAAATTCGGGATCAAGGAGCGGTTCATTTTCTGATCTTTACAGTTCATCAATGGACAGATGTTTTCACTAGAAAGGATTATTCAGACCTATTACTTGAGAGTCTAATTTATTGCCAAAAGAATAAGGGATTGGAGATTTATTCATGGGTAATTATGAGTAACCACATCCACTTAATTGCAAGTGCAAAAAATGAAAATTTGTCTGATCTCATTCGAGATTTTAAAAAATTTACTTCAAAACAGATTTTTAAAGCCATTCAGGATAATCCTAAAGAAAGTAGAAAGTCATGGCTAATCTTGGCTTTGAGTCATCAAAATCAAATTTGGTTTTGGGAGGATGGATATCATGGAGAAGAGATTTTTTCACTAAAATTTTTTAGATCTAAAGTGAATTATATTCACCAAAACCCGGTAAGAGCAGGGATAGTCGAAAAGGAAGAGGAATATTTGAATAGCAGTGCCGGAGATTTCTATGGAATAAGAAAAGGGCCCATTCAATTGGCAGAATTTGGGTAAAAGGTGATGTTCCTTTTGAAGATTACAAATCTTCGGATCAAGCTTCGAGATTACATCCGCGATAGTTATCGGGACTCGAAGAGCGTCAATCCTGAACCTAGATCGCAGGATTTTTAATCCGAAAAAACTGATCATTAAAGGTTAGAATTTGAGTCAGAAGATTACTTCCCGTGGCTGTCGGGACTAGGAACCATCTTCCAGATTTCTTCCGACCCATTTCGTCGCTAGTAGATTCGAAAAACACTAAAAAATCAAAAAATAGGCTTAAAATCCTCAAAAAATACCCAATACTGGGTATTTTTTGAGGGTTTCTTTCTTTCTAATTTTCATAACAATAAACCAAACCAAACTATGAAAAAGAAATCGTTTTTATCAAAAGCAGCCTTAGCTGCGATCACAATCTGGGGGGGTAGTTATTCGACTAATGATTATACTCTGAGTAGTCAATTTTGGCAGTTTAATTTAAAACAAATCGATAAAGAATACTGATATGAAAACCTTGAAATTATTTCTACTTGGAATTATTTGGCTAGCTTCAACTGAACTTTCATTTGGACAGAAAAATTGGGTAATCGAAGCAAAGGTAGGCACGGGAAATACAAACATTAGTACTACTGGCAATTATTCGGATTTGACACTAAGCACAAATAGTCACAGATTTGTGAGTTTTGGTGTTTTAAGAAAACTAAAAAATAACTTTAGTATTGGTTTGGAAACCGATATCTACAGGTTTCTTTTAGGGTATACTTTTTTGCCATTGGACGAAGAAAATAAAGTCGGTACCCGTGCTAATTTTTGGTCAATCGGCCCTAAAATTCAGAAAGACTTTTACGTACGACCCAAACTTGGTCTAAGTCTTGCCGTAGGATTCCATCTAACTCAGACTAATCAAAATGAAGAGATCTATACTGGAATATGGCAGACAGTTAGACTTCCTGGAGGAGGTCAAAGAATACCTGTCTTATTATATGGCAATGAAGAAATCCAGGAATTTACCTTTCACTTTAAACCTGAAGGTGGAATATTCTACGATCTCACAGAGTCCTCCAGAATTACATTTTCTTGCGAGTGGGGCATAAACTTAAGTCAGCCTGCCCTCGTCGTGAATTTGGATAGAATAGTATTCGAGGATCAAACCTTTCAGAATCAACATATATTCAATGGCAATTACTTCTCAGCCCAACTTGGCTATCGCTACTCATTCTAACCGACTATTCTAATCACAAAAAAGGCTGCCAATCGGCAGCCTTTCTCATTTTATCCTTTCTTCTCATTCGTCAGCGTTCTTCTCACCTGATCTAGATTGACACGGATCTCTTCGATGCTTTCCCACTCACGACCATCAGTGCCATGTTCGATGCCTACGTAGCCGTTGAAGCTGTGCGAGAGGACAATCTTCATCATTCGGGTATAATCCAACTGCGTCTCATTGCCTCGATCATCCCAAACGGTTGGCTTGAGGCTTACACCTTTGGCATAAGGCATCAGCTCGTCTACCCCTCGATAGGAATCGTAGCTAAAAATCTTATCCCCTTCAGTGTTCATGCGGAAGTTTCCAAAATCAGGCAAAGTACCCGCCCGCGGATGTGCGGTCTGTCGGATCATCTCAGCCAGCCACTTGCCATTACTGGAGAATCCGCCATGGTTTTCGATGAGGACATTGATATCAAAATCATCGGCGAATTCACAGAGTTGTCGGAGACCAGAGCTGCACACATTGATAGCTTCTTGCTCTGCTTCTTTATCCGTAGAGTAAGGCACTGCGGTGTAGGAATTCACACGGATAGAATGACAGCCTAAGAATTTGGCAGCTTCCACCCATTTTTTGTGATTTTCTACGGTTTGCTTTCTTCCCTCAGAAGTCGCAGCACCGAGCATTCCTTCCCCATCACACATAATCAGGACAGAGGTGACACCTTCCCCGTCTGCTCGGGTTTTCATTTCTTTCAGATAGGCCATGTCTTTGGCCTTATCCTTGAAAAATTGATTGACATATTCCACTGCATCGATATTTGCTTTTTTTGCAAGCTTCGCAAAGTCCAGATGGTCCATTCTTCCCGCAAAAAGCACTCGATTGAGTGACCATTCTGCCAGAGAAATTTTGAATAATTCGTCAGCAGGACGTTTTGCCATTGCAAAATTCGGTAAACCAAGGCCAATAGCTGCTGCAGCAAGTCCGGTTGATTTTAAAAATTCTCTTCTGTTTTTCATATTACTTAGTTTTGAATGGTTTAAAAATTTAAGTATAAGTCATTATTTCTGTGCTATTATCTCCTTTTTCTAGTTTCTGTTGTTGGGTATCTGTTTTCAGATATCTGTACACACATTGGTCTTCTGTTTCTTTTTTCTCAAATCTCCCATCCCGAGCGGTATTCCCGAGTCAGATATTCGTTGGCTTTTTCGTTGTTGGTAATTTGGAGTGAGTTTACATCAAAATTGATTTTTGATTTAGCCCGCAAAGCCACAGCTCCCAGATTGATTGTATCAGTGATGGTCTGAGCCCGGATAAAACTTCCCGGTGTTTGCTTTCCTTCCAGAATTGCATCCACCCAGCTTGAAGTATTCCGTTCGACTTCTCTGGAATTGATACGTTCAGAATCCCGTCCGGTCATCATCGTACTTTCAGGTAAAAGAACTGGATTTTCACCCCGGAATCCACCCAGAATTTTTCCTTTGGTACCGACAAGCATCAAGCCTTCATCTGGGGTGTCCTTTCCATCCCGTTCCAATTCCTCTGGAGCAAAAGGCTTCATTCCGCCATCATACCAGAATAGGTCAAAGGCCGGAAGGGTAGACTGCGCTGGGAAATTCCATTTGATGGTGCAACTTGCGGGGAAGGCCACATTATTGTCCACCCATTGGTAAACTTGGTTGACTTCCTCTCGGGTGGTCGTGCCAAAAGCTTTTGCTGCTAAAGGCGATTTGTTGATTCCCAAGGTTTCGAAAAGTGGAAAAAGACTGTAGTGTCCCATATCTGCCACCGAACCGCCGCCGAAATCGTACCAGCCACGGAATACATTGTGTGTGTAGTTTTTATGATAGGGCATATCCGGGATAGGACCGAGCCAAAGATTCCAATTAAATCCTTCTGGAATGGGCATTGCCGGAGAGGGTCTTTTGGTCCACTGCTGCCAAACCGGTCGGTAAGACCAGTTGTGAATTTCTTTCAGTTCCCCAATCAATCCTGCGTCCATCCAAGCTTTGATCTGTCGGTATTCGGGTCGATCTGACCAAGCAAGCAGGTGTGTGATAGCTCCTGAGGTTTTGGCTTTTTCAATTACTTTTCTTCCTTCAAGCAAGCGATTGGAGATTGGTTTATGCGTCACCACATGGATTCCCTTGTTCATCGCTGCAATAGCAATAGATGCATGCGTATGATCAGGAGTCATGATTTTTACCGCATCGATTCCATTTTCTTTTGCAAAAAGTTCCCGATAGTCTTCATAGCTTTCACAGCCTTTATACCTTCCGGAAGGTTTGTTTTTGCCGTAGTATTTCTCCACATATTCTTGTCCGATATCCCTTCCGCCCGGAATACCTAGTTTTCCCTCCCACCAAGTATCATCTCCCAGGGTTTTTCGAATGTCATTTCGGATACCATAAGGCGACCAGTCGAAGTAGTCGGTAGAAAATTTATTTGAGTCGCATACTGCCACTACACGTACTTTTGGGTTTTGAAGCAATTCTCCCATTTCCCGAAGACCCTGAGTGCCGCAGCCGATATTGGCAACGGTGATTTGATCCGAAGGAGGGATTTTACCTAAACCTGCGATTACATTGGATGGAACTATGGTAAAAGATGCAGCAAAGGCAGCTGCTGAAGCCATAAATTCTCTGCGGTTAATTGGGTCAAAAGTGGCCATGTAGCGATATTGGAAATAAACACTATAATTTAGTGCGCAAGGACTTGAAAGCCAAATAAATCAACTGAGATTATCCATTTGATCGCAAGTATATTTTTAGCTTCACAGAAAATTCTCAATGGAATACTTTCCATTTTTAAACTTCAAAAAGTGGCTGACTTAAAAAATAATTTGAATTAAGTGCTTGTTGGAGGTTAATGAAATGAGATTTAGAATTCGCTATAATTCAAAGTTTTGTGTTGGAAATAGGGCAAAAGATGCTAAATTATTTGCTTTGAAAATTCGATACCATGAACCCAAGCCTGATTAAAATCTCCTTTTTTATCCTTTTGGTAAGTTTTGCCTGCAAAGTACCTCAAGAGGATGTAAGTGCTACAATCACCTATCCAGAACAACCCAATATAGTTTGGATCGTAGCCGAAGATCTTTCTCCGCAGCATTTGGGGATCTATGGAGGTACAGGAGGGAAAACTCCCTTCCTAGATTCCTTGGCTGCTGATGGGGTGATTTATTCGCATGCCTATTCTACGGCAGGAGTCTGCGCACCGAGTCGCGCAGCATTGATTACAGGAGCTTATCAGACTGCGGTTGGGGGTCATAATATGCGTACGCTGGGCATGTCACAGAATGCACTCGACGCCTATCCTCCGGGGCACAAGTCCTATTCCGCAGTGATCCCAGCTGATATGAAAACTTACCCCGAACTGCTTCGGATGGCTGGTTACTATACCAGTAATAATTCCAAGGAGGATTATCAGTTTAAAGGTCCAGTGACCATGTGGGATGAGAGCAGCAACAAAGCACATTGGCGAAATCGGAAAGATTCAAACCAGCCCTTTTTCTCAATTTTCAATTTGAATATTTCTCATGAATCTCAGGTTTGGGCACGTGCAGATGAACCCCTATTAGTGGATCCGGCAGATGTTTTCATTCCTCCTTATTATCCGGATGATTCGATCAGCCGGGCGGTGATGGCGAGATTTATCACCAATGCGATGCGAATGGATATGCAGGCCGGAGAGATCATACAGCAATTGAAAGATGATGGATTGTATGAGAATACGATCATCTTTTTCTATGGAGATCATGGCGATGGAATGCCTTATGCCAAGCGGGAACTTTATGACCGGGGATTGAAAGTTCCATTGATCATCAAAGCCCCGTTTTTCGAAAAGGGAGGGCAATTAGATGAATTGGTCAGCTTTGTGGATTTTGCACCGACAGTTCTTTCGCTGGCGGGAGTGGAGGTGCCTAAGAGTATGCAGGGCCAAGCTTTCCTCGGAGTGCAAAAAGCTGATCCAAGAAAATACATCTATGCGGCCCGTGATCGCATGGACTCAGAATACGATCGGGTAAGAGCGGTCTCAGATGGCCGATTCAAATACATCCGAAACTACATGCCTGAGAAACCCAACTATCAGAATATCCAGTATCGTCTCAACAATCCTTTGATGATCTATCTGCTGGAGTTGAATAAAGCTGGTAAACTCGATGCCAATCAATCAAGATGGTTTGCTCCAAATAAACCAACCGAAGAACTCTACGATACCTCTGTCGATCCTTACGAATTCAATAACCTGGTCGCCGATCCAGAATATGCCGAGAAACTCACCGAACTTCGAGCTGCCCATGAGCAGTGGCTTTTGGACTATCCAGATCTGGGAGCTATGAATGAGCAGGAAATGGTTAGAAACTGGTGGGGAGGAAAAGATACGCCACCGATTACAGCAGCGCCCGAGATTGCTTTTAATGTTGGGAAAGTGAGCATTAATGTCGACATGCCGGGAGCCTCTATCGGGTATCGTAAATCTACCAATGATACATGGTCAGTGTATGTAGGACCTTTCGAAGCAGTCAGAGGAGACTCGCTTTATGTGAACGTGCATCGAATAGGTTATGAGCCAAATGGAGGAGCTATGGTTTTAAAGTAAAAGGAGAAAGCCAGTCAATTACACGGAATTCCCTCCTTCGCGTATTTTCCAAATGGAGGGATAATTCTATACTGCTCGATTTGTTGCAGAACATCGATATCCTTCATCTGGTAATTTGGCGTGTATCGAACTTCATCCCAATAGGTCGATTTTGGATCCATAGCTCTAAGATCTCCGGTTTCAGCCATCCATTTGACCAAGTCAGTTTTCATTTGAATTTTGATGGTCGAAAATGCCGGTTTGGAAGCAAGATTCTTTAGTTGGTACGGATCATTTTTCACATCATAAAGCTCTTCTTCGAGCCGTTGGCCAAAGCTGAGTTGGAATAAATCAGGTTGTCCAGGTTTTGTTTTTCCTTCCATTTCCATGATTAGAAACTTGGTGATCGAATGGTCCACATCCCCATATTGTCCTACTGATTGATGTACAGTAGGGTTTCCAGCTGGATTTCGCTCTGGTATTGGATTCCAGATGTAGAGGTAGTCTTGATTTCGGATCGCTCTCATGGGATAGCTGAGGTCACCTTTCCGCACGTTGGCATGACGCTCCCGCTCCAGATAAACCTGTGCTCGGTCTTGTTTTTCCCCTGCCAAAAGTGCCCAGAGGGATTGTCCCGACATGGATTTTTGATCCAGTCCTGCTGCTTCAACAAAGCTTGGCGCAAAGTCCACAAAATTCACAAACTCATTTACCACCGTTCCAGCTTTCACTTTTTCCGGCCAGCGAATCGCTAGTGGCATTCGAGTACCATAGTCGTAGAGGTTTGCTTTAGCCCGAGGAAAAGGCATCCCATTATCACTTGTCATGACGATGATGGTATTATCCAATTCGCCCATTTCTTGTAACATGGCTATGAGTTGACCAGACTCCCGATCAAAGCGCTCGATCTCAAAATAGTAATCTAGGATATCATTCCGTACGCAATCATTATCCGGGAAAAAACCGGGTACCCTGACATCCTGTAGCTTCATTCCTGACTGGATCCCGGTATTTGGCACATATTCCCGATGTGGATCAGTACTCCCAAACCAAAATGTGAAAGGTTGATCTTTAGGTCTCTCAGTCAAAAAAGCTTCAAAATCTTCAAACGACTTACCTGCAGGATTATGAGAAAAGCCAGTGACCTGATACTCCCCAGGTCCCCAACCTTTGCGAGTGGAGCCTGTGAAATAGCCATCGGCTTCTAAGATTTGAACATAGGTTGGATTAGCATTTGGGAATTCCGACCAGAGATTCCCTCCGGCCTCATTTTGATGCGGATATCTGCCAAGTAAAATCGAAGCCCTGGAAGGTGAGCAGGAAGGAGAAGCTGTGTAGGCATTCGTGAAAAGTGCTCCCTCGGCTGCCAATCGGTCAAAAGTCGGAGTTCGAACTACCTGATCTCCATACACTCCAGCATGAGGAAACGACCAGTCATCAGCGATAAGGAAGAGGATATTGGGTTGTTTGGTTTGGGAAATCCCCGAAAAAGAAGCAAAAAATAGAAAGGCAAAGAGAAGAAATGGATTTTTCATAATGCGCGGGTCCAATTGGAATTTAATGGCTTTGGGTGGGGAATCCAATTTCAGAATTAGAGCTTATGAAAATTTCATTCTTTAATTTCAAAGGGACGAGGTGACGCAGCGCGAAATTAGAATCCTCTTCGTGCTTTGCGAGAGATCTTCCTCATACAAAATAACTATCTCCCGCTAAGGCGCAAAGGCGCAGTTTTTCTAAGTCAGTCCAATTATGCATGAAAATGATCTTGCGGGATCACAAGATTTTTTACGACCCTTCGCATGCTTTGCGGCAAAAAAACCTTTGCGCCTCCGCGGGAGAAAAAATCTCATTGATCTACTCCCCAATTAACAAACTCCTCAAGGTCTTCTCACCACCTCGCATTAGATTCAGGTCGACTTTTTCAGGAATTCCTTTGATTCTTCCCTTTTCAGAAAACTGCCAAATCACCCAGTAATCACTTTTCGGTTCCATGATAGGATTGTAATTGGCTACCCAAAGCGGGTAATCCTCAAATCCGTGACCTTCTAATACATGCTCAAAAAATGCATCGCCGGTATAGATGATCGGTTTCACACCGTAGTGATTTTCCACGATAGTCAGCCAATTTCGGATTCCTTCTCTAAGGCGTTCTTTAGATTGGATGGAAGATTGCTTCTCAATATCCAGAATCGGACGAAAATCCCCTTTTTTGAGTTTGACTTGCTTTATGAAATTCTCCGCTTGCTCAGTGCTACTCTGATTCGGGCGGTAATAATGGTAAGCACCCCTTGCAATGCTCATCGTATCCAATGCTTCCCAGTTTGAGGCGAATAGCTTGTCCAGATCATCGCCCATCGTGGCTCGGACAATAAAATATTCGATCGGACGGTCTTTAAGTATTCTGTCAAACTGTTTCCAATTTATCTGGCCTTGGTAATGAGAAATATCGATCCCTAATACCCCATCAATATGTGTCCGGAAAACATATTCAAACTTTAAATCTTCAAACTCCGAAAGTGGTTGATTGGCGTAGTAGGGAAGTTTATGGAGCTTGTTCCAAGTGGAATACACCAAGTAACTTGTCCCTCCGATTAAAAGGATGAACAGCAAACTAATTCCTAACCAAAGTGAGGGTTTCTTTTTCTTTCGGGGCATTGAGGTGGATTAGTCCGTAAAAGTCGGAAAAAATGAATTGGCGTTTAAGCTTTCCCTGTCAGTTGATACTGAGAATTTAGAAACAATTGATTTGCATACCACTGATTCCAGGGCGAGATATAGGACTCACCCTAAAATTCCAATTTTTTAAGGTGAGTGGGCTTTTCTGACCTTGGCGTTGAGGTCTGTTTTGAACAGTAACATTAAAAAATCAAAAATTTAATGTTGCTGTTGATTTTTCAGCCTTGAATTTAATGCCAGAATTGCAACTCAAACCAACTCGGTGTCTGCGAAAAGCGGAGAATCAGCTGGGGGGATTATTACCTGAACATGAAGCTGTATTGGATTTTGGGGAGTTGACAGGGGTTTTTAAATGAGTAAATCGAACTCGTACTACTCGAAATTCCTGAATTTTCTTTCTGAGCATATGATTTAAAATCCTCGCGATAGCTATTCAAGGTTGCAAACCTCTAGTAGTGAAGGATTTAGACAAACTCATGCTCAAAAAAACATAGAAAAGCCAAACTTCATACCTAAGCTGTTTTGATTAGTAGTCAGTTTTAAATCCTTCTCTTTGAGATTTGTGCCATTGTAGGTTAGGGAAAGATCAAGCGAACTCTTTTCTCCCAGCAGAAAAACAATTCCTAAGCCTCCTCCTAGATTGGATACAGTATAGTTGAGATCGCTGTCTATTCCAGATCCTTCTGTAGTTTGTCCCCTAGAGCCAAATAGAGAGTTGACTTCTGCAAAAGGAATGATTTTTTGGGAGGAGAAATAGTATCTAACCCAAGGACCTGCTCCAAAGAAGGAGGATTGAGAGTCTAGTTCAAGCCCGGCTGACTTGGTAGTCCCAGTACTAGTTGAAGTGGCTAATTCCAATCCTGTCACCAAACCATTTGCTATAAAATATCCTCCCCTAACGGAAAGAAATAGACTAGTTTGTCTTTCTTCTACACTGCCGCTACCTGCGATTTCAGTTTTTGAATTGGTAAAAGCAATCCCCATAAGCCCATCATTTTGCCCTAATCCTAGTGAAGTCCCCATTCCAACGAGAAATTTACCTTTTCCCGTTTGAGCTGCGGCGATAACCGAAATGAAACATAGTAATCCGATAAGTAATATTTTTTTCATGATTCCTTGGTATTAAATTGAGTGTTTAGTTATCTATATGCTTCAAAGCAATAGGCATTATTACCTGTCAGGGAAATGACTTTGCCCTTCTTTCCGTTTTCTCCTGGGAGTATATGGATTGCCGTTTTCCAAAATATTTCATCAGGAAATTCTCCTATAAGTTTGGGATCGATCTTCCATACGGTCTTTCCCTCCCGGATATCTATCGCATGGAGCTTACCGCTTGCTCCTCCGTTGAAATAAACGACTCCATTTAGGTAGCTCATTTTACTGCTCGTGCCTGAGCCTCTGGTCTTCCAGAGCTGATTGCCGGTCATTGGGTCCAGCGCATAGACGTATTGATCCTCATTGTTAATAATTACCATATCCTCCTCGATCAAGAAATTGGAGAAAAAGATCTCTCCATCAAACTTCTTTCGCCAGTACTGCTGACCCGTCCGGAGGTCATGGCAGGCCAGCTCAAATCCCACTGCCATGTATAACCTATCCTTGTAAATCACAGGTGGATTAAGCAGTACCCCATTGAAGCTTTTCTCCGGATTGATGATGGTCTTTTTATAGATCCATTGACGAGTCGTCTGATCGTAGAGTCCCAAGTAGGACTGCCAAAAAAACTCAAAGAAAGGCTCCTGCCAGACGACCGCCAGATGCTCTTTTCCATCCACCACTGCCGGAAGTGCTGCTGTCACATCCCCGATCCGATTGCCAGGAAAGAAATAGTCCATCGTAAAGTCTGGGATTAGGTGTTCTTCTAGCTCTCCGGTGACTATATTTCCTTTGAAAATGATAGACTGATCTACCGAATCAGGAAATGCATCAGATCTCCCGAAGAAATAGAAGTTTTCATCTTTGCCATATACATTTGGTAGAAATGAGCGATCTAATTGCTTTTTCCATTGGGTTTCCCCATTCTGCAGATTGACACAATACAATCGACTTCCTGCCGGGAAAAAAATAAGATTATCAAATTGAGGGTATTGGCCAATTAGGATCTCTTCAGTAGCTTGCACAAATCGATCATCCCATTCCCATAAAATTTCCCCATCATTTGGGTCTATCATGACTAAAAGCCTACCCGTTGGACCTTTGGTCATTGGTAAAACGATATTCCCGTTAAACTTAATCTGAGAATGAGTAAATCCATTTGTAATTGGTTCACCCAACTGTACACTTCTTTTCCAGAGGTAAGGAAGGGAAATTACTTCCCCTTCCTCATTGGTTTTAAGCTTGGGCTCGTCATTATCCCATAAGAAACAGGAGCTGACTAAAGTAGAAGCCAAGCAAATAATTCCTAGGCTAAAATGTTTCATCACTTTCGAGCCGTTCTGAAGATGTCATTTCGAAAGTCAAAAACATTGTTGAATTCGGCTTTTGTCCCATCATTTGGCTGCCTATTTAGCTTGCTGTTCGACATATTGAGCACTTCGATATGATTGGCACCCTGGATAAAGTAGCGGTTGGAGGCGGGTAGGGAGGCTATATCCTGACTATAGCTGGGGATAAATCCATCGGAGGGATAGTGTACCATCACCTGCCGCGTACGCTCTACAAATCCCCACTCTCCACAGGACTCATCCCGGTCTCTACCCACATCATCGATAAGCAGTTGCTTACCCGGGATAGTCTCACAGGGGATCCAAGTCCATACCCAATAGGTTTCAAGTTCCAATCTACTGGACTTGGTAAGTCTATTCCAGATAGTCTCACTGTCATTGAGCCAGTCGACTCCCTTTTTCCACTGCACTGCCTTGTTTGCGTTAATTGCTGCCTGTACAAACAATACCGGATTTATAAACCCTAAAATGGCATTTACTATTGTGCCAGCAGTTCTGGCTACAAAAAAGCCATTGTAAATTACTTCCACGCCAGTTATCGCGTCTGGTAGTAGTTGATCACTTGGATTAGTGCTATTTCGGGTTATCGTACTACTTAGTAATCTCCAATGTACCGGGCTATTTTCCTGAGCAATCATACTAAGTCTAGGTATGGAGGAACTGTAGTTATCAATTTGAGATAGAAAAGGACTTCCCATTTTCAAATCCGCTCTTGCCTGTGCAGAGCCAGCGTATTGACTCAATAAGTCATTTGTGATAAATAGCTCGCAGATTTTATTGGTAGTCAAATTAGCTCCAAGTGCTGAGGCGAAACTTAGGGTCGCAACGTTCCAAGGAATCCCAAAAAGCTCGGTAAGTGGACCTGCGCCCAGATCATTACAGGCCTTTTGACTCGCTAAGTATAGACTGTTATCCTCAAAGGAATTAGCGATGCCCGCACCTGAGTTCGGAGTGCCAACAGTAATCAATGCATTAATTTTTCTGGATGAAGAAGGACTGATACGGTCTAGATTCCTCAATACAACCCCTCCCATACTGTGGCCAATTCCTATATTTTGTGAATTTACAGGAATGGAACCAGACAAAGTGCTTGTAGAAGTAGCTATTCCAGAACTGGAAGGATAGAAAGGTCGAGAGCTGTTCATTCTACGCTCAGCTTCAAATATAGTAGCATAATGCTGCCAAGCTGTCGTTGTATCATTGAGTCCATGAACCCAATAAGTGTTTTTATTTTGTGCCAATACTCCCATTGAAATGAAGTAGGCAAAGCAAAAAGAAAATATAGAATATTTTTTCATGAGGAAATCAATTTAAGGAGATGTTCAAGTCAGAGATTTTGGTCAAAGTCACCTTTGTCAGTTCAATTTTCTCCTCGAGAAAAAGGGGTTCTTCTACCCGGATGGCATCTAGTGCCCCAGTCTCTCCTTTGGCATAGCCATAGTAGGTAGTTTGGAGAATTTCATTTCCTTCAGTATAAATTCTATTGGCGACCATTCGATTTTTATTCTTGTCAATCAACATCACATTGATTCCCGTCTGTCCGGGTTCAAACTGTGCCAAATCCACTCGTATTGTGACATAGGTTTCATTTTCCTCCAAAATCTGAAATTCTTCTATTTCTCTTACAATTGGGTTACTTTTCTTTATTTGCTCAATGAAGTTTTCCAGATTAGCCTTGAAAAACTGAGATTGAAAATTTCTGAGAGCCCGGTTGATCTCTTCTTTGGAATTCGTCTCCTTGATTTTCTTGATTTCTGTAATCCAAGCCGAGTAATCCAAACGCTGCATGGGTTGTGATCCCAATAGGGCACCAGATCCGTCATACCAAGAAATCTCTCCTCCATAGATTACGGTCTTTTTGACAGGAGCCCGATCATCAGACAGATCCTCATGAGGAATTTTGATGCCTTCATTTTTGGACAAATGCTCAATGTTAAGTTGAGCTTCTCCAGTCTCATGAAGGATAAATTCTACCAGCTGCTTTTCTTCAAAGGGATTAAGTGCCGATAGGGAGTTTTCATTCAGTGCTCCTAAATCGCCCTGATAGTCAGTGGAAATCACTGATTCCCAAGAGACTTGGAGTAAGCCTTTATTTCCTAAAAGTGGATTCCCTTCTGCGACTTGATCGCTTGTGATTACTTCCTGACTACATCCAGACAGGACCAATGTGAAAATTACGAGGGCATTAAAAAAGGTAAAATTACCTAAGCCCCCCCCCCTAGTTCACTAAGAAGGCAGGACAATTTTATCCGGTGCCTTTCTTTTTTAATTTTTGGTTTCATATTGTTGATTGGAATTGAGATTAAAACTAATCAATTATAATAACGAAAAATGAAATTTCAAAATGGTTTCAAAAATAATTTAGTTAAATCTATATTAAGTTATTACCTGACACCAAACACCGCTGACTCCCAAGGTCCTAATTCCAAATCGATCTCAGCCCCTTGATCTGTCACACGCAGGTTGGTCTTTTTCTTCCCAAACATGACTTCCTGAATTTCTCGCTCACCTTTTTCCAGCTTCCAAGCTTTCAGCAGCTCCGGGGAAAGTTTAAGCGTTGTTTTCACTGATTTGAATTCGTCGAAGTTGGTCACTACAATTAGCTTTTGATTTTCATCCCATCTCGCAAAAGCAAAGGCTTTGTCTGTGTACGCTGGGTTTTGAGATCTGTTGAAGGAGTGAACCTCCGCGTATTCTCCCATCAAGGCCGGACTGTTTCGGGTGAAGTTTAGCACTTCGGAATAGTAGTTTCGCAGTGCTTTCTCATCGTCCGAAAGCAGTCCTCCATCAAACTTCCCTTCATTCATCCAGCGCTGATGTGCAGGCACACCGATGTAATCGAAAATGGAAGTTCTGGAAGGATCACCGAAACCGGCATCTTCGGCCGCAACTTCTCCAACTTCCTGGCCAGAATAGATCATGGTCGGGGAAGTAGAAATCGTCGCAGAAACGACCATGGCGGGCATGGCTTTCCAGGGGTCATTGGCAAATTGTGGACTGGCGATTCGCTGCTCGTCGTGATTTTCCAGGAAGTGAAGCATGTGATGCTCGATGTCTTTCAATCCTTCCAAAATAGGAGCCAGATTGTCGGTAGAACCATGACCTTGCATGATGTGCTTCAGTGTATCGTAGAGCTCCACTTTGTCATAGAGGTAATCCATCTTTCCCTTTCGGATGTAATCTCTGTAAAGACTTGGGTTATACACTTCGGCCAAAATGAACGCATCAGGCTTGGTGTGTTTGATATGTGAGTTCAGATAAGACCAAAATTCCACCGGAACCATCTCCGCCATGTCGAATCGAAAGCCATCCACCCCTTTACCTAGCCAAAACTGTGTGATGTCTCTGAATTTAATCCAGCTATCCGGGACGTCTTTTCCCTGCCAAAAATCATAATGCGCACTCCAGTCCAAAGAATCCGCTCCTGCCGGTATTTCTGAATAATCTTTGCTGCCGTCGGGTTTGATTCCATAATTTACTTTCACGGTCTCGTACCAATCGTAAAAATGCGGCTGGGCTTTTCGGGATCCATTTCCAGTCCATTTGGCTGGTATTTCTTCAAATTTCCCGTCTGAAAGTGGGTGCGGCTCTCCTCCTAAAGGTTGATAGTCATTTAGTGGCTCGGGTACCTGAAAGGATTCTCCCGGGATGTAATAAAAGTTATTGTCCCTTGCATATTCTACAGCGGTATCATCATTTGCTCCGAAATCTGTAACTCCTGCGGGATTATTTTTCCCCTCATAGCAGCGCGCAATATGATTAGGGACAATGTCAATAATCACCTTCATCTCATGGGCATGCGTTCGGGCGATTAAAGCCTCAAATTCTTCCATTCGCTTAGCAGGATCCACTGCCAAATCCGGGTTTACCTGATAATAATCCTTGACCGCATAGGGCGAACCAGCTCTTCCTTTGACTACATCCGGATCATCATTGGAAACTCCAATCGATGAATAATCACCGATCAGCGCATGATGCGGCACCCCAGTATACCAGATATGGGATACTCCTAGTTTTTTGATTTCTTCCAATGCCAAATCAGTGAAGTCATTGAATTTCCCAACTCCGTTTTCTTCAATTGTTCCCCAAGGTTTATTGGCAGTATTAGTATTGCCAAAAAGGCGCGGGAAAACTTGGTACACAACAATTTTTTGTGGCTTCATGGCTTCTTCAGCAATAGGTTCAGGTTGATTTTTGCAGGCGCTTAAAGCGAATATTCCCGCAAAGAATAAGGAGATATATGCCTTCATACTAATTTATCTAGTCAGACGATAAATAAGAAGTGTACTTCTCTTAATAAGATTTGGATATTCATTGAGCTTGATGGTTTCCCCTGGTGCATGTGCTCCGGAACCGGAGGCTCCTAATCCGTCAATTGCGTCCAAATAGTCCGCAACATAAGACACATCACCAGCACCTCTGCTTCCTGGGTCACCAGGCTTCACTTCTCCATAGCCCATATCGATACTGAGCTCATTTAGAACTTTAGCCAGTCGAAGGTTTCCCTCGGTCGGTGGCATTGATGGAATCCCGTCTTTGAAAGTAATTTCTGCATCTGTTTGATTGAGATTACGGTCCACTATTTCCTGCATTTTTGCCCGGGTACGTTCTTTTTGCTCCTCACCGAGAAATCTTAGATCTCCGGTTACCAAAGCCTCTCTTGCTACAATATTTGTCTTCCCAAGTGCTTCACCAGCTCCGGTTATTTCGTCATAGCTGATATCTGATCCACCGATAATCTGGCCTGGGTTGAAGGTTAAATATTGCTCTCCGGCTAATTCCTCTCTGAATTCTGTCAAGATTCTTGCCGCTTCATAAATTGCTCCATAACCCACTGATTCTCTAAAAACTCCAGAAGAGTGACTTTGCCTTCCTGAGGTTTTCAGCCTCCATCCACTGGATCCTCTTCGTGCTACCGTTACCGTGCTAAAACCTTGTGCAGTTTCGTAAGCCAAAGCCAAGTCATGATTCTTTGCTCGCGCAATAAAATCTCTTCTGGAAATTTCCTCATTTCCGGAGCTTTCCTCGTCGCCATTGTAATAAACCGTGATCGTCCGATCTTCCAAATACCCCAAATCATGCAATGCTTTCAAGCTTGCGAAAGCCATCACATCGCCACCTTTCATGTCGTTGAGTCCCTGGCCGGTGGCGGTAGAATCATTTAGAACAGTATATGGGGTAAAGGGCATATCTTTTTCAAAAACTGTATCTAAGTGTCCAATGATAAAGATTTTCTTGCCTTTGGTGCCTTTGGTGCCTTTTCGAGTGGCTACAAAATGACCTGCGCGATTCACTTCAGAAGGAAGCTCAACCCATTCTGTTTCGAATCCGATCTTTTGAAATTCACGGGCAAAAACATCCCCAACAGCTTTGACGCCTTCTTTATTGAGCGAGCCTGAGTTGATATTGACAACTTCTTCAAGAAGTGCGAGCGTGGAAGCGTAGTTTTTTTCGACTTCAGCGATGAGTTTTTGTTCTTCCGGAGAAAGCTGCTGGGCAAAGCCAATTGAAACCGTAATAAAAAAGGCCAGGGAAAGGAATAGGTTTTTCATACTCGAAAAATAGGGGAAAAACCGGGAGGCGGCAAGGAAATAAGGGACATCGAACTATTTATGGCATTTTCTTCGATCAAAATAATCTGGAAAGGACTTTGGTTTTTGATTTTACAGATCGTGCCTTTGGCACTCTTGAAAATAATGAATTTTGGTCAATGCATTGGGGGCATGATTTCCCAGCATTGCATGCTAGGCTGGTACAGAATGTGCCTTTGGCACATATATAAAAAGCGCTGAAGGCGTAGCTTGTATCAACCCTAAATTAAATTTGGGGTTGATACAGCGACGATTTGAACCGAGCCCTGAAGGGGCGATCTGTAATTCAACCAAAAAATCCTTAATATTAGCTATCCAATCAACCTATTGTATATGGCCAATTTTAATATCGACGCAGACAAAGCTCTCACCTACGATGCCATCGTCATCGGATCTGGAATCAGTGGAGGCTGGGCGGCGAAAGAACTCTGCGAAAAAGGATTGAAAACACTCGTTTTGGAGCGTGGTAGAATCGTGGAGCATGTCAAAGACTACCCAACCATGAACCTAGATCCCTGGGATATGGAATACCGAGGAGGATTGACTCCAGAACAAAAAGCAAAGCATCCGATTGGAGTGCGTACTGGTTTTATAGGCGCTGCTAACGAGCATTTTCACGCCAATGACATCGAAAATCCCTATACCGAAGTCAAACCTTTTCTATGGGTGAGAGCCCATCAGATGGGAGGCAGGTCTTTACTTTGGGGAAAGCAAACTTACCGCTGGTCGGATTTGGACTTTGAGGCAAATGCTAAAGATGGTCACGGCGTGGATTGGCCGATTCGCTATAAAGACATCGAATCTTGGTACACTTACGTGGAGAAATTTGCGGGAATCTCTGGAGAGGCTTTAGGACTTCCACAGCTTCCGGATAGTCATTTCCTTCCGCCAATGGAGTTGAATTGTGTGGAAAAGCATGTCAAAGAACGAATCGAAAAAGAGTACAATGGTCGGAATATGATCATTGGTCGAGTAGCACATTTGACCGAACCGCTCAATGGTCGAGGCAAATGTCAATTCCGAAATCGCTGTGATCGAGGTTGTCCATATGGTGCTTACTTTAGTAGTAATGCGGTGACTTTGCCAGCCGCAAATGCGACTGGAAATCTCACCATCAGACCTTTCTCTATTGTCCAATCTATCGTTTATGATGAAGCCCTTGGTAAAGCAACTGGGGTGAGAATCATCGATTCGGAAACAAATGAAGAAATCATATATAAGGCGAAAATCATTTTCTGCAATGCTTCTACCTTGAGCACCACGCAAATTTTGATGAATTCTACATCCAGTAGATTCCCAAATGGGCTAGGTAATGACAGTGGTGAACTAGGCCATAATTTGATGGATCATACTTATCGAGTAGGGGCAAGTGGTTTGGTGGACGGATTTGATGATCAGTATTACAAGGGCCGAAGACCTAACGGGATTTATATCCCACGATACGTCAATCTTAAGGATGGACCGCAATCAGATAAGTTTGTCAGAGGCTTTGGTTACCAAGGTGGAGGTCAGCGAGCCGGCTGGGGTCAGGGTGCCAATATGCAAGAATTTGGAGGGGAGTTTAAAGACAAAATTATGAATCCTGGACCTTGGGAATTTTTCATTACAGGTTTTGCGGAATGTCTGCCAAACCATGAAAATAAAGTTTACCTCAATAAAGATGTGGTAGACAAATGGGGTCAACCTACCTTATCAATCGACGCGGAATGGGGCCCAAATGAATTAGCGATCAATGCGCAAATGCGAATTGATGCAAAAGAAATGCTAGAGCGAGCTGGCTTGAAAGAGATCATGGATTTTGATAAAAAGCATGAAATGGGTTATGGCATCCATGAAATGGGCACAGCCCGAATGGGTAAGGATCCAAAGACTTCCGTGCTAAATGGAACGAACCAGGTTCATGCTTGTAAAAATGTATTTGTGACTGATGGTGCCGCCATGGCATCTTCCTCTTGCGTGAATCCTTCCCTTACTTACATGGCATTGACAGCGAGAGCAGCAGATCATGCGGTAGCTGAACTTAAAAAATCAAATCTCTAAGCGATGAATAGAAGAGACGCACTACGAAAAACAGGACTTTTGGCTGGATCTGCTGTAGCAGCACCAAGCTTGCTTTCTTTACTCCAAGCTTGTAATCAGACTCCTAGACTGAATTGGACTCCGATCTTTTTGGATGAAAATCAGGCAACATTTATCAGTTCTTTTGTGGATACGATTTTACCAAAGACAGAAACGCCTGGAGCTTTAGATGTAAAGACGGATATCTTTTTGGATCTGGTCTATGCGAAAACCTATTCTCCCGAAGGACAAGCAAAAGTGAAAGCAGACATTGATCAATTCAATGCAGACTGCAAAGCCAAGTATGGGAAAGTCTTTGCCGAGTTGAGCAAAGAAGATAAAACAGCTTGCCTTAAAGATCACGAGGCCAATACTGCCACCTTCAATCGTGGTGTTTGGGGAACAGCAGTTGGTGAGCAAAAGCCTGTTGGGTTTTATCGACAACTGAAATCGCAAGCACTTTGGGCATATTTCAGTTCGGAAGAAATCGGGAAAAATGTTTTGAATTACGATCCCATTCCGGGGGAATATTTAGGATGTATACCAGTCTCAGATGTAGGTAAAGCTTGGAGTTTGTAACTGAAATTAGAATTCCACATCTAAAAAGGCTGTTCAATTTATATGATGTACCCTCAATAAATGTCTTATTTTTTGGGGGCCAATCTTAATTAGTTTTTTTATCACCTTTTTGACAGACCTATGTACTTTGCTCATGCCTCGAAAGGATTTTGGCGAATAATCAAAAAGTCAGTCCTCAGTTTCTTTCGAGAGGATGTATTCACCTATGCAGCCTCTATTTCATTTTATACTATGTTATCCCTGCCTGCAGTGCTACTAATTGTAGTATCGGTAGCAGCGACATTTTATCAAGAAAATCGAATAGAGGAGGAGTTAATCGATCAGATTTCCAGTTTGATAGGAGTTGACACAGCAAAGCAAATTGAAAGGATTCTTGCAAAAGCAGCGTTAAAAGAGGACTCTGCATTTTTAGCCAAAGTAGTGGGAATTGGAACTTTGATCATCAGTTCTACCACTGTGTTTTTTTCCCTTCAAACAGCCATCAATAAAATCTGGAACTTGAAAGCAAGGCCAGGGAAAAGCTGGATCAAATACTTGATAAAAAGGCTTCTTTCTTTGGCTATGGTGATTAGCATTGGGTTTCTTTTAACGGTATCCTTGATAGTAGAATCAATTTTGATGATTTTCAAAAGAAATCTTCAGGTTTTTCTTGGGGATATTTCCTCGACTTTAGTTCATATTGGCTCTGAACTAATATCATTTGGGCTCATGTGGTTGATTTTTTCCCTCATGTTTAAGGTGATTCCTGATGTCTCTATACGCTGGAGAAATGTTTGGATTGGGGGTTTGATTACAACTTTTTTGTTTGTTGTTGGCAAATTCCTAATTGGACTGTACCTTGGTTCTGCAGCTATGATGGACCTGTATGGAGCCAGTGGATCATTGGTTGTGATTTTAGTTTGGACATATTATGCGAGCCTTATTTTTCTTCTAGGTTCAAAAATTACCCAAACCTATACTCAAGAGACTGAAGGAAAACCTTTAGTCAATGATAGTGCAGTAAAGGTGGAGACTGTAATAAAAGAGAGGAAATAATTTCTACTATGTAGGGTATCAACAATCAAAGAATCATTGATTCATCTTTATCTCTTTTCTTCGTTTTATTTCCCAAACAATAGCGCCTCCTATTGCGCCTAGTGCAATTCCTCCAGGGCCTGTAAAAAGAATCCCAAGCAGTGGCCCTTGAGCAGAATCTGGTGTAAAAATCATTGGCCCAATAAAACCAATTAAGAAACCAAAAACCCCTAATCCAAGTGCTCCAGTAACAATATAATTGCTTAGAGTAGCTTTGGTGTTTTTATTCGCTCCAGTTTTTTTCCAAACTGTGAAAGCCAAATAGCCCGCAAATAAAAAACTTACTATTCCTGAAAACACAAAAATCCAATTTGGCGAATCACTGCTAAAGGGAATAGAAAGCATTCCACTCAAGATCCAGAATAAAAAGTAAAAGGAGGCAACAAAGGTTAAAAATGAGAAAAGTAGTTGTTTTATTTTGTGCATAAATGGCTTGTGTAATCCTGTGAAGGTACACTAAAAAATATGTAATGAATTACCGCTTGGAAAATGGACAACATTCACTTCCGGGATATTTTTTCTAATCCATTCTGCCATAAATTCTGAGCCTCCTTCTTCGCTAGCCGAATGACCAATCACAATTAAAGAAAGTTTTTCGCCCATCTCATTTGCATTACGCACATATTCCGGAGTTTCCCATTCCGGAGATTCGCCTACAATAATCACGTCAGGTTTTTGCTGCATGGCCATATCGATTTGTCGCCGACCGCCAATCGCCCCGGGTAATAGCAGGACTTTGGATACCGTCTGATCCAGATCGCCTACATAGCGCATCGCAGGTACTTGCAGTTTGTCCTTGATATGATTGATCAGATTTTTCAAAGAAGATTTAGGCAAATTCAAAACAGCGTTTTCTTGGTAATAATCATTCCAGCCCAATTCATTAACCACTCCGGCTTGAACACGATCCACAGCTAGGGAATGTACATAGTCATGATTTCGCCAAATGGCTATTCCGTGTTTTTCCAGTAAGTCTGCCTTGTAGTTGTAAACAGGATCATTTTCAAGCCATTCTGTTTCATCCAGATGATTGTAAAAAGTAGGCTCATGAGCAATAATGAAATTTGCATTCACTTCAATTGCTTTTTGGATTACAGTGATCGTAGCAAACATCGTGGTAACAATTCCTGTCACCACTTGATCTCGTGAACCGGATTTCAGGGTATCTACCGTTTGAGGAAATGGACCGTCAGGCACATCGGAGATAAATCGATCCATTATTTCACCGACCGTGATTTTTCGAGATTCCTCATTTGCAAAAAGATCAAAAGGGTTTAATGCTAGTCCTACTCCTAGGATGCTAGTAGAATTGAGGAGGAATTCACGGCGGTTTTGCTTCATGTTCATTAATAGTATTTGTTATCAAGTTAGGGAAAAGCGAAAGCTTTATCCCGTGGAATTAGTAGGATAGGACCTCTATCAGGCTTTGCTCATTTGATCGATCACTAAGCCTAGGATTATTAGCAGGAGAAAGAAGGTGATCGATCCGAGCAAATAGGCAAAGAGTCCTTTGACATAACTCATAATTCGTTTTTTATCGAAAAAATTTCCGATTGCAAAGCAGATATATCCAAAACCAAATATGCCACCGAGGCCCAGCATACTTTGCTTAGTAAGTCCTTCCACCACGCCGAATAAGGTGAAAATCAGCATTCCTATCCCCATCACAAAACAGAGCAGAATCAGGATCTCAAAAAAGTTATACTGGTATTTGCGAAAGAAAAGCTTGATCCAAAGTGCCACAAAAACAGCCATGAGGATATTGGCATACCCATAATTTTGTTGTACCCATGCAAATAGGTCAAGCACAGCGGAATCTTCCATCTCTCCAGCAGCTACATAGCCATCCTCGAACCGCAGATACTGTTGAGCGATGGTGTAGGCCAAGGAGCATATGATTAAGAATATTAGCGGCTTCACCAATCGACTTCGATCCTCTCGAATAAAAGTTTCAATGTTTTTGCCCGGACGGATCAGCAATTCTTTGATCGTAAATAGGATTCCCTTTTCGAAATTAACTACGCTCGCGATTTCAGAAGCGATGTAGTTTCCATCAATTCGTTTTAGAGTTTTGGGATGACCACATGCGGAACAAAAATCACCTGTAATCTCGCTTTGACAGCTTTTGCATCTTGTTTCGCCCGTTTGCTCTGACATTTTTTGAATATTTAGACTTAGAATTGACCCATGTTCGTTCGTCTAATTTAGTAATTCTCAAAAAACATTAGACTCTCTTATTTGCGCCGAGAGTTTATTCTGAAATAGTTGGTTTTAGCCCGAGGAGACGTTTTTCCGACATAAACTTAGCAACGCTACTTCGGCTACTGGTAAGCCTTGGTTTTGGCTGTAACAGATAGTAGATGAAAGACTCATCATTTGTTTTGACTTTATGTTTTTCTACACCTTGTCCAAATAGAAAGCAGGGAATGATTAGCTGAGAAAAGAAGTAAGCAATTGCAATAGGTCTCGTCATTTCAAATGAACCGTAACATCTGGGTTTTCATAGAATCGAGTGACTGTCTCTACATAAAGCTCGGTGAAGCTTGAGTTTTGATTAAGGTTACCAAAGACTTCCTGTACCTGCAAGAAGCTTAATGGATCTTCAGTCGTATTTTTGGCTGCCTGATGAAGCTGATCTTTCATGGCATCTGTAATTTCCAAGGCTTGCCCATTTTGATCGATTTGCTTGTCTGAGTAGTAACACCAAGCGGCAATCAATAAGGTGGAAATTTCAATGTTACCTTCATTTTTGAGATTCTCCTCTATCGTCGGAATTATGAATTTGGGTAGTTTGGCGGAGCTCTCGGCACAGATCCTGCTGACTTTATCCTTGATATTGGGGTTGGCAAAGCGCTCGAGCAAAGAATCTTTGTATACCTCCAAATCAATACCTTCTACAGCATCCAAAACTGGTGTAGCTTCGGTATCCCAAAACTTTCTTAAAACACCTTTTAACAGGTTATTTTCAGCGCAAGCGTCGATAGTCTGAATCCCCATCAAGGCACCGAATATGCCCAAGACAGAGTGCCCTGCATTGAGCAGGCGGATTTTCATCTTTTCGTAAGGCGTGACGTTTGGAACAAATTGTACCCCTTGAACTTGGTTAAACTCAGGTCTTTCATTGGAAAAATTGTCTTCAATGACCCATTGCAGAAATGGTTCACAAGTCACCGGCCATTCATCTTCCAGATCAAAACTTTGCTTTAGGTAGTCAATTTCTGCTGCAGTGGTGACGGGAGTGATCCGATCCACCATGCTATTGGGAAATGCCACCTCTTTATCCACCCATAAGGCTAAATCGGGATCCTGGGCAGATAAAAAAGATAGGAGCATTTTTCTTGTTACATCTCCATTGTGCTGAATATTGTCGCAGGACATCACGGTCAATGGTGCCAGTCCAAGGTTCTTACGTTTCCTTAGGGCTGCTGACAGATATCCATAAATCGTTTTGGGATCATTTGGGTTTCTGAGTTCGTGCTGAATAGTTGGATCATCCAAATCAAATTCCCCATCCGTGCGAAGGTTATATCCCCCCTCGGTAATAGTTAAAGAAAGAATCTTAGTGTCCTCATGTGCCATCCGGTCTATTACAGCTTGGGGATTATCAGGTGCCAATAGGAAGTCCCACATTTGGCCCATCACTTCAGTTTCTACCTTCCCATCCGGATGCCTAGTAATTAGTGTGTAGAGACAGTCTTGGTTCTTGAAAACTTCAGCGATATGCCGATCTCCTTCTCGTAAACCAATCCCACATATTCCCCAGTCCTCGTTTCCTCCTTGCTCTAGTAGCTTTTGAACGACTACGGCTTGATGCGCTCGGTGAAAGCCACCTACACCTATATGTACTATACCTGATTTAAGATTTTCCCGATTGTAATTGGGGACTTTAAGGCGTTCAGCTAGTGCTGCCAGATTCTTTTGATTTAGCTTCATATTTTACTGGGTTGCTATTTTTTTTCCACGATGCATCGCCCAATAGGCGGTGATGAAATATGCCAAGGTACAGATGAACCCAATAAAGTAGAAGTTTTCTCTATTGGAGAGGTAGGTTGCTTCATCTGAACTCCCAAATAATACGATCAGTCCTAAAACCATCGTGATTGCGAGGGCAATTAGGGATATGATATGCAATATTTTGGTAAAAAGTGAATGGTCAACGACTTTGATTGGTTCCTGATTTTTTTGCCAGTCCTGATATCGAACAATTTGCTCTTTTTCTTCTGTTTCTTTTTTCTCTTGCTCAGGATATTTCTCTCTTGCTCCTGAGCGTCCAGCCAAAAAAGTATAGAGCAGTATGGAGAAAATCCAGGTGGGAATAAACAGGTAATAGAAAGACATAACGTCCAACATATTTAACCCAAAACCCAGAATTAAACCTAGGATCCACGTGGCAATAGCGGGTGTGCTAAATACTACTTGGCGATAAGAGGACCAGTAGCGTGTATACCCGATTCCAGGAAAAATTTGGTGCTCGGCAAAAACAATCGCTCCGACGGGAACCACAATCAATCCTGCGTAGGTCAGCAATGGCAATATTTGAGAGAAAACAAAAGGGAAACAAGCCACTACCATAGTCACTAGTCCTACGATCAAGGTTGTCCTTTCCCTAGAAGTATGGGTGAAAATAGCCTGCGCAGCCAATCCAGCTCGATATAGATTGGTGATGGCTGTGGTCCATCCGGCCACGATCACAATCACAAAACCACTCATGCCCAGAGCATAGAAGGCAACATCTCCCGGATCAATTTCTGAAATGGATTTACCGAGAATCACAGCGGCACCGGCACCCATAATTCCGGCAGCAATCCATGCCACATAGTGACCAAACATCATCCCTGTACTTGTCGCTAGACCATAAATTTTCTTTTTGGCGTATCGTAAAAGAGCCATGTCTATCAAACCAAAATGTGTAATCGTATTGGCTGCCCAGGCAAAACCAATAACCTCCAGTAGTCCAATGCCAGGTTCCCCCTCGCTGTTTACTCCAGTCCAAATGGATTGGTCCCCAATGTATATGAACTCCTGCCAGCTAGCCGGAAGGGTGCTTCCTAATACAGACAGTGATAAAGCAGGTAGGAGCACCATCGCACCACAAGAAAACATGACAAATAACCATGGGGCACAAATTCCGGAGAAATCGGAAACTGCATCGAATCCATAGATGGTAATGAACACCACAAAAGAGCCAACAAGCAGGACGATTAGCACAAACCAAGCATTAGAGGGATACCAATTGAGCTGAGCGGGAATGTTGAAGGCAAAGCGAACGGCGGTCGCTGAGACCGTAATCATCGCTGCGGAAATAACCGTGAAAATGAGAACATTTGCCCAGTTGTACAGCTTGCTCATCGAATCCCCGGCAATCTTATTCAGGTAAGTATACAAACTTAAGCGGGTCTCTACGGCAATAGGAGAGGTAATCAAGGTCCAACTGAGAACTGCCAGAATATTTCCGATCAGGAGTCCTAGAAGAATATCAGTAGTCTTGGCTCCAAGTGAAACGAAGGTGGCCCCAATGACAAACTCTGTGGCCGCCACATGCTCTGCAGCATACAAGCCTGCAAAATGCGTCCAGTTATGAAGTTTATGTTTTGGAACGGGAAGCTGTTCTGCTTCCATTTCTTGGTATTTCTCAAATTCCTTCGGTATCGACATGTTGAGGTTGATCAGTTTTATTTTCGATTAGTTCAAGTTGGTCTTTTCTAAGTTCAATTTCTACTATTGCACCATATTCTAGCCCTTCTATTTTTGGAAAGATCAATTCGAGTATGGTCGGCTTTTGAATATGATCCTCTTTAGTTTCTGGATCAGGCATATAGACCAATCCCTTATAGGTTTGACCTTTATAGTGGATTGAAGCATCGAAGAAATAAAAATTCTCCGGAGTAATAAAATCTGACCAAGCAATGTCCTTGAAAAAATGTTTTGGCTTTTTGATTTGGTAAGAGAAAGGTGAGATATCCAGATTGATCGTTCCCATGTAATAGTTACTCAAATCAAGTCCTCGTTCAAGAAAATGCTTGAACTGTTGTTTTAAGGTGCCCTCGGGGTATCTTTTATCATCTCCTTTTCCAGATGCTACGCCATGACCCGGCATTATTTCACCGCGAATCACCCTGTATTCCATATGATCTTACTATTTCTTCCTTTTTGAATCTTGCTGGGAATATACCAGAACGTTAGCTGAAAACATATTTTTGTATCATTATACCTCCTATCTAGTTGGCTAAGGCTACTTTTTGAAGGCGGTGAGTAAGGACACTCTGGGGCAGTCTTTTCCTAAAGCCGCGGGCTTAAACCTAGGGATTATGGAATTTTCAAAATAAAAAAAACCGAAGCTTTCGCCCCGGCTTTCCATTTCGTTTGATTCGTATTAATTGACCGAAAGGCCAGAGATCCAGATAAAGCGCTTGCCTTCTGCATTCATATGGTCCTGGGCGAAGGTTAGTGGTCCAGCTTTAGTTTCGTTTTCCCATGTCCAAGTGGCGCCTTGCTCTCCATTTCCTCGGCGGAAAGTCCATTCCAAAATCTTGTTGTTTTCATCCAGATAGAGATCATAAGCATCCCCTGGAGTGTAACCGTCAGCGGAGTTATAAATAATGGTCAACTTGGTAGAAGTGGTTCCTTTCAGGGGAGAGCTAGCCCCTTCCTCAGTCTCAAAAGTATACCCGGAGTCCCAGCCCAGCTGGAATGGCATCATTGCCCAATATTTATCATTGATAAATGCGCGATCAGCAGGAGGAAGTGAATCTGTCATACGGCTATACGAATAGGTTGTATCCGGATCAGAATAGTCTACCGTATGGTCCTTCATATTCCAAAGGTAAGTTCGTGAAAGTACATTGACAGAATCCCTTTGTACGTTCCAAGTGAAACCAATGGTATTTACCTGATCCATTTGATCAAATCCATAGGCTAAGGCTACTTTCATTGGAAGAGTGTCAGGAGTAGTTTCTTTTGGCTGGCAAGCCACTAGGATTCCGATAAATAAAAAGGCAAGAATTAGATTTTTCATAGAATAAAGTTTTGTCAAAGTTAACAGGATCAGGGATTAGTTTGTTTTTCGAGCCATTTTTTATACTTCTGGTATTCGAATATGCCGTAGATTTTTTTTAGGAATCTGAAAAAACGTGTCAAGATCAGCATGCTTAAGAACAAATGGGAGGGGAATATTTTCTTTTTCCTTTTTGCCGTACCTGAAAGTATCGTTTTTGCCACCCAGGCTGAAGTTTGTCTAGGGTAAGCTTTGGGAATATTGTTGCCTGCCGTATCAAAGAAGTTAGTAGCTGTAGCAATCGGGAATGCCAATGTTACCCAATCTCCAGTTTTTTCGGACCAGATGGTTCTAGCCCATTGGAGTAAAGCAGACTTTGTAGCTGCATAAAAGCTATAACCCGGAATATGCCAATAAGCCATGGCAGAAGCGGTGATGATCAAACGGAAAGATTTTTCGGGAAATAATTCCCGAATCATAAACCCGATTTGGATTGGACTGTGGACGTTGAGTTGGAATAAGCGGTCCATGTCTTTCCAATTTTGATTTTCCGAAGGGCCATATTCTGCTTTTCCCGCATTTGCAAAGCAAAAATCCACATGAGTCCAATTGGATTTTACCCATTCCAAAATTTGCTCATTGCCGCTTTTCTGACTTAAATCGCAAGCGAGTATTCCTGTTACATTGGGGAATTCCTGTTTAAGTTCTCGCAGTTTTTCGCCAGCTATATCCACCAATAGAAGATTTGGATTTGATGGGGAAATTTGTTTGACCAATTCTAGTCCTATTCCGGAAGCAGCACCGGTTATGATGCAATTGGTTTCGGTGTAGACTTTATAATTCATGATCCGAGATGGGGAAATTGATCCGGAAAGGATTGATTTTCACAGCAAGAAGCGGTTTCTGTAAACGGATATCAGGGAAAAAATCAGGCCTTAATTCCTTGATTTTTACTTTCGCCAGTTTTCCCCAACCACTTCCTGAGGGTTTGGTATAAAAATCCTGACCTTCCCAAGATTGATGTAAATCGATCGGGAGAAAGCTAGTGCTTGCTGGGAAAGGAGTTCCAAATGATTTCACCTCAATAGAAAATATGACTTGGTCATTTGAAAAGACTTTTATTTCAGATTTCCCATTTTCTTCTTTCCAAGAAAAGGGTAACGTATTTTTAGGGATTCCCCAATTAGCTCTGCCATTTTGAGTGCTTGCTTCAGAATCTACATAGATCTTGGTAATGCTTTGTTTACCAGTTGGAGAAAATTTACCTGGGATTAATAATAGTTCATTGTAAGGTCCTACAGGCGAATTTTTGTAATTCACCAGCATCAAATAGCCCAACCCTCCTTTGAATTTTCCCTGAAGTTTAGGAGGAAGTTGACCGAAGTCCTCCACCCATTTTTTCGAAAACTTATAAACCAGAATAATCCCTTCCCCCTCAAGTTGCCAAGGGGCTGGAGCAATAGGAATGCTCTTCGACGGTGAAATTGAATTTGGATTATTTTCAGCCATATGGGGAAGGGCTGACCACGGTCCATCCTCCGTCAATGACAAGGGTCTGGCCAGTAATGTGCTTTGCAGATTCTGATACCAAAAAAGCTGCAGCATCGGCGATATCCTCAACATAGGCGGCCCTGCCCAATGGGGTGAGCTTAGCCCATGTTTTTTCATAATCCTTATCAGAAGTCGTTCTGCTTGTCAAAGTTGCCCCCGGTGCAATTGTATTAATTCGAATTCCCAGCGGGGCTAATTCCAAGACTAAGTTTTTTGCCAGCATTTCTAGAGCAGCTTTGCTCATGGCATACGCAGCAAGATTTTCATGACTTTGATGTGCAGTGACCGAAGAAGTAAGCAAAATCGCTCCACCTCTTTTTTGGTCTTTCATTACATTTGCTGCGGCTTGGGTGAGAAAAAAACTCCCGACTTGGTTGACGCTGGTGACTTTCATGAAATCTTCTCTAGAATACTCCAGAAAACTGCCGTAAAGGGTTATCCCTGCATTTGCAATCAAAATATCTACAGAGCCAAAGTTGGAAATCGCGGTTTTAATAAGTGAATTAATGGTGTTTTGGTCACTTGCGTCTCCCGGGACAGCGATGGCAGACATCCCATATTGATGCGAGATTTTTTCACAAGCATCTTGAATCAAACCTGCTTCAAGGTCATTCAATACTAGATTGATACTTTGGGCAGCTAGTTTTTCGGCAATAGCCAATCCTATTCCCTGTCCTGCACCGGTGATGATTGCTGTTTTTTTCTGTTTCATTTTTCTTAGTGCGAATCTCGCTTCACTTCTGATCCTGAACTTCCCTGTAGGAAATCAAAATCGACTCCCTCATGCGCTTGATTTACTTTGTCTAAAAATAAATTCACATACCCTCGCTCATATGGAAGTTGGGTTGGTTTGAATTCTGCCTTTCTCTTAGTCATTTCTTCGTCGGAGATCAGAAGATTTAGGGTTCTATTTGGCACATCCAGCTCGATCTTGTCTCCATTTTGTACAAAAGCCAATGGACCACCGATGGCAGATTCCGGTGAAACGTGAAGTACAACTGTTCCATAGCCTGTCCCACTCATTCGTCCATCAGAAATTCGGATAATATCTTTGATTCCTTTCTCTAATAATTTCTTTGGCAATCCCATGTTTCCTACTTCTGGCATTCCAGGATAGCCTTTTGGGCCTACATTTTTCATGACCATCACGCAGTTTTCATCAATATCAAGTTCTGGTGAATCAATCAGAGCCTTGTACTCATCAATGTTTTCAAAAACCACTGCTCTTCCCGTATGTGTGAGCAAGTGAGGACTTGCTGCTGAAGGCTTCAATACTGCTCCATTTGGACATAAATTGCCTTTGAGTACCGCAATTCCGGATTCTGGTTTGATCGGATTTTCAAATGTCCCGATCAGGTTTCGGTCATAGCATTCGGCTTTAGCAATATTTTCCCCGATGGTTTTTCCATTGGCGGTGATTGCGTCGGTATTGAGCTGCTTCTCGATTTCTTTCATCACGGCAGGTAAGCCACCGGCATAGAAAAGATCCTCTACCCAATGTTCCCCGGAGGGCTGCACATTAGCGATCAATGGGATTTTCGAGGAAAAATGATCAAAATCTGTCAAATCAAGTTCTACTCCAATTCGCTTGGCAATAGCAGTCAAGTGAAGGATAAAATTGGTTGAGCCTCCCAAAGCTGCGTTCACCATGATCGCATTTTCAAAGGCTTTTCTTGTCAATATTTTGGACATTTTAAGGTCCTCATTTACCATTTCTACTATCCGCATTCCTGCCATATGTGCCAATACTTTTCTTCGAGAATCTGCTGCTGGAATGGTAGCGTTGTCAGGTAGGGCCAAGCCTAAAGCTTCAACCATCGCTGCCATTGTAGAAGCAGTCCCCATAGGTGCACAATGGCCCACAGAACGCGACATGGCTGCTTCTGCAGCAATAAAATCTTCTTGGGAGAGCTTTCCCATTTTGAATTCTTCAGCAAATCTCCAGACATCTGAAGTTCCGATTTTCTTGCCCTTGAACCTACCAACGAGCATCGGACCACCAGATACTACCAAAGCGGGAATATCCACAGAAGCTGCACCCATCACAAGTGATGGAGTGGTCTTATCACAACCACACATCAATATCACTCCGTCCATTGGATTGGCTCGTATGCTTTCTTCCACATCCATTGAAGCTAGATTGCGAAATAGCATAGCTGTTGGCTTGATGGAACACTCCCCAAGTGACATGACAGGAAACTCGAGGGGAAAACCTCCGGCTTCCCAAATCCCACGCTTCAGTGCTTCTGCCAAATCTCTAAAATGTGCATTGCATGGAGTGAGCTCGGACCAAGTATTACATATGCCAATTACTGGCTTGTCTCCCTCGAAGAGGTGATGGGGAAATCCTTGGTTTTTCATCCAGGAGCGATAGATGAATCCGTCTTTTCCGGTGCGTCCGTACCACTCTTGGCTGCGAAGTTTCTTTTTGGTCATGGGTTTGATGCTTGCTTGTTAAAGCCAGAATTTACCAAAAAAAATCGCAAGCCAATAATCTAAAGTGAGGGGAGGGGTAATTATTTCTCCAGAGAAAGCACTAGACTCTCTAATGCTGCTACATCTATTGTAAAGTCACTCATGATAGTATCTGGAGAGTCACCATGATTTAAAGTGTAATAGTAGTGTAGGCCCATTGCCGAAGCCAAATTAAAGAAGCATTGGTTTTTGCTATCCCCTTGATTTCGTAACTCGACCACATGCTGACCTTCCTGCATGAAAATCATATTTGTAAGAGCTGCTCCATGAAGAGAGACAAGGATTCGCGTCTCGGCCATCAGCTCGATTTGTTTCTTAAGCGAAAGCTTTTCTGCATATACTATTTCAAATCCATGCTTGAGCATAAGAAGCTCCACATCCAATTCATTATGAGCTTTTCGTTTTTCAGCAAGTTTTCTGCTGATATAAACTTTTTGAAAAGGACTTCTAGTGGGATTTACACCGAGCTTTTTGCGGGTTAGTCTAGTCAAAGGCTCATTGAAATTTGGGAAATTGGCTGTCCTGGGTGTTAGGACAAGTTTATCAACCCATAGATTTTCACTGGAAGAAAAATAAAAAGGAATTATTCCAAGCAGATCCAGTGATTCCCGGACGTAGGGAAGATGTTTGAAAGAGTCCTGAAGAATTATCCGATTGGAAGCACCGAATTCCTTTGCTTTCCAGATTCTAGGAAGACAATCGGTCATCCAATGGAAATAATTTGCACTCCATTCGTCTTTGATCCAGATTCCGTCTGGGATTTTTCGCCAACGTTTCAACGCGCAGGTGATGGTGCGTTTTAATTTTGGTAGGAGACCTAGACCATTAACGTGGGTATATTCTGTACGGTATTTAAAATCTTTTAGAGAAAAAGCCGTGTCTTGAAAAATTACAGCCTTTTCTAAAATTGTAATTGGAAGAACGAAAAAAGTAGCAGTAAGTGCGTGTTCAAAGAGGGGATTATCTTCGGGTTTTATGTTTACAGGAAGAGTCCTTTTAACAATTAATTTTTCTACCAAAATGGAATTTATTAAGTAGGAAATAAAAAAGAGGGTGAAAAAGCGGGTATTTCAACCCGCTTTTCGTAATTAAATTCGTTCGATGGATGCTCCCAACTTATTCAATCGCTCATCAATATATTGATAGCCTCGGTCGATTTGCTCGATGTTGTCAATAATTGAAGTGCCATTAGCTGAAAGCGCAGCAATCAAAAGAGAAACTCCAGCACGTATATCCGGAGAAGTCATTCGGATGCCGCGAAGTGGGTATTTTCGGTCCAAACCGATCACAGTGGCTCGATGCGGATCGCAGAGAATGATTTGAGCACCCATATCGATCAATTTATCCACAAAGAATAGTCTTGATTCAAACATTTTCTGGTGTACCAACACAGTTCCTTTCGCCTGAGTTGCTGTTACCAAAACTATACTCAACAAATCCGGGGTGAATCCTGGCCAAATCGCATCTGCTACTGTCAGGATAGAACCATCAATGAAAGTCTCAATTTCGTAATGCTTTTGAGCAGGTATGTGGATGTCATCTCCTCTAAATTCTAATTTGATGCCCATCCTACGAAAAGTCTCCGGAATGATTCCCAATCGGTGAATCTGGCAATCTTTTATTGTTATTTCTGACTGAGTCATTGCGGCCAATCCTATAAAAGAACCGATCTCAATCATATCTGGGAGCATGGTGTGGTCTGTTCCTCCCAACTTTTCTACTCCATCGATATGGAGTAGATTGGAACCTACACCTGTGATTTTTGCGCCCATTCTGTTGAGCATATCACAAAGCTGCTGTAAGTATGGCTCACAGGCAGCATTGTAAATTGTGGTTCTGCCCTCAGCCATTACGGCAGCCATTACGATATTCGCAGTACCAGTAACTGATGCCTCATCGAGGAGCATGTATGCGCCTTTTAGATTTTTTCCATCAATGTGGAAAATCTCATTGGCAGCATCATAATGAAATTTGGCGCCTAGTTTTTGAAAGCCGAAAAAGTGGGTATCCATTCTTCTTCTGCCGATCTTATCTCCTCCTGGCTTAGAAAGTTTTCCAGTTCCAAATCGAGATAAAAGTGGTCCGAGAATCATCACGGATCCTCGAAGAGATGAAGCTTTCTTTAGGAAATCTTCTGTCTCGAGATAATCTATATTGACCTGATCGGCTTGGAACGAATAAGACTCGGGCCCCAGTCTTTCTACTTTGACGCCCATATCACCTAGCAATTCAATCAGCTTATTTACATCCCGAATATTTGGGATTTTATTTATAGTAACCTTCTCTGCTGTGAGTAGGACTGCACAAAGAATTTGCAGGGCTTCGTTTTTTGCTCCCTGGGGAATAATCTCTCCTTTGAGTTTATTTCCTCCGACAACCCGAAATGATCCCATTAGTTTCTTCTTTTCTTGTTATGACCTCCATTATTCCTGCGGTTCTTATTATGTCCGGTATTTCTCTTGTTTTTGCCCGGAGGATCTACAGCGATTGGAAGTTTAAAATCTCTTCTGGTATTCGACTCGAAAAGACTATTCTCTTTTACTTTTTCCAGATCAATGTGAAGTTTTCCTTTTGAGAGGGTTTTGATGTCATCAAGGATGATTCCATCATCGAAATTGTCCCGATTCCAGGTTGAGTGGAAGCTACGCATCAGCTGACCGATGTAGATGATTGCTGACTCTTGTTCTTCGTCATCTTCAATCTCAATCGCTTTTTCGATCAGTTTCTCGATATTTCTACCGTAATGCTTGAATTTAACCTCACCTTTTGGGTAACCAATCGGAAGTGGCTTTTTGCCTAGAAGTTCTTTTTCCGGCATAGGGTAAGGAGCATCCACATCAAGCTTGAAGTCTGACATGATATACAAATCGTCCCAAAGTTTTTGGTCATTCTCCTGCTTCCAGGTAGGATTGAGTTGTTTGATAATCTCGATTACCGTGTATGCACTTTGGGTACGCTTATCACGATCTTCAATTCCGGTGATATGGTCAACCAGACGTTGAATGTTTTTGCCGTATTCTTTCAAAATAAATATTTGTTTGCAGGTTCAATTTGCTCCATGGTGACTCCTGATTTTTGCGCATTAAAAGGTAATGAAAAAATTACCAAAGGGCGAGGAGGCAGATGATTAGTCTATAATTCTGAGCTTCGCAAAGCTAAGTAATAATGTTTTCTCTCCAAAATGCTCAAATTGGATTGTGGCTTTTTTGTTAAGTCCTTCTGTTTCAATTTTTTGAACTTTTCCGAAACCGAATTTAGGGTGCTCCACCAGCTGTTCTGCTTGTAAATTGTTCGTGTTGGAAGGTTTAAAATCAGGGCTGGGCGTGTGGAGTTTCATAGCGCTCACCGGTCTGGCCTCAGGTTTCTTCTTGATTCCTATAAAACCAGAGCCTCCGGGTAATCCTTCGCTTCGAAATGCTCCTGGCATTTCTTTTGAGGTCATCCGCTTGTTGATCTTAAGGCAATTAGGGTCCACTTCTTCCAGGAATCTACTTGGCTCACAATTCAATAATCTTCCAAATCGATACCGAGTCAAGGCATAGGTAAAATAAAGCTTATCCATTGCCCGTGTAGAAGCCACATAGAAAAGTCTCCGCTCTTCTTCCAAATCCTCTCTACTCTGCATCATCATCTGGGAGGGGAATAAATCTTCTTCCAATCCCACTACGAAAACCTGCTTGAATTCCAACCCCTTTGAGGAATGAATCGTCATCAGGGTGATCGCATCGGTCTGATCTTTGTCCCGATCATTATCTGTGAGCAAGGCTATCTCCTGTAGAAAAGATCCCAGACTTTTATCTTCATTTTCAGGATTGTCTACATATTCTTTGATCGCATTTAGGAGTTCCTGTACGTTTTCGTAGCGATTGAGTCCTTCAATAGTTTTGTCTTCGTAGAGTTCCCGCAGCAAACCACTTTGCTTTGCAATGCTACTTGCTACTTCAAAAGCATCCTTTCGCTCGATTTCGATCTGGAATGCCTTGATCATGGTTGCAAAATCCATCACCAAACCACCTGCTCTCCCTCCAAGGAAGCTTGGACCATTTTGGACCACATCCCAAAGTGGGGTATCATGATCATAAGCCGCTACCAGCAATTTGTCCACGGAGGTATTTCCAATTCCCCGTTTTGGATAATTGATAATTCGCTTAAAAGCTTCCTCATCCATCGGATTCACAGCAAATCGCATATAGGCCATCAAGTCTTTGATCTCCTTACGCTGGTAGAATGAAAGTCCCCCCACGATTTTGTAGGTCAGATTCATCTTTCGAAGCGCCTCTTCTATAGCTCTGGATTGAGAGTTGGTGCGATAGAGGATGGCAAAATCGCTATTGAGGAGTTTCTTGTTGTTTTTCTCTTCGAAGATGGTTGTTGCCACTATTTTCCCTTCCTCATTGTCAGAGGTGGCTTTAATCAATTCAATCAGTTCCCCATCAGGATTAGACGTCCAGACCACTTTCTTAAGCTGTGCCTTGTTCTTGTCGATGATCGAATTGGCGGCTTCCACAATCGTTTTGGTGGACCGGTAGTTCTGCTCTAGTTTGACTACAAAAAGATCCGGATAATCCTTTTCAAAATTTAAAATATTCTGAATATCCGCTCCACGGAAGGCATAAATACTTTGTGCATCGTCTCCGACGACACAAATATTCTGGTGTACTGCAGCAAGCTTTTTAGTGATCAGGTATTGGGAAAGGTTGGTGTCCTGAAACTCATCCACCATCACGTAGCGAAATCGCTGCTGATATTTGTTGAGTATGTCCAGATGATCTCGGAAAAGCACATTGGTATTAAATAACAAATCATCGAAATCCATAGCTCCAGCCTTAAACAGTCGATCTTGGTATTTTTGATAGATTTCACCCATTTTCGGCTTCATTGCCGCTTCATCATCTGCTTTGACAAAGGGATCATTTTGATAGGCCTGCCAGGAAATCAACCGGTTTTTGGCTCCCGAAATTCTGGACAGCACAGCATTGGCTTTATAGACTTTATCATCCAATCGCATCTCCTTGACGATCGTGCGAATGAGAGATTTGGAATCATCTGAATCATAAATGGTGAAGTTGGAAGGGTAGCCAATTTTGCCCGCTTCGACCCGCAAAATCTTTGCAAAGACGGAGTGAAATGTTCCCATCCAGGTATTTCGAGCCTCAAGTCCAGCTAGAGATTCGATTCGATGGCGCATCTCCGCAGCCGCCTTATTGGTAAAAGTCAGGGATAGAATATTGAAGGCATCAACCCCTTTTTCATAGATCAAATGAGCTATCCTATAGGTCAAAACACGGGTTTTTCCTGAGCCGGCACCGGCAATGATCATCACTGGTCCATCAGTATGCTCTACAGCGGCACGTTGTTCGGGGTTGAGGTTGTCTAAATATTCCATGTTCAATTTATCGCTGCACAAGAAGAGTTTACTATTTCTACTTCTTAAGATTGTTGTATTTAATTAGCCATAATGAAGGCTATAAGGTTCAAAAAAGAATTAAAGAGATCAATTAGTTCTCTGGACTCTAGCTTCTTCTTTCTCCTGTTAATCCGTATTTAGTGGGCAATTTTATTTTAATTCTAGGTCAAATAAATTTTTCAATTTTATAATCTTCCAATTTTTAAATTAATTAAATCTTCCAGCGCTTATGACTCCAAAGGTATAAGTCAGGTTGTTTTCGGATATTTTCTTCCAGTCTTCTGCAAAATTCATCCGTGATGCTATGCGGAGTATGCTGATCATATGGAGGAGCTGCCAAAGGTGAAAATTCAAACTCATAATGACCACGTTTGATTTTTTTCATTTCGCCATAAATTACCTCGGCATCCATTTTTTTAGAAAGAAATTCTGCTCCTTCAAAGAATACTGCAGGGCGATTGAGGAAATCTCTTTGGTAGCGCTTTTCTGATTGTGGAGGGCGTTGATCTGAGCCTAGCATGATAATTCTCGGAGACTTTTTTAAGGTAAGCATACTTTTCCGAAATGCTTTTTTCTCCGTGACATAGCCTCCAAAACGCATCCGAATCTGGTTCATCAGTTGATCAAAAAAAGGATTATTTACTTTTAGATAGACCGTCTCTACTTCTGACTTGGTGTGGAGGTTAGTTCCAACGACACCAAACTCCCAGTTAAAGATATGACCCGTAACCATGAGTGCGCTTCGGCCTCGTTGGACAGCTTGATCGAGTAGCTCGGCGTTTTTGATTGAAAATCGCCGATTAAATTCTTTTTCAGAAATGGTTAATAGCTTAATCGTTTCTGCGAAAAAGGCATCGGTGAAATTCCGGTAGAATTTATTTCGAAGGTTTTTTCGCTCTGCAGGCGATTTCTCAGGAAAGGCAAATTTCAGATTTTCATCAATCACTTTTTTGCGATAACTGATCACATATCGGGCAACCAAGTAAAGCAAATCGGAGAAAAGATAAAGTACAGGTAGCGGAAGCCTGGAAAGTAATCTAAAGAAAAACATAGAAACGGGATGGAGATTGAGATCTTTTCGGATCGAATCAAGCAACAAAATAAAGGAAATCGCCTGAATTCTTTCCGATTCCTAGTTATAAATTGACCCAATCGTTACTTTTGAACATATGTCGGAAGTACAGCGCAGAAAATATTCTCAAGAAGAAAAGAACGGCATCTTCGATGGCGAGTTTATGCCACACATAGACTCCATGTACAATTTTGCCTATAGGCTCACCTTTGATGAGGATGATGCCAAAGATTTGGTGCAGGACACCTACCTGAAAGCATACCGTTTCATCAACTCATTTGAGAAGGGAACGAATGCAAAAGCATGGCTGTTCCGGATTTTGAAAAACAGTTTTATCAACGAATATCGACGAAAGAGTAAGCAGCCAGCGAAGGTGGATTACCAGGAGGTTGAAACTTATTACAACTCGGATGACGTTGATTACCAAAGTACGAGCGATATGCGGGCCGATTCGGTCAAGGATATGCTTGGAGATGAGATCTCAAATGCGCTTAATAGTTTGGCTGTAGACTTTAGAACGGTGATTATCCTTTGTGATTTGGAAGGTTTCACCTATGAGGAGATGTCGAAGATTTTGGATATTCCGATTGGAACGGTTCGATCCAGACTGCACCGCGCAAGAAATCTACTCAAAGAAAAACTACAAGGCTATGCTAAAAACATGGGCTATAACACAGATGAGGAGGAATAATAAATACAATTACTGATGGATATGAATGAAGAATCATCCGAGGCACGAAAGCTGAAATGCGGAGACACGAGCAAGTGCTTTGAATTGTTGGAAAGCATTCTCGATGGAGAGGTGGACAATTCCAAGGATATGTTGAAAGAAAAGTTGGCGAAATGTCAACCTTGTTTCGAGCATTTTCACTTGGAGCAAGCGATTCGTGATGTCTTGAAAAATAAGTGTACCAAGCAAGCTGTGCCTAATGAATTGGCAGATAGTATCCGAAGACAGATTCAGGAAATTAAATAAACATGACCTCAGGCAAGGCAATCATCTTCTCGGCTCCTTCGGGATCGGGAAAAACTTCTCTCGTCAAATACCTCATTGAAAAAATCCCAAATTTGGGATTTTCTATTTCTGCCTGTACTCGTGACCGACGTGGAAGGCATGAAGTGCATGGCAAGGACTATTATTTTTTAAGTCAGGAAGAATTCAAGAAAAAGATAGACGAAGATGCTTTCATCGAATGGGAGGAAGTCTATGCCGGTAACTTCTACGGTACCCTCAAAGAAGAAATCCAACGAATCTGGGATAGTGGTAAAGCGGTGATTTTTGATGTAGATGTCAAAGGAGGTCTGGCACTTAAGAATTATTTTGGGGATCAGGCCTTGGCCATTTTTGTAAAAGTCCCAAGCCTGGGAGTGCTCAAGGAGCGATTGAGTGAGCGAGGCACCGAAAGTGAAGAATCCCTTTCAAGACGATTATTCAAAGCAGAATTTGAATCCAAATTTGAACCTCAATTTGATGTGACAGTGGTGAATGATGACTTTGCTAAGTCATCGGCAGAGGCAGAATATTTAGTCAGCGAATTTTTAGCCAAGTAGCCCGTGAAAATCGGATTGTATTTCGGCTCCTTTAATCCCATCCATGTCGGGCATTTGATTATTGCGGATACGCTTTATGATCGAAGCGATTTGGATGAGGTATGGTTTGTGGTCAGTCCGCAAAATCCACTTAAAAAGCGACAATCGCTCGCGCATGAGCATGATCGACTGCGGATGGTGGAATTGGCCATTGAGGGCAATTTTCATTTCAGGGCTTCAGATGTAGAGTTTCGGATGCCCCGACCCAGCTATACGATCGATACCCTTACATACCTGAGCGAGCAATATCCACAGCATCAGTTCAGTTTATTTTTAGGTTCGGACAATCTGGACCAGCTGAAGAAGTGGAAAAACTACGAGCAGATTCTGGAATACTATCAGATTTTGGTCTATCCCAGACCGGGTGAACTTAAAACTTTTGATCATCCAAGTATCAAAGTGATCGAAGCGCCACTGTTGGATATCTCGGCCACTTTTATCCGCAAGTCAATCCAGGAAGGGAAGTCAGTTCGCTACCTGCTTCCCGAATCAGTAGTAGATTACATTAGAGATAAGAAGCTGTTTCACTAGTCTTTAGAAATTCCCAACTATAAAAACCTGTGATTTTAAACTAAAAACAAGCTTTTTTTAAAATTTAGTATTATTTTTCAAACTAAGACTTGCGAATAAAAAAAAATTAAGATTGTCCATGCACTGTGTTGGTGCTGGATTCCGGCCGGGGTTCTTTTTTTATCAGTTCTTAATTTTATTATTTATGAAAAAATTAATTTCAGGAATGCTCTTCGTGGCTGCGATGGGTTTATCATTTAGTGGCTCCATGGCAAATGCTCAAAGCTTGGGTGGGGAACAAGACTGTGAAGAATCGATAGACATCGATGGTGAAACCATAACAGTTACTGTTTGTGGTCGAAAAACAAACCTTTGGGGTTTTCTAGATGGGAATAAATGTAATGCCGTAGCCACCACTTCTTGTACATTCACAAATTAATTAGTTCAATGCGGGTCGAAATGACCCGCTTTTCTCATTTATTCTAAGGATATGATCAAACAATTATTTTGCATTGTTAAAATTGTTTTTTTTTGTGCTCTCATTTCATGCGGACAAAACACAGCTGAGGAGGTTGAAACCTCATTGATTAGAATTAAATCAACAGCCACTATCAAAGATCTCAAACTAAAATCTGCTCGGATAGTCCGTTTTTCTGACAATTCATTTGCACCAATTGGGAGTGTGCATAAGATACTTGTAATTGGAAATCGGATTATCATAGTTGACAAGACCATCGGAAATTCAGTGCTTATTTTTGATGAGAGGGGTAGATACTTTAACCATATTTATAGAATAGGGGACGGTCCTGGTGAATACAAGAATTTGGAAAATATATATTATGATGAAAAGGAAGGGTCACTTATTCTGATTCCTATGGACTATAGAAAGAAGTATTTTTTTGACATTAATGGTAATTTTATTAAAGAGGAAAGGTATAGTGAAGATATTTATTATTCGGACTTAATCCGTTTGGGTAATTCGGAAATTCTGGTAAAAAATGGTTCAATGAATTTAGAGGATGGGTTTAAAGTATATGAAAATCAAGAGTTAATTAAGTCGGCCATACCCTATGTGGATTATTTGGATATGACTCCATTGGATGGAAGAAATGTTATTTCTAAAATTGATGGGGATAATTATAATTTTACTGTCGGAAATAGGGATACTATTTTCCGATATGATGCTAAGAGTCATGAGATTTCAGCTGACTATATTTTTGATTTCGAGTCTCCGATTTCCAAAATCGATTATGCTAACCATCCTAGTCCATTAGAATATTTTGTTGAAAGCGAAATGTTTATAGGCATTGTAGATCTTTTTCAAAATGATAATTTCCTTTCGTTCACAACTTTTAAGTATCCGAGAATCAAAGGTAGGCTCCTCTTAAAATCAACTAACAAGCTTTATGATACTGAGGAATTTATCCGGAAGGAAGTAGGTAATCTTGGTTTTGAAGGCATTCTGGGTTTGGGACAAAATGGAGAGTTTATTGCGGTGCTGAAGGCTGGTGACGATGGGAACTGGGATTTTTCGAAGAATAAGGATTTAGAGGAAGCTTACGGTGAAATGAATGATTTAGGACCTGAGGAGTTTTTACTGCTTTTCTTTGAGATTGAGGAGAGCGAGTAGTTTTTTTTTCGATGAGACCTTTTCGGCTTAGTAAGTACTAATAATCTTGCTTTAAACCTCCTTCCCGAGAAAGTGGAGGAGTATCTTCGAGGGTAGAAGCTATATATTTCCTAATACTTAAGTGTTATAAATAAATTTTATTATTGATAAAACCTAATTTTATAGTAAATAATTACCTAAATAATTTTTTCTTAAATTTTTTTTTTTTTAGCTTACCAATGAAGTCTTAGTTAAGACTTTGATTCGGCCGAATTTTATTTTCATTTAAAATTCAAAAAATTATGAAAAAGTTAATTTCAGGAATGCTCTTCGTGGCTGCGATGGGTTTATCTTTTAGTAGTCCAATGGCAAATGCCCAGGGTATAGGTGGTCCAGGTGGAGGTAATGAAGATGAAAAGTGGATCTGCTGTCAAGAAGATACCATTGAGACTTGCACAGACATGCTAGGAAATGGGCATTTTGGTACTGTAAAAAGAACTAAATGCTTACCTTAAATCGTATCACAACTCCTTTGAAAAAAGGAGTTGTTTTCACTATTTTGGTGAGATATCCTCTTTTGGGTGTATTCTCCTTGTTTGTCCTTTCTACATATTCATGTAATACTACCGATTCCCAAAATGCTTTATACAATGAGATAGGGTTTGATTGGAAAGATTTCAAGAAGCAAGAACTTTTAAGCTCAGATTTTATAATTTTTGACGAAATTTTGAAACCGCATCAAATTATTGATCAGGGAGGATATTTGATTGTTTCTTCATTGACTTCAGATTGGGGACTGTTTGTCATAGAAAAGTCTACCATGAAAATAGTCAAGAAGATGGCTAAAATCGGTGATGGTCCTGATGAAGTGTCAGATGTCTGGCAATTAGATAAAGGGTTTGATGATCAAACAGTTTGGACTTTTTCTTTTACGAATAAAGAATTCTCCGAATTTTCGATATCCAGTGGTGACCAAAACCCACTAAGAAAAATAAAAATTACAGAAGCGGGCTATCAATCTCTTAGTGCCAACTGGATAAATGAAAATGCTTGGATTGGATATCAAAATATAGGCGCTTCTAGGTTTGCTGTATTTGATACATTAATGCAGAAAAAAAAGTCTGTGGGTCTTTGGCCGTCATCCTCTAATGGTGATCCTCTTCCAGACAATAAGACTTTTATTCTTAGCAGACTTAATCAAGGTTACACTGCTTTGTCGCCGGATAGAAAAACATTAATTCACTCCAATATCAAAACTGATGCATTTGAAATCATTGACTTGAACTCAGGAAAAATAACAAAAGTTATAGGTCCGATAATGCAAGAACTAGAATATACTTTATCAGGTTCTGGCGCGTCCCTCGGGGTAATTGTAGATGAAAATATGAAAAACGGGTATAACCACACCTCTATAACTAAGGAAAAGATATTTCTATGTTTCTTGGGTAATTCATATCAAGAGCGGCGAGAAAAAGGAATTATGTCCGAAAACATTTTTGTCTTTGACTTCAAAGGTGTGCCCCTTATAAATTATAAGTTAGATCGTTCAATAAAGGCTTTATCTGTAAATGAAAACGAACGCAAAATTTATGCTTTGACTTATGAGGAGGAGCCAGGTTTAGCCATTTTTCACTATTAAATTGTATTCCTTTAGGCCTCTGCATATTTTATACAAATAGGAATTAACACTTCTTTCCTTTTAATTCTCGGAAATTTAATTCCAAAATAAGAAGTCTAATTTTTTAAATTTGTAGGGCAGTTTTTGAAATTTTATCTATCCCAGACCAGGAAAAAAAACCGTCCTTTGAGCCTGAATTGATTAAGTCCAGATAAGCTGCTTTGTTAGATATCTCTTCCACATTTATTCGTGATTCGATTAAGAATGATCTATCGGTCTCATATCTTCTTCCAGAAAAAGTGTAGGAATATATCCGAGCGAAGAAGCTGTATAACTGATGCTTTAGAACAGTATGAAATAAGTTAATCGTTCCTGTCACCTAATTTTATAGGAAATTTTTCTTGATCTCTTTGATCTTTCGTTTTTTTTTGATTTGAAGTGAGGATTTAGTTAATTCCTTATCTGGCCAGATTTTTTATTTACTTAAATTTTAATGTTTCATGAAAAAGTTAAAATCAATTCTGTTAGGAGCGATGTTCATGTTCACCTTCCTTCTTTTTTCTGGAAGTCCTGCTATTTCCCAAGGACTAGGTGGTCCAGGAGATGGAGGAGAGGTGGATTACAGATGGCAAAGCTTGTGGTGCACAGATGGATCAGGAGGTACTTACGAAATTTGTTACATGACAGGGGATGGAAATCCTTGTCCTACATGGGGTATCACAACAAGGGATTGTGATTGATCAAAATTTAGTTTATTGCCTTGGAATCAATGGTTCCTTGGCAATATTTTAATTTTTCTGATCGTACAACTCAGAAAACGTTCGACTACATAAATTTCTTTTCTATCAAGTGAATATTGAAATACCAATTTTAATTCAAAAAATGTTTTATCCTGTGTTTCGGAAAATAGTCCGATCTACAATATGGGTTTTCTTTCTAGGCTTACCCCTAGCAGGTTGTGAAGGTATAATCCAATCTCGAGACATCCCATCAATCAAAATAAATCTAGAGGAGGAGTTAGAAACTGTTTCATTTTCTAATCTGATTAAGGAGAATGTTAGCATAGTTTCATTTCAAGACCATGACCTTGATGGGAAACCTCTTTATTTCAAAAATATTAATCGATTGGCTTTAAAAAATGGAGAGTTTTATGTTCTTGACTATATTCGGGGTCAATTTTTAATGGTATTTGGGCAGGATGGCGCATTTAAGAGATCAATAGGATTTAGAGGGGAGGGGCCAGGTGGATATTTGCAGCCTATGGATTTTAAAATCATTGATAATGAGATTGAAGTTTTAGACGTAGGTAGAATTTTAGCTTATGATTTAGACGGAAATTACCTGGGGCAAAGAAAAATCCCGTCGTTTATGGCAAATGGTTTTGAAAAAATTCCAAATGGTTATGCATTCATTGGTGCTGGCATGGGTACGGATAACTTGATTCTGACAGATGAGCTACTGGATGTACAAAATTCATTTTTCCCCTATCATACTCGAGCCTTCAATGTATTGATGGTCAATCCATTGTTTGAAAACCCCGATGGCAAGACTATATACCGGAGGTATTTGAATGACACCTTGTTCCAAGTAAATGATTTCGATAGACCTAATCCTTACATCTATATTGATTTCCAACAGAATAAATCCAACTATCCCGAATTGCTCAAAAGTGAAAATGTAGAAGAGGCAGTGCAGGCATCTTGGTCAAAATACTGTAATATTTATGCGTATTATGAAACTGATAGTTATATTTTTATAGTCTTTTCACTGAATGGTGAGAGATGGAATTTTATCTACTCAAACTCTACTGGTCAATCCAAAACTTTCAGACAGTCTAGCCTGATTGACGAGGTGACCTTTGACCCAAATATGATACCCGTAGGGGTGATAGGTAATAACTTTGTCATTAAGGCTAATCCAGAGAATGTTTTAGCTGGACTCAATAATTTCCAAGGTAGAAGTCAAACTTTTCAGAAATTGAAAGAGCTTGAAGAGAGTTTAGATCCTGAAGGAAATCCTATCCTTTTTTTGCTGGAATTTGATTTTTAAATACTTAAGGTGAATAAACCTCTGGAGCATTATGAGATTTTAGGCTATGCAGGACCCGGAGATTCACCTAATTTTGATCATAATTCGCTGAACTGGAGCGAAGCTCCGCTTCTGGATATCTCAGCGACATTTATTTGTTATTCGATCAAGAATGATCTATCGGTCTCGTATCTTCTTGCAGAAAAAGTGGAGGACTAGATTCAGGATAAGGGACTGTTTCACTCGTCTTTAGAAATTTTCAACTAGAAAAGTTTGAGATTTTAAACTAAAAAAAAGGTTTTTTTAAATTTTAGTATTATTTTTCAAACTAAGACTTGTGAATAAAAAAAAATTAAGATTGTACATGCACTAGGTTGGTGCTGGATTCCGGCCAGGTTCTTTTTTATCAATTCTTAATTTTATTATAGTGCTTTGAAAATTGAGAAGGATTCGACTTTTTATAAAAGCCCGTGTTTGAAAGAGAAGTTTGAAACTTTTGAAAATGTAGATCCAGAAGAGTTTTTCCTTTTAAAGTTTGATTTAGATGAGGACCTTTAAAGCTTTTAAATAACTTTTTCCAAACTATAAGGATTGAGGCACCCCAATAATCATCACTCTGAAGATTGTAGAATTGCTATGAATGTGAAGGCTAATTGTTGGCTGGAATACAAGTTAACAACAGAATTATAACCACCTTTCTTCCAACATTTTTGGATTCCACTAAGGCATTTACTTTCTTGCCTCTTGCCCAAAACCTATTTTTTATCAATTCAAACCTGAACTTATGACTAAACATACCTACGAAAGCGGGCTAATTGGCAATTGCGCCTTTATCGCCCATGTAGAAAAAACTACCAATATCAGCTGGCTTTGCTTCCCTCGGTTCGACTCGGATTTTATTTTTGGAGGGCTCCTGGATCGCAGAAAAGGCGGGCAGTTCACGGTCTTGCCAGAATCAGAGAATTTTGAAACCTCCCAAGCCTATTTGGAAAACACCAATATTCTTCAAACAACAGTTACTTCTGGTGAGAATAGCTACCGGGTCACAGACTTTGCTCCCCGTTTTAAAAACTATGATCGCTATTATAAGCCGTTGATGCTAATCAGAAAAGTAGAAGCTTTAAGCGGTTCTCCAAGGATAAAAATAAAATGTGAGCCGGTAACTGATTATGGAAAAATCCAATTGACACCAAGTATTGGAAGTAACCATGTGCGATACATGGGAATTGATCAGGAACTGAGATTGACTACCAATGCTTCCATGAGCTACATCACGGAGGATAAATCTTTTGCGCTGCATAAGCCGATTTATTTGGTATTGACTTATGGCAGACCTTTGGAAGCTCCTATTGAAACTACTTGTGAGCGCTTTCTACATGCAACTACGGCCTATTGGCAGGAATGGGTCAAGTCCACCAGCATTCCCAACTTTCACCAGAAATTGGTTCTCCGCTCTGCATTAGTTCTCAAAATACACCAATACGAAGATACAGGGGCAATTATTGCGGCATCGACCACCAGTTTGCCAGAGTCTCCCAACTCGACTAGAAACTGGGATTATCGCTATTGCTGGATTCGGGACACCTATTATACCCTTACTTGCTTTAATAGCTTGGGGCACTTTGAGGAGTTGGAAAAGTATTTTGAATTTATCCATAATCTCCGCACCGGCGAAGATGGACGCTATCAGCCCCTCTATTCGATTACTGGCGGAGCACTGTTGACAGAGGAGATTTCGGATCTCGATGGGTATTTGGGAAATAAGCCAGTGCGTTTCGGGAATCAGGCATATACACACATTCAGAATGATCTCTATGGTCAGGTATTAGTTTCGTTGCTGCCTTTGTATTCGGATCAGCGATTCACTGAAGAGGAGCGAATGCACTCTGAGCCGATGATCATGAATCTGTTAAACAAGATCGAATTGACAATGAATGAGAAGGATGCTGGACTTTGGGAGTTTCGCAACTTGGCTCAAGAGCATTGTTATACTTTCTTATTTCACTGGGCCGGAGCCTGTGCAGCTGCCAAGATGGGGATTCGATTGAAAAACGATACCATGTACAATAAAGCCATTGCACTACGTGATCTTGCGATAGCAAAAATAGAATCCTGCTATCTGCCTGATCGAAAGGCTTACTCACAGGCTATCGGTTCGAAGTACATGGATGCCAGCACCCTTCAATTGATTACGATGGGCTATTTTGGGGATGACTTGGAGCGCGCAAATGAACATCTGAAAGCGTTGGAAGAGGACTTATTGGCAAAAAATTTCTTGTTTTATCGGTACAAGCATATGGATGATTTCGGGGTACCTGAGACCACATTTTTGATTTGTGCATTTTGGTACATTGAGGCATTGGCCTGTGTGGGGAGATTGCAGGAAGCTGTGGAAGGTTTCGAGACGTTGGTTCAATACTGCAACGATCTGAAATTATTCTCTGAAGATGTAGATCAGCATACCGGAAGTCAATGGGGTAATTTTCCGCAGGCATATTCACATGTGGGGCTGATGAATGCAGCTTTCCGGATTGGTAAAAAGTTGGATAAGCCTAATTTCTTGTAAAAGGATTTTAACCACCAAGGACACGGAGGATGACACGGAGGTCACAAAGGGTTTTATTTTTAATCAGAAAGCTCAAATCAGAAATCAGAAAATTTGCTGCAGGTCATGTGCAACTTAACGAAAGTAGATAGTAGGTTTTTTTACCACGAAGTACACTAAGGTTCGCAAAGGAGAGAAAGCAGGCCTTTCACTAAAACTTGACGCTGCTTTTCAAAACACCCCAGAGGGGTGACATTTGGGTAGAAATAAGATTCTGTTCAAGTATCTGGCTCCCACGCAGGATTATATTTTGGAAAAAATGATGCTTGGGCGGGAGGATGGAAACGAATCTTTTCAACCACAAAGGGTTTTAAATCAGAAAATTTGCTTTGATCATCTTACCATTAAATGGAGTTAGATATAAGGTTTTTTACCGCCAAGTACGCTAAGGTTAAGTACTTTTTTCACACCTAATTTTCAGACTTAGTTTAATACTCGTAGCTTCAATTTTCGAAAAAAAATTGGTTCATGAGGTTTCATAAAATTTTCTCAGCACTAGTATTTGCTGGTATTTCCATAGCGCTTGTTTCCTGTTCGAATGACATTTTCAGAAAGAATAATAAAGCCCATAAAAAAGCAGTAAAAGAAGTGACCAGAACGCTGCAGGAAATTCCCAAAACAAAATCTCAAACTAAGCCAGACACACTCAGCATCACAGATGAATGGGTTGGTACGACGAATTTCAGCGTCCGCCGACCCAATTTTGTGATCATCCATCATACGGCTCAGGATTCTTTGGCGCAGACCATTAAGACTTTTACGCTTACCCGAACTCAAGTAAGCTCCCACTATGTGATTGGAAGAGATGGGGAAGTAGTACAAATGCTCAACGACTACCTGCGATCTTGGCATGCCGGCCGTGGACGATGGGGAAATGATACCGATCTCAACTCTGCTTCCATTGGGATTGAGCTCGACAACAATGGATTTGAACCATTCAACGAAAAGCAAATCGAGAGTTTATTGCTTGTTTTGAAGCGATTGAAGACGAAGTATGGAATTCCTACTGCCAATTTTATCGGACACTCGGATATCGCTCCCGGGCGAAAAGTAGATCCAAGCCCATACTTCCCTTGGAAAAGATTGGCCGAGGCTGGTTATGGATTTTGGTACGATGAAGTCTTGGATACTCCCAACTATTTAGAAGCAGGAAACCTTCCTGAAAATTTCAACTCGATCGATGCACTTCGGATCATCGGATATGATGTGAGTGATACAGCAGCTGCCGTCCAATCCTTCAAAATTCATTTTATCCAGCGCGATATAGAACAACCACTCCGTGGAGTGGATGAATTGATCTTATACAATCTGTATAAAAAATACCGCTAGAAATTTCTTTCCAGCGGTATCTGTTTTCTCAATTCTTATTTTAAGACCCGAGTTTTGCCAATAGTTGCCGCACCTGCTTCACGGATTTGATATTGTAATTTGCTTGGGTATAAGCATAACCCACTCTGATGGAATAGGCATTTTTCGGCATTGCCTTGAACGTATCCTCATCTGTCCAATCATCTCCTACAGCTAAAATGAAATCGAATTCCTGGTCTTTCATGATTGCTGTGGCAGCTCGGCCTTTATTGATATCCGGCCGTTTGATTTCCAGGACCATATTTCCCTCCAATACCTGAAGGTTATGACCTCGGGCCATGTATTTCAAGTGGCTAAAAAGCTCGCGCATTCGGAGATCACCCAATCCGCTCTCTACTTTTCGATAGTGCCAGACAAGCGAGTGATGCTTCTCCTCTATAAATGCTCCGGGGGTTCGTAGGACGTAATATTCCATAATCTGCCGAATATCATCCTTCCACCCGTCTTCAATTTCGGCGTAGAGTTTCCAGTCTCCTTTTTCATTTTTCTTCTTCACCCAAACTCCATGTTCAGCGATGAGATCCACATTTTGATCTTTAAACCAAGTGCCCAAAGTATCCTTGTCTCTTCCTGAAATGATGACTACTTCAGCTTTGGCACTCAGGTTTTTGATGATAGATTTCAATTCCGCATCTGGCAAAGCATTTTTGGGATTGGTGACAAAACCTGTAAGCGTCCCATCGTAATCCAAGAACAAAATTGGTCTTTTCGCCTTCTGAAAAGCCGCTTCAATTTCACCCATGACTTTCGCATCTACATCCTTGGAAGTAAGTTCTGCTTGTTTGGCTTTCACATGCGCCAGTCGATCCATAAAGACCTTCACCCACTGAAAGACATCGTATTTTTTCAAGCTTTCCTGCATACTGACCATTCTGGCTTTTTGCTCCGCAGGCTTCATACTAAGGGCATTATAAATAGCGTCAACGACACCCTGCCGATCATTTGGATTGACAAGGACGGCATCTTGAAGTTCTTTAGATGCACCTGCCATCTCAGATAGGATTAGCACCCCGGTTTGGCTGGTCTTACTTGCTACAAATTCCTTGCAGACCAGATTCATCCCATCTCGCAAAGGAGTAACTAGCGCGATATCAGACATGCTATAGAAAGCACTTAGCTCCTCGAATGGAAAACTTCTGTAGAAGTAATGCACAGGCTTCCAATTCAAAGTGGAATATTCGGAATTGATTCTTCCCGCGAGCAGATCGATTTCCTCTTTCAGTTCTTTGTATGACTGTACTTTGTCTCGACTCGGCACCACGATCATGATCATAGAGACTTTTCCATGAAGTTCTTTATGCTGTTCCAAAAGCTGTGCAAATGCCTGAACCCGTTGTGGAATTCCTTTGGAATAATCCAGTCGATCAATGGTGATGATCAATTTTTGATCTTCTACCTGCTTTCGAAATTCACGGACGATACTTTGAGTTTTTCTACTTTTTGCCTGGTTGGCAAATTTGTAGTAATCAATTCCCATTGGAAAAGAATCCACATTGATGATTCGATTTTCGGCTTGTATATAACCACTTTCCGAAGAAAGTCCGGTAATACGACCTACTGCGCTGAGGAAGTGGCGCATGTCATCATAAGTATGAAAACCAATCAAATCGGCACCAACCATGCCTTCTAGCAACTGCTTTCTCCAGGGAATCATCCGGATGATCTCGTAAGATGGAAATGGAATATGCTGAAAAAATGCAATGGTTGCATTTGGCAGTTTCTCACGAAGCATTTGGGGTAGCAAAAGCAACTGGTAATCATGGACCCAAATGGTATCTTCCGGACCGGCTTTTTTTAGTATTGCTTCGCAAAATTTCTCATTTACCCGTACATAAGCTTCCCAATGCTTAGGGTTATAAACCATGTATTGCGTGAAGTAATGGAAAGCTGGCCAGAGGGTTTCATTCGAAAATCCTTCATAAAACTCCTCAACATCTTCTTTGGTGAGAAATACCGGAGCCATTTTCAGATCATGCAGTTCCAGTATGATTTCTGCACGTTGCTCCGGATCTTCCACTGTATTTCCTGGCCAACCTATCCAGATATTTTCGCCCTCTTTATAAATTGACCCGAGACCTGTGGCGAGTCCTCCTGCACTAGGTTTGAATTCAAATCTTCCATTGCGATGCCGAAGGCTAATTGGAAGTCGGTTTGAAACGATAATCGTTTTTGACATAATAGGTTTACTAGATTAAAAACAAGAAAAGGGGTAAATCCCTAATCAAAAAGGTGATGAAAGAAGGTACTCAATCTTCAGAGGAATTAAAAAAATAACCTTGCAAAAGGGTCATTTATTGATCAAAAAATAACTTTTTCCAACAGGAATAAAAAAAGCAGCCATTTCTGACTGCTTCCGATTTAGTTTTTCGATGCCAGTTTTTCCGGCTTAGTACTGATTCTTGACCAGATAAATTCCCCAATTTGGGTTCCTTGCTTGACGCCATCTTCGATGGCAGGCATGTAGTGAATTCCCCCATAAAAACGACTGATAGCGGCTTCTTTTGCTGCGCTGCTGAAGGAGTCAAATTCCCGGATCGGTAGTCCGTAAGCTACTTCCGAACTGTCAACCAAATGAAATTGATCTCCAAAGAGTTGTCCCAGCGTGTAAGCTGAGGCAGCTGAAGCCACAGAATGACCACTGGTATGTTCAGGGAAAGGTGGAGTCTGCAAAAGAGGCACCCATTCTTCATCGATATATTGATTGATGTAAGTTTCCGGTCGGATTAGTTTGCTTCGGTATTTTTCATCCCAGCAAGAGATAAAAGCTTCGTTTAGAGAAATCCCAGTCAAAGCAAACGCTTCTGCTGTTCCCTTCCAGTCTTTTCCTGCTCCTTTTGCTGCAATGGCAGCGATGCTCATCCAGTGACCTCCCGGAGTGATTTTTTTCTCGGCAAACATCACGTGTCCTTTGACATTGACCTTGTAAGGGTTACAATCCCAAAACAGCGCAATTTCTTGCTGCTCTTCGTTTGCATTAATAGCTGCCTGATAGACTTCATCAGCAAGATTGTAGAAGGGAGTCCCTTTTTCTGTAGAGAATGGAGGCGGAGCCAAAGGCTTAAACTGGGCTGCAGAATCCAACACGAAAGTTCTGATCTTATTCCAATGTGGCTCGATTCCTTCCATGTAGGCTGGAGGAGTAGGTTCCCATGTTCCAAGATCACCCGTGACTGTGTACTTAGGAAAGGAGCGGCTTTGATGGTAATTATCTCTTGATGAATATTCTTTTACCGCTGCTGCTACTTCTTGTCCGAAGGCAATAGATGCTTCAAATACATCATCCGGAATTCCCTTTTCTTTCAACTCAGCGTAGGCTGCATCTCGATGCTCGTTCATCATTTCTTCAGAGAAGATTAAAGCGGTGCCCATAGAATAATAGGCCGCTAATGATGCCAGAGGTGGGTAAACTTTTTCAGAAGGATTGAAATCTTTTTTTTCAGAACCTCTAAGCTGGCCAAAAAGGGAAGCATATGCTGGATCTACAGCTGCTGCAACTTCATAGGCAGCCAGCGAAGAATAGGAGTAAATTCTTGCGGCAACTGGCGGTGAGAAAATATCATGAATAATAACTTGGGTTACTCGATCTTGAGCCTGATTCAGGTAATGACCATCTGTGATTGCATTGGAATAGTCTACCGGTTCTTGGCAGGAAAAGCCAATTAGGATGATTCCAGAAAGCAGGAGAATTTTTAGAATTCGCATAGTTGAGATGAACTTGATAAGGCAAATTTAATAAATCAGGGAGTAATGACATAAATTCCACTGATTCAATTGGAAAGGGATCTCAAAGCTAGGGGATTTAAAATTGCATGCAAATGACATTAATCAACTTTAACCCAATACAATCCGCCATTATTGCTAGCAGCTAATTGGTATTCTTTTTCTATTATTTTGATGGGTTTGAGTTGTCGGATTTCAGCCTGATTTGGAATGTCATGATCAACTTTCATTTCGATCCATTTCCCATTTTGGAATTTAAAGGACTGGAAAGCCATCGCTGTGTTTTTTCCTAAGTCCACTCGGAAATCACTGAAATTGCCAGCTAGATTAAGCTTTTGACTTTTCTCATCCCAAACTAGTGCCTTGATAGGACTTAGCTGAGCCAAATATGGGAAAGGGGTGAATTGAAATGAACCATCAGTTTGCTGAATATAAGCACCAGATCGAAATTCATACGCTGGTTTCTTATTAACGATATCCAAAATTTCTTTTGGAAAAAAATCACTGGGTTGACTGCTTTTCGCATAATCGACATAGGAGGTATGTCTTCGCTTCAAACTTGGGATTTGTTTGATCAAGTCATCTCGAGTCCCGAGAGGAACAAGTTTTTCACCCATATAATGGAAAATAAGCGGATCGGCTTGCCCATTGCCATCGAAATCATGGTGGTAAAACCAGACAGGTTTTTCCGGACTCGCTTTCAGCTTAGAGTTAAGGCCTAAATTTCCGGTCAGCAAATCGATTCTTCCGTCACCATTTACATCCGCTGCCAAGAGACTTTCGATCCAACCTGCGGATTTTTCCAGTCCTACAATTACTTTTTCCTGAAAGCTATTTTCGGCAGTCAATCCAAAAACTCGAATAGCTTGCCAATCGCCACTCAGGATTAATTCCTTTTGACCATCATTTTCAAGATCTGCCCAAATAGCAGCATTGACCATTCCGAAATCGATTTGTTGCCCAAATTTGGCTAGAGTTTCATCTTTGAAAAAGCCGTTCCCTTGATTTACAAGCAATGAGCTTTTGGGACTAGCTCCATAATCTCCGGTGACAATCGATGCTCCCACGAAGATGTCCAAATCACCATCTTGATCAAAGTCATGGATCGCAATGCTGGAAGTGTTTTCACCAATTGGAGGCAAAGCATTTGGGATAAAGTTGAATCCACCTTTACCATCCCCGAAATAGATCCGATCAAAATTAAAAAGATTCCCACTTGTGTACTCATTCCCGGCACTGCCGATGTAAAGGTCTAAATTCCCATCTCGGTTGAAGTCTGCAAATTCAGCCACCACATCTTCAGCTTTGGCGAGTTGGGAGAATATCTGGCTTGGGTTTGACGTAAAATTCCCTGCGGCATCTTGAAGGAAAATAGCTCCGGCTTGATCTTTTGCTCCACCCAGATAAACATCTTCAAGGCCATCACCATTTACATCGCCGACCGCCAACGCAGGTCCCTGCGAAGCAAGACTCTTAGGAATTAAATATTCCCGCTTCGTCTCATCAATTTCATTTTTTTCCTCGTGTCTCCAAGCTATGATAGGGAATTCCGATTGAGCTGACTCCAGAATTTGATTTTCAGAGAATGATTTTCCAGTTCCCTGAACCAGCGAGTTCTTTGCTCCAACAGTCAAACTGGTAAATGATTCAAAATTTCCATCAGGCCACCTTACCCTTACCGAGTCTACTTGGCTGATTTGACCTAAGCCTAAGACAAGGGAAGCAGTCGAGCCAGATTGAAAGCCACGTGTGGAGGAGTTGAATTGATGCCAAGATTTGTCGTTGGCAAAGACAGATACTTTTGCTCCGATTCCAAATGGATTCAATCCACTTCCTTTTAAATCAATGGAAATGGAAGAATTTCCGCTTTTCTCCGAATGATTTTGATAGATAAAAGCAGGTTGGTCCAAGTTGTTAATTACCAGATCTAAATCCCCATCGTTGTCCAGATCTGCATAGGCTGAGCCATTGGAATAGCTGGGTTGGTCGAGCCCCCAAGCTTTGCTTTCATTAGAAAAATGTAATTCTGAACCCTGACGAAAAGTATAATTGGGCAGCTTGACCGTTGGAAGGAGCTCGATCTGATTCTTTCGTAACTCTTCCATTTTAGTATTAGGATCGACTTCCTGACTGTACTGGATAAAGTCCAAGTCGTTTGGACGCTTCACAATTCCATTAGTGACATGGATATCCTTGAGGCCATCATTATCCATATCAAAAATCAAAGGAGACCAGCTCCAATCGGAGGCAAAGACGTCTGCGTACAAAGCGATTTCGCTAAAGCCTTTTTCACCTTGATTCAATTGCAAATGGTTTCGAACGTATTGATCGGAATAGCCAAATTGTTTTTTGATCTGATATACTTCGGCTTTGTCTTCCCCTACCGATTTCATCCAAATCTCAGGATCCTCAGGAAGCATATCCGTAGTGAAGATTTCAGGTAAGCCGTCGCCATTCAGATCGCCAAGATCATTTCCCATGCTATACCGACTGGTATTTGAGATCAAAGAATCCAGAGATTCTTTGAAAGTACCATTCTGTTGATTCAGATAGAGGTAGTCATTTTCAGTGAAATCATTGGAGATATAGAGATCTGGCCAACCGTCATTGTTGACGTCATCAACAGCAATTCCAAGTCCAAATCCCAAAATACTCGAATAGATTCCTGCTTCTTCCGTCACATCCACAAATCCTCGCTCACCCTCAACTGCAAGATTTTTAAACAGACGATCGCCTTCTGAATCAAGTTTGGTTCGATTGATCGCTTTGGCAAAAACCTCTGGGGATTTGACAGAATGATTCAAGAGATACATGTCCAGATCTCCATCTCGATCGTAATCGAAAAAAGCTGCCTGTGTACTGAACCCTTTGAAATCTACCCCGTAAGCCTCAGCCAAGTCAATAAATGTCTCATCTCCCTGATTGATATAGAGCTTATTTTTTCCACTTATCTGTTTGTAATCCCCAACCTGGCAGACATAAATATCCAAGAGTCCATCACCATTGACGTCAGCCATAGTCACCCCTGTGGACCAACCTCCATCACCTGAAACTCCGGCTTTATCGGTGATATCCTCAAATTGAAATGCGCCTTTGTTGAGGTAAAGTTTATTGGATACTTGATTCCCGGAAAAATAAAGATCAGCTAGTCCGTCATTATTAATATCGCCAATAGCAACTCCTCCGCCATTGTAGAAATAGAGGTATTCGAGGATGTTTAGCGAGTCTGTTGAAGTGAGTTTGTTTTCAAAATCAACACCCGATTTTTCAGATGGAACTAGCTCAAAAAGGCTGGGTTCTTTTTCCTCTTTGCAGGAAAAGAAAGCGATTGAAGCTAGCGCAAATACAATTAGAGGAATAGATTGGTTCTGCTTCAAAACTTCCAAATTTCTGCGTTTCCACTATTCTTCACAAAGAGGAGTTTGTTGGGAGCAATTTTTGAAATCGCCCTAATATCTCCAAAAAGCTTCAAACCATTCTCAGCATTTGGCCAGAAACGGAATGTCCCGTCTCCATTTCCAAGAAGTACTTCACCATAGCTAGCATCGTATTTACCGACTTCAGGCTTGGCTTGAGTCAGATTTCCTGCCAAGATCAAATCCAGTTTTCCATCCTTATCTAGATCCTCAGTGTGTATGGCAAAAACGTAAGATCTCTGAGCCATTCTTGGGAAGGGCTTCCACTCAAACTTGCCATTTCCTTGATTCATCAACACGCCGGATTCCAGGTTATTCAATTCGTTTACGATGGATCTGGAGATCACTTCGGGAGGAAAAATCTCCGAAAACGTCTGATTATTATAAGTCTCATATTTGATATACCGCTTCTTAATGATCGGAATCTGCTTTTCCAGTTCATGTTTTAAAACATAAGGAATCTGCTGTCCTCCAACTTCTCTGACAAAAAGATGCTCGATGGATCCGTTTTGATCGAAGTCATTCAAGTACATTTTGACAGGTGTATCTACCGATGCTTTGAATCTGGAATTAAATCCGTTATTTCCCAAAATCAAATCAGGAAGACCATTTCTATCCAGATCGGCAACTTCCAAAGTCCGGTACCAACCTTTGAGATTTGACAGCTCAGGCATTTCGATTTTATCCAGTTTTCCGCCGGTATTCCTGAAGAAAATCGGTGCGGTCCAGTCACCCACAAATATCAAATCCGCTTTTCCATCTCCATCCCAATCCGTGACTTTCCCATCTGTTATCATTCCCAATTCATTGAATGCAGGAGCAAGAGCAGCGGTTTGGTTGGAGAAATTCCCTTTTCCATCATTGATCCAAATGTTGCTGGAAGCAGGCGCTCCATACACATAGGGTACAAGCCGTGTGCCTACGATCAGATCTATTGCCCCGTCCTCATTGAGGTCAATTGGTAAGACCACAGCACTACTTTCAGTATTCGTTTCAAACCCAGCAAAGCTCTTGGTGAAATTTCCTTTTCCGTCATTCAAGTAAAGCCGATCGGATAGTTCTGTTGACGCTAATGGGAATTCATTTCCGCCGGAGCAGACATAGAGGTCTGAATAACCATCTAGGTTTGCATCAAAAAATAGGGCGTCAGTATCTTCGGAGTTTGCATCTGAAACAAAAGCAACTTGCTCAGAGAGCACATAGCTTCCAGTTGAATTTCCGAGATAGAGTTTTCCTTCAAATCCTTTGGCTCCGCCAAAATAAAGATCTTCAATTCCATCTCCATTTACATCAGCTTTTGCAAAAGCTGGACCTTCTGTAGAATACATATGGTAGGTCAGACGATCTCGATCAAAATCAACCATTGGATTCTCTTGATGCAAAAAGTCTAATTCTTCCGATTCGGACTGCTTGAATCTTGGTGTCTTTTTAGTCGCAAAGAAGGTTTCTCCAGCAGGAATATCAGCTGCGTCAGACCATTTTAATGTAAGAAGTTGATCGGCTGGAATGTTTTCCAAAAGTGTCAATTTCCCGTCTGGCCAAAGCACTTTGATTTTCTCGATCTGAGATTTGTTTCCCAAACCTATTGTCAATTTGGGGTCTACAGATGATTGGAATCCCCGATTTGGAATTTGTTCGGTATAGAATAATTCTCCTCCGGCTATCACTTGGATCTGTGCTCCAATTCCGGCCGTATTTGCTCCTTTACCTTCAAGTTGAAGTTGGATGAAATGATTTTCAGGCGAAAGCGTCCGCCCCATATTTTTGAAAATTGAAGCAGGGCGATTCACATTACTGACCACCAAATCCAAAGTCCCATCATTGTCCAAATCACCATAAGCGGCTCCATTGGAATGAATCGCTTCGCCAAGGCCCCATTGCTCAGCCATATTCTCAAATTTCAATTCTCCGAGATTACGATAGGCAAAATTTGGGATTGGATTGATTGGAATAGGGTCGATTAATGCCTTATAATTTACTCCGGATTCGGAAATGATTTTCACCTTGGTCTCGTCATCATCGATAAAATTCAGGTAATCCAAATCCGTGATGTCTTGGTAGATTCCATTTGCCACGAAGAGATCCCGCTTGCCATCATTATCCATGTCAAAAAGTAGCGCTCCCCAGCTCCAGTCTGTTGCTTCTACATTTGCAAGTCTACCCATTTCGCTGAATGTGCCATCACCATTGTTGATATGAAGCATATTTCTGGAGAATTGGTAATGATATCCGTGGGTTTTATTGAATTGAAATTTATCCCAGTTTTCAAAAGTGGTGACTTGCTTCAATCGAGTAGGGGAGTCAGGAAGCATGTCCGTAACGAAAATATCCAGCAATCCATCTCCATTGATATCGGCGATATCTGCTCCCATTGAAGCTGCTGAAATAGATTGCATCGCAGATTCTAGTGATTCGGTAAAGGTTCCGTCCTGATTATTGATGTAGAGGTAATCCTTCTCAAAGAAATCATTCGAAATGAAAATGTCCGGCCAGGTATCCTGATTCACATCGCCGATGGTGATTCCAAGTCCAAAGCCGATGATCGAGCCGTAAATACCAGCTTCTTCACTGACATCTACAAATCGATTTCCATCATTTCTAAAAAGTTTATCACCGCCCACTTCATCTCGTTTGGGGCGCTCATTTTGCATTTTATTGAAGGTACCAATGGCCTGATAGCTGTTGTTTAGCAAATAGACATCCAAGTCGCCGTCCTTATCATAGTCAAAGAAAACCGCATGGGTGGAAAATCCTTGATCAGCCAAACCGTAAGCCTCCGCTTGTTCGGTAAAAGTCCCATCCCCATTATTGATGAACAGCTCATTTTGCTTATTGTCTCCTGAGATATCTCCAGAATTGCAGACGTAAATATCCAAAAGTGAATCGCCGTTGACATCTGCCATGGCCACTCCGGTACTCCATGCACGGCTTCCCGCAACCCCTGCTTTTTGAGTTACATTTTCAAATTTAAAATCACCTTGATTGAGGTAAAGCTGATTAGGTCCAAGATTGGCAGTGAAATAAATATCCAGCAAGCCATCATTATTCACGTCACCAAGTGCTACTCCGCCACCATTGTAATAATTACGGTAAGTGAAGATATTGAATGATTCATCAAAAATAAGGTCGTTTCGAAAGTCTACTCCAGACCGCTCTACTTTGATTTGTTCAAATAGAGGTGGGATGGAAGGCTCCTTTTTTTCCTGACAAGCCAATACAAGCAGGAAAGCCGAAAAAGCTAAAAGTTCTTTTTTCATGCCGGCTCTTTTGCTTGTTCTTTTTTGAATTTTAAATCCATAATCTCAGCTCGGACAATAGACTCATGTTTTTTGAAAATCCGGATTCGTCTATTTCCATCTATTTTCACAAATACAATTTGAGTCTTGTCTTCATTAGTCACTTCGAAAAAGCCTGGGCCAAACCATTGTTCATAAAATGCCACAACATCTTCTCGAAGCTTTTCCACAGCTAGGTCTTCGTTCCATGGAGCCCAACCTTCATAAGTAAATTCTACTGGCATCATGTAGATTTTATCATCCTCAAATTTGGGGTAAAATCTCATTTTGGCGGGGTTGCCAGAAGGAAGTTCGGCGGCATATTCAATGGAGAGTTCACCAGGTCCATTTGTTAACACGCCCTGTTTGTTCAAATCCCAGCAGGTTTCGTAAAATTTCTTCTTATCCATTCCCAGTTCTAAGCCAAGAAAAATCTCATTTACTATTTTTCCAGAAGCGAGTTCTCGGCTTTCTACTTTTTCATATTCAGATTTGCAAGAGCTCAGCAGGACAAGTGCCGTCATGATGACAAGTTTAGCGGATCTCAAAAGCGATTGGGTTTTCATTTGTTCTAAATACTAGTAAATAGTTACGGTTTTTGATTTTTATTTGGGTAAAATCACGGATTTCACCAGGGACGAAAAGTCCACTTTCCTCAGGAAGAAAGCACTTCCAAGAGCCATCGGCCTGCAATTCGATTAGCCAGCCGTAGCTTCCCATTTGGGAGCCTAGTTCAGGTTTGATCCTGCTTTGGTTTCCACCTATTGCAATCTGGATTTTTCCACTTTCAGAAATGATTTTTTCCAATGCATACACAGGAGCTTGCTGAATTTCGGAGGGGATTTGACTTTCTTTAAACCTGCCGTTTCCCTCATTTAACCAAAGGGTCGTTTTTAATGTTTGCGCCCGCAAAGTTATTGATTTTGAAAGAATAGATTCTGGAAAAAGTTCCTCCAAAGTCCGATCCTTGTAGGAATCATAGGTAATTAATTGCTTTCGTAAGGAAGGGATTTGCTTCAAGATTGTATTCTTCATGACCCAAGGAATTGAACTTTTCCCATCGAAGTCTACAAGAATCTGTTCTATGGCCCCGTTTTGATCAAAATCATTCACAAGCATCCGCAGTTCATGGGTTGAATTAGATTTTAATCTGGTATTCAATCCCCGGTTTCCTGCGAAAATATCTGGTTTTCCATCTCCATTTAAATCATCTATCAAAAGGGAATTCCAGAGCCCAAAAGTATTTTCAAAACCAAAATCAGCGGTTTTTTCGATGAACTTGCTATCGACCAAACTGAATATTCGGATTTGCATCCATTCCCCAGTTACAATTAATTCTGTATTTCCATCTCCATCCAAGTCCTCGAATGCTCCAGCTGTCAGCATGCCCAAAGTCTTTAAATCTGGAGCTATTTCTGACGAAATATTTCTGAAAATTGCTTTCCCATTATTTTCCCAGAAAGTAATCCCAACCGGTATCCCATAGGCGAATGGAACCGTCCGTTCACCAATAGCTAAATCCAGATCTCCGTCCTGATCCCAGTCATTGGCAAGGACAAATGAAGTCGGAGTAGCCGGAAAGTTGGTCTCAATTTTTGTGAAATTCCCTTTTCCATCATTCAGATAAACACGATCCGAATAGCGAGAGTCATTCATTGGAAATTCTAAACTTCCGCTGGCCAAGACCAGGTCTGGAAATTGGTCCCCATTTAAATCATTGAAATAGGCAGTCACATCTTCAGAGTCCTTGTCAGCTTCAAAAGCTGGTTGGTTAGACTTCTTGAAAGTGCCGTCTGGAGCTTGAATTAATAGTGTGGAAGAGATTGCTTTTGAACCTGGGATGAAAATATCCTCCATTCCATCACCGTTGATATCTGCTTTTGTAACCTTAGGGCCTTCATCGCTGATCATCCAAAATCGAAGCCGGTCACGATCAAAATCAATAAAATCATTTTGAATTTGGCTGAAAGGTAAGTTAAGATCTGCTTGCTGAAGTGGCAACTTTGTAGGTAAGCTTCTTTCCTTCAAAAAATTTCCATTTTTCTTTTCAGGTTTAAGCTCTTGGTTTGTTGAAATCCCTTCCAATAAGGTTACCTGATTGTCCGGCCAAATAATTTTTACAGAATCGAGAGTCAAGATATTCCCCAGTCCGAAATGGAGTTTCTGATCTACAGATGACATGTATCCTTTGACTGGTTGAAATTCTTGGTAAAATGATTTTCCTTCCGCATAGCAAATCACTTTTGCTCCAAAAGAATTTCCAAGATCTACTTTTAGAAAATTGCCATTCTTATTTTCAACAGTAAGATTTTGAAAAATAAAGGCGCGTTCGTTGAGGTTGTTGACGATCAATTCCAAATCACCGTCATTATCTAAATCCCCATAAACTGCCCCCGAGCTAAAAGTGAGTTGATCCAAACCAACCGAATTGGCAAGATTTTCAAATTCCCAATTCCCCTTGTTTTTATACCAGTAATTTTGCTGAGGTACGGAAGGAAATTCGTCAATCATCTTGGTTAACAAAACAGAATCGGCTCGGAACTCATTGATATTTTCTTGATTGTTGAGGTAGAAATCCACAAAGTCGAAATCAGTCAAATCTTTGACAATTCCATTGGCAACGAAAATATCTTTGAGTCCATCATTGTCAGCATCAAAGATCAGGGCTCCCCAGCTCCAATCCGTCGCGTGCACGCCTGCTTGGCGCGACACTTCAGTAAAGACAGGAAGATTACTTCCTGGCCGAAAGCCTAGATTCCGTTGGAGCGTATTTCGGGTAAATTGATGGTGGTATCCTGCCTGGAAATTTGCTTGCGATTTGTCCCAATCCTCAAATGGAGTTTTGGTTTTAACCCGGGTCATGTCCTCAGGAAGCATTTCTGTTACAAAAATATCAGGGTGGGTATCATTGTCAAGATCGGCAATATCAGCACCCATGGATCCAAGGCTGATTTCAGGAAGAAGTTCTGGAAGTGATTCTTTGAAAGTCCCATCCTGATTATTTAGGTAAAGGTAATCGCGTTCAAAAAAATCATTGGAGACATATAAATCCGGCCAAGAATCATCGTTTAAATCTGCTACAGTTACTCCAAGTCCGTAGCCAATGACGCTTCCGTAAATTCCAGCAGCAACACTTACATCAGTGAATTTAGACCCATCGTTTCTATAGAGTTTATTTCCACCCTCCGGATCGCGCTCTTCTCTTTGACCTTTTCTGAGGTCGAATATTCCCACAGATCGTCCAGAATTAGAAAGCAGATACATATCCAAATCGCCGTCTTTGTCAAAATCAAAAAAGACAGCATGCTGAGAAAGGCCCGAATCAGCGATTCCATAAGTTTGAGATTGTTCCGAAAAAGTCAGGTTGCCTTGATTGATAAAGAGCTCATTATGTCGTTTTTCTCCACCGGGAGGGCCGGATTTGCATACAAAAATATCAAGAAGCCCATCGTTGTTGATGTCTACCATACTTACTCCGGTGGACCAAATGCCATCAGATGCTAATCCAGCATCCACTGTAATATCTTTGAATTTAAGGTTGCCTTGATTGAGGTATAGTTTATTTGAGGTTTGATTTCCTGCGAAAAAAACATCAAGGAAGCCATCATTATTTATGTCTCCCAATGCTACTCCGGCTCCATTATAAAAGTTGCGGAAAGTGTATGGGTTTACCGATTCTGTATAATGCAGATCATTTCTGAATTCGATTCCTGTTGATTCGGAAGAGAGGAGTTTGAAAAGTGTAGGGTTAGTTTGTTTTTCCTGATTGCAGGAAAAAAGAAGGATTAAAATCAGTGTAATCGGATTTCGATGCTTCTTCATGAGTATTTGAAAAAAAAGGAAGTGCACAAATGTACACTTCCTTTTAATTGGGTGATTTAATTTAAATTAATAACCTGGATTCTGTACTAAGCTTGGGTTAGCATTGATCTGCTGTAATGGAATTGGGAATAAAGCTCTGAATGGCTCTGATTGACCTTTTTCCCACCATGGCTGGTTGAATTTTCCGAATCTGATTTGATCAGTTCTTCTAGAAGCTTCAGCAAACATTTCAAAACCACGCTCATTATACAAATCATCTAAAGTAACTGCTGCCAAAGGTGCAACACCTGCTCTGCTTCTTACCTGATTAACTGCAGTAAGCGCTGCTGCAGTTTTTCCTTGACGGAAAGCTGCTTCAGCTTTTACCAAAATAATATCAGCTAGTCTGAAGAGTGGATAATCATTACTCAAACTTGACGCTGCACCGGTGGCAAATTCAAATTTTCCAACACGCACACCGGCTTGTCTGTATGCATTTGGTGCTAGTTGATTAATCTCTGGAGTGAAAGTCAACGGCTGTCCGTCAGGATCATTTGCTTCGGCAGAGATGTCATTTAATCTAGACCCGTCAGCGGCAAACTGAGGACCTTCTAAGAATGAGCTTTTTCTGATATCTGAATCATCAAAAGAATTGTAAAACTCTTCCAAAGAAGCATATCCATTCCATGGTTGCTCTTGTAGGTTGTATGTGTTTTGGCTTAGATAATGAAGCGTCATTTGTACCAAGTTGAATCCACCAGCATTATCCTGATCATAAGGAAGGGTCAGAATGTTTTCAGTAGAACCACCATTTCTTGTCGAGAAGTTAGAGAAGAAGTTTGTGGTCAATGAATAAGGACCAGCTATAACTTCGTCAGCAGCAGCTTCAGCTTCAGCCCACTTTGCTGTTCCGGTATAGATTTCAGCATTCAAATACAACTTAGCAAGAATTGCCTGAGCACTGTAATAGTTCAGGGTCGTCTTGGTATCTGCCTTAGGAAGAAGGTCAATATTCTCTTTGATTGAAGACTCAATAAAGTTGAAGACTTCCTGACGGCTATTGTTCGTTGGATTACCCCCTGAAGATGCTTCTGTAATGATAGGTACATTTCCAAAACTATCAATCAACCAAAGGTAAACCAAAGCTCTTAGTACCTTCAATTCAGCATTCAATGCTACTACATCTGGATAAGAAATGATCAAGTTGTTAATTTCACCTACAGCTGTGTAACAATAATTCCAAGAGTTGTTGAAAGCCTCGTCAGATGGCTGCCAAGTATGTCTATGCATTCTCAACCAAAGCCCACCATCTTCCCAGTCAGCTCCTTTTTGAGGGATTGCCATCTCATCAGATGCTACTTCATGAATAGACCAAATACTATTGTGACCACCCCAGCTACCAACGATTCTTGAATAAGCAGATGCTTTCAAAACGTCAATCAATTGGGGGTTTGTGCTATTGGCGATGTCCTCAGCAGTAACTCCATCGAGTACCTCCTGATCGAGCTCCCAGCATGATCCCAGTAGAAATACTGCGGGGATCACTAGACAGATTTTACTTATATATTTTAACATATCTCTGTGATTTGATTGATTACTTAAAGTTTACAGTTACACCCAAAGTGAATGATCTGGTTTGGAAATAAGTATTTCTTCTTTCAATTCCCGGAGAAAGAGAAGAAGTAAAACCGTTTCCGTTTTCAAGGTCAGTTACTCTGATTTCAGGATCAATACCTGTGTAACCCGTTATTGTAAATAGGTTCTGTGCAGCGAAGTACACTCTAAAGGAATTCAAATTAGGAGAATTGGTTTTGAAGTTATATCCTAACTCCATGTTGTCCAATCTTACAAAAGATGCATCCTCAACGTATGAACTGTTGAATGTAGGGGTAGAAGTTACCAAAGGATTTGTTGGTGTTTTATCAGTGATAACAGAGTTCCAAGTGTTTGAAGCAGGATCTCCGTTTTCATAGAAACCTCTGTAAGAGTTATACAAGTCATGACCCCATGCACCTCTGAAGAAGAAACTCAAATTCCACTGACCGTAAACAAAGTTGTTTGCAAAACCAAACTCACCTTTTGGAAGACCGTTACCAAGCTTCTCAAACTCATCTGGATCAGTTGTAGAAAGGATATACTCACCACCGTCGGTTAATCCTAATAATCTTGGACCATAGATGTCACCCAAAGTCTGACCAACTCGATTGTAGATTATTGGATTGTTATTTTGTCCAGGAGAACCTGGAGTAGCAAATCTCAATTCGTCAAATCCTAACTCACCTGCAGAAAGACTTTGGATTTGAGTTTTGTCATAAATGGTGAAGTTGATATTTGGAGTCCATTTCACAGCACCCAAATCGATTCCATTTACTCCCAAAGCAAATTCAAAACCAGCTGCTCTTAAGTCTGCAAGGTTCACCCAAGTAGATGATGCAGTGTTGAATCTTCCTGGATCAAAAGGGTTAGGAGCACCAGTTGCTACCGGTACGTTGAAGAGTAGATCTGAAATGTTTCTAGTGTAATAATCCATGCTACCAGTCACCTTGTCATTCCATAACCCGAAATCGATACCAATGTTAAATTCTTTTTTGGTTTCCCACTTCAAATCCTGGTTTGGATTGGAGTTTTGAACGATACCTACGAATACGTCATTTTGAGTAAGTGGATCACCGTCAATATCAATTCTGTTTCCGTTTCCAAAAACACCCAAGGATAAAGTTGGTGATGGAGGAAGGTTACCTGTTACACCATAAGAAACTCTTGGCTTGAACTGATTGAAGATACCCATATCGAAGATTTGGGTAAAGTCAGCACCTGCACTCAAAGCTGGAAATACACCAGTTTGGTTGTTGGCTCCGAATCCAGAATAAGTTTCAGCTCTTACTGAAGCAGAGAAGAAATACGTGTTGTTATAGTTGAAATTTGCTCTTCCAAAAAGAGAGTTCAACTGATCCTCATTTGCAAAGGAAGATACATCAGTATTGTTACCTAATCTGATTGAACCAGCTCCAAGGTTATCCCATCCTAGATCGAAAAGATATTGTCTAACTCTGGCATTGAATCCTTGATTTTTTGTGGACTGCATTGCAACACCACCCAATAGAGTCATATTCAAACCGTCAGTAATATCCTGCTCATATCTGATTGTAGATTCGAAGATTTTTTGTTGTCTGTCAAAAGTATTTCGTTGAGCAGATCCACCAGCTCCAAATCCAACTTGAAAATCTTGTCTAGACCAGAAAGCTCCAGAAAGTGTATTTCTTCTATCTTGAGAATACTGAGCAGAAACTGTCAAGTTTGGCCTGATATCGTACTCAACTCTATAAGATGCAAGAGAAGTTTTAGTCTCACCTATGAATTTCTGCTGGTTGGCCAAAGCCACTGGATTATAGAAATCAAAAAGATCTCTCTGGAAATAACCTCCAAATCTATTGTTCGCATCTTCAGTGTTTTCGAAGATTGGAGCAGTTGGATTATAAAGTGTTGCATATCGGAACGCACCGTCGTTAATATCCTCTGAGTCTACATTAGAAAATGAAAGGTTGATATTGAATCTAAGTTTGTTGTCTAGAGCACCTTGTGAGATGTTTAATCGAGTGTTTAAACGCTCATTTTTTACACCGTTAACAATACCTTGATTATCTCTCCAGTTTACAGAAGCCATGTAGTTGGTATTATTAAAACCACCCGATACGCTAGCATTTGTAGTATAAGAGAAAGCATCAGAAATTAACTCTTCTCTCCAATCTGTATTGCTTCCGAAATCTGTACCTCCTCTAGCTACAAATTCTTCTGCTGAAAGTGTTGGGATTAAGTTAGTAGCTTGATCCATCGTACCAAAAGTGTTGATTGATACTGCTGTTCTACCGTCTTTATTTGCTTTCTTGGTTGTAGTAATCAAAATCACACCTGATGAACCTCTTGCACCATAGATTGCTGCAGCGGATCCATCTTTCAACACATCGATTGACTGAATATCATTTGGATCGACGTTTTCAATAGATGCTCCGATGACCCCATCTAATACAATTAGTGGAGAAGAGTTTGCACCGAAAGTAGAAAGACCTCTAAGTCTTATATTGGTTGCTCCGTTAGGGCTACCTCCTGGTCTAGTGATAGATAGTCCAGCTACTTTTCCTTGGAGTAATTGGGCTGGATTGGAAACGTTTCCTCTGTTGAAGTCTTCTGGTTTTACACCGACTACTGCTGAAGTAATTTCCTTCTTATCCTGAGAACCGTAACCAATCACAACAGCTTCCTGAAGGCTCTGAATGTCCTCCTCTAGGTTTACAGTGATGTTACTTTGGTTTCCGATCTCTACCTCCTGTGTGGTGTAACCAATAAAAGAGATAACCAGAATTTGATCTCCTGGCTGCACCTCGATTGTGAACTTACCGTCAAGGTCTGTCGCAACACCCCGCGTTGTGCCTTTGATCAATACAGTTGCTCCTGGAACTCCATCTCCAAGAGTAGCATCCAATACAGTTCCTGTAACAGTCCTGTTTTGGGCATTGGATACTATGCTGACACTGAAAATCAGAGTCAAAGCAAGCAGCAATGTCTTTAGTTTTTGTAAATGATTTCTCATAGGGTTTTTTGTTTGATTGAAAAGTGAAATAGGTATGAGTACTTATTTTCAAATCTAAAGTCAGGCATATATTTCGAATTTGCAATTCTTAACAGTTGGTCTACTATGATCTTAAAAAACAGCGATTTAAAAGAATTATATATATTTTAATGAAAAATTAACAATTCATTAATAATATGGCTGAAATGATAACGGAAATCGATTTCCATTTGTGAATAATTAAAAAATCAAGTTTTTTTTAATTATATGAAAATTTTCCCCTTTTTGAAAAAGTCTCATAAACTCTTGATTTAAACATTTTTAAAAAATTTAACAAAGTCCATTACAGAAGGGTAATTATTTTAGATAATTTAGTTTTAGTGAATTTCGTTTTTGCTCGGGATTGTCATTAATATTTTCATCTATCATTCAAACCTTGTTTCCTGCATTCATAAAATTCTTCAAAACCGCTCGTGCAACTCAATCGTTACTATCTGCATCTTTATATAAAACAAGTAAACTCATAATGACCAAACTATATAATCAGGTTTTTCTACTATTTGGTTTTTTTCTTTTTATCTCATTTTTTAACTCTGCCATGTCACAGGGCATAAGAGGTCAAGTCATAACAAATGAAGGTGAACCGCTTCCTTATGCCTCGGTTTATATCCGAAATCTAGGGGATGGTGTGCCAACCAATGAAGAAGGGAAGTATGAGTTTAGGTTGAAAAAGGGGGTTTATGATGTCTTGGTTCAATACCTCGGGTACAAGTCAAAAGTGGAAACAGTCATCATTACTGATGAAAGCTGGAAAGAACTGAATTTTGAATTAGATCCGCAGATTTATACCCTAGGGACAGTTGAAGTCAACGCTGGTGCTGAAGATCCCGCCTTGACCATCATGCGAAAGGCAATTGCAAAGGCAAAGTATCATAGGCTACAAATTCAGAAATATTCCATGACCGTTTACCTTAAGGGAACTGGTCAGCTCACGGACGCGCCTTTTTTCTTGAAAAAGACTTTGGAAAAAGAAGGTTTAAACCTGAATGAATCCTATACCTCAGAATCAGTGTCCAGGATCACTTTTACCCAACCGAATAAAGTAGAGGAAAAAGTGATCTCAATTCGTACTAATGGAGATAATCAAAGTACATCGCCTGCACCTTACATCCAGACCAGTTTCTATCAGGAGAAAATCAATGATATTATCTCACCACTTTCTAGGGCAGCTTTCCAATATTATAGATTCAAGTATGAAGGGAGTTTCTTTGATCAAGATGTTTTGGTTAGTAAAATCAAAGTCACTCCAAGGTCACCTGGAGAGCAGGTCTTTGAGGGCTATATCTACATTATTGAAGACTTATGGGCGATTCATAGCTTAAACCTTCAGACCTCATACCTCGGATTTCAGATTCAAGCTACGCAGCAATATGCCCCGGTGGCCGAAAATGTATGGATGCCCCTCACTCACCAATATAAATTCGGAGGAAAGATTTTTGGATTTGAAGGAGATTTCAAATACTTGGCTTCGACAAGGGAGTATGAGATTGAACTTAATCCGGATCTTGAGCAAGTGCCTGAAATCATCGATGAAAAGGTTCAAGAAGTACCTGCAGAAGCAGCTGATTTTAAAAAGTCAGTCTCTGCCTTGGAGCAGCTTTCTACGGAAGAACCCATGACCCGAAAGGAATATCGAAAGCTGTTGAATGAGTATGAAAAAGAGTCTCTAAAAGAGCGTGAAAACAGTGATGTAGTTGTAGAAAGTTATTATGAAGTAGATTCCATGGCCAAGAAATACAATCAGGCTTATTGGGACAGTATTCGTCCAGTTCCTCTTACAGAAAAGGAAATCGAAGGTTATTCCCGAGATGACAGTTTGGCAACCATTGAAGCCGCTAAGGTGAGCGAGGTAGATTCTGTGGCCAAAAAAGCCAGGAGGAAATTAAAGCCATTGGATTTCATGAATGGTGGTTCTTATAGTTTTGGAAAGGGAGTGTCCATTGGTTTTAATCAAAACTGGACCAAAATGTCTTTTAATACTGTGGAAGGATGGAAAGTAGGAATGGGACTTTATTACCGAAAAAGTCAAAGTATTAAGCAGGCGGATAGTGTCACTGTCCTTCGTAAAAGTTTCAACATAGAGCCTGAGCTTCGCTATGGTTTTTCAAGTAATCGATTTTATGGAAAAGTAGATTTCCGCTGGTCAAATACCTTACCTCTGTCTGGAACTACTTTTGGCTTTAGAGGCGGACGTTATATTTATCAATTTAATGCCGAAGAACCCATTAATGAGCAAGTGAATGCATTTTACTCCTTGCTTTTTAGGCAAAATTACATGAAGCTTTTTGAGCAGGACTTTGCCGGGACATATTGGGCCCATCGGGTGAATTATGGTTTCACCTATCGAGCTACGTTAACTTATGCAAACCGAAGACAATTATTTAATGCTTCAGATTATAGTTTTTACAATAAACCAGAGCGGGAATACACGCCTAATCAACCAGAAAATGTAGAAACAACTGATAATTCCTTTGTGAATCATGAAAGTCTAAAATTAGTAGCATCGATCGAATGGAGACCTGGCATTCGGTATGGAATTCGGAACGGTAGAAAATACGCTTTAACGGATCGTTCTCCTTTGGTAGAATTTACCTATCGAAAGGCATTTGGAAATGTTTTTGGAAGAGATGGGAATGCCTCAGATTTTGATCATGTTTCCATGAGTTTTAAACATGATTATAATTTCGGAGTAAGTGGAAAGCTCGACTTCAATGTTACTGCTGGAACATTCTTAAATAATAACCAGGTGTTTTTTCCTGATTTTCAGCACTTTGGGGGTAATCGGACAGTCTTCTCTAACTTCGGACCTGCTTCCAATTACCGGTTTATGGATTATTATAAGTACAGTACCAATTCAAGTTATTTTTCCGGTATAGTCCATTATCAGTTTAGAAAATTCCTGCTCACACAACTTCCTATGCTTCGATTTTCCGGGGTAAGAGAAAATATCTTTTTCAACTATCTCAAAACTGAAAACTCCCCACACTATTGGGAAATTGGCTATTCCTTGGATAATCTCTTTCGGATTTTCCGAGTTGAATTCGGGGCTGGTTTTGAAAATGGGAATTACCTCCGAGGAGGAGCGAGGTTCGGAGTAGCCACTTTCATTCAGGTAAATTAAAAAAAAGAGGCAAACAAGTGATTGTTTGCCTCTTTCAAGTTTTATGTGAAAGATTAGACTTTCATAATATCGATTTCTTTTTTCGCCAGGAGCTCGTCAATTTTCACTGAATAGCTGTCTGTGAATTTTTGAACTTTCTCTTCAGCCCGCTTGATGTCATCTTCCGATGCGCCATCTTTTTGAAGCTTTTTTAATTCATCGTTGGTGTTTTTGCGGACGGTACGCAAAGATATTTTTCCTTCTTCGCATTCATGCTTTGCCTGCTTCACAAGGGAAATTCTTCGCTCTTCTGTCAACGCAGGGATAGTCAGGATAATAATCTCTCCATTATTTTGAGGAGCTAAGCCTAAATCTGAATTGATAATGGCCTTCTCTATTTCTGAAATCATCGTCCGCTCAAATGGCTTAATAGCCAAAGTTCTTGCATCCGGTGTATTGACAGAAGATACCTGATTCAAAGGAGTTGGTGCTCCATAGTACTGTACCATTATGCCGTCTAGCATATTTGGCATTGCCTTTCCTGCTCTGATTTTTACTAATTCTGCAGCGGTGTGATCAACCGCTTTTTGCATCAATTCTTGTGCTTCGTCAAGATATAGTTCGATTTCTTCCATGATTTTATTCTTATGAAGTGATCAACGTTCCTATTTTTTCTCCTTTTATTAATTCACTTAAGTTTCCATCTTTATTCATATCAAAAACGATAATAGGAAGATTGTTCTCCTGACAAAGTGTAAAAGCTGTCATATCCATTACGTTTAGGTTCTTTTCATACACATCATGAAAAGAGATGGTGTCATATTTCGTAGCGGTGGGATCTTTTTCTGGATCTGCAGTATAAACTCCATCAACACGGGTACCTTTCAGGACAACTTCAGCTTCTACTTCAATTGCTCTTAAGCTTGCTGTTGAATCTGTAGTAAAGTAAGGGTTGCCTATTCCGGCGCCGAAGATCACGATTCGACCTTTCTCCAAGTGCCGAATTGCTCTCCTGCGGATGAAAGGTTCGCAGACACTTTCGATCTTGATTCCAGACATCAATCTGGTGTACATTCCACCTTGCTCAAGTGCACTTTGGAGTGCCATCGCATTGATCAAAGTTGCAAGCATACCCATATAGTCGCCTTGTACACGGTCTATTCCTGATTTTTCAGCTTGCACGCCTCTGAAAATATTGCCTCCTCCAATGACGATTGCAATCTCCACTCCCATTTCTTTCACCTTTTTGATTTCTTGGGTGTATTGTTGAAGCCTATTGGGATCGATACCGTAGTTCTTTTCTCCCATTAGAGCTTCGCCACTGAGTTTGAGCAATATTCGCTTGTATTTCATTTGTTTATAATTGTTTTTTTTGGTCACATTGAATCTCGCATGGCTTCCCCTGTAAATATCGGGGCAATCCAGTGTGTGACTTTGTAGTCATGCTCGATTTCATTTGTTTATTTGTTGAATTCAGGCTGTTTTTGTCGATTAATTGAAAAAGTCATCGATCTAAAAAGACAAATCAGATAACCGATTGGAATCAAATAATCCACCAAATATAATTTCTTCAATTCATTATGCTAGGCAAAAATTAAAATTGAATCAAAACCTGATTCTTTTCCACGCTGTCCTTCAAATTTACTTTTACCGATTTCACCTTCCCATCTCCAGGAGCTTTGATGATATTTTCCATTTTCATTGCCTCAAGAATTAAGACGATATCGCCCTTTTTCACCTCATCGCCTTCTTTAACTTTCAGATCCAAAATCAAGCCTGGCATTGGCGCTTTGATATCTTTCAAGGCTGAGGAGGAGGCTATGTTCATTCCTAATTTTTCAAGCAACAAATCGTTCTTGTCTTTCAGTTGGAGTGTCGCCATCTTCGTTCCTATTCTAATCTGCACTGTTTTGGATTCTTTGTCAAAATCCAGAAGTTCAGCTTCGATTGATTTGTTTTGAAATATTAGATGTACTCTGCGATCTGAAATCCATCTTAAGTCCCAAAGGATGGGCTTACCATTCACGGCAAGCTGCTCATCGGTTTTTTCCACCGAATAGCTGGTGTTTTGATTAATAACTGTAAACATTCCTGTTAATTTGAAGTCGAATATACAATTTCCTTTCAAAGGAGGCTGTTTTCTTTAGCTATCAATATGAAATCGAGCATAACGAGAACTTCACATACAGGGAAAAATATCTGAAATGCGAGATTCTCCCGATCCCGATAAAAATCGGAACCGGACAGGCTATGTGGCCTTAAAGAAAAATTATAATCATATGAAACAAATCGACTTAATGCCTCAATCTCCATCGAAATTCTCCCCTTTTTTATTTATCATTTTAATGGGAGCGGGTTTTTTTTCCTGTAAATCAAATTCTATCATTCAAAACCCACAAGATATTCAAGAAGAGACTGTTAATGTACCAGTTAACTGGACATCCTCTGAGAATAATCTGAAAGAGATAGAGCAAATTCAATTGAAAAAGGAATTTGAGATTGAATCCTACAGAGCCTCTCAGCCAAGGGCCTTCGATATAATACATACCACGCTAGACTTGGCGTTTGACTATCAAAATCAAACAGTCATCGGGAAGGCAGAACTGCTGATCAAGCCGTTTAAATATCCTCAAAAAACACTTTTCTTAAATGCTCAAGATTTTGAAGTCGATGAAATAATATATACCAGAGGAAAAGAGAAGAAGTCACTTGATTCTAGCTATGATGGACAGGAATTAACCATCAATTTACCCGAAGAATTGACTGAGAAAGACACATTTGAAATAGTCTTAAAATACATCGCTTTCCCCAACCGAAATCCCGGAACAGGGAGTGAAGCGATCACTGACACAAAAGGACTTTATTTTATTGATCCCTTGGACACCATTCCAGGTAAACCAACAATGATATGGACTCAGGGAGAAACCATGCATAATTCCAAATGGTTTCCCACAATTGACCACCCGAATGAACGTTTTACTCAGAAAATTAACTTGGTGGTACCTGATTCTTTGATCACCATTAGCAATGGCGAATTGGTCCATCAACAGAAATTAGGAAATGGATTACGAGTAGATTCTTGGGAAATGAAGCTGCCTCATGCCCCGTATTTAGCTGCCTTTGCAATAGGAGATTTTGGTAAAGTAAAAGACAGTTGGGAAGGTATTGATTTAGGGTATTTTGTAGAAAAAGGTTTTGAAAAAGGGGCTGAAAAAGTCTTTGAAAACACTCCGGAAATGATCGGTTTCTTTTCTGATTTAACGGGTGTAAGATTTCCTTGGCCAAAATATGATCAAGTAGTAGTTCGGGATTTCGTTTCTGGAGCGATGGAAAACACTACTGCTTCTATTTTCATGGAAGAATTACGATTGACAGAGCGCGAAGCAATTGATTCGGAGTGGGATTATATCATTGCACATGAGTTATTTCATCAATGGTTTGGCGATTATGTCACTGCGGAATCCTGGTCAAACCTCACTTTAAATGAAGCATTTGCGAATTACAGCGAATTTCTTTGGAATGAATTTAAGTACGGAGAAGATCAGGCTAAACTCAAATTGATTGCCGAAACAGAAAACTATTTTGCTGAGGCGGAATTAAAAAAAGTGGATTTAATTCGGTTTCAATATGCTGATGATGAGGATATGTTTGATTCCCATAGCTATTCAAAAGGAGGGTTCATTTTGCATATGCTTCGTGAGTTTCTCGGAAAGGAAGTTTTTTATGAAGGTTTGAATATCTATTTGACCACTCATGCCTTTCAAAGTGTAGAAGTTCATGACCTAAGATTGGCTATGGAAAAAGTCAGTGGGCTGGATTTAAATTGGTTTTTCAATCAATGGTTTTTGGATAAAGGCCATCCTGAACTTACTGTGAAGGTCGATTATTCAGAGCCAAAAAATATTTTGATTTCGGTTTCTCAAACTCAGGATTTGGAAAGATTTCCATTATTTCAGCTGCCAATCGAGATTAGTTGGTATGCCAATGAAAATAGATTTTCCAAAAAGTTTTTTTTAAATAAAGCCAATCAGGAATTTGTTCTAGAAGTTGGAGAATCGGTAGATCAGGTATTTTTCGACGAGAAAAAAAATCTTTTGGCAGCAGTAGTTATTGAAAAAAGTGCAGAAGAATACCGTCAGCAATTTCAAATTTCAAAGGTTGGGATTGCCCGCTATGAAGCTTTGGATAGCCTGATGGCCAAAGAAGCACTTGAGGAATTGGGAATCATTATTAGTCAAGCCATTTCAGATGATTTCTGGGCTATCAGAGAGTCCGGATTGAGAATCTTGCAAGGAAATACATCTTGGTTAGATCAAAATGCTGACTTGGAAGATTTGATTTACTCAATGGCTGAAAAGGATCTGAAAAACTCAGTAAGAGCAGGTGCTATCGATGTTTTAGCAGAATATAATCCAGTGAAATACCAAAGTTTATTTAAGATGCTGTCCAATGACAGTTCTTATTTAGTCGCAGGATCAGCCTTAATGGGATTAATGGCGGAAGGGATTGATTTGGAAGAGGAATTTTTAGAGCGGTTTGCTTCAGAAACAAATTTCAGGATTGTAATTCCAATGGCGGATTTTTACATCATAAATCCTGTAAAAGGAAAAGGGGAATGGTTTCAATTCCAACTAAGTAGCTTGTCAGGAGAAGGACTATATTTTTTTCTTGGCTATTATGGGGAGTATTTTAGCCGTTTTCCAGAAGAAGGGAAATCAGAAGCTATTGTAAAGCTTTTTGAAATAATGGAAAGAAATTCCAAATCATTTATTCGATTGGGAGCCTTTCAGGCACTACTTGCTTTCACAGATGAAGAGGCTGTTGTAAAGGAATTGTCTAGGCTAGCAGCCTTAGAAACTGACTCAGAATTAAAAATGTATTACCAGTATTTTTTAGAAGCCATAAAATCTGAAAATTAAGCCGTTGATTTCTAATAGCTTGTAAATTATTAATGTAAAATATCATCAAATTTGAAAACCATGTTTTGAATCTTTGGGAAAAGCCTATAATTTTGCCATCCGTTACGAAAGGTACGCCTGTTTAATCGCAGGGAATTTGACATTAAAAAAGGGGGAATACCAAAGCGGCCAACTGGGACGGACTGTAAATCCGTTGACTTATGTCTTCACAGGTTCGAATCCTGTTTCCCCCACACCATTGCTTTAATGCGAAATTTTTTTCTAATTTTGCATTGCAAAAAAAATTCGGCTTAGCCGGATACAAGCGGGAGTAGCTCAGTTGGTAGAGCGGCAGCCTTCCAAGCTGCAGGTCGCGGGTTCGAGCCTCGTCTCCCGCTCTGTGTTTTTCTTAGTAATGAGGAAAGCATGAGGGTCTAAGCCGACGTAGCTCAGGGGTAGAGTACTTCCTTGGTAAGGAAGGGGTCACGGGTTCAATTCCCGTCGTTGGCTCAAATCGGCTTTAATAATTAACTAAATATATCTTTAAACTTAAACTGAGGATTTTCACGCATGGCAAAAGCACAATTCGACCGTTCCAAGCCGCACGTTAACATCGGTACGATTGGACACGTAGACCATGGCAAAACTACTTTGACTGCTGCCATTACTACGGTATTGGCTTCAAAGGGTCTGTCTGAATTAAGAGATTTCTCTTCTATCGACAACGCTCCGGAAGAAAAAGAAAGAGGTATCACCATTAACACCTCTCACGTGGAATATCAAACTGAAAAGAGACACTACGCTCACGTAGATTGCCCTGGACACGCTGATTACGTAAAAAACATGGTAACTGGTGCCGCTCAAATGGATGGCGCTATCCTAGTGGTAGCCGCAACTGACGGACCAATGCCTCAAACTAGAGAGCACATCCTTCTGGCTCGCCAGGTTGGTGTACCTCAACTAGTGGTATTCATGAATAAAGTTGATATGGTTGATGATCCTGAGCTTCTTGAGCTTGTGGAGATGGAGATCAGAGAACTTCTTTCATTCTATGAATTTGATGGTGATAACATCCCTGTAATCGCTGGTTCTGCACTTGGTGCATTGAATGGTGAAGAAAAGTGGGTTAACACTGTAATGGAACTTATGGACGCTGTAGATAGCTTCATTCCACTTCCAGAAAGAGCAATCGACAAAGATTTCTTGATGCCAGTTGAAGACGTATTCTCGATCACAGGTCGTGGTACTGTAGCAACCGGTAGAATTGAAAGAGGTGTAATCAACTCTGGTGAGGCGGTAGACATCATCGGTATGGGAGCTGAAGGCTTGAAGTCTACAGTAACTGGTGTTGAAATGTTCCGTAAGATTCTTGACAGAGGTGAAGCGGGTGATAACGTAGGTCTATTGCTTAGAGGTATTGAAAAATCACAAATTAAGCGTGGTATGATTATCTGTAAGCCAGGGTCTGTGAAGCCTCACTCACACTTCAAAGCTGAAGTTTACGTTCTTTCAAAAGAAGAAGGTGGACGTCACACTCCATTCTTCAACAGATACAGACCTCAGTTTTACCTAAGAACAACTGACGTAACTGGTGAGATCACTCTTCCAGAAAACGTTGAAATGGTAATGCCAGGTGACAACGTAACGATTGAAGTAAATCTTCTTTCAGCAGTAGCGCTTGAGAAAGGACTTCGTTTTGCGATCCGTGAAGGTGGTAGAACAGTAGGTGCTGGTCAGGTTACTGAGATTCTTGATTAATCAAAATTGATTATAAGATAAACAATGCGACCCTAATTATTTTGGGGTCGCATTTGTTTCTTAAGAGATCTTTCCCTAATTTTGCGTTCCCATTAGCGGAGCTTTCATTCACACGGGCATAGTTCAACGGCAGAATAGCGGTCTCCAAAACCGTTGATGGGAGTTCGAATCTCTCTGCCCGTGCCAATAAGTAAGTACACTATGAATCTGAAAAACTTTGTTCTGGAGTCTTATGATGAAATGAAAAATAAGGTCACATGGCCTAAATATTCATTTCTTCAAAATAGCGCAGTATTGGTATTGGTAGCTTCCCTAATTTTTGCACTTTTTATAGGTGTTATTGACTTGGGATTTGAGAATATCATGAAATGGTTTTATGATTTATTCTAATTGAATTGACATTACAGAATGGCTGAACATAAGTGGTACGTACTCAGAGTAGTAGCGGGACAGGAAAAAAAGACTAAAACCTATCTGGAGAATGAAATCTACAGAGAGAAGATTGAGGAATTTATTCCTGACGTGTTAATTCCTTCTGAGAAGGTATATGAGATGCGGAATGGTAAAAAGCGTGTTAGGGAGAGAAACTTCTTTCCTGGTTACGTATTAGTCCATGCAGATCTTTCGAATGGTGAAGCCAATCACGTAATAACAAGTATTCCGGGAGTAATCGGTTTCTTAGGTTCAAACTCCGGGGGAGCTTCCAAAACCCCTGAGCCATTACGTCAGTCAGAAATCAATCGTATTTTAGGTAAGGTTGAAGAAATTGATGAGTTTGCTGAGAAACTGGATACACCATTTATAGTTGGAGAAACCGTTAAAGTAATGGACGGTCCATTCAGTGGGTTTACCGGGACAATAGAGGAGATATTTGAAGAGAAGAAGAAATTGAATGTTATGGTCAAAATCTTCGGAAGAAATACTCCTGTAGAATTAAACTTTATACAAGTAGAAAAACAAGACTAAGCAATGGCTAAGGAAATCACTGGTTATTTAAAACTACAGGTGAAAGGTGGCCAGGCAAACCCGTCGCCTCCAGTTGGTCCGGCTCTTGGTTCCAAGGGTCTGAACATCATGGAGTTTTGTAAGCAATACAATGCACGTACCCAGGATAAAATGGGTCAAGTGCTTCCGGTATTGATTACCATCTACTCTGATAAGTCTTTTGACTTTGTAGTAAAAACACCTCCCGCAGCTAATTTGCTGCTTGAGGCTGCAAAGATCAAAGGCGGATCTGCTGAGCCAAACCGTAAGAAAGTAGGCTCTGTATCCTGGGATCAGGTAAGAGAGATAGCAGAGGTAAAAATGCCTGACCTTAATGCTTTCAAAGTCGAGTCTGCCATGAAAATGGTAGCAGGGACAGCACGAAGCATGGGTATCACAGTATCTGGTAAAGCCCCTTGGGAAGTATAAACAAAAAACAATGGCTAAGTTAACAAAAAAGCAAAAAGAAGCTCTTTCTAAGTACGACCCAAGCCAAGTGTACTCCCTTGAGGCAGCTTCTTCTATTTTGAAGGAAATATCATTGGCAAAATTTGACGCTTCGGTAGATGTCAACGTTCGTTTGGGCGTAGATCCACGTAAGGCTGATCAAATGGTAAGAGGTGTAGTAGCCCTTCCTCATGGTACAGGCAAAGACATCAAAGTATTGGTGCTTTGTACTCCTGATAAAGTAGCTGAAGCAACCGAAGCAGGTGCAGATTACGCAGGCTTGGACGACTACATCGCGAAAATCGAAGGCGGATGGACTGACATTGATGTCATTATCACTATGCCCAACGTTATGGCGAAGGTAGGTAGATTGGGTAGAGTATTGGGACCACGCGGTCTTATGCCTAACCCTAAATCAGGAACAGTTACTCTAGATGTAGCTAAAGCTGTAAAAGAAGTAAAAGCTGGTAAGATCGACTTCAAAGTTGATAAATTTGGAATTATCCATGCCGGTATTGGTAAAGTTTCTTTCTCACCTGAGCAAATTCAGGAAAACGTGAAAGAATTGATCCTTACTATTTCTAAGCTGAAGCCTTCTTCATCTAAAGGAACGTATTTCAAGAGTATATATTTATCCAGTACAATGTCTCCTGGAATTGCAGTAGACAAGGGTAGCATTCAAGGTATTTAATCATGACTAGAGACGAAAAGAAAGTAATAATCGACGGTCTTACTGAGAAGTTCAAAGAAACCCCTTTCTTCTACATTACTGATGCTTCAGGTTTTTCTGTTGCACAGACCAATTCATTCCGTAGAGCATGTTTCGAAAAAGGTATTGAGTACAAAGTGTACAAAAATACTCTTATCGCAAAAGCTTTGGAAAACTTGGATGCTGACTATTCAAAGTTATCATCAGAGGCATTGAAAGGATTCTCTGGAATTTTATTCTCAAAAGAGACAAGTAATTTACCAGCAAATTTGTTGTTGGATTACAGAAAAAAAATAGGCAAAAAAGAGACTAGACCAGTTTTTAAGGGTGCTGCTATTGATACTGATGTTTTCATTGGTGACGCTAACCTTGAAATGCTGTCTAAGCTAAAGTCAAAGCAGGAATTGCTTGGCGATCTAATTGGATTGCTACAATCTCCAGCAATGAACCTTCTTTCTGCATTGCAAAGTGGTCAAAACAATTTGACCGGAGTGCTTAAAACGCTTGCAGAAAGAGAAGAAAAATAATACTTAAAAAATCATTCAAACAAAAAATTAAATTTCAAATACAATGGCAGATCTTACACAACTTGCAGATCAGTTGGTAAACTTGACTGTAAAAGAAGTTAAAGAATTGACAGATATTCTTAAGGATCAGTATGGCATCGAGCCTGCTGCTGCTGGTGCAGTAGTAGTTGCAGGTGGCGGAGCTGGTGCTGGAGAAGCTGCAGCTGAAGAAGAGAAGACATCTTTTGATGTAATCTTGAAAGCAGCTGGTGCATCTAAGCTGGCAGTTGTTAAACTTGTTAAGGAATTAACTGGTCTTGGTCTTAAGGAAGCAAAGGATCTAGTAGATTCAGCTCCAAAGGCACTTAAAGAAGGCGTAGCAAAAGACGAAGCTGAAGGCTTGAAGAAGTCTTTGGAAGAAGCTGGTGCTGAAGTAGAGATTAAATAATTTGCTAAGCCGAGACTTCTAGGTCGAGGCTCAGCACCTAAGACCTGACTATTTTAGTCAGGTCTTTTCCTGTTTATGCACAGGTACTAAATTGCATTATTCCAAGCGAAAATTGACTTATTTCGCTAATTAATTTCACCATAAACATATACTACCTTGGCTATCAAGAATCAAACCGAAAGGAAAAGTTTCTCCTCCATTAAGGTGGTCAAAGACTATCCGGATTTTCTAGATATTCAGCTGCAGTCGTTCAAAGACTTTTTTCAGTTGGATACTCCTGCCGAAAAACGCCGGGCAGACGGCTTATTTAAAGTATTCGCAGAAAACTTCCCAATAAGTGATTCCAGAGAGAATTTTACTCTAGAATTTATTGATTATGCAGTAGACCCTCCAAAATATAGTGTTGGCGAATGCATAGACCGTGGCTTGACCTACTCCGTTCCATTGAAAGCAAAACTCAGATTGCTTTGTCATGATGAGGATAATGAGGATTTCGAGACAATAGAACAAGAAGTATTCTTGGGTAATCTTCCGTATATGACGGAAAAAGGTTCATTTGTAATCAATGGCGCAGAAAGAGTTATTGTATCTCAACTTCACCGTTCTCCGGGTGTGTTCTTTGCACAGAGTAAGCATACCAATGGTACGAAATTATATTCTGCAAGAATTATTCCTTTCAAAGGATCTTGGATTGAATTTGCTACAGACATTAATAATGTCATGTACGCATATATTGATCGTAAGAAAAAATTCCCTGTAACTACCTTACTAAGGTCAATTGGATATGGAACTGACAAGGATATCCTTGATCTATTCGGTTTATCTGAGGAAGTAGCTACTACAAAAGCAGCTTTGAAAAAAGTAGCTGGTAGAAAGCTTGCTGCACGTGTTCTTAGAACATGGGTAGAGGATTTTGTTGATGAGGATACTGGGGAGGTAGTTTCAATCGATAGAAATGAAGTCTTACTTGAGCGGGATACTGTCCTTACTGAAGAAGATATTGAAATGATTTTGGACTCAGGTGCTAAAAGCATTATTCTTAATAGAGAAGATGTCAATGTAGCTGAATTCTCAATCGTTTATAATACACTACAAAAAGATAACTCCAACTCCGAAAAAGAAGCTGTAGAAGTAATTTACCGTCAGTTAAGAAATACTGAGGCTCCTGATGAATCTACAGCTCGAGAGGTGATTCACAGTTTATTTTTCTCGGATAAGAGATATGATCTTGGTGAAGTTGGTCGATATAGAATCAATAAAAAGCTTGGTCTTGATATTGATCCAGAAAAAATTGTATTGACCAAAGAAGATATTATTTACATCGTAAAGTACTTGATCGGTTTGATCAATTCTAAAGCGGTAGTCGATGATATTGATCACCTTAGCAATAGAAGAGTGCGGACAGTTGGTGAGCAACTTTACAGTCAGTTCGGAGTTGGTTTGGCTAGAATGGCAAGGACGATTCGTGAGCGAATGAACGTTAGAGATAACGAAGATTTCAAGCCTGTAGATTTGATTAATGCAAGAACACTTTCTTCAGTGATCAACTCATTCTTCGGAACAAATCAGCTTTCTCAATTTATGGATCAGACCAACCCATTGGCTGAATTAACCCATAAGAGAAGACTTTCAGCTTTGGGTCCAGGTGGACTTTCAAGAGAAAGAGCAGGATTTGAGGTACGAGATGTTCACTATACGCACTACGGACGTCTTTGTACTATTGAAACTCCTGAAGGACCAAATATTGGATTGATCTCTTCGCTTTGTGTTCACGCAAAAGTGAATTCCATGGGATTCCTTGAGACTCCTTATCGAAAAGTGAAAGATGGAAAAGCTGGAATGAAGGCTGAGGATATAGTTTTCCTAACTGCAGAAGAGGAAGATGATCATAACATTGCTCAGGCAAACGCTCCTCTGAATGAGTCTGGAAAGTTCATAAATGAGAAAGTAAAAGCAAGATTTGAAGGTGATTTCCCTGTATTGGAACCTTCTGAGATTACTTATATGGACGTAGCTCCTAACCAAATTGTATCTGTAGCAGCTTCACTTATTCCATTCTTGGAGCATGATGATGCGAACAGAGCTTTGATGGGATCAAACATGCAGCGTCAGGCAGTTCCACTTCTTAAAGCCGAGGCTCCTATTGTAGGAACTGGTCTGGAAGCTAAAGCTGCGGTTGACTCAAGATCTTTGATAATTGCGGAAGCTGATGGTGTCGTAGATTATGTAGATGCTCGTAAAATCGTCATCAAATATGATCTTACTGAAGATGAGTTATTGGTGAATTTCACTGACGAATACAAATCTTATGATTTGATTAAGTTTAGAAGAACAAACCAAGATACAACCATCAACTTAACTCCTTTAGTATTAAAGGGCGATAAGATCAAGAAGGGTCAAGTTTTGGTTGAAGGTTATTCTACCAATGAAGGTGAACTTGCTTTAGGTAAAAACCTAAAAGTAGCATACATGCCTTGGCAGGGTTACAACTTTGAGGATGCGATTGTGATCTCCGAGCGAGTTGTGCGTGAAGATGTCTTCACTTCTATCCACGTAGAAGAATTTCAGCTTGAGGTAAGAGATACAAAAAGAGGTGAGGAGGAATTAACTTCTGAAATCCCTAACGTTTCTGAGGAGGCTGTCAAAAACCTTGATGAAAATGGTGTAATCAGCATCGGAGCCGAGGTGAAGGAAGGTGATATCATAATTGGTAAAATCACTCCTAAAGGTGAAACTGATCCTACACCGGAAGAAAAACTACTAAGAGCAATCTTTGGAGATAAGGCTGGTGATGTGAAAGATGCTTCTTTGAAAGCTTCTCCATCCTTGAATGGTGTAGTGATAGAGACCAAACTATTCTCAAGACCTAAAAAGGATAAAGATGTTCGGGTTAAAGCTAAAGCTGAAGTTGAAAAACTGAAAGCAAAGTACTCTAGAGATCTTTTGTCTATTAGGGCTAAAATGATAAATAAGCTTGTAGCTATTCTGGATGGTAAAACTTCTCAGGGAGTGAAGCACAAATTTGGAGATGAGATCATCTCTAAAGGAACAAAGTTCAATGCTAAAAACATTGAAAATAACTTGTTCCCTGCTAAAAATCCTTATAGAGATGAGAGTAACTACAACGTTCCTGAAGAGGCTAACCTCATTGCAGATATCATTCTTGATGACTGGACTAAAGATGATTACACCAATACTTTGGTTTCTCAACTTGTAAAGAATTTTGTCAATTCCAGAAATGAGATCAGCGGTAACTTTAAAAGAGAGCGATTTACGCTTGAAGTTGGAGATGAGCTTCCTGCCGGAATTGTACAACTTGCTAAAGTTTATATCGCTAAGAAGCGTAAACTTAAAGTAGGTGATAAAATGGCTGGTCGTCACGGTAATAAGGGAATTGTAGCCCGTATCGTAAGAGACGAAGATATGCCATTCTTAGAGGATGGAACTCCTATGGATATCGTATTGAATCCGCTTGGTGTACCTTCTCGAATGAACATCGGACAGATCTTCGAAACAGTACTCGCTTGGGCGGGTCAGAAGCTAGGTAAGAAGTATGCTACACCTATTTTCGATGGAGCTACCTTAGAAGAAGTGTCAGCAGAATTGGAATTGGCAGGATTGCCAGCTTACGGAAGAACCTATCTTTATGATGGTCTTTCTGGAGTGAAATTCGATCAGCCAATTACAGTTGGGGTAGCCTACATGTTGAAACTTGGTCACCTAGTTGATGATAAGATGCACGCAAGATCTATCGGGCCATATTCATTGATTACGCAGCAACCGTTGGGTGGTAAAGCTCAATTTGGTGGACAGCGATTCGGTGAAATGGAAGTTTGGGCGTTGGAAGCATTCGGTGCTTCTCACGTACTGCAAGAGATCTTGACTGTGAAGTCTGATGACGTAATCGGTAGAGCAAAAGCTTATGAAGCTATTGTGAAGGGTGAAAACCTTCCTAAGCCTAATATTCCTGAATCATTCAATGTATTGGTTCATGAGTTGAGAGGTTTGGCTCTTGAAATTACTCTAGATTAATTAAGCGAATTAGGGCTCGCAAGAGCCCTTTACATATCTTCAAAAAACTATGGCGTTCAGAAAAAATAAAAAACTTAACAATGATTTTTCAAGAGTCACTGTCAGCCTAGCTTCTCCAGAATCAATTCTGGATAGCTCAAATGGTGAGGTGACCCAGCCAGAGACAATCAACTACAGAACCTACAAACCTGAAATGGGTGGTTTGTTCTGTGAGCGAATCTTTGGTCCAGTCAAAGACTGGGAATGTCATTGCGGAAAGTACAAGCGCATCAGGTATAAAGGTATTATCTGCGACCGTTGTGGTGTAGAGGTTACTGAAAAGAAAGTAAGAAGAGAGCGAATGGGCCATATCGAATTGGTTGTTCCAGTTGCTCACATCTGGTATTTCAAATCACTTCCAAATAAAATTGGCTACCTATTAGGATTGCCTACTAAGAAGCTTGATCAGATTGTTTACTACGAGCGTTACGCAGTAGTTCAGGCGGGTATCAAAGCAGAAGAGGGAGTGCAATATCTAGACTTCTTGACTGAAGACGAGTATTTGGACATTATGGACAAGCTCCCTAAGGAAAACCATATGCTCGATGATGAGGATCCAAATAAATTTATTGCTAAAATGGGGGCTGAGGCTCTAGAGATGCTTTTAGCTAGAATTGACCTGGATGATTTGTCTTATTCATTAAGACACCAAGCGGCCACAGATACTTCTCAGCAGCGTAAGGCGGAAGCTTTAAAGCGACTTAAAGTAGTAGAAGCTTTCCGTGATGCAAGAACCAGAATTGAAAACCGCCCTGAGTGGATGGTTGTTCGTATGGTTCCAGTGATTCCACCAGAATTGCGTCCATTAGTTCCTTTGGATGGAGGTCGTTTTGCGACGTCTGATTTAAATGACCTTTATAGAAGAGTAATCATTAGAAATAACCGTTTGAAGCGATTGATTGATATCAAAGCGCCAGAGGTGATTTTGAGAAACGAAAAGCGAATGCTTCAGGAAGCTGTAGATTCACTTTTTGATAACTCTAGAAAAGTAAATGCGGTAAGATCCGATGGAAACCGTGCCTTGAAGTCTCTTTCTGATATGTTGAAAGGTAAGCAAGGTCGATTCCGTCAAAACTTGCTCGGAAAGCGTGTGGATTATTCCGGACGTTCGGTGATCGTAGTAGGTCCTGAATTGAAGCTTCACGAGTGTGGTCTTCCTAAAAATATGGCAGCTGAGCTTTTCAAGCCTTTTATCATCCGGAAACTGATTGAAAGAGGAATTGTTAAGACCGTAAAATCAGCCAAGAAAATTGTTGATCGTAAGGATCCGGTAGTTTGGGATATTTTGGAAAATGTGTTGAAAGGACATCCAGTTCTTCTAAACCGTGCTCCAACTCTTCACAGATTGGGTATCCAAGCTTTCCAACCAAAATTGATCGAAGGAAAAGCAATCCAGCTTCATCCATTGGTGTGTACTGCATTTAACGCCGATTTTGACGGTGATCAAATGGCAGTTCACGTACCGCTTGGACATGAAGCAATATTGGAAGCTTCTACTTTAATGCTTTCCTCGCATAATATCCTTAACCCTGCCAATGGTGCTCCGATCACGGTACCATCTCAGGACATGGTTTTGGGACTTTATTATGTGACCAAAGGAAAGAAATCTACTCCTGAGGAGCCTGTGGCTGGTGAAGGAATGACATTCTACAGCACTGAAGAAGTGATAATTGCAATGAATGAGGAGAAAATCTCCAAGCATGCAAATATCAAGTGTAAAGTAAACGTCAGAGATGCTGAGGGTACTATTACTAGTCAAATCATTGATACGGTAGCAGGCCGATTGATTTTCAATCAGTTTGTACCGGATGAGGTAGGTTATGTAAATGAGCTATTGACTAAGAAAAAACTTCAGCAAATTATTGCAACAGTAGTTAAAGTTTGCGGAATGGCCCGTACGGCTCAATTCCTTGATGACATCAAGAACCTTGGATTCCAAATGGCATATAAGGGTGGCTTGTCAATGGGATTGAACGACGTAATTATTCCAGCTGAGAAAGAACCAATGATTGCGAAAGCAAAAGAAGAGGTTGATCAGGTTTGGAATAACTACTTGATGGGTCTGATTACAGACAATGAAAGATATAACCAGGTAATTGATATCTGGACTCGAACCAACTCTCATTTGACTAACAATCTTATGAAGCAGATGGAAGAGGATAAGCAAGGTTTCAATGCGATCTACATGATGATGCACTCTGGAGCTAGAGGTTCTAGAGAACAGATTCGTCAGCTGGGAGGTATGAGAGGATTGATGGCTAAGCCACAGAAAAACCTTCAAGGTTCTGTTGGTGAAATCATCGAAAACCCAATTCTTTCTAATTTCAAAGAAGGACTGGATGTATTGGAATATTTCATCTCAACACACGGTGCACGTAAAGGTCTTGCTGATACTGCATTGAAAACTGCCGATGCTGGATACTTAACCAGAAGATTGGTGGATGTTGCACAAGATATGATTATCACTGAAGATGATTGTGGAACATTGAGAGGATTGATCGTTCAGCCATTAAGAGACAACGACGAGATTGTTGAGCCACTTTCTGAGCGAATCTTGGGAAGAGTTTCTGTACATGATTTGTATGATCCAGTTACTGATCAATTGATCGTTGAAGCTGGTTCTGAAATCGATGATGAAGTAGCTCGTATCGTAGATGAGTCAACAATCGAAGAAGTAGAGATCAGATCAGTATTGACTTGCGAAACTCGTAGAGGAGTATGTGCTAAGTGTTATGGTCGAAATCTTTCTACTGGTAACATGGTTCAAGAAGGAGAGTCTGTAGGTGTTATTGCAGCTCAATCTATTGGTGAGCCAGGTACTCAGCTTACACTTAGAACATTCCACGTAGGTGGTACTGCTTCGAACATGGCTGTTGAAGCTTCTGTTCTTGCAAAGTTTGAAGGTGTGGTTGAGTTTGACGAAGAATTGAGATGGTTAGAAACAACCAACAAAGAAGGTGAACCCCTTTCTGTTGTTATGGGTAGATCTGGTGAAATCAAAATTAATGATTCCAAAACTGGAAAAACTTTAGTTTCAAATCACGTTCCTTATGGAGCTATCCTTAATGTTAAGGATGGTCAAAAAATCGCTAAAGGTGAGTCACTTTGTAAGTGGGATCCTTATAACGCGGTAATCCTATCTGAATTCGATGGTAAAATCGAATTTGATGCAATCGTGGAAGGAGTAACTTTCAAAGAAGTTGCTGATGATCAGACTGGATTCCGTGAGAAGGTAATCATTGATACAAAAGATAGAACCAAAAACCCTGCGATTCTTGTCAATTATGGTGATGAATCAAAAGGATATAACATTCCAGTTGGAGCTCACTTAGCTGTTGAAGCTGGTGAAAAAGTAAAAGCTGGACAGATTTTGGTGAAAATCCCAAGATCAGTCGGTAAGACCAGAGATATTACTGGAGGTCTTCCTAGAGTAACAGAGCTTTTCGAAGCAAGAAATCCATCCAATCCGGCTGTGGTATCTGAAATCGATGGTGTAGTAACTTACGGAGGAATCAAAAGAGGTAATAGAGAAATTATCATTGAATCTAAAGATGGTGTTATAAAGAAATACATGGTATCTCTTTCGAAGCATATTTTGGTTCAGGAGAATGACTTTATCAGAGCTGGTGAGCCATTGTCAGATGGTGCAATCACTCCAAATGATATTCTATCGATCAAAGGACCAACTGCTGTACAGGAGTATTTGGTGAATGAGATTCAGGAAGTTTACCGCCTTCAGGGTGTGAAAATTAACGATAAGCATATTGAGGTAATTGTATCCCAAATGATGCAGAAAGTTGAAATTCTTGATGCTGGTGATACCGGATTCCTTCAAAATCAAGTAGTTGATAAGTGGGCTTTCCGTGAGGAAAATGACAATATCTTGGATAAGAAAGTAGTAATGGACGCTGGTGAATCTTCTACATTGAAGCCAGGAATGATCATTTCTGCAAGAAGACTAAGAGATGAGAATTCGAGCTTGAAGCGTAAGGATCTTAAACTGGTGACAGTAAGAGATGCAGAGACAGCAGTTTCTAAGCCAACCTTGCAAGGTATCACTGCAGCTTCTTTGGGTACTGAAAGCTTTATCTCAGCAGCTTCTTTCCAGGAAACCACCAAGGTGCTTTCTGAGGCAGCCATCAGAGGTAAGCGAGATGAGCTTAAAGGCTTGAAAGAAAACGTAATTGTAGGTCACTTGATCCCTGCTGGTACTGGTCAAAGAAGACTTCAGTCCATTATTGTAGGATCTCAGGAGGAATACGATAAGCTATCTGATAGTATCGAGAGAAGTAACTCTAAGAGAACCAGTGAAGCTATCCTTTAATAGGGTTTAAATATGAATGGAAAGGCCTGTATTCGTACAGGCCTTTTTTAATCAAATACTATGGAAGACGAGAAAGAAAAAAACAGAGCAAATCAACAAATCAATATTGAGCTATCTGAAGAAGTTGCTGAAGGTGTTTATTCTAATTTGGCTATGATCGCTCATTCCAATTCTGAGTTTGTTATAGATTTTATCCGACTTATGCCGGGTGTTCCCAAAGCTAAAGTGAAATCACGAGTAATTGTAACTCCTGAGCATGCAAAGCGACTTTTGGCAGCATTAAAGGATAACATAGAAAAGTATGAGGCCGCGTTCAGGAAGATTAACCAATCCGGTGGAGCCCCTCAATTCCCAATAAGTTTTGGGACTCCAGGAGAGGCTTGATAAAAATATAACTTCCTAAGTTTGTTCCTTTTATTAAGTTCATTACCTTTGCAGTCCAAAATTTAACAGTTTACAGGAAAACTAAATTTTATCAGTTAATGCCTACTATTCAACAATTAGTAAGAAAAGGTAGAACTACACTGGAAACCAAATCTAAATCAAGAGCTCTGGATTCATGTCCACAGCGAAGAGGAGTTTGTACCAGAGTATATACTACAACCCCTAAGAAGCCTAACTCCGCGATGCGTAAAGTGGCTAGGGTGAGATTGACAAACGGAAAAGAAGTGAATGCTTATATTCCTGGAGAAGGTCACAATCTACAAGAGCACTCGATCGTATTGATCAGAGGTGGTCGTGTGAAGGATCTACCAGGTGTGAGATATCACATCATCCGAGGTGCACTTGATACTGCAGGAGTAAAAGACCGTAAGCAAGGTCGCTCTAAGTATGGTGCTAAAAGACCGAAAGCAGGTAAGGGTGCTCCAGCTGCTCCGGCAAAAAAGAAATAATCAAAACATTCAAAAGAAATGAGAAAAGCGAAACCAAAGAAGAGATATATTCTTCCTGATCCAAAGTTCAATGATACCTTGGTAACCAAGTTTGTGAACTGTCTAATGGTAGATGGGAAGAAGAGTATTGCTTACAACATTTTCTACGATGCAGTAGAGAAGGTAGAATCCAAAGTAGGTGAGAATGGTCTTGAAGTTTGGAAAAAAGCGCTTAACAATATTGCTCCATCCGTAGAGGTGAAGAGTCGTAGAGTTGGTGGTGCTACATTCCAAGTTCCAATGGAAGTCCGACCTGAAAGAAAGATGGCCCTTGGAATCAAGTGGATGATCAACTATGCTCGAAAAAGAGGTGAGAAGACTATGATGGATCGTCTTGCTGGAGAAATCATTGCCGGTGCAAAAGGCGAAGGTGCTGCAGTGAAGAAAAAAGATGATACACACAGAATGGCTGAGGCTAACAAAGCATTCTCACACTTTAGATTTTAATTAGGATGGCAAGAGACTTAAAATATACAAGAAACATAGGCATTGCTGCGCACATTGATGCTGGTAAAACCACTACCACTGAGCGTATCCTTTTTTACTCCGGTGTATCTCACAAAATTGGTGAGGTTCACGATGGAGCGGCTACAATGGACTGGATGGCACAGGAGCAAGAGCGTGGAATCACGATCACTTCTGCAGCAACAACAGTTTTTTGGAACTACAGAGATCAAAAATATCAAATAAACATCATCGATACTCCAGGTCACGTGGATTTCACTGTAGAGGTGAACCGCTCTCTTCGAGTATTGGATGGTCTGGTTTTCCTGTTCAGTGCTGTGGATGGTGTTGAACCACAGTCTGAGACCAACTGGCGATTAGCTGATAATTATAAAGTAGCTCGGATCGGATTCGTTAACAAAATGGACCGTGCAGGAGCTAACTTCCTTGAGGTGTGTAAGCAAGTAAAGGAAATGCTTGGAAGCTATGCTGTTCCTTTGCAAATCCCGATAGGGGCAGAAGATAAATTCCGTGGAGTAGTTGATTTGATCAACAACCGGGCTATTGTTTGGAACGAAGATGACTTTGGAATGACTTTCAACGAAGTCCCGATTCCAGAAGACATGATTGAGGAAGTAGAAGAGTGGAGAGAGCATTTGCTAGAAGCAGTTGCTGACTACGACGAGTCTTTGATGGAGAAATTTTTCGAAGATCCAAACTCAATTACTGAAGAAGAAATTCTAAGCGCATTGAGAAAAGCAACTATCGACATGAAAATTGTCCCTATGGTTTGCGGTTCTTCTTTCAAAAATAAAGGTGTACAAACTATGCTTGACCTAGTGATGGAACTTCTTCCTTCACCACTGGACAAGGATGATATCATCGCTCATGACCGTGAGGACGAAGAGTTGGAAGTTAGAATCTCTCCTGACGAAAAAGAGCCATTTACTGGTTTGGCATTTAAAATTGCTACCGATCCTTTCGTTGGTCGTCTTTGCTTCGTAAGAGCATATTCTGGAATTCTGGAATCTGGTTCTTATGTATTCAATAGCCGATCAGGAAATAAAGAGCGTATCTCTCGTGTATTCCAAATGCATGCGAATAAGCAAAATCAGATCGAGAGACTAGTAGCAGGTGATATTGGAGCCGTTGTTGGTTTCAAAGACATTAAGACAGGTGATACACTTTGTGACGAAAAGCGTAAAGTAGTATTGGAATCAATGGTTTTCCCAGAGCCTGTTATCGGTTATGCTATTGAGCCTAAGACTCAAGCAGATGTAGATAAACTAGGTATGGCTATCGCCAAGCTAGTAGAAGAAGATCCTACACTTCAAGTAAATACTGATCACGAGACTGGTCAGACTATCTTGAGAGGTATGGGAGAACTTCACCTTGATATCATCATTGACCGATTGAAGCGAGAGTTTAAAGTTGAGATCAACCAAGGTGCTCCTCAGGTTGCTTACAAAGAGGCTTTATTTGGCTCAGTAGAGCACAAAGAGGTTTACAAGAAGCAGACAGGTGGTAAAGGTAAATTTGCTGATATCGTATTCGAACTTGGTCCTAAAGATCCTGATCCTGAGACTGGAGAAATCAAGCCAGGTCTTGACTTCGTCAATGGTATCGTAGGTGGTGTAATTCCAAAAGAATTCATTCCTTCTATTCAAAAGGGATTTGCCGAGAGTATGAAAAACGGACCTCTTGCAGGATACCCAATTGAATCTATGAAGGTGAGATTGTTCCATGGCTCTTTCCACGACGTCGATTCTGATGCGCTTTCTTTTGAACTTGCGGCAAGAATTGGTTTTAAAGATGCAGCTAAGAAATGTAAGCCTCAACTGCTTGAGCCAATTATGTCTGTTGATGTAGTGACTCCTGACGAATACACTGGTCCAATTACCGGTGATTTGAACAGAAGAAGAGGGCTTATGAAAGGTATGGATACAAAAGGTACATCCTCAGTAGTAAGAGCTGCAGTTCCTTTGTCAGAGTTATTCGGTTACATTACCGATTTGAGAACAATTACTTCAGGTAGAGCAACGGCATCATTGACGTTCTCTCACTACGAGCCAGTTCCAAATAACATTGCAGAAACTGTAATTGCTAAAGTTAAAGGTCAGAAAGACTAATCAAAAATTGCGATGAATCAGAAAATTAGAATAAAACTAAAATCATACGATCATAGCCTGGTGGATAAGTCATCAGAGAAGATCGTGAAGGCAGTGAAAGCCACTGGCGCAGTCGTAGTAGGCCCAATTCCATTGCCTACTAAGAAGGAGAAGTTCACAGTATTGAAATCTCCACACGTAAATAAGAAAGCTAGAGATCAGTATCAACTTTGTACTTACAAAAGGCTAGTTGATATCTATTCAAACTCTTCTAAAACTGTAGATGCCTTGATGAAAATCGAGCTTCCATCAGGTGTAGATGTAGAGATCAAAGTTTGATCGGACTTTCAAAATAAAGTAAAAGGCCTGTTTTTCGAAGCAGGCCTTTTTATTGAAAGCCCTTTTAAAATACTTCAATTAGGTTTTGAATCAAATTTTAAGGAAAACGAGCTAATTATTTTCTAATACTTTGAAAATATAGGAGTTCCGGTTTGTTGCAGAATTTTATTTCAGTAACTTTGCAGTCCTTTAAAAGGGCCCAAGCAAATAATTGTTTGTGGATTATCAAAATATCTTAGTATAGATGTCTGGTATTATAGGAAGAAAAGTAGGTATGACTAGCATTTTCAGTGCCGATGGACGTAATGTCGCATGCACGCTAATAGAGGCTGGTCCTTGCGTAGTGACGCAAGTAAAAAACGTCGAAACAGACGGGTACAACGCAGTGCAGTTGGCTTATGGTGAGCGTAAAGAGAAAAATACGCCAAAACCATTAGTCGGTCATTTCAAAAAGGCCGGCACAACGCCAAAGCAGAAAGTTGTTGAGTTCAGAGATTTCCGGGTCGAATTTGAAGGCCAGGTTGATTTAGGAGCTACTGTGAAGAGTTCAGAAGTGTTTGTTGAAGGTGACTTCATCGATGCAATTGGAACTTCAAAAGGTAAAGGATTCCAAGGTGTGGTTAAACGTCATGGATTTGCTGGTGTAGGTGGACAAACCCACGGTCAGCATAACAGAGCGAGACACCCAGGTTCAATTGGTGCATGTTCATGGCCATCCAGAGTATTCAAAGGAATGAGAATGGCTGGAAGAACTGGCGGAGACAGAGTAAAAGTGATCAACCTTCGAGTGTTGAAAATTTATGCTGAGCAAAATCTCTTGTTAGTTTCTGGTTCAGTACCGGGTCCTAAAAATTCTTTCGTTATTCTAGAGAAGTAAGCCATGGAATTAGCAGTAATTAATCATAAAGGAGAAGACACAGGTAGAAAAATCAGCTTGTCTGATGAGATTTTCGCAATTGATCCTAACGATCACGCAATCTACCTTGATGTTAAGCAGTACTTGGCCAACCAAAGACAGGGGACGCACAAGTCAAAAGAAAGAAACGAAATAGCGGGTTCTACTAAGAAGATTAAAAAGCAAAAAGGTACCGGTGGTGCTAGAGCTGGATCTATCAAGTCGCCGCTTTTCCGAGGAGGAGGAAGAGTATTTGGCCCACAGCCAAGAGATTATTCCTTCAAATTGAATAAGAAAGTAAAGCAACTAGCTAGAAAATCTGCTTTATCTTATAAGGTAAAGGACAATAGTCTGATGGTATTGGAAGATTTATCTTTCGATTCTCCAAAGACTAAGAGCTTTTTAGCACTACTTAATGGATTATCTCTTACAGATAAGAAAACAATCTTGGTACTTCCTGAGGAAAACAAGAATGTTTATCTGTCTAGCAGAAATCTTCCTAAGTCAAAAGTTGTGACTGTAAATGATGTAAATACTTACCAACTCTTGAATGCTGACCATTTGGTTATCTGTGAAGGATCTGTAAGTAAATTGGAAACCATTTTATCGAAATAAGACAATGGATATTCTAAAGCAGCCCCTAATTACAGAAAAGATTTCCGCCATGAACGAAAGAGGCGTTTATGGGTTCATCGTAGAAAAAACTGCGAAGAAACCTGAAATCAAAAATGCTGTAGAGAAAACGTTTGGTGTAAAAGTGGTGTCTATCAGAACCATGAGATATGCTGCAAAGCATAAATCGAGATATACCAAAGCTAAAGTTGTGTCAGGTTTTACAAATTCCTTTAAAAAGGCAATTGTAGAAGTAGCTGACGGAGAGGTAATTGATTTTTACGGAGAAGTTTAATTGAATCAATATCATGGCAATTAAAAAGTTAAACCCTGTTACTCCTGGAACGAGATTTAGAGTGGCTCCAGCTTTCACCGAGATTACCTCGGCTAAGCCAGAGAAATCTCTTCTTGCTCCATTGAAGAAATCAGGAGGTAGAAATAATGAAGGTAAGATGACTGCTCGCTATATCGGCGGAGGTCATAAGAGAAGACTCAGAATTGTAGACTTCAAAAGAAACAAGTTTGGTGTACCAGCTACTGTAAAGAGCATAGAGTACGATCCAAATAGAACGGCTCGTCTAGCCCTACTTTATTACGCTGACGGTGCTAAAACCTACATTATCGCTCCGGAAGGTTTGTCAGTAGGACAAACAGTGATTTCCGGTGAGAAAGTTGCACCAGAAGTGGGCAACGCTATGCATCTAGAGAACATTCCAATGGGTACAATTGTACACTGTGTGGAATTGAAGCCTAATAAGGGTGCAGCTATGGTAAGAAGTGCTGGTGGATATGCGCAGATCGTGGCCCGTGAAGGGAAATACGTGACTGTAAAACTTCCTTCAGGCGAGATGAGAATGGTTCTAGGAGTTTGTATGGCTACAGTTGGTACTGTATCAAATGGCGATCATATGAACGTAGTATTGGGAAAAGCAGGTCGTAAGAGATGGCTTGGAGTTAGACCTCGGACAAGAGGTGTGGCTATGAACCCAGTCGATCACCCTATGGGTGGTGGTGAAGGTCGTTCTTCTGGAGGACATCCAAGATCAAGAAAAGGTCTATTGTCTAAAGGTAAGAAAACCAGATCTCCAAAGAAGTATTCAAACAAGTTCATCATTAGCAAAAGATCTAAATAATTATGGCACGTTCATTAAAAAAAGGTCCTTATATCGAGCACCATTTAGTAAAAAAGGTGGATGCATTGAACGAATCAGGAAAGAAGTCGGTAATCAAGACTTGGTCAAGAAAATCAATGATTTCTCCAGATTTCGTAGGACATACCTTCGCTGTGCATAATGGGAATAAGTTCATTCCAGTATTTGTAACAGACAACATGGTAGGTCATAAGCTAGGTGAATTTGCTCCTACCAGAAATTTCAGAGGCCACATCGCCAAAAAAGATAAAGGAAAGAGATAATCATGGAAGCAATAGCAAGATTAAATAACGTTCCTACTTCTCCGCGTAAAATGCGCCTTGTGGCTGACCTTGTCAGAGGCAAGAGAGTAGGATTAGCACTTAGCATTTTGAAGTTTACTCCAAATCACGGTGCCCTTAGACTAGAGAAATTGCTGCTTTCAGCAGTAGCTAACTGGCAAGCAAAAAACCCGGATGCTAAGTTGGAAGAAGCTGACCTCTTCATCAAAACTGTAATGGTAGATGAGGGTAGATCTCTTAAGAGATTAAGACCTGCCCCTCAAGGTAGAGGACATAGAATCCGCAAAAGATCAAATCATGTAACCTTGGTAGTAGATGCATTCATCGACCAGGACGTTACCGCTGATGTAGTAGAAACAAACGAAAAGGCAAATTAAGAACAGACTATGGGACAAAAGATCAACCCAATAGGATTTAGACTTGGTGTAGTCAAAGGCTGGGATTCCAACTGGTATGGTGGGAAAGACTTCGCTGAAAAACTATACGAAGATCAGCAAATCCGTAAGTACGTCCTTGCCAGAATCCCTAAGGGAGGAATTTCCAAGGTAATCATTGAGCGAACGCTTAAGAGAATTACCTTGACAATTCATACTGCCCGTCCAGGAGTCGTAATTGGTAAAGGTGGAGCCGAAGTAGATAAGCTGAAGGAAGAATTGAAAAAAATCACCAACAAGGATATTCAGATAAATATCTTTGAAATTAAGCGACCAGAAATGGATGCTAAATTAGTAGGTGAGTCAATCGCTCAGCAACTTCAAGCAAGAATTTCTTTCAGAAGAGCAATGAAGCAATCCATTGCGGCGACCATGAGAGTGGGTGCAGAAGGAATTAAAGTTAAACTTTCAGGACGTCTAGGTGGAGCTGAAATGGCTCGATCTGAAATGTACAAAGAAGGAAGAATTCCTCTTCATACTTTAAGAGCAGATATTGATTACGCACTTTCAGAGGCTAAAACAGTCTATGGGATTATAGGAATCAAAGTTTGGATCTTTAAAGGTGAGGTTTATGGAAAGAGAGATCTTTCTCCAAACCAAGGTGCTGCTAATGAGCCTAAAGGCCCACGTAATGCAGGTCCTAAGAGAGATAATGGTCCTAGACGAAGAAAAAGAAATAACTAATTTTCACCCTTAAGTGAGAACTCATGTTACAGCCAAAAAGAACTAAATATAGGAAAATGCACAAGGGCCGTGTCAAAGGTCTTGCACAAAGAGGGCATTCGCTTTCTTTTGGCAACTTTGGCATAAAATCCCTTGAGCCAGGATGGATCACCTCCCGTCAGATCGAGGCAGCTCGTATCGCAATGACGAGAGCGATGAAAAGAGAAGGTCAAGTTTGGATCAGAATTTTCCCTGACAAACCGATCACTAAGAAGCCCGCAGAAGTTCGTATGGGTAAAGGTAAAGGTGCTCCAGAGTATTGGGTTGCAGTTATCAAACCAGGAACGATTCTTTTCGAGGCAACAGGCGTAAGCTTGGAAACCGCTCAGGAAGCGTTGAGACTTGCCCAGCAGAAGCTACCGGTAAGTACCCGATTTGTTGTTCGTAGAGATTACGCTGAATAATAAAGCACTATGAAAAATACCGAAATCAATTCACTTTCCGCAAGTGAAATTGCAGAGCGAGTAGTCGCAGAGAAAGAGAACCTGACCAAACTTCGGTTTGCTCACTCAATTTCTCCAATAGAGAATCCTAATAGAATCCGCGAGACCAAGCGCTTTATCGCAAGATTAAAGACTGCATTGGCTGCCAAATAACTAGCTAACAGAAAAACAAATGGCTACGATAGAGAGAAATCTTCGAAAAGAAAGAATTGGTAAAGTGGTAAGTAACAAGATGGACAAGTCCATCACCGTAGCAGTAGAACGTCGCGTAAAGCACGCTATGTACGGTAAGTTTATTTCCAAAACTACCAAATTGATGGCTCATGACGAGAAAAATGAATGTAACCCTGGTGACACGGTTAAAATCAGCGAAACTCGTCCGCTGAGTAAGAATAAGCGTTGGAGAGTAGTTGAAATTATTGAGAGAGCTAAATAATTATGATACAGCAAGAATCCAGACTAAGCGTAGCGGATAACTCAGGTGCCAAAGAGGTATTAGTAATCCGTGTGTTGGGTGGAACCAAGAAGCGTTATGCTTCCATTGGTGACAAAGTTGTAGTGACTGTGAAGTCAGCTCTTTCGTCCAGCAATATGAAAAAAGGTACCGTTTCAAAGGCGGTTATTGTCAGAACTAGAAAAGAAATAAGAAGAAAAGATGGTTCTTATATTCGATTTGAGGACAATGCAGCTGTTTTATTGAACAACAATGACGAACCAAGAGGAACCCGTATTTTCGGTCCAGTGGCTAGAGAGTTGAGAGAGAAGCAGTTTATGAAAATCGTTTCATTAGCCCCTGAAGTATTGTAATCATGGAAAGAAAAATGAACAAGCAACCAAAGCTTCACATCAAAACCGGTGATACTGTTAAGGTAATCGCAGGCGATGACAAAGGCAAAACAGGCAAAGTACTTTCAGTTGATAAGCAGAAGAGCAGAGCTATTGTAGAAGGACTAAACATGATTACAAAACATGTTAAGCCAACTGCGGCTAAGCCTCAAGGTGGAATCGATAAAAAGGAAGCCTCAATGCATATTAGTAACCTTATGCTTGTAGATCCAAAGACTGGTGAGACTACCAGAACTGGTCGTAAAGCAGGTGAGAATGGTAAATTAGTAAGATACTCTAAGAAAACCGGGGAGGTGATCAATGGCTAATCCTAGAATCAAGCAAAAATATTTGAACGATATCGTTCCAGCATTGAAAGAGAAATTTCAATATTCCTCAGTAATGCAGGTTCCTAAGTTGACTAAAATCGTTATCAATAAAGGTATTGGTGCTGCAGTAGCAGACAAGAAACTAGTAGATCAGGGGGTTGAAGAGCTTTCGTTGATCACTGGTCAAAGAGCTGTTTCTACTAAAGCTAAGACTTCTGTATCCAACTTTAAGTTGAGAGAAGGCATGCCTATCGGTGCTAAAGTTACCTTGAGAGGAGACATGATGTATGAATTCCTTGATCGTCTTATGACTGTTGCACTTCCTAGAGTAAGAGATTTCAAAGGTATTTCTGATAAAGGTTTTGACGGAAGAGGTAACTATACCCTAGGGGTACAGGAGCAGATTATTTTCCCTGAGATTAGTATCGAGAAAGTAAATAGAATTTCAGGAATGGACATAACTTTTGTCACCTCTGCAAATTCAGATGAGGAAAGCTTAGAATTAATGAAAGCTTTCGGAATGCCTTTCGTTAAAAACACTAAAGAAGACTAAATCATGGCAAGAGAGTCCATCAAAGCTCGCGAGAGAAAAAGAGAGCGTTTAGTAGCCAAGTATGCTGATAAAAGAGCAGCCCTTAAAGCGGCTGGTGATTATGAAGCACTTGATAAACTGCCAAAAAACGCATCACCTGTAAGACTTCATAATAGATGTAAGCTTACTGGTCGTCCAAAAGGCTACATGAGAAAATTCGGTATCAACAGGGTAACCTTCAGGGAAATGGCCGCATCAGGCAAAATTCCTGGAGTGACAAAGTCCAGCTGGTAAATAAAACGACAGTAGTTTTTATTATAAAAATCAATTCGTAACTTTGCACGCCCAAAACGGGTGTAGCTAGACTTATAAAATATCATGACTGATCCAATAGCTGATTATCTGACAAGGTTGAGAAATGCCATCAAGGCATCTCACCGAATCGTTGAGATACCTGCCTCTAATATCAAGAAGGAGATTACGAAAGTATTGCATGACAAAGGATATATTCAGAATTATAAATTTGAAGAAAACGGTCCTCAGGGAACGATCAAAATTGCTCTGAAATTTAATCCTACGACTAAGCAAAACGCAATCGTAAGCCTTAAGCGTGTTAGTACGCCAGGTCTCAGAAAATATGTGAAACATACGGAGCTTCCAAGAGTAATTAACGGCTTGGGAATAGCAATCGTATCCACCTCCAAAGGTGTAATGACTGATAAAGAGGCCCGTACTGAGGGTGTAGGTGGAGAAGTTCTTTGCTACGTATATTAATTTACTATCATGTCTAGAATAGGTAAAAAATCAATAAATGTACCCAGCGGTGTTACTGTAGACGTGTCGGCTCATGGAGTTGTCACTGTTAAAGGTCCAAAGGGTACCCTTGTTCAGGAGGTTAATCCTGACATTAAGGTAAAAGTAGAAAACAACGAAATCGTTGTTGCTAGACCTACTGATTCCAAAAGACACAAATCATTTCATGGACTTTACAGATCTCTTATCAATAACATGGTAATTGGAGTTTCTGAAGGTTACAAAAAAGATTTGGAACTTGTTGGTGTAGGTTTTAAAGCGTCAAATCAAGGACAAGTTTTAGAGCTTAATCTTGGTTATTCCCACAGTATTTTCTTCGCTCTTCCAAACGAAGTGTCTTTGAAGACTGAGACTGCAAAAGGTAAAAATCCAATTATTACTTTGGAATCTATCGATAAGGAATTGATAGGACAGATAGCTGCAAAAATCAAATCTCTTCGTAAGGTTGAACCTTACAAAGGAAAAGGTGTGCGCTTCGTTGGTGAACAAGTTAGACGTAAGGCTGGTAAGACTGCCGGTAAAAAATAATAAGTTATGGCATTTAATAAGAGTTCCAGAAGACTTAGAATCAAGCAAGGTATCAGAAGAAAAATTTCTGGTACAGATTCCAGACCTCGTTTGTCAGTATTTAAAAGCAATACAGGCATCTATGCGCAGCTTGTTGATGATCTTAAAGGTCATACTTTGGCACATGCTTCTTCCAAAGAATTGGGAGCTAAAGCCAACACAAATGTTTCAGTATCTAAGGAAGTAGGTAAAAAACTTGCGGAAAGAGCTGTAGCAAATGGAGTAAACGAAGTCGTTTTTGACAGAAATGGTTACCTATATCACGGAAACGTGAAAGCTTTGGCAGATGGTGCTAGAGAGGGAGGCCTTAAATTTTAATCCGTTATGTCTCAATTAAGAAGAAAGCCTATTAGGGCTACAGATACAGACTTAAAAGAAAAAGTAGTAGCGATCAACCGAGTTGCCAAAGTGGTTAAAGGTGGTAGAAGATTCTCTTTTTCAGCAATAGTTGTAGTAGGAGATGGTCAAGGTGTGGTAGGTTATGGATTGGGTAAAGCCAATGAGGTAACTGATGCTATCACTAAAGGCATCGAAGATGCTAAGAAAAACTTAGTAAAAGTGCCAGTTTTGAAAGGAACTATCCCACACGAACAACTAGGTAAATTCGGTGGAGGATTTGTATTGATCAAACCAGCAGCAGCAGGTACAGGTGTAATTGCCGGTGGTGCGATGCGTGCGGTATTGGAGAGTGCAGGCGTTACAGACGTTCTTGCTAAATCTAAAGGATCTTCAAATCCACACAACGTGGTGAAAGCTACAATTGATGCACTTGTTCAACTTAGGGATGCGATTTCTGTGTCACAGCAGAGAGGTGTGAAAATGTCTAAAGTATTTAACGGATAATTATCATGGCTAAGATCAAAATCACTCAGACGAAAAGTATCATTGACAGACCAAAGGATCAAAAAGCTACTATTACTGCTTTAGGCCTTGGTAGAATCAGCAAATCTGTGGTTGTAGAAAATACACCTCAAATTGCTGGTATGGTAAATAAAGTTAATCACCTTGTAAAAGTGGAGGAAGCTTAATTATGAAATTGCATACATTAACCCCAGCTGAAGGATCCACCAAAAATCGTAAGAGAATTGGTAGAGGTACAGGTTCAGGTAGAGGAGGGACTTCTACAAGAGGTCATAAAGGAGCTAAATCAAGATCTGGATATAAGTCCAAACTTGGTTTTGAAGGTGGTCAAATGCCTCTTCAAAGAAGAGTTCCTAAGTTCGGCTTTAAAAGCTTTAATAGAGTTGAATATAAGCCAGTAAATTTGGATACCTTGCAAGGCCTATCTGAACAATTTAGTCTCGATGTGATCAACATGGAAGCTTTAGTTGCTCATGGTATCGCTTCAAAAAATGACAAAATCAAAATCCTCGGTGGAGGAGAGTTGAAGTCCAAATTAGACGTGTCTGCTCACAAATTCTCTGCTTCAGCTGTAGCTGCTATCGAGAACGTTGGTGGATCGGTAAACCAGATTTGAATTAATGAAAAAGTTTATTTCGACAGTTAAGAATATTTTCTCCATCGAAGACCTACGAGTGAGAATCATGAATACGATCGGTTTTCTGATCATATTTAGATTAGGTTCTTATGTAGTACTTCCTGGAGTGGATCCTTCCAAATTAGGAGGTCCTCAAGAAGGTATCTTTGGATTGATAGATACATTCCTTGGTGGTGCATTTAGTAATGCATCTATCTTTGGATTGGGTATCATGCCATATATCTCTGCATCCATCGTTTTGCAGTTGCTTACTGTCGGAGTTCCCTACTTTCAGAAGATGCAGAAAGAGGGTGAATCTGGAAGAAAAAGAATCAACCAGATTACTCGGGTATTGACTATTTTGATTACCATCGCTCAGGGTATTGGTTACGTGAGTGCCACGATTATCCCTACAGGAGCTGTAATGATTAGTACTTCACTGTTTATGGTGAGTTCTCTAGTGTTATTATCAGCAGGTACCATGTTTTGTATGTGGCTTGGTGAGAAAATCACGGAAAAAGGTATTGGTAACGGTATCTCTATGCTCATCATGATAGGAATTATATCTAGATTCCCTGGAGCGCTAATCGCCGAAGGTGTTGAAAAAGGTGGTTCTGGAATGCTATTGTTACTCATAGAAGCGGGTGTTTTATTCTTTGTAGTTGTAGGGGTAATTGCTCTTACAGAGGCTACAAGAAGGATTCCAGTTCAATATGCTAAGCAAGTAGTAGGAGGTAAAGTATATGGTGGTCAACGTCAGTACATACCAATCAAAGTCAATGCTTCAGGCGTAATGCCGATCATTTTTGCTCAATCTTTAATGTTTGTACCTGCTTTGATCGCTCAGATTTGGGCTCAGGATAACGACATAGCAAACTATATTGGTACCACATTTAGTGATTTCACTTCTTGGCAGTATAATTTGTTGTTTGCAGCAATGATTATCATTTTCACCTTCTTTTACACGGCTATAACCGTCAATCCTGAGCAAATTGCTGAGGATATGAAACGTAATGGTGGATTTGTTCCAGGCATTAAACCTGGTGCACCGACTTCCGAGTTTATAGATGGAATTATTTCTAAGATTACTTTGCCAGGTTCAATTCTCCTTGCTGCTGTAGCGATCTTGCCGGCATTAGCGATAATTTCCGGAGTTGGCGCTGAATTCGCACAGTTCTATGGAGGAACTTCATTGCTTATAATGGTTGGCGTTATCATGGATACGCTTAGACAAATTGAGAGTTATTTATTGATGAGGCATTACGAAGGAATGATGAAGAGTGGTAATATGAAGAATAATCCTTCTAATTACCAAGTAGCTTAAGATGATTCATTATAAGACTTCAGAGGAAGTTAAGTTAATAAAAGAGAGTGCCGATATACTAGCGAAAGCTCATGGAGAAGTTGCTAAATATGTCAAAGAAGGGGTAAAGACCTCTTTTCTAGATAAGATTGCTGAGGAGTACATTAGAGATAATAAGGCTGTCCCATCCTTTAAAGGATACAATGGATTCCCATCATCTTTATGTATTTCTGTTAACGAAGTGGTTGTCCACGGTTTTCCCAGCGATTATGAATTGAAAGATGGCGATATAATCTCAATTGATTGTGGAGTCTTTCACCAAGGTTTTCATAGCGATTCCGCTTATACGTATCCTATTGGTGAAGTGTCTCCTTCCATTATTGAGCTCTTAAAAGCTACAAAAGATTCTCTTTATCTAGGTATTGAGCAAGCCACATTTGGTAATCGAGTTGGAGATATTGGTAATGCTATTCAAAAGTATGTTGAAGCTAAAGGTTACACGGTTGTCCGTGAATTAGTTGGACATGGTTTAGGGAAAAGCCTTCATGAATCTCCTGAAGTTCCGAATTATGGTAAAAAAGGTAGCGGACCATTATTAAAAAGTGGAATGGTAATCGCAATTGAGCCGATGGTAAATCTGGGCAGTAGAAATATTGTTCAGGAAAGAGATGGATGGACTATTCGTACTGCGGATAGAAAAGCATCTGCACACTATGAGCATACAGTTGCGATATTTGAAGATAGAACAGAGGTTTTGACAACCCATAAATACATAGAAGAGAATTTTAAATTCTAAAATGGCTAAACAGACATCAATAGAGCAAGACGGGACTATCGTAGAAGCATTATCTAATGCAATGTTTAAGGTAGAACTAGAAAATGGACATCAATTGATCGCTCATATTTCTGGGAAAATGAGGATGAATTATATTAAAATCCTTCCTGGAGATAAAGTTAAATTGGAATTGTCTCCCTATGATTTATCAAAAGGTAGAATAGTATATCGATATAAATAAACTGATATGAAAGTAAAGACATCTATCAAAAAGAGAAGTGCTGACTGTAAGTTGATCCGTAGAAAAGGGGTCCTTTATGTCATCAATAAGAAGAATCCAAAGTTTAAACAAAGACAAGGTTAAGATTATGGCTAGAATTGCAGGTGTAGACATACCAGACAATAAGCGAGGCGAAATCGGACTTACCTATATCTTCGGAATCGGAAGAAGTTCTGCTAAAGCTATCCTTAGCAAAGCCGGTATCTCTTTCGATAAAAAGGCAGGTGAGTGGGATGATGATGAATCAACCGCCATTCGTAACATTATTGCTGAAGAATTCAGAACAGAAGGTGTTCTGAAGTCAGAAGTCCAATTGAACATCAAACGACTGCTTGATATCGGTTGTTACAGAGGCTTGAGACACAGAAAAGGACTTCCTGTTCGTGGTCAGAAGACTAAGAACAATGCCAGAACAAGGAAGGGTAAGAGAAAAACAGTTGCTAACAAAAAGAAAGCAACTAAATAAAACCTGAATAGATTATGGCTCAGAAAAGAAACGATAAAGCAAAGGGTAAAAAGAGAGTAGTAAAGGTAGAAGCTGTAGGGCAGGTACATATCAAAGCCTCCTTCAACAATATCATTATCTCAATTACCAATAATGCAGGACAAGTGATATCTTGGGCCTCTGCCGGTAAAATGGGTTTCAGAGGTTCGAAGAAAAACACTCCTTACGCAGCACAAATGGCAGCACAAAATTGCGGTCAAGTAGCATACGACTTAGGTTTGAGAAAAATCGAAGTATTCGTAAAAGGTCCAGGTGCTGGTCGTGAATCAGCGATCAGAACGTTGCAAAACGTAGGATTAGACGTGACGACTATTATAGACGTGACTCCTATGCCACACAATGGCTGTCGTCCTCCTAAGCGTAGAAGAGTTTAATTATAAAATTGTAACAGAATGGCTAGATATACAGGTCCTAAAGCAAAGATCGCCAGAAAATTTGGTGAGCCTATCGAAGGGCATAGCAAAGCGCTACAGAAAAAGAATTACCCTCCAGGACAGCATGGTAGAGGTAGAAGAAAAAAGCAATCAGAATATGCTATCCAGCTCGCTGAAAAGCAAAAAGCAAAATACATCTATGGTGTATTGGAAAGACAATTCGCAAAAATGTTTGGTATTGCTTCTAGAAAGTCTGGAATCACAGGTGAAAACCTACTTCAGCTACTAGAAGGAAGATTAGACAATACGGTGTACAGAATGGGTATCTCCCCAACTAGACGAGGTGCTAGACAGCTCGTTTCTCACAAGCATATTCTTGTGAATGGTGATGTGGTAAATATTCCATCTTACACACTTAAGCCTGGTGATGTTGTTTCAGTTAGAGAGCGATCAAAGTCTCTTGAAGCAATCACTAGTAGCTTAGCTGGTAGAGGTGCAAACAAATATCCTTGGTTAGAGTGGGATGGCACATCGTTAACCGGCAAATTCGTCAGTGTACCAGGTAGAGATGATATTCCTGAGAATATCAAGGAACAACTCATTGTCGAACTTTACTCTAAGTAATTTTAATATTTTCAGCTTTTAAAAAAGAACGAGATATATGTCCATTCTAGCATTTCAAATGCCCGAGAAAGTGGTTATGGAAAAGGCCGATGACTTTCATGGCTTATTCACTTTCAAACCACTCGAAAAAGGCTATGGAGTTACTATTGGTAACGCCCTAAGAAGAATTTTGCTTTCTTCCTTGGAAGGTTATGCAATCACTTCGGTTAAGATCCCTGGTGTAGTGCATGAATTTTCTACCATCGAAGGTGTAGTTGAAGACGTGACAGATATTATTTTGAACTTGAAACAAGTGAGATTCAAGAAAGTGCACGAAGCATTTGACGGAAAAATCACTGTGGAGATCAAAAACCAATCTGTTTTGACTGCAGGGGACATCGCCAAGTTCACATCTTCCTTCGAAATTCTAAATCCAGATTTAGTGATTTGTCATATCGACGATGCTAAGAACTTTGAGATGGAATTGGTAGTGGAAAAAGGAAGAGGATACTTACCAGCTGAGGAGTCCAAGCCAAAAGAACAAATCTTCGGAACCATTGCAATCGATGCTATTTTCACTCCTATAAAGAATGTGAAATATAGCGTAGAAAACACGCGAGTGGAGCAGAAGACTGACTTCGAAAAATTGATCCTTGAAGTTTCCACAGATGGTTCTATCCATCCTGAGAAAGCACTTCAAGAGTCTGCTAAAATTCTGATTCAACACTTTATGTTGTTTTCTGACCAAACTATGGTCCTTGATTCAACTGGAATTGCTGAGCCAGAGCCTATCGACGAAGAGTTCTTACACATGAGAAAGTTGTTGAAGACTTCATTGAGTGATCTTGACCTTTCGGTTAGAGCATTCAACTGTCTTAAAGCAGCTGATGTGAAGACTTTAGGAGATCTTGCCAGACTTGAAATTTCTGATATGATGAAATTCAGAAACTTTGGTAAGAAATCGCTCGCAGAATTAGAGCAGCTTATCCAGGATAAAGGATTGACTTTTGGAATGGATATTTCAAAGTATAAACTTGATGAAGAATAATTAATATGAGACACGGTAAGAAATTTAACCACCTTGGAAGGAAGGCTGCTCACCGGAAGGCAATGCTTTCTAATATGGCGACTTCGCTGATTCTTCACAAGCGTATCTCCACCACGCTTGCCAAGGCAAAAGAATTGAAGAAATATTTGGAACCTCTTGTGACTAGAGCAAAAGAGGATACCACACACAATAGAAGGATGGCTTTCTCTTATTTGAAAAATAAGGAGGCAATCATCGAATTGTTTGGAGGAGTAATCGAAAAAGTGGCAAATCGTCCAGGAGGATATACTCGAATCATCAAGACTGGTTTTAGATTAGGTGATAATGCAGAAATGTGTATCATCGAATTGGTAGACTTTAACGAATTGATGCTTAAGGATGCTAAGCCTGCGAAAAAGACTACTAGAAGATCAAGAAGAGGTGCTTCTACAACTGCTTCAGCTCCTGAGGCAAAAGTTGAGACTCCTACTGTTGAAGCTAAAGCTGATGAGTCAAGTGCTCCTGAAGCAACTGAAAATTCATCTGAAGGCGAAACTGAAGAAAAATAAGTTGAAGCCCTCGCTGACTATATCAAAGGATTGGACATTCGTTCAATCCTTTTTTTATACCCTTTTCTATCCTAATCCTTCCCAATAAATATTTAACTTTGGACAACTCAAAAAGAACGATGATTAAACAAAAAGCAACTTTACTCTTAGCGGATGGAACTGTTTTTCACGGTTCATTGATTGGAATCCCAGGAACAAATGGTGGCGAAATTTGCTTCAACACGGGGATGACCGGTTATCAAGAGATCTATACTGATCCTTCTTACACCGGTCAGATAATTGTTACTACTACTTCTCATATCGGTAATTACGGTGTGATTGATGAAGAAGTAGAATCAGATCACCCTACAATTGGGGGAATTGTGGTCAATAGCTTCTCAGATGTCTATTCCAGATTAGATGCTGATGGATCTCTACAGGATTACTTGGTTAAAAATGGAATTACAGGTATTGCTGATATCGATACACGAAAGCTTGTTCGTCATATAAGATCCATGGGAGCTATGAATGCGATCATCAGTTCAGAATTTGAAGATAATCTTGAAGGTCTTTATGCTGAACTTGAAAAGGTTCCTGATATGAATGGTCTTGAACTTTCTTCTGCAGTCTGTACTCAGGAACCTTATTTCTACGGGGATGAAAATGCCTCCATAAAGGTTGCCTGTCTTGATTTTGGGATTAAAAGGAATATTCTTAGAAACCTTGCAAGCAGAGGCGTTTACTGTAAAGTCTTCCCTGCCAAAACCAAACTTGCTGAAATGGAAGCTTGGTCACCTGATGCATATTTTCTCTCCAATGGGCCTGGTGATCCTGCCGTAATGGAATATGCAGTGGCTACGACCAAAGATATTTTAAATACCGGAAAACCTGTTTTTGGAATTTGTCTTGGACATCAAATTCTAGCCGAATCTTGTGGGATTTCAACCTACAAGATGCATCATGGCCATAGAGGATTGAATCATCCCATTAAAAATTTGAAAACTGGAACAAGTGAAATTACCTCACAAAATCACGGTTTCAATATTTCAAGAGAAGATGCTGAGAACAATCCAGAGGTAGAAATTACTCACGTCCACCTAAATGACAATACCGTTGCCGGAATTCGCTTGAAGAATAAACCTGCATTTTCGGTTCAATATCACCCCGAGTCTTCTCCGGGGCCACATGACTCGAGATATCTTTTCGACGATTTTATTACTTTAATTAACCAAAACTAATTCTCTTAAACCTTTTAAAACTATGACGTTGATTCAATCAATTCATGCAAGACAAATTCTAGACTCTAGAGGAAATCCAACCGTTGAGGTGGATGTATATACTGAAAATGGTGCTTTCGGTAGAGCCGCTGTTCCAAGTGGTGCCTCGACTGGTATCAACGAAGCGGTAGAGCTTCGCGATGGCGACAAAAAAGCCTACATGGGCAAAGGCGTGATGAAAGCCGTTTCTAATGTAAATGATATTATTGCTTCCGAACTAGTAGGCTTTGATGTATTTGAGCAAAACCTAATCGATCAAATCATGATCGAATTAGACGGCACTCCAAATAAAAGCAAGTTGGGTGCTAATGCGATTTTGGGTGTTTCTTTGGCAGTGGCCAAAGCAGCAGCGATGGAGTCAAATCAGCCGCTTTACAGATATGTTGGAGGTGTTAATGCGAACACGCTTCCAGTTCCAATGATGAACATCATCAATGGAGGTTCTCATTCTGATGCTCCGATTGCATTCCAAGAGTTTATGATCCGTCCGGTAGGTGCTCCTACTTTTTCTGAAGCTATGAGAATGGGAACTGAGATTTTCCACAATCTGAAGAAAATCCTTCATGATAAAGGACTTAGTACTGCCGTAGGTGATGAAGGAGGTTTTGCTCCAAATTTCTCCGGTGGAACAGAAGAAGCTCTTGCTTGTATTCTTGATGCAATTTCTAAGGCTGGTTATGAAGCTGGAAAAGACGTCACGATTGCATTGGATTGTGCGGCTTCCGAGTTTTTCAAGGATGGAAAGTATGATTACAAGAAATTTGAAGGCGAAACTGGAAAAACCAGAAGTCGTGAAGAGCAAGTTGCTTATTTGGCTGAGCTTTCTGAAAAATATCCAATCGATTCTATTGAAGATGGTTGTGCGGAAGAAGATTGGGAAGGTTGGGCTATGCTTACTGCCAAAATCGGAGATCGTGTACAATTGGTAGGTGATGATCTTTTCGTGACCAATGTGAAATTCCTGAAGAGAGGAATCGAAGAGAAATCAGCAAATTCGATCTTGATCAAAGTAAACCAAATCGGAACACTTACTGAAACAATCAACGCAGTTAATCTTGCACATAAGGCCGGTTTTACAGCAGTGATGTCACACAGATCTGGAGAAACTGAAGACTCTACCATTGCCGACTTAGCGGTTGCATTGAACTGTGGGCAAATCAAGACTGGTTCAGCATCTCGTTCTGACCGTATGGCCAAATACAATCAATTGCTCAGAATCGAAGAGCAGCTAGGTGATTCAGCTATATTCAATGGAAAATTTGCCTAATCATTCCTATAATTTAATGAAAATGAAGACAGTCTTTCGGGGCTGTCTTTTTTTTGCATCATTTTTGTAACTTGATCAGGAAATCGAACGCCTTATGAGTAAGTACCTAAAATACACCAAGAACTTTTACTTTTTAGGATTGGCATTTTTTCTCGCTTGGATGATTTTTATTGATTCTAATAGTGTGATCAATCAAATCAAACTAAGTAGCAAGCTGAATACGCTGGAGGATCAAAGAGAATTTTATTTGGAGCGAAAAACTAGAATAAAGGCTGAAAAAGAGGAATTAATGAGCAATCCTGAACTTTTGGAAAAGTTTGCCCGTGAAAGATACCTAATGAAAAAACCGACTGAGGATCTCTATGTTATTGTCAAAAAGTAAATCACTATTCTTATTTTTTATTCTTTTTTTTGGCTTGAGCGCTGCTTCCATGGCCCAGCGGGAATATTATCCCGGCGATAGTATTCCATTCAAAGACAGACTTTATTTTGGAGGAAATTTCGGAATGCAGTTTGGTACAGTGACCCTAATCGATTTTTCACCTTTAGTAGGAGTGATGATTACCCCAAAATTCTCCTCTGGAGTCGGGATCACCTATCAGTACTTCAATGATCAAAGATATATTGGTGGAGAGACCTCTTCTTACGGTGGAAGGCTGTTTAGCAGATACAACGTCCTGCCGAATATCTTCCTTCACGCAGAATACGAATCCATCAATTTTGATAATTATAATTTCCTATCGGAGCGCTTTGAACGCATCTGGTCTAATGCACTTTTTTTAGGAGGTGGATATTTTGCCCCTTTCGGCCCTAGAGGCGGGGCTAATTTTACTTTTTTGTATAATGTCCTACATGACAATCTTCGTTCACCTTATGGTGAACCTTATGTGATTCGAGTGGGTTTTGTACTGTAATCAAACCTAGTCAAACCTTCATGGATTCATTTATTTCAAAACTCTTTCTTGCCCACCAAGAATGCTCGGATTGTCCTTCCCCAAAAGTAATTAAGCAGTTTTTTGAAGAATTATTGGGATTGCTTTTCCCCGAGTATAGGGTAGAAAAAATCAGTGAAATGGAAGAGTTGTCCTCTAAACTGGATCAACTTCAAAATAGGTTTACTTCAATTCTGAGTAGAAATAAGCATTTGTACGAAGGTAAGTCAGAATTGATTGCACAGGAATTTTTCCAAAATCTAGAACGTATTTACGACTGGGTACATCAGGATATTGATGCCATGTATGCCGGGGATCCTGCTGCAAAATCCAAAACAGAGATTCTTCGGAGTTATCCCGGTTTTTACGCGATTGCAGCCTACCGAATTGCCAATCAAATGCATCGCCAAGGAATTCAGCTGATCCCACGAATGATTACTGAATTGGCACATAGCCGTACAGGAATTGACATTCATCCGGGAGCAACCATCGGGCAATATTTTTGTATTGATCATGGTACAGGAGTGGTAATCGGCGAGACTACGGTGATTGGTGATCATGTGAAAATCTATCAAGGGGTCACGCTTGGGGCACTTAGTGTGGACAAAGCAGCAGCTAACTTAAAGAGGCATCCTACCATCGAAGATCATGTGGTTATTTATGCTGGGGCTACGATTTTGGGAGGAAAAACTACGATTGGTAAAAACAGCGTGATCGGTGGAAATGTCTGGTTGACCAAAAGTATTCCAGCAGGTAGTAAAGTATACTATCAAGCTCAAATGCACCATGCGGATTCCACTATGACAGATTTATATATTTTTAAAAATGAAGAAGATGCGACTAGTTGAATTAATAGGAAATACACCTTTGATCGAATTGGAACATATTCCTACCAATCCGAATGTAAAAATTCTTTGTAAGCTGGAAGGTCAAAATCCCGGGGGTAGCGTCAAAGATCGTGCAGCCTATAATATGCTTCGAGCAGCATTGGATCGGGGCGAAATCAAAAGAGGAGATAAACTAGTCGAAGCTACGAGTGGAAATACCGGAATCGCTTTAGCGATGGTGGCCAAAGTCCTTGGGTTGGAAATGACCCTGATTATGCCTGATAATTCTACCAAGGAGCGTGTCCATTCTATGGAAGCCTATGGAGCAAAAGTCATCCTCACTCCAGCTGCCAAAACCATTGAATATTCCCGAACGCTTGCCGAAGAGATGAATGAAAAAGAAGGTTTTTTCATGCTTAATCAGTTTGCCAATCCGGATAATTACCTGGCGCATTATAAGACGACAGGTCCTGAAATCTGGAATGATACGGCCGGAAAAGTAACTCACTTCGTTTCTGCCATGGGAACAACAGGTACCATTATGGGTGTTTCCAAATTTCTCAAAGAGAAAAATCCTGCTATTCAAATCGTCGGCACCCAACCTACCGATGGATCCAGTATTCCGGGAATCCGAAGGTGGTCCAAAGAGTTTTTACCCAAGATTTTTGACCCTTCTCGCGTTGATCAGGTGATTGACGTGAGTCAGGAGCAAGCGACAGCGATGACTCGACGCATGGCCAAAGAGGAGGGAATCCTCGCCGGAATGAGCAGTGGGGGAGCATTATTTGCTGCGCTCGAACTTGCAAAAACACTGGACTCCGGACTCATAGTTTGCATCACCTGTGATCGGGGTGATCGCTATTTAAGTTCGGATCTGTTTGGGTAGTGGTTTTTTTAACCACTAAGGTTTTTTTAACCACGAAGGACGCAGAGGTATTCACGAAGGACGCAAAGGGTATTTTAACCACGAAGGACACAGAGGTATTCACAGAGGAGATTTTATTTTACCGCTAAGGACGCCAAGTTCGCAAAAATTAATCCTGCCAACTGCCGACTGTCTACTGCCATCTGCTACCTTCACCGCGGTTCGTGTCTTCACGAAACGCAATTGAGTTGGCATTTTACTTTTCAGCCACTAAGGTTTTTTTTAACCACGAAGAACTCAGAGGTTTTAACAGAGGAGATTTTATTTTACGGCAAAGTACACCAAGTTTGCAAAAATTAATCCTGCCTACTGCCGACTGCCGACTGCCAACTGCCGACTGCCAACTGTCTACTGCCAACTGCCGACTGCCGGCTGTCTACTGCCATCTGCTACTGCTTCTAACAACTATTTTAATCCAAACCTTCGAGGTTAGAAAAAAACCTCAAAGGTTAACCCTGCCATCTCTTGCCGCGGTTCTTATCTCCACGAAACGCAAGAAATTCACCTAGTCTTGCGCTAGTGCCGTAGGCACAAAACCATTCATGACCATGGGTGGAGCTTGCGGAACCCATGGCAAAAGAAATAACAATCATTCCCACTCCCGCGCAGGATCTCCTTCTGGAAAACAAAAGAATATGCGGGAGGATGGATACGGATTTTTTTAGCCATTCCCAGCAATAGTATGCAGTTCCTAAAGTTTCTGCGCTTTTCCCAAGGGGCCTGTCTCCACCAAACGCAAGGAGGTGTTACAAAACTGCTTAGGCTGTGTCCATGCGATATTCTGGTTCCCTAGAACCCCCTTATCGAACTGAAAAAATAATTTAACCTAGGTGTTTGGTTTTATAATAAAAGGATTTAACTTAATCGTAAGTTTTTAAACAATCTTCACTTAACCAATTTTTACGATGGAGAATAAAATTTCCTACATGATCCCAGCAGGGGATCTGAAGCAGATCAAAGAAGCGATCGCAGTGTTACAGGCCAAATTAGAGCCTAATTTGATTTCCCTTATCGTAGAGGAGCGCAAGAACCTCAACAAGATGGGAGAGGTATCCAGACCTTTTGTAGAGAAGGTCATGGAGTATGTAGAGATCAATCCCGAATTCAAATCTCCCTACAACAATGTAGAAGAGATGAACAAGGATTGGACATTGATCAACCAATTAGGATCCGTCTTCAACATTCTCAATCAGATTTGTTCCAATCTGGATGATACCCTGTTGGAAGCTGGTGCAGAGGTACTCGATCAAGCCAACAAGTACTATGGCTCGGTACAGATCGCAGCCAAAGACGGAATGCCTAATTCCAAAAAAGTGTATGAGGATCTCGCCGTGCGCTACGAGCGCCGATCCAAGCGTAGAGGAGGAGATCCTGCAGGAGTATAAGTTGAATAATCATCCTAAAGCCCGAGGCAATCGCTTCGGGTTTTTTTATGTGCAGTCCGGAATCCTTCCGGTAAGTCATGAAGACTCAAGCTTGAGTTATGATGATTCGAGATAAGGTGTTTACCACTCAAATTAAAGTGTTTACCACTCAATTTTGAGTCTTTACCACTCGATTTTAAGTGATTACCACTTAAGTTTGAGTCTTTACCACTCGAATTAAGGTATTGAACACTCAAATTTGAGTCTTTAGGACTTGAATTAAGGTGTTGAACACTCAAATTTGAGTCTTTAGGACTTGAATTAAGGTGTTTACCAGTCAGGGTTGGGTGTTGAACACATTACCTTGAATCCTGAGCTATCAAATGAACGCTGGATAAGAAGGGGGAAAGTTCTAGAGAATGGCTTTAGCCATTTTGAGAAATGGAATTTCAAATTCCTAAGGATATGAAAGCGTAGATGCAATCTAAGCTTAGTCAAGGGTCTTCAAAACGGCCAGTTTGACCTTCTAACTCATTTGGAAACGAAACCTATCACCCATTTACTTGATCTATTTTGTATCCCTCTTTCTCCGCTATTTTTACAATTTCTTGAACATTGTCAATTGACCATTCAGTAGAGACTACAAATTGGATATTATCTGAACTTTTTAATATCTCATCCTCTCGGACAAAATGCCTTTTTCTGTCCGTGTGACCATACTTTTGAAGCACGAATTCAAGTTCATTAATCACACCCGTCGAACCTTGCAATTCATCTCGAAAAATATTCTTGAGCTGACTAAAAGTTCTCTGCCTTTTATTATTGAATAGCCTGATAAATTCCAATACAAACCTGTTTTTAGGAAGCTTTACTCCATTTCCATTAATGATGATTTTTGTTTTATCCTTTTCACCTGGATTTCTTGTTTTCAAAAAGTTACTGGATGATTTTTCATTTTTGGAACTTGAAATTACCTCTGGCAAAATGTCCAGACTACGTATCTCAATCTTCACCTTATTCAGAACCGCATCTAAAATTTCACTTTCGTATTCCTGAGTCAAATACTGTTTGATAAGTTCTTTAGTCGGATCTTGGAAATCATCCGATGTTATTCTTTTGACAAGTTCTTCTATTTTGGTTTTCTGTTTGGTTTTTTTGAGGAATTCTGCCGCGAGTCCGTGAAGTGCTTCATGACTAAAGCTATCCTTTGAAAATAAGGAGACAAATTCTTCACCGTCTTTTGAATCTTTTTCAAATTTAATTCTCCCAATCAGAATAGCGTTTTCTTGCTCATTCGATGACCCATCGTAGAATACTTGGATTTCTGGACCAATCAAAATACCAAAAGGCAACTTGAATTGGCGCATATAGGTGGAAAGTTGGATTTGATTCTGTGCCGACAAGGGAACTTTTGGCCTTTTAATCTCTACTACAAACAGTTTTTGCCCCGTCGAATTTGATTTGATCAGAAAGTCAGGTTTTAGGCTGTTTTTAGTGGACCCAAGTTGAAAACTTGGTCGGATTTCAAAATCTCCTGAATACTCCTCCCAGCCCAATATGCCCAATGCCCTGTCAACCAATACTTCAAATTCCCTTTCGGAGATATCACCAACTATCTTCTCAGAGAGGTGGTAGCAGAGTTTATTCCATTTTTCCATGTTCATACTAGGGATGATTTAAGTCCAAAAATCTAATCTTTCTTGGCAATGCTTGTTTTAGAAGGCTGATGACATCATCAATATCTTTCGATTCAAGCGGAATTGCAAATTACACCCAGCGTCAAGCGAACCTCAAAACTTAAAGGAAATAAACCACGCCGAGGTGGGTTGAAATTCTACGGAGTCAAACGAGACTCCGATTAAAGAATCACTCTTTATCTAGGTGGAGTACTGCTGTTAAAAAAGTTTTTTTTAACTACCTGTATTATAACAAAACTAAATATCTTAGAGCTTTAAGAATTTTAATTTTTCATTTGTGGCAACAACATCATACGGTTTAGAGCTTGAGGATCTCAAGAGATATTTAAAAAGTAATGAAAATGAAGATGCAAAGCGTCAATTACTTTTTCCTCTTTTTAAGAAACTTTTCAAAGATAATTTCCGCGCGGAATCTGGAGCTTTTGGCGCTGACATCTATATTCCTGGGCAAATAATTGTAGAGTCCAAATCCATATTCTCAGATTGGTCAAAAGGGTTTTACCAAGCCTTTCATTACAGCAAAGCCAAAGGTCTTGCTTTTAATACTGTTATGGTTATTGCGCAAGAATTTGTGGGCATTTGGAAGACAAACAAAATTCCAGAATTTGCTGCTATTCTAATAAATACCGCTGATGCCACTATCTCTCCTAGTAAAATGGGAGAGATAAATGACCGGAAAACCCAAAAGGCTCAACTCAATCTGATTAAAGAATCAGCGATTTATTGGCTTGATCCAAAATCTTTGCAAGGTGATATCTTTAAGGGGGCCAAAAATCTTACTACGGAGACTTATGAGATTCTTAAAGTCCTTAAAAACCTAGATTCTTCTCGAATCCTAATCAACACCCACAACTTCATCCATACAATAGAATTGATGAAAAAAATGTTTGAGCATCCCATAGATGCTATACATGCCTTTTATACTGTGGTAAATTATTGGGATATAACCTCTGTAGTGACGGAAAATGATTATTCAGATGACGTACAAGTGGTAGGTTTCAAAAATCAGAAAAATAGTGAACCAGTACACATTCACCCAAAACATAAAAAGGAATTCAAAAATTTGATTGAAAATCATTATGTCTTTACCAATGAAGGTTCTGGCCTAACAGCCGATTATTACTTTTCTCGATTTGATGAGGTTTTGTCAGCACTTGATCCTGAATATGCCAAGCAACACGGGATTTTCTTCACGGATGGGAATCTCAGCAAGTTTGCCATGTGGTTTGTTCAAAACTATTTCAAAGAAGACCTTGGAGAGAATTACATAGTATTTGACCCTGCAGGGGGCTCTGGGAACTTAGTGACTAGCTGGAGAGGTAAATTAAAACATAAGATCGTTTCCGAGCTTCAGCCAGATTTACTTAGAACCATCGAGAAAAGAATGAAAATAGATCCTTATCACCTTGATACTGGGTTTACAATAATCCCCAAAACCTCTGACAATAAGGGATTGAATTTTTTGGATATATCCGCTGAGGATTATCTAAATAGGTTAGAAAAAGAGCTGAATTCGAAAAATCTTGAATTGAATAAGCCCTTAGCTTTTCTACTCAATCCTCCCTATAAAAACACGAAAGAAAATAAAGGGAAAAGAGATGAAAAAGATAATAATTATGAAATTGAGAGATCCATTCTTGATGTAACGGGTAAAGAAGCATCTAAGGAAAGGTATTTAGCATTTCTGGGTCAAATAATAAATATTTCAAAATTACAGGCAGATAAAAATATTGATTTCAGTCCATTAGTTTTGATTTTCACTCCAACTTCATGGTTAATACCTAGGAAAAACTTTGTTAATTTCAGGAAAACTTGGGATAAAAATTTTGAGTTTAAATCTGGTTACCTGATAACAAGTAATGAGTTTTTTAAGCTAGATGGTAAATGGCCATTAGCATTCACCATTTGGCAGTATAATTTTTCTCCAAATAGGAGAAATGAAATAAAACTTCATGATTTAACTTTTTAGAGGTGTCCTTTTAATTGCATATATTTATAGCTTTTCAAACGCTCAAAATGGATATATTTAAAGGTCAAGGAGTCATAGAGTTCAGTAAAAGCTTCCAAACTGAACTTGACTG
>NZ_JAQWXX010000098.1 GCF_029254265.1 Algoriphagus sp. | reverse complement strand
AAGAATCCAAAGCCACAAACAAAAAGACCTCTACCAACTGCTTCCATCAAACTGGAAAGAATACAGCCTTACCTAAAACCTCTTAAATTCAAATATGGGTTCGTCGGATGGATACATTTCTTCAGGTGCAAACTCCTTGATCGCACCACAGGCAATGGGCTTTCCCTCCGAATAAATTACCACTGCATGCTTTATGTCAGAGATTCCATTGTATTGATTGTAAAAATCATGCTCCCGGCCATCTTTTTCGGCCAAGTATTGATCCAATAAAGCTACTAAGCCTGAAAAATCTGGATCTGCGCCTGTACAACGATTAATTCCCATCATCCTTGTGATTAAAAAAAGCCACTGAATTTCTCCAGTGGCCTCATTAAATTACCTCATTTTCTTATACGCATTGATCAATCCATTGGTGGAACCATCATGCGTAGTGACCTGCTTTTGATCAGCCAACTCAGGTAGAATTCCATTGGCTAAAACTTTTCCTAATTCAACTCCCCACTGATCAAAGCTGAATATATCCCAAATCGCACCCTGTACAAAAATCTTATGCTCATACATAGCTATCAGCATCCCAAGTGTATAAGGTGTTATCATTTTAATCAAAATAGAATTGGTTGGTCTATTGCCTTCAAAGACCCGGTGTGGAGCAATGCGATCTATCTCCTCAACGGATTTACCAGCTTTATTCATCTCATCCCGGACCTGATGAGGTGATTTGCCTTTCATCAAGGCTTCCGTTTGGGCAAAGAAATTCGACAGCAACTTTTGGTGATGGTCTCCTATTGGATTGTGTGAGATAGCCGGAGCAATAAAATCACAAGGAATTAGATGTGTACCCTGATGAATCAATTGATAGAAGGCATGCTGACCGTTAGTCCCTGGCTCCCCCCAAATAATTGGGCCTGTCGTATAATTGACCTTTTCACCGGATCGGTTTACATATTTCCCATTGCTTTCCATATTTCCCTGTTGAAAATATGCCGCAAAGCGATGAAGATATTGATCATATGGAAGGATCGCCTCGGAAGTAGCTCCAAGGAAATTCGTATTCCAAATCCCTATCAAAGCCAATATGACTGGGATATTTCGATTGAATTGAGAATGTCTAAAGTGCTCGTCCATTGTATGCGCACCAGCGAGTAGCTTTTCGAAATTTGAAAAGCCGATCGTACAAGCAATTGAAAGTCCAATTGCAGACCAAAGCGAATAACGGCCACCTACCCAATCCCAAAATGCAAACATATTCTGGGGATCAATACCGAATGCCTCAACGCCTTTCAAATTGGTAGAAAGCGCTACGAAATGTTTAGCAACTGCCGCCTCATCTTTTGAATGCCTCAAAAACCAATTCCGTGCCGTATGAGCATTAGTCATGGTTTCTTGAGTGGTGAAAGTCTTTGATGCGATAAAAAACAAAGTAGTTTCTGGATCGACATTTTTCAATGTTTCAGCGATATGCGTTCCATCCACATTGGATACAAAGAAAATCTCAAGATTAGCAGCTTGATAAGGCTTTAAGGCTTCTGTCACCATCACTGGCCCGAGATCCGAACCCCCAATTCCGATGTTCACCAGAGATTTAATTGGTTTACCAGAGTATCCAAGCCATTTTCCACTATTTACTTGGTCTGCAAATTTCTTCATCTGAGCCAAAACAGCGTTTATCTCAGGCATGACATCTTGACCATCTTGGTACACGGCATGTCCACCTCGATTTCGAAGTGCGGTATGAAGAACTGCTCTTCCTTCAGTTTGGTTGATCGGCTCGCCTTCAAACATGCTTTTGATCGCATCTGTCAGCTTGGTTTCTTCCGCCAAATCTCTTAGAGCTTCTAGTATCTCATCATTTACTCTGTTTTTGGAGTAATCCACAAGCATATCTTCTAACTCGATGCTGTACCGTTCAAACCGTTCTCTTTCTTCGAAAAGGGAGAGAATCTGAAGGTCTTTATATTTTTCAGCCAGTAAAGTAAGTCTTTCCCAAGCTGGGGTGGTCGCCGGATTAATGGATTTCATAGGTTGGTTGAAAAGGTTTGAGACACAAAAATAAGATTTATCTCAATGGATGAAAGAGATTAAAATTTGGTTTGATTCCTGAATTACTTTTTCTTTTGAAGAATAAAATTGACATCATGGATTCCATCTTAATAAATACAAAAAAGAAGCCCGCGAAAAGATAAATCGCGGGCTGAGTAATAAGGAGGATAATTCAGATTCAATTATCAGAATTGGCTTCTTCTTTTGCCTTACGCTTGAATCCTTTGCGGAATGGCCATGTATACGGCAAAGCTTCCAGACCTTTATTCAAATTGTAAGTTGCTGAATCCGTATTCACCAATGTGCTTCTCAAATCTTCTGCAAATTGCTGATCATTCAAGAATACGCCAATGGCATTATCTTTTGAGTTAAACTTTTCTGTTATCGTATTCAAATCATTGGTAAGCTTTTCCGTATTTTCAGCAGAAGTCTTCAAGCTCGACATAGTTGATTTGATTTCGGTAACGATCGTAGTATCAGTCACCAATTCATTGAATAAGTTGCCTTCCTGATTCAACTTAGTCGTAAACTTGTTCAGATCAGCGAGCATTCTATTACTATTGACTGAAGCTCTTTCCAAGTTTACTAAAATGGATTTGAAGTTCTGTGCAAGTACAGAGTCTGTCATTACAGCTCCTACTATTCCTTCACCAGCCGCCAATTTAGAAGTTAAGGTTTTCAAATCAGCTGTGATTTCCACCAAGTTTTCATTGTTTACCTGAAGGGTTTCCATCATTTTATCGGTATCAAGAGGCATCACTGACTCCAATCGATCTCCATCTTGTACTGGTGGCGCCAAAGTGGTCCCTCCATAGATGACGATAATTTTATTACCGATCAGTCCATCAGAGCTGATAGTTGCTTTAGAATCCTTTCGGATAAATTCAACTACAGCCTCTTCCACATTCATTTCAATTTCCACCTGAGAATCTCCGTAAAAATTGATTTTCCGTACTGTTCCAATCTTTACCCCTGAAAACCAAATGTTATTCCCTGTTTGCAAACCTCCGATATCATCGAAAACTGCTTTCAAATGGATGGCTTTTACAAATTTCTTTTGCTGCCCTCCAAGAGTAAGAATACCTATGACCAAAATGGCAATGCCTAAAAAAACAAATATGCCAACTATGACTGATCGTTTATTTTCACTTTTCATGAATGAATAAAATTATAATCGTAAAATGATTTGACACGCTGATCATCTGCATGCGTAAATACTTCTTCAAATGTACCCATGGCCTTAAACTGACCATCCAACAATACTGCCATCCGATCACCAGTATCTTTTGCACAGGTCAAATCGTGCGTGATGACAATGGAAGAGGTATTAAAGCGCTCTTTCACCTCTAGGATGAGATTATTGATTTCGCTACAAGTAATCGGGTCCAGACCAGCCGTAGGCTCATCGTAGAGCATGATTTCTGGATTTAGAATCAATGTTCTTGCTACCCCAATTCGTTTTTTTTGACCTCCGGAAAGCTCAGAAGGCATTTGATTAATAGATTGAGGTAAACCCACGCTATCCAAAAGCCCCTCAATTTTTTTGGTAATTTCTCCCCTCGTAAGGTTTTTCACATTTCGTACAAGGGGAAATTCCATATTTTCCCGAACAGTCATACTATCGTAAAGTGCTGAGTTCTGGAAGGAAAAACCAATTTTCAAACGAAGAGCATTAAGGGCCTTTGTATTTAATGTGGATACTTCTTGCCCAAGCACTTTCATCATTCCAGCATCCTGACGCAATAGTCCGACCATTATTTTGATTAGAACTGACTTACCAGAACCAGACTTACCAAGTACAACAAGATTTTCACCTTTATGCAAATCTAAATCCACTCCCTGAAGAACTTTCAAATCTCCGAATGACTTTTTGAGGCCTTTAATTTCTACGACTTTCTCTTCCATAGCTTACATTCCACGAATGGCATTTACAATTTGAAGTGAGAGCAACTCCTCAATGAAAATCAAAAACATCGAAATAACAACTGCGGAGTTCGCAGCTTGACCCACACCTTCAGTTCCTTTAGAAGAATTATAACCTTTATAACAGCCTACAATTCCAATGGTGAAACCGAAAAGAATCGATTTCATCACAGATGAAAAGATGTCCAAAAAGGTAATCGATTCAAAAACCTGTACAAAGAAGGTTGACATACTGACCATCTCATTGGCATTGACACTAAGAAATGAACCCATCAAGGCTACAAAATCCGTGTACATCACCAGAAGAGGAATCATTAAAGTAGTGGCAAGAACTCTGGAAACCACGAGGAAATTGAAGGGATTTGTTGCCGATACTTCCATGGCATCGATCTGCTCAGTCACTTTCATCGAACCAATTTCCGCTCCTATACTTGACCCTACTTTTCCTGCTGCGATCAAGGCTGTCACCAAAGGTCCCATTGCTCTAACTACCGCAATTGAAATCAAAGAAGGCAACCAAGATGCTGCACCAAATTCAGACAGGGAAGGCCTCGATTGATTGGTAAATACCAGTCCAACAATAAATCCTGTCAATGAAATCAAGGGCAGGGATTCTACTCCTATTCTGTAACACTGATGGATTATTTCTTTGAACTCATAGGGAGGTATAAATACCTCACTGAAAAATCTTCGCACGAAACTCCAAGCATTCGCTAAGCCAGTAAAAAACTTATCAAACTTTTTGGATAGGAAGGGTTTTCTGTCGTCTTCTTTTTCGCTCATTGTATAATTTTGATGGCTCAAAAATACGGAAAATATTCAAAAGCCTCAGCCATATATTTTTCAAAAAAAAGATAATGAAGATGCCAATTTGTATTCTTGAAATTGCTTTTTCGAATATGAATTTTAAATAGATCAATTCATATGCCTAGTCCTTTGGATCCGAAAAAAATGTAAAAAAAGAAAACAGTTTGAAGCCAAAAAAAAATGTCCTTTTTCGTGAAATATAAACTCCAAAAAAGGGTAAGTACAGCATAAAATTAAATCAAAATTCAAGTCATAAATCCATGCTGAATGATCAATGAAAACAGCATTTTCTGAGCTTAGTTAAATCAACTTTTTGCATCACTTTTTTTTCAATTAAATAGATTGCACATTCCTTTTCCCACTATTCAAATTCAAATAGAAAGTAAGCCAAACTCATCTTTTTCATTTGGTGCGGTTATTGCAATTTTTGTTATTCATTCTTTATCCGGTTTGTTTTTTTTTGATTTGATCATTTGAATGAATAAAATTCTGATTTAAGAGTAAAAGTACAGATTTTACTTTTTTTTAGCTTTATCTAAAATTTTTAGCCTTAACTTATTTTGCTAACCCTAAAAGATACTTATACCCTTTTAAATCAATATTTTAATAATATTTTAATAAAGTGATTTATAGGGAACATATTTCCAATTTTCAGACTGCTGATGGAAATAGCTTTGAATTAAAAAATTGGCTTTATTTGATGAAATCCTGAGAAAACACTCATCAAAAATCTAATTTGGACTGGAAAAAAAATCATAACTATTAAAAATTTAAGTAAAAAAACAAAAGTAATTAGTCCTCTCCTCTCCTACTTTAAACGGGAATAATTTTCCAAGTTAAATGTAGCTTTAGGGATGAAAATTAGTAAGAAATACTGAGCCGGTAGATCTATAAAAATTATTAAAGTCTTTATAAATTTAATCATGAAAAATAGTTCGATTTGCCTCCTTTTCAACAGACTGATATCTCAGAAAAAATAGAGCTGAATTTCACCTTTTCCTTCGATCCAATTTCTCAATATTATTGACCTAAAATAGTACCAATCCTTATTATGTTTTTTTTAAATTAGACTTTCTTGACAATTCAGATTCTTCCCTATTCTGTAAATAAAATTCCCCACACTATGAAAAATTTTCTACTTCTTCTATTTATCCTTCTTAGTTCAACTTTGATCTGCAACGCTCAAAAGCCCTATGATCCTGAACTTGCAAAACAGCTGGGAGCAGATGAGTATGGTATGAAAAAATATGTAATTGCTTTCCTATATCGAGGAGATCGAACTGCGGAATATTCAGCCGAAGAACGTGCGGAATTTCAGAAAGGACACTTGGCAAATATTACTCGATTGGCGACTGAAGGGAAGCTTGTTTTAGCTGGTCCTTTTTTCGGAAATGAGGAACTCCGAGGACTGTTTTTTTTCAATGTTGAAACTGTTGCTGAAGCAGAAAGTCTGACCGAATCTGACCCTTCCATCCAAGCCGGAATTTTGAAAATGGAAATGAAGGAATGGTATGGATCTGCAGCTTTACCACTCTTAATGGAGTGGCAATCCAAGATTGCGAAAGAGGACATTTAAAATGCTAAAAACCCAAGGAGAAATCACCTTAGCTTCCTCCTCTTGGCAAAAGAGTACTAGTATCGCTTTCCTCAAAATCTCCATTCTCCTATTCTCCATTCTCCCACTCCCCCATTCTCGACCCAAAATTTTTAATACCTCTATTTCTTATGTATATAATTTTTAAATATATTAGTGCTCATTAGGTAAACACCAAAGCAATGTCAAACAATAATCTGATCAAAGGAAGTCTTCAAACCATTATCCTCAAACTTCTGGAAGAGAACGAGCGCATGTATGGTTATGAAATCACCCAGAAAGTAAAAGAGCTAACTGCTGGTGAAATTAAGATTACCGAAGGAGCGCTCTACCCTGCTTTGCACAAACTGGAGGCTGAAGGATTATTATCCACGGAAATAGAACAAGTGGACAATCGAGTAAGGAAATATTACAGCTTAACTAAGTCAGGAAAAACAGAGACCGCTACCAAAATGTCTGAACTGCATGCATTCGTGGAGAATCTGCAGCGAATCTTAAATCCAGGCGTAGAACCAAAACTGGGTATCTAATGGAAGAAAGAGTTTTATCAGCGAGTGAATTAACCGAGGTTCAAAAAAGCATTATGCGCAAAGAGATTTCTTCAGCAGAGATTCTGATGGAGATCTACGATCACTATATTAGCCATCTTCAGGAGTTTTCTGAGGAACAGTTCAGCAAAGAGTTATTCGAATTGGATCAGAAGTTTACCTATGGATATTGTCATGCCTTGCAGTCAAAATTCAACAAGGAAGCCAAAGATGACATAGCCAAAACCCAGTGGATAGTAATCCAAAAGTATTTCTGTGGCTCCAGATGGCTGTTTTTAGCAGGGATCTTGGCACTTGTATTTTACGTTTCCTCTCAGACAAGAAGTGAACAAGAACTTGGAATCCTATTATTATCACCCTTGATTTTATTGGTTGTTGTTAGCATCGCTTTCGATTATCAAAACTTTAAAAAACTCAGACCCATCAAAAAAACCTTCAAGGGAATAGGCATACCAATCTACTCCGCCCTAGCCCGACCTATCTCAGATCGAATTTATTTGCCAGTATTGTTGGCCCAAGTTTTAGTATATCTCCCGAAAATAGTATTCCCTAATCTGGAATTCGTAAAGTTTTCGCCAGTCATTGCAGGGATGATTACGGTGCTATTGATACTTTATACGCTTTCACTTTTGGAAGTCTGGAAAATCAAATCTAAAACCGCACTGATATGAGAAAGCTTCTTCCAATTGAACTTGAGTGGATTCATACAAGACTAAAAAGTATGCAAATACGCTATTCAGAAGTCTATGAGGAGATTTTTGATCATTACTGTTTTGCTCTTGAAAATACGTTAGCGGAAGATTCTCCTAAAATCATCGCAAAACTAAATGAAGATTTTGCCTGGTCAGTCGTGAAAAGAATGGATAAAATCCGTCGGAAAGCCTCCAACCAACAACTCAACAAAATGCAACTTGAGACGCTAAAAATCTGGAATCTAAAAGGAACGAGTTTAATTTTGCTATTTATCATCTTGGCAATATCTATTTCGATTAGTTACTGGCTTGGTACTTTTGCCTTTATCTCATGGGTAGGAATAGTTGGCTTTTCAGGAATTATTCTTCTGTATTTAAAACACCGGTCCGCACTCAACTTTAGTCTAAATCCTTGGGAAGGAAAAACTACCAATTCTTTTTCACATGTACTTTATTCTAGGTTTTCCTTCTTTCTTGGAATATTTCCATATGCTTTCATAGGGATCGATAAAGTAAATTTTGACCGTCTTTACTCAGGCTCACAGTTCTTCACTGTTAGCAATATTGCTTTTGTGTTATTGTTACTCTATGGCCTTTCCTTAATCAAAGTAGTACTCGATCATCAAGTGACAAAAATTAAACTCTCAAGGAATTAATGAAACTCTCAAGTGATCAAATCATCCAAATCCAAAACACGATCTCCAAAGGGAGCATTTACTACGAGGATATCCGCTTCGAATTACTTGATCACCGAGCTAGCGCTATTGAAGGGGACATGAAAGAAGGGGTGACTTTTGAGCAAGCAATGAAAAATCAGCTCAAGGATTTTAATGAAGCAAAGTTCCAACGGGAAATTTTGCTTCATACTCACCTGGGAATGCTGAAAAGCATTTTCAAAGAGATGCTCAACTTCCGGATTTTATTTAAAGTGCTCCTGATGACCGTTGTGATCGTAGGATTCATGAATCTTTTCGCAGCCCAAAATCCAGCGTATTCAGAGACTTTACTCAAAGTCTCCATGATGATCGCAATTACTTTGCTGGCGATACTAGGATTATTTAGTACGCGCCTCTTGAGAAACTCGCAAGTGATGTCAGCAGGAAATACCCTATTTCTAATGGGGAGCCTCAGTCAATATTTCCTCCGATTAGAATGGCTTCAGTGGACTGGTCTTTCGGATCAGACCTTATTATATGGCATTACTTTCTGGTTTTGCCTTTTGCTGACTGCCGGGTTTAGGGTATTAGCAACACGAATCACTAAAGTCCAAACCACATGAAATCGAGCAAGTCTTTTGCGATCCAGACTAGAATGATTATCAATTCTGCGAGATTCCATGTGACAATTGAAAAGTAAACTATAAACACATGAAATGCCCATGAGAAAAGTTCTCACACAGGGGAATGATTATCCAGGGCATTCCATATGACCTATAAAAATCAAATTATAATAAGATGAAACTGACCAAAGATCAAATCACCACCCTCAAAAAGCTAATCTCCTACAAAGGCTATTCGGAGATCGATGTGCAATATGAGATCTTGGATCATGTGGCCTGCAAGGTTGAAGAGCTATTGGAAAAAGAGCCTGGGCTAAAAATCGAGGATGCATTCCAAAAAGTACATGCTTCCTTTGGGATTTTCGGGTTTCTTGAAGTAGAGGAATCTTATAAAAAAGTCATTGAAACCCGCTTGAGAAAATATTTCTGGGGGGAATTAAAATCAATGAGTTTAAGCCTCAAAATTCTGATTCCATTGATTTTGACTTTTTGTTATTTCCAGTTTGCATATGAGATGGAGGCATCTTTCGGAATTGCAGAAATTCAATTTGGAATAATAATGATTATGTTTTTAGTTTTATTTATCCTCTGGTGGTATTTTGCTTTTGGCAGAGATTTCAAAAAATATAAAAACTATGCCTCTTGGCGTGGCAACCAATCTATCTTGATGTTTGGATATCTACCCCTTCAATTTATGATTCAGGGATATAGAATTATAGGTATTGTAAATTTGCTGGAACCCCGCAATTTGGGATTTTGCCAGTTTGTAGCGGTAGTATTCGTTTTTATTGGGTTCTATATCTTAACTGCACTTCCCGCAGTTTTCAAGAAATCACTTCAGGACACCAAAAAATTAGAAAAAATCTACCAAACGATTTAGAAAATGAAACTCACCACAGACCAAATCACTACCCTCAAAAAGCTAATCTCCTACAAAGGCTATCCGGAGATCGATCTGCAATATGAGATCTTGGATCATGTGGCCTGCAAAGTAGAAGTGATGCTTGAGGAGAATCCCAAACTTTCCCTAGATGATGCTTTTCGAAAAGTGCATAGTGAATTCGGGATTTTTGGGTTTTCTGATTTGGCTGAGTCTTACACCAAAAGTATTGAAAGACGCTATCGAGGTTTCTTCTGGGAGGAATTCAAAAAGCCCTTTACCACTTATAGAATTGTATTTCCGGTGGGAATCGCTTTTATTCTTTACTGGCTTAGCATGTATACGCGGCCATTTGGCTACGAATTGACCTTTCCCATTTGGGCAGTGATTTTCTTTTTTGTGGGGCTTATTTTTATAATTATTAACTATCATAAAGAGCAGAAACGCTATAAGAATTACGTGGCTTTTCGAAGCACAAATAATTTTCTGTTGTTTTTAAATTTCTTTATTCAACCAAATTTTTTCGCATTGAGGTATTTGGACACCTCAGTTTTCACCTTTGAATTCACTCCAGAAGGAATATTTATGAGTATCGCCCTCCTTACAATTCTGCTTTCTTTCCTATCCACATTCTTTATCCCAAGGGTACTTCAACGATCCATTGCTGAAACTAAAAAGCTCCAAGTGATCTATAAAGGATAAATCCTTTTTAAAATGGAATTTTCAAAAACCTAAACTAATTCTGAAATTGTTTTCAATTAACGGTATTTCAGACTTTTAACCTCAGACTTTACAATTCGATAACCTTACTCCAAAATTTTATTCGTACTTTTGCAGCCTCAATAAGCAAAGCATGTTAAATATTCGGAATATCGCGATTATCGCACACGTTGACCACGGCAAGACTACACTCGTGGATAAAATCATTCACGCTTCTAAAATCTTCAGAGAGAATCAACAATTTGATGATTTGATCTTGGACAGCAACGATTTGGAGCGAGAGAGAGGAATCACTATCCTTTCTAAAAACGTATCTGTACGCTACAAAGACGCTAAAATCAATATTATTGACACGCCTGGTCACGCCGATTTCGGTGGTGAAGTGGAGCGTGTTTTGAAAATGGCCGATGGTGTAATCCTTTTGGTGGATGCATTTGAAGGCCCAATGCCTCAAACTCGATTCGTATTAGGTAAGGCCCTGGATTTGGGTTTGACTCCTATCGTAGTAGTAAATAAGGTAGATAAAGAAAACTGTCGTCCTGACGAAGTACATGAGTCTGTATTTGACTTGATGTTTAACCTAGACGCTACGGAAGATCAATTAAACTTCCAAACGCTTTACGGTTCTGCTAAGCAGAACTGGATGGGTCCGGATTGGAAAAACCCAACTGATTCCATCATCCCACTTTTAGATGCAATCTTGGAACACATTCCCGCTCCAAAAATCGACGAAGGAACACTTCAGATGCAAATCACTTCTTTGGATTATTCCAGCTTCGTAGGTCGTATCGCGATCGGTCGAGTGAAAAGAGGAACGATCAAAGAAGGCCAGCAAATCGCTTTGATGAAAGCAGATGGTTCGGTTAAAAAAATGAAAGTAAAAGAACTTCACGTTTTTGAAGGTCTTGGCAAATTTAGAGTTGAAGAAGTATTAGCAGGTGATATTTGTGCCGTAACAGGGATTGAAGATTTTGAAATTGGAGATACTATTTCTGATGTAGAAAATCAGGAAGCGCTTCCAAGAATTTCAATTGACGAGCCAACCATGAATATGCTCTTCACAATCAATAACTCTCCATTCTTCGGTAAAGAAGGAAAATTTGTGACTTCACGTCACTTGAGAGACCGATTGATGAAAGAAACAGAGAAAAATCTTGCGCTACGCGTGGAACCAACGGATTCTGAAGATAAATTCTTGGTTTATGGACGTGGTATTCTTCACTTGTCTATCTTAATCGAGACAATGCGAAGAGAAGGATACGAACTTCAGGTAGGCCAGCCACAAGTGATCTTCAGAGAGATCGACGGAGTAAAATGCGAGCCTATTGAAACTTTGGTAGTAGATGTACCTCAGGAGACTGCAGGAAAAGTTATCGAATTGGCTACTCAGCGAAAAGGTGAATTGTTAATCATGGAGCCTAAAGGCGATTTACAGCATTTGGAGTTCAGCATTCCTTCCAGAGGTTTGATCGGACTAAGAAACAACATGCTTACCGCGACTCAGGGTGAGGCGATCATGAACCACAGATTTACATCCTATGAGCCTTTCAAAGGCCCTATCCCAGGTCGAGTAAACGGTTCATTGATTTCTATGGAAGGTGGTCAGTGTACAGCTTATGCAATTGACAAACTTCAGGACAGAGGAACTTTCTTCGTGGATCCAGGAGATGAGCTTTATGCTGGTCAGGTAATCGGTGAAAACTCCCGTGACAATGATATCGTAGTGAACGTGCAGAAAGGAAAGAAATTAACTAACATGAGAGCTTCAGGGTCTGATGATAACGTTCGAATCATTCCTGCTAAGAAATTCTCCCTAGAAGAGTCTATGGAATACATCCAGAAAGATGAGTATTTGGAGATCACTCCAAAATCCATGCGGATGCGAAAAATCTATTTGGACGAAGGTGAGCGAACCAGAATGGCTAAGAAAGATTCTTAATTAGATCTTAGAAACAAGTCACTTGACTTAAGATTATGAAAAATCCCTCAGACGAAAGTTTGAGGGATTTTTTTATCTTTGGACAACTCCAGACTTTCGCTGGAAAACTAAATTCAAATGAAATCAAGAAGAAATTTTATTAAAACAATAGGAGTAGCAGGTGCTGCTTCCCTCCTTCCAATCTCCACAATAGCAAACGATATGGCAAAGCAAAAAATGATTCATCAGGTCTATTTCTGGCTTCACGATAAAAACAACACACAGGAATTTTTAACAGAAGCTTTTCCTATGCTCGGAAGATGTAAAAATGTTGGGAAATTCATTGCTGGTGTACCGGCTGCAACTGAAGATCGTGAAGTGGTGGATCATAGCTTCCAAGTCTCCTGCACTATATTTTTCGACAGCTTAGAAGATCAGCTTGCCTATCAATCAGATCCACTTCATTTGGAATTTATTGAGAAATATTCTACTATGTGGAGCACTGTAAAGGTTTATGATATTGCGATCTAACAAACCCTTTACCAGTCTTTCTTCGTAAGTACCTCCTACACAATCAATCATCGAATATGAAGCAAGTGAAGTGGATTTTAGGTTTAGTGTTGATAAGCTTTTGGGCATGTGATCCAAAGGAAGATCCAGTTCCAAACCCAACGGCCGACGTTGTAAAAGACGCAATCTATAAATCAATGGAAGAGTGGTATTTCTGGAACAACGAGCTTCCAGTTGCGCCTGATGCCTCTAGTTTCGATTCCAATGAAACCTATTTAGATGCCATTACATTTAAGCCATTAGATAGATTTTCTTACCTCACCACCCAAGAAGCATTCAATAATTCATTTGTAGGAAGAAATGCTGGACACGGATTTGGATTTGCTTTTGATTCAGAGGAAAAGCTCTATCTCAGTTTCGTATTCAGTGAAGCTCCTGCCGGAAAAGATGGCTGGCAACGGGGCTGGGAAATTATCGGAATCAATGGAAAATCTATTCCCGAATACAAAACTGCCTCTGGTGGCTATGACTTTAAACTGGGCACTTCTGATCCGGGAATTTCTAACACTTTTACGTTCAAACTTCCTGACGGGAGTACTACCACACGAACCAATGTTAAGGCAGAATATCAATCCAATTCTGTCCTCCATCAGGAAATCCTAGAAGTCGGTGCTAAGAAAGTCGGTTATTGGGTTTATCAAAGTTTCAAGGCTACTGCAGGACTTTCTCCAACCAGTAGTAATGAGGTCAAAAGTTCAATGGAGTTTTTTCAGGCAGGAGGAATTAACGAATTGATTATTGACTTGAGATATAATGGAGGCGGTTCCGTAGCTGTAGCAGAGCAAATCATGAATAACCTTATTCAAGCTTCGAACAGTAATAAGCTGATGTACACTAATAAGTTGAATTCGCTTAAAACCTCCCTTCAAACAACTGAAAATTTTAATAAAATTGGGACTTTGAATTTGAGTCGGATTGTCTTTATTACTTCTAGAGGCTCAGCTTCAGCATCAGAATTAGTCATCAATAGCTTGGATCCTTACATGGATTTGGTGTTGATCGGTGACAACACTTTCGGTAAACCAGTAGGTTCTTTTCCTCTTTCCAGATACAATAGAACGCTGGTAGAAAACAATGTAGAATTGGTACCAATCACTTTTGCGACAGCAAATTCCCAAGGCAAAGCAGAATATTTTGATGGATTTCCGGCAGACTTCTCCGTCGGTGATTCCCCGCAATTCAATTGGGGAGATTCTCGAGACCTGAGACTGGGAGCAGCTCTTCAATATATTCAAAATGGTACTGTAAGTGGCCGAATGGCAAATACTTACTTCAAGCCTAAATGGGAAATGATTGATGCCTTCAAAGGGCTTCAACAAGAATTCCCCGCTTACTAAAACGAAAAAATCCCGACTTTTTTAAGAAGTCGGGATTTTTTTTGACTGTTTAAATAGCAATCTATTTTTTATGACGTTCAATCAACACCTCCATTACTTCATCCAATTCATATCCTTTTGCCTCTAAGAGAACCAGATAGTGAAACATTAAATCTGCGGCTTCGCCCAGAAATAAGTCTTTGTTATCATCTTTAGCTTCTATTACAATTTCTATTGCTTCTTCCCCTACTTTTTGCGCGATCTTATTGATGCCTTTAGCAAAAAGAGATGCCGTGTAAGATTGATCTGAAGGATTGTTTTTTCGGTCTTTGATAATGGTTCGGAGCTGATCAATAAAACCTGTTTTTGAGGAATTGACTTCATCAAAACATGTATCTGATCCAGTATGGCAAACAGGTCCAAGTGGGTTTGCTTGAATTAGAATAGAATCCCCATCACAGTCTCCAGCCATACTGACTAGCTCCATGAAGTTCCCCGAGGTTTCTCCTTTTGTCCAAAGCCGTTCTTTACTCCTGCTATAGAAAGTGACTTTCCCAGTTTCTTTGGTTTTTGCCAATGCCGCCTCATTCATATAGCCTTGCATCAAGACTTTGCCACTTATCGCATCTTGTACGATTGCTGGCACTAAGCCGTCCATTTTCTTAAAATCTATATTCATTGTTTATATTTTATTGAAATACAATTGAAATAAAGTAGAAACATGCTTCGCGAAATATCTCCATATATTTCACCCCGATTTATCGGGGTTTATTTCAACTGTATTTCTATTTATTTTCTTATCGAAATCCCTTCCTCATCCAAATAGCTCTTCAAACTTGGAATTGGAATTTCCTTGAAATGGAAAATACTAGCTGCCAAAGCAGCATCCGCTTTCCCGAAGGTAAACACATCTTTGAAATGGGCCATATTTCCAGCTCCTCCTGAAGCTATCACCGGAATACTTAGCATGGATGAAATCTCCGCCAAGATCTCATTTGCAAAACCTGCCTTAGTTCCATCATGGTCCATGGATGTCAACAAAATCTCTCCGGCACCCCGATCACAAACCTCTTGAGCCCAAGCCTGAGTTCGAAGCAAGGTAGCTTTCCTTCCTCCATGCGTATGAACAAAGTCAATCCCATCTACACTTCGGGTATCAATTGCCACGACCACACACTGTGAACCAAACTCGGCTGCCATCTCATTAATGATTTGCGGGTTATGTACAGCTGCAGAATTAATGGAAATCTTATCGGCACCCGCATTAAGTAAAACCTTCACATCCTCGATCGTAGAAATTCCTCCACCTACAGTAAAAGGAATATTGATCGCTTTCGCCACTTTCGTGACGAGTTCCGCTAAAGTTTTACGCTTGTCCACGGTCGCAGTGATGTCAAGAAACACCAATTCATCCGCTCCCTCGTCAGAGTAGATTTTTGCCAATTCCACTGGATCGCCTGCATCGCGCAGCTCCACAAAGTTGACTCCTTTGACCGTGCGGCCATCTTTGATATCTAGGCAGGGAATGATTCTTTTGGTTAACATTATTTTTTCTCAAAATACAATTGAAATAAATCCTGAAAAATCAGGGAGATATAAATAGAAATATTTCGCGTAGCGTATTTCAACACTATTTCGCGAAGCATATTTCAGGGAGTGAAAGATGCTAATTCCTCAAGCGTCACCCTGCCCTCATAATACGCCTTACCTACAATCGCACCATAAACCCCTGCTCTTTCCAACTCTTCTAAATCTTTCATTGAAGAAACTCCACCACTCGCAATCAATTTTACGCCAGGAATTTCTTCCAAAATTTCTTTGTATAAATCCGTAGATGGACCCTGAAGCAAGCCGTCTTTAGCGACATCCGTACAGATCACATAGCTGATTCCTTTTGCCACATAGTCTTTAATAAATGGAATTAAATCCACTTTAGTGGTCTCTTCCCAACCTCCGACAGCGATCTTTCGATCCTTGGCATCAGCTCCCAAAATAATCCGCTCGGCACCATAGCTTTTGATCCACTCTTGAAAAAGCGATAGATTCTTCACCGCTATACTTCCTCCAGTTACTTGGCTTGCTCCCAATTCAAACGCCTTTTCAATTTCTTCATTTGCTTGAATTCCTCCACCAAAGTCCACGGTCAAACTGGTTTGACTACAAATCCCCTCCAAAACAGCTCCATTGATAATCTTCTTAGCTTTTGCCCCATCGAGATCAACCAAGTGAAGTCGAGAAATTCCTGCTCCTTCAAAGCGCTTCGCCATCTCGACGGGATCATCATGGTATTCTTTTTTACTGGAATAGTCTCCTTGGCTGAGTCGGACGCATTTGCCTCCTATAAGGTCGATTGCTGGAATGATATACATCAATTGGAAAATTGAAAGATTTGAAAATTGAAATATTGGAAAATTAGAGTCGGAAAGTTGTAAGGTTATAAAGTCAAAGAGAATCAAACAGCACAACTCTGAGAAAGATCTCGTAAATCTAAAATCGTATTTCGTAAATATATTGGATCAAATGCTGAGGAAATTTGACAATAACTTCTCCCCGACCAAGCCACTTTTCTCTGGGTGGGCCTGAATGGCGTAGTAATTATCCCGATGAAGCATCGCTGAGAAATCATGAATGTAATGCGTACTGGCAATGGTTTCCGGCGCCAATTCCGCAAAGAAACTATGCACATAATACACAAAAGGATTGGCTGAAAGATCCTTCAAAAGCGGGTTATCCACCAAGTTTTCAAGTTCATTCCAGCCTACATGAGGAACCTTAAATTCTTGAGAATTCTCGGGAATAAACTTTTTAACTTTCACAGGAAAGACTCCTAGGCATTCGGTATCGTTTTCCTCCGAATGTTCACAAAGCAACTGCAAACCCAGGCAAACACCCAAGAAAGGCTGTTTTAGCTCCTTAATCAGACTGTCAAGTTTTCGGGATTTGAGATACTTCATCGCCGTGCTCGCTTCCCCCTGTCCTGGAAAAATCACCTTATCTGCCGCCCGGATTTGATCCGGATCATCAGTCAATACGGCATCCGCTCCCAAACGCTCTAAAGCGTAAAGGACGGATTGCACATTTCCAGAATTATATTTGATTACTGCTATTTTCATAAAAGAAGACGGAAGACGGAAGATGGAAGACGGAAGTTAGCTTCTTCGGTCACCGGTCTTCGGTCTTCAGTCAATTTAATTTTCTATTTTTTTCTCCAAAAGCATCTCCTCCAACACCTTTTCTATTTCAGGAAGTGAATCAAAAAGCTGCTCCAAGCTCTCCACAATAAAATAACGATCCTGGAATTTGTCTTTCCAATAGCTTTGATTCATAATCGTCCGAACGTCATAGGGAAGATGCAAGGGTTCCTCCGAAAGGCTAAACTTCGTCTCTCCTGCCGAACTTAAAATTCCAGCGCCGTAGATTTTCAATTCCCCATCTTCTCGAATCAATCCAAACTCAATCGTAAACCAATAAATCCTGCTTAGAATATTGATGGCGTAAGGATCCTTGATATGTTTGAGTGCAATGCCGGAAATCTTCTCCAAAAATCCAGTGTAATGCGGATTTGTCAAAAGCGGCATATGCGCAAAGGCATCGTGAAACATATCCGGCTCCTCCAAGTAATCGAGCTGTTCCATTTTGCGAAGCCAAGTCGAAGAAGGAAAACGCTTATTATTCAACAATCCAAAGAACAAATCATCGTCGATCAAACCTGGAACTACTTGAACTTCCCAACCGGTTGTTTCGGCCAAAATTTTGTTCAGTTTCTCAAAGTTAGCGATCTCATCTGCATTAAACTTTACAATGTCCACCCCTTCCAAATAGGCCTTGCAAGCTGCTTTGGGAAGATTTGGCATTTGTCGCTCGAAGAGAATTTTCCAAACTTTAAAATCCTCGGCAGTATAAGCATCGTATTCCTGCCTGAGGTCCTGCAATCTGGGGTCAGTAAAGACCCAGTCTTTCGGTTTACTATTCATTTTTATTTGGGTTTATATCTTATCAACTGTTCTCAAGTCATGAAGTTTATGAAAGCAAAAAGACCTAATCCAATTTGGAATAGGCCTTTATATTTTTTACCAAAAACACATAGTCATCCTATTCCTTCATTGAAGTCGGTAGTGAGAATGATGTACGAAAGTTCGTGGTGTTGGATTCATGATACTAAAGTAAGCATGTAATAGAGGATCAGCAATATTATTTTTATAAAAGGTCGAAATTTTTACGCATTGCAAAGCTTTGTCTAATCCAAGACGCCAACCTAGCGCTTTGCGCAAAATCCAAGGTCTGCTGACCGTCGGAATAGGCTTTCTCTGGAATCTCATGGGATTCATAGATAATCCCATCAGCTCCTGCCATCACTCCGGAAAGTGCCATTTGCGGAACATATTCCCTGATTCCAATTCCGTGTGAAGGGTCCACAATCACCGGTAAATGTGACTTGGCCTTCAAAATCGGAATGGCATTCAAATCCAAAGTATTTCGAGAAGCTCGCTCGTAAGTTCGGATACCTCGCTCGCAAAGAATCAATTTCTCATTTCCTCCGGAAAAGACATACTCGGCAGATTGAAGTAATTCCTCGATCGTCCCGGAGATTCCACGCTTGATCATCACTGCTTTGTCAACTTTACCGAGTTCGTCCAAGAGGTTGAAATTCTGAGAATTTCGAGCGCCTACCTGATACACATCTACATAAGGGTACATTTCTTCGATTTGGGAAGTCTGCATCACCTCAGTCACGATTTTGATCCCAGCTGCAGAAGCGATATCATACCATAGTTTCAAACCTTCCAATCCTAAACCACGGAAAGCGTAAGGAGAACTTCTTGGCTTGAACACGCCTCCACGCATCATCTTGATATCATTGTCCACGCAGTGCTGGACTACTTTGCGGATTTGCTCCTCAGACTCGATGGAGCAAGGACCAGTGATAATGGCCATCTCTCCATCCTTGATAAATACATCGTCACCTAAATCCACCGAAGTCGGCTTGGCTTTCCATTTCTTGGAGACAAGTTTGTACTCATCTGAGACCACGTGAATATCCGAAATGCCGTCCATTTGGCCGATCTTTCGGATATCAAAATCGTTTTTTCCGATTCCGATCAGGTAGTCACCTAATTGGGTTTTGACCTCGGTAGTTTTATAGCCTATGCCATTTACTTTGGCAATTAATTTTTCCTTTTGTACTTCGGAAATATCAGGCTGAAGTTGAATAATCATATTTATTTACGAATTATGAATTACGATTTACGAGGCCGAACTTAGAGTTGAGCCTTTTAGTGAACGGGTGGGTTAGACTCTTGAAAATCTTACAATTTCTCAATTTATCACCGACTGAATGTATTGCTGAATATCAGCATCCAAGTTGCTTGAGTTCTTTACAGTTTTGATGAAAGCCGATCCGATGATCGCTCCATTTCCATACTTAGAAGCTGTGCTAAATGATTCAGCATCAGAAATCCCGAACCCGATTAGTCTGGGATTTTTGAGATTCATCGCTTGCACCCGTTCAAAATAGGCGATTTGCTCTTCACTGATCCCGGTTTTAGCTCCAGTGATGCTATTGGAAGAAACCATATAGATAAAGCCATTGGTATGGGAATCAATTTCACGAATCCGCTTTTCATTGGTGGCAGGCGAGATCAAGAAGGTATTTACCAAACCATAAGAATCGAATAGAGTTTTGTAATCCTCCAAGTACTGCTGCATAGGAAGATCTGGAAGAATTAATCCATCTATCCCTACCTCTTTGCATTTTTTGCAAAACTCCTCCATTCCAAATTGCATGATAGGATTTAAATATCCCATCAAAACCACTGGAACATGGATTTTGGCTCGAAAGCCTACCAATTGATCGAAAAGCTTTTTTAGGCTCATCCCGTTTTCCAAAGCGATTAGATTACTATCCTGAATGGTCGGCCCATCCGCAATCGGATCAGAATACGGAACTCCAATCTCGATGATATCTGCTCCTCCTGCCTGAATCGCCTCCATCGTCGGAAGTGTATCTTCCAATTTTGGGAAACCGGCAGTAAAGTAAATTGAGAGAACCCGCTCCTTTTTGGTATTGAATAAATAATGTATTCTGTTCATTTTGTTTTTGTTAGATGACAGTTGTCCGGTGACCGATGAATATCACTTTACCACATCGGTCATCCGACATCTGACATCGGACTTTTAATAGCCTCCCCATTTGATATAAGTATCCAAATCCTTATCACCTCGACCAGAGAGATTGATTACGATTACGTCGTCTTTGCTGTATTCGATTAGATTCAAGGCATGGATAGCATGAGCAGTCTCAATTGCAGGAATGATTCCTTCCATTCGACTGAGTTCGATGCCTGCTTTCATCGCGTCTTCATCCTCCACAGCTACAAATTCTCCTCTCCCAATATCAAACAAATGTGCATGCACTGGTCCAATTCCAGGATAATCCAGTCCAGCAGAAATACTATGTGGCTCGATCACTTGACCATCTTCGGTCTGCATCAACAGGGTTTTTGATCCATGCAAAATACCTGGGGTTCCCAAAGCTGTGGTTGCTGCAGATTTCCCTGAAGTCACACCTAGACCTGCAGCTTCTGCTGCGATCAGTCGAACTTCCGGCGTATTGTAATAATGATAAAAAGCCCCAGCAGCATTGCTTCCTCCACCAACACAGGCAATCACTAAATCAGGATTTTCTTTTCCTTCTTTTTCTTTTAACTGCCATTTGATTTCCTCCGATATTACCGATTGGAATCGAGCAACCATTTCCGGATAAGGATGAGGTCCTACCACCGAACCAATAATGTAATGTGTACCCACTGGATCATTGATCCAAGCTCGCATGGCTTCATTCGTAGCATCTTTTAGCGTTTTAGAGCCTGAGGTTGCAGGTACTACTTTTGCTCCGAGGATTCGCATCCGCTCCACATTTGGGCGCTGACGCTGAATATCCAACTCACCCATGTATACGATGCAATCCATCCCCATTAAAGCGCAAACGGTGGCTGTTGCCACGCCATGCTGTCCAGCACCAGTCTCAGCGATAATTCGCTTTTTACCCAGCTTCTTTGCCAGAATGATTTGACCAATCGTATTATTTATTTTATGAGCGCCAGTATGACAAAGATCTTCTCGCTTAAAGTAGATTTTGGCACCGTACTTTTCCGACATTCGCTTTGCGAAATACAACGGTGTAGGACGTCCCACAAAGTCTCGAAGCAAGGATTGAAATTCATCCTGAAATTCCTTGGTGGCGACGATCGCCTCATAATTTTCTCGTAGCTCTTCAATGTTTGGATGCAGCATCTCAGGAATGTATGCGCCTCCAAATTTTCCATAAAAGCCCTTTTCGTCCACTCTGATCATATTCTTCACGTTTGACCCGATCAATTTCTCGGGAGCTGTTGTATAAATTTCTTCAGTTTTTCAATATTCTTTAAGCCAGGAGCATCTTCAAATTTCGAATTCAAATCTACACCCTGCATTCTTGGGTTTTTTGCTGCAAAAGTTAAAATCTCTTCCCAACTCTCTTCATCAATTCCCCCACTTAAGAGAAAGCCTTTGTCGAATGGATAAGTTTCCAAAACTGTCCAATCAAATTTTTGTCCGGTACCTCCGTGTTTTGGAGAGGCCGTATCGAAAAGAAATTTACTCACGAAGGGCAAATAGCTTTTTAGATTTCCCCAATCAATTTGATCATTTACTGAAATGACTTTCCAAATCTCAGCATTTGTTTTCTTCGAAAGCTGCTCCACAAATTCAGGCAATTCACCACCGTGAAGTTGAACAGCTTTCAAATCGAAAAGAGCCACTTTCCTTAAGATCTCAGCTTCTGTTTCATTCACAAAGACTCCAACTTTTGAGATATTCAACTTGGATAATTCTCTGGAAGATTCATCAGATACAAATCTGGGAGACTTGGAATAGAAAATCAGTCCCATCCAATCGGGATCAATCTCCTCGATTAATTGGAGAATATTTTCTGATTCTCGCATCCCGCAGACTTTAATTTCCATCAGGCTTGACTCAATGCTAATTCAGCAGCAAGTTTTTTGTACTCTTTAATAAAATTGTAAGCTGCTTGCTCAGGTCTAGCTGATTTCATGAAATTCTCCCCAATCAGGAATCCATCGAATCCAGCTGATTTCAATTGAATTAAAGTCGCAGGATCAGAAATTCCACTTTCGGAAATTTTCACAAAGTCCGAAGGAATCCGATTTACCAAATCCAAGGAAGTTTGAAGAGATACTTCGAAGGTTTTTAAATTTCTATTATTCACTCCGACTAAATCCAATCCATCACAAAGGCTTCGATCCAACTCTTCACCATCATGGACTTCCATCAACACTTCCAGCCCAAGACTTTTTGCGAAATACGCGAGTGATTTTAATTTTTCGGGTTCTAAAGCTGCTGCAATCAGCAAAACACAATCTGCTCCAATGGACTTTGCTTCAACTATTTGATATTCATCAACTACAAAATCTTTTCGGAGAATTGGGCAAAAATTGAAGTGTCTTGCAGCTTTCAAATCCTCAGAACTTCCTCCGAAATATTTTGAGTCGGTCAGAATAGAAAGTGCTGATGCTCCAGCCTGCATATAGCCTATACTCACTTTTTCTACTTTCGCAGCAGCATTAATCATTCCTTTGGAAGGAGATTTTCGCTTGAATTCAGCGATAATTCCTGTCTTTTCAGGATTGGTAACATATTTTTTCATCGAAACTACTTTGCCGTCAAAGAAGATGCTTTGCTCTAGTAATTTGACTGGCACTAAACTTTTTCGCTCGGATACTTCAATATGCTTGTCAGCAATGATTTGATCTAAAATATTCATAGTAAAATTTAAGCAAATGAAATTGAGGTTTTAGGGTTGACTAAGCCTTTGAAGACGTTCAGGGCTTTTCCGGATAATAATGATTCTGTTGCCAGGGATACTGCTTCTGGAAATTCGACTCCTTCTTTTGCAGTCACTAGTGCAGCTGCAGAGTTTGCGATGACTACTGAATTCTGACTTTCGGTACCTTTACCTTTTAGAATATTTTCAAAGATTTTGGCAGATTCTTCCACTGTTTCTCCTCCTGCGATACTTTTTGCATCTAACTTTTTTAATCCTATACTTTCTGGAGAAAGCAATCGCTCGCCTCCATTTGAGATCATTTTAAACGAACCCGTCAAGGAAATCTCATCGTACCCATCGAGTGCATGAAGAATAGAAAACCTTCCTTCCATTTCCTGATACAGATATCCATAAAGGCGTGCTAGCTCAAGACTAAATACACCGACCAATTGTTTCCTTGGAAAACTAGGATTAACCATTGGTCCAAGCATATTGAAAAAGGTTTTTACGCCAAGTTCTTTTCGGATTGGCGCAACATTTTTCATTGCCGGGTGGAAAAGTGGTGCATGCAGAAAACAAATTCCAGCTTCGTCCAGTCCACGCTTGATTTCATCAATATTATTGGTGAACTGATAACCGAAATAGGAAAGTAAGTTCGAGGAACCACAGATAGACGATACACCTGTATTACCGTGTTTGGCGACGTTTTGCCCAGCTCCAGCCACCACAAAAGATGATAAGGTGGAAATATTAAAGGTATCCTTTCCGTCACCGCCTGTTCCACAAAGATCCATTGCATCATACTCAGCTATTTCAACTGGAATGCAAAGCTCAAGCATGGCATCGCGAAAGCCACGTAACTCATCCACTGTTATACTCCGCATCAAATAGACAGTCATAAAGGCTGCAATTTGGCTCGTATTGTATGATCCTGTCGCTATGTTCTTCAAAACTTCTTTCGCTTGGTCTTGAGAAAGTGTACGGTGTTCGATCAATAAGTTTAGAATATCTTTCATCTGTTTAGGATTGATTTTTAATTGTCACCCCACTATGTGTCGAATTTATCACACTCGATTTCATTAGCTTAGGGTGATTTTTTTAGGCAGATAACCAGTTTTTCATGATAGCCACTCCATTTTCTGTAAGGATACTTTCCGGGTGAAACTGAACTCCTCGTACGTCATACACTTTATGTCTAATTGCCATAATCTGCTGATCGGGTGTTCGGGCGATTACTTCCAGGTCAGGTGAAAGGGTGTCTTCATTGATGACCCAGGAGTGATATCTTCCAATACTAAATGTATCGGGAATGCCTTCAAAAAGCAAATCCGGACTTACGGTGACTTTCGAAGCCACGCCATGCAGGACTTCGGATAGGTTGGTCAATGTCCCTCCAAAGGCCTCCCCGATGGCTTGATGTCCAAGGCAAACCCCCAGAATTGATTTAGTCGGCGAATATCTTTTCAAAAGCTCGGGCATGATTCCAGCTTCTTCTGGTATACCAGGACCTGGAGAAAGAAGGATTTTATCATAACCCGCCACATCATCAAGACTGATTTTATCATTTCGGTAGACATCCATTACAGCTCCATATCCAAGCTGACGGACGATGTAAACCAGATTGTAGGTGAATGAATCGTAATTATCTAGGACGAGTATTTTCATTTTGATAGTTGCAAAGTAGTAAGGTAGTAAGGTTGAAAAGTTCTCTAAAAAGAGGATTCACTTTATTTCTGTTCTTTTTTAGTTTTTAAGTATTCAATCAATGATTTGATCTGTCGAGAAAGACCAATTAATTCTTCTTTTAACTTCATATAATTTTCTTCCGACACCCTGTTTACTTTAACCAAAAGTGCCAACTGACTTCTCAATTCTCCTGCAGAACCTTTAGCATATCCTAGAAACCTGATGAATTGAACTCTATTATTGTACTCAAACCCTTCGGCAATATTGTTTGAAATGGAAACTGCAGAACCAATCAACTGGTCTCTAGATTTATAATCATTTTTCAATGGTAATTGATCTGATATTGAATAAATATCCACTCCAATAGAAATAGCTTTTTGCCAAATCACCAATTCTTCAAAGCTTTTAGCTGTCATTTTACTTGGAATTAACTGTATAAATCAAACTTGGAATTCTTCGAACCTTACCACTTTTCAACTTTCCCACTTTAGAATTATATCTTCTCAGCAGCCCTTAATGCTACTCGCAATGCCTCTAATTTATTTGCTACTTCCTGAAGTTCGGATGGAATGGTTGATTTGGCTACTACGCCAGCGCCTGCTTGGAAACGAAGTGTGTTATTTTCTGAGACAAATGATCGAATCAGGATAGCATGATTGAAATCGCCATTGAATCCTAAAAAGCCAATTGCTCCACCATAAAATTGACGGCTACTGTTTTCCAGTTGATCGATCAGCTGCATCGCTTTGTATTTTGGTGCACCTGACAATGTCCCAGCAGGAAAAGTATCCGCTACCAGTTGAAGTGGATTTGCTCCTTCAGGCAACTTTCCAGTCACTTTTGAGACCAAATGGATCACATGAGAGTAATACTGGATTTCTTTGAATACTTCCACATTGACTTCTACAGAAGTTCTGGAGAGGTCATTTCTAGCCAAATCCACCAACATTACATGCTCTGAATTTTCTTTTGGATCATCGTAGAGTTTGACCGCAAGAGCCGCATCTTCTTGATCATTCCCCGTTCTCCTAAAAGTACCTGCTATAGGAAAAATCGTGGCTTTATTTCCCTTTACTACGATTTGTGCTTCCGGAGAACTTCCAAAAACTTTGAAAGAGCCATAATCAAAGTAGAATAAATAAGGGGAAGGGTTCACCGAACGAAGTGCGCGATAAACATTGAATTCGTCGCCTTTAAATTGGGTGGTAAATCTTCTGGAAAGTACAATCTGGAAGACATCCCCTCGGAAACAATGCTCGCGACCTTGATTGAGGATCTTCAAAAACTCCTCATCTGTGTAATTAGAAAACTCCTCTCCGACTTTCTTGAAGCTGTAGGCTGGAATATTTTTACTGTTGAGCAGCATTTCGATTTCATCCATCATTTCCGGATTATCTGCACCTGCTACCCTATGCTCCAATAAATTCAACTCATTCTTATAATGATCGACTACTATAATATTCTGATAAACTGAATATTGCATCATCGGTACTTCATTTGGAATCGAATTTTCCAAGTTGATATCCTCAAAGTAAGCCAGTGTATCGTATTGGATATAGCCGAATAATCCGTTTGAACTGAACTTGAAATTATCTGGAGCTACGTCAAACTTATTTCCAAATGCTCTTAAAGCGACCATCAAAGGCTTTTCCTCCGTCACCTCATAGGTCAAAGTTTCATCAAAAGGCAAAGTTTCTGTCACTTTCCCGCCGTTGAAAGAAAAGGTAGCAAGTGGGTTAAAGCAGATGTATGAAAAGCTATTTTCCTGACCATGGTAGTCCGAACTTTCAAGTAAAATAGGATTGGTGAATCGATCTCTAATCTGCAAATAGATACTTACTGGAGTAATAGTATCAGCTAGGCGCTTGCGATGGGTAGTTAAGATGGGGAATTTCACTTGAGTCATTTTTAGGAATTTTGCATGAAAAAAGGCTTACCGGAAATCCAGTAAGCCTTTTTACTATGTTGTAACGCAAAATAAAATGCAGGGGCTTTCTAAATTTCCTTTTGGGAAGAATAAGAATGCCACCACCAATATTTGTTTGCGATTGTTTTCATAAGAACAGATGCAAAATTAGAAAGGGATTGTTAAGTACAAAGCATCTTTTAATTTATTTCTCAATTTTCTTCCCTTAAAACTCTATTTGACTCGTTTCAATCATTTTAGAACAAAACCTTAAAACAACTCAATCGTGTAACTTATGAGTTACTATTTTTCTATTTATGAAATCGAGCATGACTCAAAAATCACACACTGGGATGTCCCGATATTTATCGGGAAGGCCTTGCGAGATTCCTCCTGATAGCTATCGGGAGGACCACTGAAAAACAAATTATAAACAGATGAAAAAATCCATCTTACTATTCCTGTTCATAATTACCACTTTCATGACAGTTTCTGCACAAACAGAATCTGGCTGGAATCAAAAATTGAATGAGGTAAAATTCAAATCCCAAACTGGAGAAGAATCTGTTTTAGGTGTAGATCCGGGACTTCGCTATGCAAATCTTCAGCATCATGATAGAGATTTTCGGCTTTTTTATAATCGTAATGACATGCGTACAAAAAATATCCGAATCGTGGATCAAAAATCCGGACTAGAAATTGCAAAAGGTAGAGGAAATATTTTTTGGGGAAATGGCCGAATTGAATTCATTGATGGGGAAACGGTGAAGTTGAAGCGTAAAAGAAATCAGAATGGCTATACCATTATTGGTCCTTACGGAGAACTATTTAAAATAGAGAATCAAGCAATCAGCCCAGTTAAAACTTATGGAGAAAAAGACTTTCTTTCTCAAGCTTTTTTTGTTTTTGATTGGATTAAAACTACTCAAAAACCTCCACAAGATGTAGTAGTATATACTACCTATAATTCAACTTGGTAAGATTATTTTTCCAAACTTTGTGGAATAATTAATAAAACAATGGCAAAAGCTTTTCCACAGTATTTCAAGAGAGTCTTTGATGACTACCAAGTGTTGGTTCAAGTAAATCCAAATGATTTCACAGGATTGGAATTAATTGTTCATCCTGATGGAAAAATCGAAAAAACTGAAATGACCTTTGATGAGGAAATTTTTGAAGATTTAGCTGAAGATGAATTCATCCACTGCAATGTCTTAGAGTTTCAAATGCACCACGCCAAAGTCAAATAAATCTCAATATTAGTCTAATCGAAGTCAAATTTGCTGGCTTTAGATTTTACTTTGAAAGTATTCTCACTGATAATCAAGACAAGGGACATCTGCCAGCTAAAATCATTATCATGAGATTGGATTCAAAAAATTTTGATTTACCTTTGTGGCCTAGCGGCACGACCAGCTCCTGCTGAATCCCCCAGGTCCGGAAGGAAGCAAGGGTAGGCGGTTGTAGCGGTGCGATGCCGCTTCTTTTTTGCCTTATTTTTTTTCAAGGCACCTTTTCCCGGTTTCGATTCCTGATTAATCTTCTAACTTTGTTTCAAATAATCAAACCTAAAACTTCGTGAGATAGGTATGGTAAATACGATTTTCCAATTGTATTTACCGGCATCCTAATATCATGTTACCTTTAAAATCAATCTGATAAATATGAAATTCTTTATTGACACCGCAAATCTTGATGAAATCCGTGAAGCCTATGACTTAGGCGTTTTAGACGGTGTGACTACCAATCCATCCTTGATGGCCAAAGAAGGCATCAGTGGTGACGCAAATGTAAGAGCTCACTACAAAGCGATCTGCGATATCGTTGATGATAAAGTGAGTGCCGAGGTGATCTCAACTGATTTTGCCGGAATGATAAAAGAAGGAAAAGAGCTCGCTAAAATAGATGATAAAATTGTAGTCAAAATCCCAATAATCAAAGATGGGGTGAAAGCACTTAAGTATTTTCACAGTGAAGGTATTCGTACCAATTGCACACTAATTTTCTCTGCAGGTCAAGCGCTATTAGCAGCAAAAGCAGGAGCTTCCTACGTTTCTCCTTTCATTGGCAGATTAGATGATATCTCTTATGATGGTATGGAACTGATCGCGCAAATCGTCCATATTTACCAGAATTACAACTTCGAAACAGAGGTGTTGGCAGCATCTGTGCGTCATTCGATGCACTTATTAAAGTGTGCGGAGGTAGGAGCAGATGTAGTGACTTGCCCATTAAAGGTAATCACGGGTTTACTTAAGCATCCATTAACTGATTCTGGTCTCGCCACATTCTTAGCCGACCACGCAAAAGCTGCTGGCAAATAAATTTTATCCTGCCGACTCCGGTCGGCTCTTTTCTCTCTCAATCATGTACATAATCAAAGTCAAAGGCAAAGCAAAAATCCCGGATTACATTCAAATTCGAGACGAAAACTTTGTTTTAATCGCTTATTTCAGAGCTGATAGGCCTTTGAAAAATATGGAGAAATTTGGCTTAGAGGGCAAGGAGGAAGAATTAGAGGCGTTAATCAAGGGTCTTTCTTTTGGAAAATTGCAAAAATTAGAGCTTTAAAGTAACATGGATTTCACAACTCAACCCGTACTGAAGGTCAATCAAGCTACTATTTTTCAAGGATTAAATCCTGTCCTTACCGATGTCAACTTCTCCGTAGAGCAACACGAATTTGTTTTTTTAATCGGTCGAACTGGAAGTGGAAAAAGTTCACTTTTAAAAACACTCTACGCCGATTTGGAATTAAAAAGTGGCGTTGTAGAAGTAGCTGGATTTGATTTGGGGACGATTAAGCAAAAAGAAATTCCTTTTCTAAGAAGAAAAATTGGAATCATATTTCAAGATTTTCAACTCTTCAATGATCGAACGGTCGCAGAGAATCTGTCATTTGTTATGAAAGCTACAGGCTGGACCAACAAGCTAAAAATCAAAGAACGAATGGCAGAAGTGCTTATGTTAGTTGGTCTAAATGATGCTTTGGAAAAAATGCCTCATCAACTTTCTGGGGGGGAACAACAACGAGTTGTTATCGCCAGAGCGTTACTAAACCAACCATCTATTCTTCTTGCAGATGAACCAACAGGTAACCTTGATCCTGATGTTGCAGATGGGATTTTTAAATTATTCCAAGAAATCAACAAAAAAGGAACTGCAATCTTGATGGCAACCCACAACCATGACTTGCTCCGGAAATATCCTTATCGGGTCTTGAAATGTGAAAATGGAGTTCTTCAGGATAGTAAAACTCACGACGTTTCTTTCGGAACTTCTTTTTAATCCTTATCAAATTGTTCTACTAAGGTAACATGAGTCATATTTCTTCGTTTGTTTGTAGGTATAATGTAAAGCTTATGAAACTCTCCCTGTTCAAAAATATTCTACTACTTTCAGTAATCGGTGTATTTCTTTCCAGTTGCAATAAGGATGAAGCGCTACCAGCAATAGACCCGACCTCCAATGCAGCTGTAAATAGATGGATTATTGACATTATGGATGAGGTTTATTATTGGTTGGGAGATTTAGGGACACCCATAAGTGAGGATGCTGATCCTGAGGATTATTTCGAGGCTCTACTTTTCAGACCAACTGATCGATTTTCGGTGATTTATCCTGACTATCAAGAACTGATCAATTCTTTGAATGGAATATCCCTTGAAACAGGGTACGAGTTTATCCTTTATAGAGAAAGTGCATCAAGTGACAAAGTCTTTGCAGAAATCACCTACATTAAAAAGAACAGTCCTGCTTCTGCTGTTGATCTGAAACGTGGCGATCGAATTCGATCTATTAACGGAACCTTGTTTACTGTTGATAATTTTCGTGATGTTTTGGGACTTACCGAATCAACACATAGCCTTGAATACACTAGATATGATGAAGCATCCAATCAGTTTGTAGAAAAACCAAGCGTTACCCTCACTCCTATTCAGCTTTCGGAGGATCCAAATTTCTTGGACACTATTTATACCATCAATAATGAAAAAATTGGGTATGTAATTTATCATTTTTTCACTCCAGGTCCCGGTAATGGAAGCACCCAATTTGATAATGAAATGGATGCGATTTTTGGGAAATTCAAATCAGAGTCAATCGATCATTTGATTGTAGATTTAAGATACAACGGAGGTGGATTCGTCTCTTCTGCTGTAAACCTGGCAAGCCTTATCGGTCCAGGAGTCAGTACTACTGACATTTTCTCAAAGACAAAGTATAATTCTTTTATAGCCGAGCAGATCCCTGAGCTAAGAGATGTTAAAACTACTTTCAAAGCCAAGGCCGAAAATCTAGGTAATACACTGGACGGGAACAGGGTTTATATTTTAACTTCAAACCGCACTGCCTCAGCATCGGAGCTGATAATCAACGGATTAAAACCTTACATGGATGTATTCTTGATTGGAAATACTACAACTGGTAAAAATGTGGGCTCTATTCCCTTTGAGGATGAAGACAACCCGGATAACAAATACGGAATCCTTCCTATCGTAACACAAAGTTTCAATAGCTTGGATCAATCAGATTATACTACAGGATTTAATCCCAATGTGGTGGCTTTGGAGTCAGCAGAGTTACTTCTTCCACTAGGTGACATTAATGAGCAATTGCTTCGAAAGGCCATTACCCAAATTACAGGGACAACACCTTCAGGGCGAATTTTAAAATCTGAAAGATTAGATGTAGCAAGTTCGCTAGATCACAAAATCCGTACAGGTAGAATGATTGAAAACACCATAATAAAGTAGCCAAGCACAATATTTTGTAAAATCCCAGCTAAATCAATGTGAAAATTAGATTTGAGAATTTTAAGTTATTACCTAGATTTAATACTTAGGAAGTTGGGATAAAACCTGAGTTTTTGTTTGTTAAGTCTTTCTTATTGATCAATAGTAAAATCAGGTTATATTGCCATTAATGTGGGGATTCATACAAGGAAACATGACATAATGAATATTTTTTTTGTCCTAATAATTAATTTTTGATAATCAGTCTTCTACTTTATGGAATGAAGTTAACTTTGTCCAAAATCATTTAACAGTGCTAGAGCTAGTTGCCAGTTTTCTATTAATTCTATCAATCTATTTCTTAGGATGTCTAGCTTTAGTTCAAGAAGTTATACGACCAAATAAACATTTAGTAAGAGACGGGAATCAAGAAAAAGGTCACTGGGAGACTAATTACTCAAAAATCATCCTTCTTAGCTTTATACTTTCTTTGATTACCACTACAGCAGCATATTTCATTTTTCTATAGGCAAAAAAAAACCGACCTAAAAAAAGCCGGTTTTTAAAACTGAGTGAGCAAAGGATTACATCGCCTTTTTCAAATTCTCTTTAGCAAGTGTGAAGTTTGGTTCCAATTGGATTGCCTCCTCAAATGCAGTTTTGGCTTCAGCCTTTGAACCCTGATCCAAATAAATCATTCCTCTAAGATTTAGTCCGGCAGCTTTCATTCCAATTTCCTGGGTTTCTGTCTGTGAGACAGGAAAGCCAATTTTCTCATCTGCCTTTGCGTTTTTAATAAGCATATCAGTCGAATTAATTGCCTCCTGATACTTTTTCAAACTATACTGAATAAATCCTGATTTATATAAACTAAAATTATCTCCAGTAAGAAGAAAGAGTCTTTCAAAGTGCGGAAGTGCCCGATCCAAAGCTCCAAGTTGCTCCAGCGAAAAAGCTGCAATTTCTAAAGAGCCAATGCTTTTATCATTTACCTCCAAAATATCCAAAGCTACCAAAGCGGCTGAGGTAGACATTCCATTTTCGAAATAAAGTGATCCTAATAATTCCGGATAGCGCAGATCATCCGGATTTCTTACAATTAGACTGTAAAGCTTATCTTTCGCTGCTTGAAAATCATTGTACCGAATGGCCAATTGATAAGCTGCTTGATCTTGATTGTTCAAAATTTTTCTTGTATTGGCATCCAGTCTCGGCTGGATAGAATCTGTGTTCTGGGCGAATGTAGCGCTAGCGCAAATCAGCAGAAACAGCATGGATAAAACGTGCTTCATTGGTGTTAATTTTAATTAGTTTTTTATTTAGGGGATTTATTTTGAGGCTCTAGGCCCTTCTTTTTTGCAATAGAAAACATCAATTCCCGTGCCTCTATAGGATTATTATGAATTTTGCCCTCCAATATAGCTTCTTTAATCTCTTCTTTAATCTCACCGACGATTTTTGAAGGCTCAAGATTAAATATTTCCATAATCTCTTCACCGGAAATTGGAGGTTGAAAATTCCTCATTTGATCTTTTTCTTCTACTTCCAAAAGTTTTTGATCAACTCGATCGAAATTTTCAAGGTATCGTTTTACTTTTTTATTGTTTTTGGATGTAACATCCGCCCTGCAAAGTTTCATTAAGTCTTCTATATCATCTCCTGCATCAAAGAGTAATCTTCTTAAGGCTGAATCCGTCACTTCGTCTTTAACCAAAGCAATGGGCCTCAGATGGAGGCGAACCAACTTTTGAACATATTTCATTCGGTCGTCCATCGGAAGCTTTAATCTTCTAAAAATTTCAGGAACCATCCTTGCGCCCTTATCTTCATGCCCATGGAATGTCCAACCGACCTTAGGATTAAATCGCTTGGTTGCAGGCTTCGCTATGTCATGAAGAATTGCTGCCCACCTTAAATACAGGTCATCGCTCACTTGACAGACATTATCCAAAACCTGTAAGGTATGATAGAAATTATCTTTGTGGGATTTATCATCCACAGAATCTACCCCTTGGAGATCCACCATTTCCGGAAAAAACTCATGTAATAACTTACTTGCAAAAAGCAATTTAAATCCATAAGAAGGCTTTTTAACTAGAATGATTTTATTCAGTTCGACTATAATTCGCTCTGCAGAAACAATTTTAAGTCTGGAGGCATTCTCCGTTATGGCAAAGAAAGTATCTGGATCGATATCAAAGTCAAGTTGAGCAGCAAAACGAATTGCCCGTAACATTCGAAATGGATCATCCGAAAAAGTAATAGAGGGGTCTAAAGGAGTTCGGATTATTTTTTTCTTGATATCAACCAAACCATCAAATGGATCTAATATGCTTCCAAAGTCGGCTTGATTCAAAGAGATCGCCATCGCATTGATCGTAAAATCCCTGCGCTCCAGATCTTCTAAGAGAGTTCCATTTTCAACAATTGGTTTCCTGGATTCAAGTCGATAAGATTCTTTTCGGGCACCGACAAATTCTAATTCCCAATCTTCGAGTTTTACCATCGCGGTCCCGAAATTTTTAAATACGGAAACTGGGACATGATAATCAAATTGTTTAGCCACCTCCTCTGCAAGTTTAATTCCGCTTCCTATACAAGTAAAATCAATATCCTTACTATTTCTCTTCAATATAAGATCTCTCACATAGCCACCCACTAAATAGGTTTCAAGGCCTAGGTTTAAAGCAGCTTGGGCAACTTTTGAAAAGACCTCAAATTCATCAAGATGTGATTTGAAATTCATGCTTTAATGATTTTAACATCTCCATCCGGACTTAAAAATAGCTCTTTGACACTTGGGCTATAAAGCGGAAATGGAAGCTCTATTTTATCAATAGGCTTTTCATTAGAATTTAGTTTTACCAAAATGGGCTGAGAAATTTGGAACAAAAACCTATTCCAATTCGGCTCACGGATTAGCGCAAATTTTAATTTACCATCACGAACCAAATCGGACTTCATGACTCGATTTGGAATACTATGATAAATAGTCGGCTTGCTGGCATACTCCACGATATCTAAAGAAACCTCTGAAAAAGCTTCACAAATCGTTCTAATTTGGAACATATCAAAGAGAAGAAAAATCCAATCTTGTCCTAATTCAGGAGTCCAATTCTCAGGCTTGATAAAAGAAATCACTTTCCCATTTCCTTCCTGAATGTGTAGAATCCCTGTTTTTTTAAATTCTGATGCGAGTTGAGATAAATCCAAAGCTGTTTTTTTTACAAAAATAACCAGAATATCTATAGGAGCAGGTTTATTCTAAAACCAAAAAAGCGCCCCTAATCCAAAAGCATAAAAAAATTATCCCTTCCATAAATCGAGGATTCTTAAAAATGCATGAGAGCCTGAGGAATCTGCCCAAGACGCTTTCATGAAAGTAAATCAATAATCAAGGCATTTGAAGGAAACTCAAAATTTACCACATGACGGAATAATATCGTTTAATTTGAAGCTTTTTTGAGGTTGCGGATAAAAAAAACAGAACGAATCCTCGGTTAAGAAACGAAAACTCGAAATAGATTTTCAGAAATTTTTCTTGATGGAATTCAAATTCTTCAGGAAGCCAACAAATAGAAAAAATAATTAAAGTTAGAAATGCCAAAAAAGGGCATGAATTCAATAATCTTAAGTTGTCTTATCCCAAAAAAACGACGGATAAACGAAAAATGCATTGATTACATCATGCTCAGATTCTCAAGTGAAAATATTGTTGTATCGAAGGAGAAAAAAATAACAAATTATGTATATCCGCAATCTTGCCAGTATGATTAAATCGAAGCAATGATGAGTCTGTCAAAGAGTTTTTGACCGAAGTATCTTCTGTTGAGCTTGTAACAAAACTCGTCCAGGTAATTCTG
>NZ_JAQWXX010000078.1 GCF_029254265.1 Algoriphagus sp. | reverse complement strand
GGTCAAAACCGTTTATTTTGACCTAATTTAGTACCCGTTAAGATCGCAAGAAAGCGATTGTCACTGGCTGTCACTTCTAACTTATTTGGCTACTGGCATCTTTGCGGATATACATATTAGTTTATAAAATTCAATGTATATACAACTGTTAGATGTCTCCGGGAGTTCAGCGACTGACTGATATTTGGTTTCTTTTTGGAGAATGTCGTTCAGCCTATTGATCTTAAGCTTCAATAATTTCGGCTCACATTGGGAATTTGTACTAGTAAATCAATACTTTGAAATATGGATACAAAATTGGTGCTCATCACAGGCGCAGCCAGTGGAATCGGTCTTCATTTGGCCAAGTCGCTCAGCGAAAAAGGATATGCTTTGGTTGTAATAGATCTGAATTTAGAGCAATTGCAAATGGAGTTTCGTGAAAATGAGAAACTCCTAATTTTTTCGGGGGATGTGTCTTTGCCTTCTACTTGGGAGAAAATCCTGCATTTGATCGATTCCAAAAATGCCATCGTTTCTCATTTATTTAATTGCGCTGGAGTGATTAGGCCGGGTTTTGTGAAAGACTTTGAGCTATACGATATTGATTTTCATTTTAATGTAAATACCAAAGGAAGTATTCTAGGGTTGAAATTTATCGCAGATCGGATGAAGGTACAGGGCTTTGGTCATGTGATTACGATTGCCTCCTTGGCGGGTTTGGCTCCTGTTTCTGGATTGAGTTTATATGCTGCTTCCAAATTTGCAATTCGGGGTTTCTGTCTGGCAGCTGCGGCAGAATATAAACAGTTTGGGGTGAAAATTTCCGTTGTTTGCCCCGATCTGGTCGCTACCCCAATGCTGGATTTACAGCTGGAGTATCCTGAAGAAACCAAACTTACTTTTAGCGGACCTTCAAAAGTTTTGCAGCCTGAGGATATTACTAAAGCACTGATCCGGTTAATGGACAAACCAAAAGAGCTGATTTGTATCCCTGAATCTCGGGGCTTGCTCGCGAAAATTGCAGGAATATGGCCTTGGGCTGGAGAGGTTTTTAGAGAAAAATTGGAAAAGAAGGGAGCAGAAACCATCAAAAAACTCCGATCTCGCTAGTTTTTTAAATATATCCACAATCTTATCCGTAAAGATTTAAATACAATCGGAACTAGGGTAAATAATGGATTTCAGACCACTTCGATCTCCTTTATTCGGTCTCCGATCCTCCAGAGCAGAGAAAATAACGCTACTTGGATCAATGCGATTGATCATAATTAACACTTTTTAATACGATTATTTTCGTACTATCTCTTGACTTACGATGATCTTCGTATAACTTTGTACGAAAGCTATCGTAAGAACTACCATGACCAAACCTACCGAATCCGAATTAGAGATCCTTGCCTTGCTTTGGGAATTGGAGGAAGCAAGTGTGCGACAGATTCACGAGCGACTTGCCGAGACCAAGGACACAGGCTACACGACTACTCTGAAGATAATGCAAATCATGCATGCTAAAGGAATGGTCAGTCGTGATGAGCAAAATCGCTCCCATATTTATAGACCAGCGACCAATCAGAAAGAAACGCAAAATTCACTTTTGAAAAATTTGGTCAATACTGCGTTTGGAGGTTCTGCTCAAAACCTGGTGATGCAGGCACTGGGTCAGGAAAATCCTTCGAAAGAGGAGCTAGACGAAATCAGAGCATTTTTAGATCAACTTGAACAGAAGAAACCATGAACCTTTTAACTGAATGGATCCCCGAGCATTTGCGCTATGCCATAGGTTGGACACTTGTTCACTCACTTTGGCAGCTACTTGCAATCGGAATTTTACTTTGGATAGGGTTGAAAATTGCAACCAATAAAAGCGCTGCATTCAAATATAATCTTGGGTTATTAGCGCTTGGGTCAAGCCTTCTAATAACTGTTGCCACCTTTGCCTATGAGTTAATCAGCTTTGCTCCAGCTTCTGATATGGAAGTTTGGTTGACAAATTTGGTTTTTGTAGAATCAATAGATGCTGCATCTGGCTTTGCTGCCGAAGACTTCCTCCTGAAGACAATCAATTGGATTAACCAGCAGCTACCGATTTTAGTTAATTTCTGGTTTTTTGGAGCTTTACTTTTTCTCTTCAGACTCTTTAATAGCATGACCGAGTTGCGGATGCTCCGTAAGGCAGAATCTGTCCCCGTTGATTTCCAGGTAGAAAAGACATTTTATAGATTGGTTGGCAAATTAGGATTAAGTTCCAATATCAGCCTAAAGGTCACTGAATCTGGAATTTCGCCCATTACTTTTGGCTATTTAAAGCCAATAGTTCTTATTCCGGCGGCATTGGTTTTTCACCTTTCTCCGGCTCAGCTGGAAGCGATTATTGCGCATGAGTTGGCGCATGTCAAGCGAAATGATTACCTCATTAATTTGATTCAATCTGGATTGGAAGTCCTTTTCTTCTACCATCCTTCTTACTGGTGGATGGCACAGACGATCAAGGAACTCCGGGAAAATGCAGCAGATGATTTAGCCGTTCAGGCTGGAATCTCCCCAAGAGAACTGGCATTCAGCCTAGCAGAAGTCTTGAATTTTGCGCAGCAAAATCCTCCCGAATTGGCTTTGCCAGCGAGTAAAAAACGAAACCCAACTTTGCAGCGGATCAAGAGAATCTTGGGCCAGCCTGCTCAAAACTATCCACAAAACCCTATTATTTCTATCCCCATGTTACTAACCTTATTATTCAGCGCCGGCTTGATTGCGAGTGCGCAGCAAGATAGCCCAACTGCCTTTAAGGCAATCGAACCTGCTATTTATCTAGAGAATCCAGAGATTCTAGGTTTGGAACCGAATTACAATTTTCCAACTCAATTGGATACTGTGAAAAAGGAAACGGTGATTCAGAAAACCGAATCTACCAGTGATGATCCGATGGTATGGACCACAGATTCAGGAGAACGAATAATTATCAAGTCCAATGGGTCAAATTCATACACTTACAAAATTTCAGGAGACACGGTAATCACCAATGGTGATACCCTGATTGTGAAAGGGAATAAGAATTTCTACTTTAAAAACGGAGAAGGAATAGATTGGGCTACCATGCCTAAAATGGAATTTGACTTTCCTGAAGCTCCAATGGCCCCAACTTTCCCAGAAGCACCGATTTCGTTTTTTGAAATGAGTGAATTGCCTCCAATGCCGGAAATGGCTCCTATGGCTGAGATGCCTCCAATGCCGGAGATGGAAGGATTCGAGTTTTTTAATTCTGGTTCAGGAGCTACTGTATATAGAACTGGGAAAAATGGTGTATTTATTTCCCGTGATACCACTGAAATGGCCAAAGTGGAAAAAGAAAAATGGGCTCAAGAAATGGAAAAGCAGGCCAATGAATGGGCAAAGCGAAGTGAGGAAATGATGAAAGAGTGGGAGCCTCAAATGAAAGCATGGGAGGAAAAGATGGAAGCTTGGCAAAAAGCCAATGAGCCTAAAATGAAAGAGTTTGAGGAAAAGATGAAAGCTTGGCAAAAATCGAATGAACCTAAAATGAAGGAGTTTGAGGAAAAGATGAAAGCTTGGGAGAAGGCTCAGGAGCCCAAAATGAAAGAATTCGAAAAGCAGATGGAGGAATGGCAGGAGAAATTCCAACCTAAGATGGAGGAGTTTCAGCGGAAAATGGAAATCTGGCAAGAGGAAAATGCGGACAAATTTGAAGAGTTTCAGCGAAAGCTGGAGGAGCAGTTCAAAAAGAAGGATAATTCAAAAAATAGAGGTGTCCTTTTAATTGCATATATTTATAGCTTTTCAAACGCTCAAAATGGATATATTTAAAGGTCAAGGAGTCATAGAGTTCAGTAAAAGCTTCCAAACTGAACTTGACTGCAAG
>NZ_JAQWXX010000050.1 GCF_029254265.1 Algoriphagus sp. | reverse complement strand
TTGCAGTCAAGTTCAGTTTGGAAGCTTTTACTGAACTCTATGACTCCTTGACCTTTAAATATATCCATTTTGAGCGTTTGAAAAGCTATAAATATATGCAATTAAAAGGACACCTCTACTGGACAAAATAATAGATAATTATTTAAGGGTTCTCAAATGTAATGCTAATTAGTCAAATTTAAATTCAAGGTTTTAAAAAAAAAGTAATTAGACTTACCTTATTTTATTGAAAAAAATCAAAGAGTTAGCTCATTTAAAAGTAAAAACTATAGGCTCTTTAACACTTTATTTAAATCACTTTTGATTTTTTGATTTTTATATTTTGAATAAACCCGAAATATTAATTTTATATATATAAAATTGTATTAAGTGTTATTAATATTGCTTTTTGTAAGCAAGTATAACTAAATCATTTTTTTATAAAACGATTCTGGTCTTTCACAAAAAAGAGGTGCTAATTTGATTAAATATTAATTTGTGATTCTTCAGTGATCCATTGCGAGTTTCAGCGGTGAAATTCTGAATTTAGATCAAGGAAACATGTCCTGAGAAAAAAGTATTGTTTTTTTAATCCTTAAAGGTCAAAGAAATTTTATCCATCGTAAGTGGTTTTTCTAAAAATCCAGAAACCAACTCATATAGTTTTGCCTTTTGGCGATCTAAGAAATCAATGGAGCTGGAAAGAATTATAATCTTATCATTCCTGTTTTGAAACACTTGAATGTACTTATCAAGGAATTCCCATCCGTTTAAAACAGGCATATTTAAATCTAGAAAAATAACAACTGATTGATTTTCTGGAAGTTTACTTAATGCTGATAATGCATCTTCAGCTTCCAAAAATTCATGAATATTCTCAGAAATTCCAAATTTTCCCAATAATCGTTTATTGATAAGGTTATTTATGGGATCATCATCCACTAAAAAGATGGCATCAAATTGGATCATTTGGGTAGTCGAAATTTCACAAAATGTTTTTTCTGTTCTGCCAAAATACAATTATTCCTAATTGAATTGAAAATTTTATTTGGCTTTTTGGCTTAAAAATGAGAGAAATAAATTTTCTAGAAAATAACAAAGGAGACTCATTGAGTCTCCTTTGATTCTTGAGGGCTATGATTACATCATTCCGCCCATTCCTCCACCGCCCATAGGAGGCATAGCAGGAGAGTCTTCTTTCTTGTCTGCAACCACGCACTCGGTAGTCAATAGAAGTGCAGCAATCGATGCGGCATTTTCTAAGGCTAGTCGAGTAACTTTAGTAGGGTCAATTACACCGGCTTTGAATAGATCTTCGTAAACATCTGTTCTTGCATTGTACCCATAGTTACCTTTGTTTTCTCTGATCTTGTTGATCACTACCGATGGCTCTCCACCAGCATTGGATACGATTGTTCTCAATGGAGATTCTATTGCTTGCCTTACGATGTTGATACCAGTATCTTCATCTTCATTGAGACCTTTTAGTGTAGCAAGAGCATCAGCAGCTCTTACAAGAGCAACTCCACCTCCAACTACTACACCTTCTTGAACAGCAGCTCTAGTGGCATGTAATGCATCATCAACTCGGTCTTTCTTTTCTTTCATTTCAACTTCTGTAGCAGCTCCTATGTAAAGGATCGCTACTCCACCAGAAAGCTTTGCGAGTCTTTCTTGAAGTTTCTCTCTATCGTAATCAGAAGTAGTCTTATCAATTTGAGCTTTAATCTCAGCGATTCTACCCTTAATTGCGCCTGCATCACCAGCACCATTTACAATCGTAGAGTTGTCTTTATCAATATTGATCTTCTCAGCTCTACCAAGCATGTCAGGAGTAGCGTTCTCCAATTTGAATCCTCTTTCTTCAGAGATTACTGTACCACCAGTCAAGATTGCGATGTCTTCCAACATTGCTTTTCTTCTATCTCCGAAACCTGGTGCTTTTACAGCGGCAACTTTGAGAGCTCCTCTGATTTTATTTACCACTAGGGTAGCAAGAGCCTCGCCATCCACATCTTCAGCTATAATCAAAAGTGGCTTTCCAGTCTGAGCAACTGGCTCAAGTACAGGAAGCAATTCTTTCATAGAAGAAATCTTCTTGTCGTAGATCAATACATATGGCTGGTCAAGTTCCGCCTCCATTTTCTCAGTATTGGTCACGAAGTATGGAGAAAGATAACCTCTGTCAAACTGCATACCTTCCACAGTTTTTACTTCAGTCTCAGTTCCTTTCGCTTCTTCAACAGTAATTACACCGTCTTTACCTACTTTATCCATCGCATCAGAAATCATTTTACCGATTTCCTCATCGTTGTTAGCAGATACTGTGGCAACTTGAGCGATTTCTTTTGAAGTAGAGATTCCTTTGGAATTTTCTTTAAGTCTAGCAACAACAGCAGCAACAGCTTTGTCAATACCTCTCTTAAGATCCATTGGGTTTGCCCCTGCAGCAACGTTTTTGATACCTACGTTGAAGATAGATTGTGCAAGAACGGTAGCAGTAGTTGTACCATCACCCGCATTGTCTGCTGTTTTTGAAGCAACTTCTTTCACAAGCTGTGCGCCCATGTTTTCGATTGGTTCTGTCAATTCGATTTCCTTAGCTACGGAAACACCATCTTTGGTAATGGTAGGAGCTCCAAACTTCTTATCTATGATTACATTTCTACCCTTAGGTCCTAATGTTACTTTTACCGCATCAGCTAATGCATCAACGCCTTTTTTAAGACGATCTCTAGCATCTGTGTCGAAAAATAGTTCTTTAGCCATTTTTATGATTTTTTTTTAGTTAATGATTGAGTTTGATTGATTAAAGAATCGCAAAAATGTCGGATTCTCTCATGATCAGGTATTCATTTCCTTCTACACTTAGTTCAGTGCCTGAATACTTACCGTAAAGTACCGTGTCACCAACTTTTACAGTCAATGGCTCATCTTTTTTGCCATTACCGACTGCTACTACTGTTCCTTTTTGAGGCTTTTCTTTAGCCGAATCAGGGATATAGAGTCCAGAAGCTGTTTTTACTTCTGCTTCGGCTGGTTGTACCAAAACTCTGTCAGCAAGAGGTTTGATTTTTACGTTTGACATAGTATGAAATTGTTTAAAGTTTAGATTAAAATGCATGTGCCTAATAGCAGTTCTTGTGCCAAGGGGGAATATCTATCAAATGCTGACAAATCGGCTGAGATTAGCTAATCATTAAAAGATTCTTAAGTCATAAAAAGCGATAAAATCTGCCAATTTTTCTCTTGCTGGCGTAAAAAATGTCAGAAATGTTTAAATTATTCCAAACTGAAAAAGAATGAAAACACTACCGAAAAATTGGATGACGGAAGGTCTGATTGATTTTGAATACAAAAAGTATCAACTTTTGGCCTATCTGAAGGAAGCAAATAAAGAATTTAAAAATATAAAGCTTTATCCGATGTTAAGTGATCTGATTGATCATCACCGAGTAGCAAATGAAATCAAGTCGGGAAAATTGGAACTTTCAAAGCTTTTTCCAAAGCAGTTGGATTCAATTGATTTTAAGCAGTTTTCCTTAAACTATTCCAATAAAATCAAAGAAGATTCTTTGATGGAGGAATTAGGTAAAATCAATGATTTTGCTTTGTCGCGTTTTGCTTCTCAGATTGAAGACGGTATGGCTATTTATGATTTTGTAGAAGAGCAAATTGAATTTGACCCTGTCGGAATTTTGCCTATTTATAATCGGGAAGGTTTTATCCTATTGTCACAAGAGTGTAGTTCAGATATTTATGCTTTTCGGTATAAATCTGACCTTCTGCAATATGCCGGGGAGAAATTCAGAAGCGTTGCTGTTTGGATGATTAGACATTTTACAAAATCAATTACCAATACCTTTGAGCGAATTAAAATGGAACTGGTAAAAGAGATTAAGGAATTGCCAAATCCAGCTACTTGGAGACTTCATTCCTTACAAAATTTACCGATTGAGCAAACACTTATCCCAATAGGTAAAAGGCTTCTTTTGAAAGCAGTTTCCTGATAAATTATACTATAACTTCTTCAGATTTAGATATTTTGGCTTGCAATTCTTTTTGTTGAGTTGCGCGCTCTCTGTTTGCAATTACGTCATCGCCAGGTCTTCCAAATAAAATTTTCCAACCTTCTTTAAAGTTTTTCGCTTTTCCTAAATCTTTGAAAATATCTACCCATTCGTGAAATACCAAGTATACGGGATTGTATGAGGTAACAGGTTTTGTGATACCATAAGTAGGTCGCTCTGCTTCGGGCATAAATGTTCCGAACATTCGATCCCAAATAATAAATGTGGAGCCGTAATTTTTATCCAAATAGTGAGCATCACTGGCATGATGAACCCGGTGGTGCGATGGGGTAGTGAAGAAGAATTCTATCGGAGCTGGAAGCTTGGTAATGTACTCAGTGTGAATCCAGAATTGATATAAAACAGCGATTTGATGGCAGATGAAAAAAACGAATGGATCAAAGCCCATAAACATCACTGGGAAGAAAAAGATGATCTTAATGTGTTGGGTCCAACTTAATCGAAATGATACGGACAGATTATATTTGGAGGAATTATGATGCGTAATATGGGTAGCCCACCAAAAACGCTGTTCATGCGCTATTCGATGTGCCCAATACCTTGCAAAATCCACAGCGAAAAAGCAAAGAATAAATGACCACCAAGTTGCCGGAATTCTGAAAGGAGAAATGTTATAAAAGAATAACGCAGAGCCAAATATGGTGACTTTAATAAGAGCACTAATACCGGCATTGACTAGACCGATTGTTGAAGCCGCAAAAAAGTCTTTTGCGTCATAGGCATCTTTTTTTTGATACCAAGAAATCCCCCATTCTATAAAAACGAGCAGAAACATAATCGGTGCTGCCCAAAGAATAAGATTAGGACCTAAATCTAAATCTTCAAAAAGAAGCGGTTTATCATTCATAAACAAAATCTCGGTTTGACCTTTTTAATTAAATTCTAAAACTCAATAATCTCGAAGATAAATAAAAAAAGCCTGCTCGAATAGGGCAGGCTTCAATTTCTTTAGATAAATATAAATTAGTTTTCTGAAGTAGTATCCGGGATTGTCTCTTCGGTGGTTGCAGGAAGTAAATTTTCAGTCTCACCAAAAGCTGGCGCTACTACTTGCTGTTTAGCACTTTCAATATTTGGAGATGCGAACTGATTAGATTGTGGATCAGTGTAGAAAGCTGAAGTTGCAAGGCACAATGCAAGAATTGCAATAGCAAGCACCCAAGTTGCCTTTTCCAACACGTTACCAGTCCGGGTAACTCCCATAATTTGAGATGCACTTCCTCCAAATGCTGCACCTACTCCGCCTTTGGAATTTTGTCCAAGGATAACCAAAATAAGCAATACAGCTAAAATAAGGATGATTGTAATCAATAAAGTAAACATATGATTGGGTGTTATTCTTTCAGTTTTTCAATTAAGTCCGCAAAGTAAGTCCTTTTATCCGGAAACTTCAATATCAACTTCTGATAAATTTCTTTAGCCATTTTTGACTTACCCTGATTAGCAAGGATTTTAGCAAAAGACTCGGAAATCAATTTGTCACTGATTTGAGTACTGGAAGCAGCTAGGTTCTCAGTATTCTGATTGGCTTCTATTTCTTTGATCGTAGCCATTTTGATCGACTTCTTGCTAAAAGCTTTAATCAGATCAATTTGCTCTTTCTTCTTTTCGTCTAGAATTTCTTTCTTCTCTTTTCTCCTGATGGTTTCAATCAAATCATCTTTTGGAGCCTTTCGGCGAGTTCGTTGAGGTGGATCTATTTTTTGTTCCTCTAGCTGTTTTTCCTTTAAACTTGCCTCTAGTTTGACTAGGGTCTCGGTCCGTTTAGAAGCTGTTGGTATTTCATTTTCGCTTTCAGGAAGAAGATCCTCCTTCGTTAGTTTTCTTTCGGAATCTGGAGATTCTTTTATTTCTTTTTCAATAATTGATTTTAACAAAATTCGATCTGGGCTGGTAATTGCAGCATTTGACAAAGATGGAGTTCCTCCAGGCCCATGTTTCAAAAATTCATATCGGGCGACCAAAACATGTGCAATCTGAAAGTATGGGAAATTTTGCTGCACCTTTTTTAATTGCAATACCTCATTTTTCTCTAAAGTATCTGACCGATGGATTAATTCTAAAAATTGGGCTCCGTTCACTTCGTAATGTTTTGTTCTAAGTTAGGAAAATTACCAGTTTGCTACTGTGGCGGTGAAGATATCTTGAATGATATTTTCAAAAATAATATCTACAAGCTCGTTTTCTACATCCAAAAGGGTTGTTGTTCGAGGGTCATAATCTTGAAAGAAGGAGAAGGTTCTTTTTAAGTTTTCTTCCTCATTAGACAAGTTGATATATTCTACCTCTATTCCTATGGTCAATCGCATTTGCCCTGCTCGATCGGGTAGGTTAGGGTCCCCGCTAGATACTACTGCTTGTGGGGTAAGAGTATATCGATTGATTGCACCCAAGAATTGAAGGTCACCGTTAGTTCTCACCAATTCAAGAGAAGTGTTTCGCTGATAATATTCTTTGATTGCTTCTGTGAATCGTTGTTCCATATTGGCCGGTCCCCCGCCGGAATCATTAAAAAAATTATCTACTGAAAAGGTCTTCACCAACTCGTAATTGATATTCGTCCCAGTGAAGCTATACTTGACAGAGCAGCTTTGGAAAAGCAAAAATACCAACCCCAAACAAGGAACTAGAAATTTACTGGTCGATTTCATATTGCTTTATTTTTCGGTAGAGTGTCCTTTCAGATATTCCTAAATCACTAGCGGCGTATTTTCGCTTATTGTTATGCTTACTCAAAGCTCTTAAGATCATTTCCTTTTCTTTTTTCTCTAAGGAGAGCGAGTTGTCATCTTCTTCATGAAGAATGTCTTCAATAGCCCCATCCTGATAATCCTCGTCATTGACTGAAGAGTTTTTCTTTGGATCAATAACGAGCGGAACTGAAAAACTTGATGGAGATTCAGAATTTTCTTTTGAAGAAAAGCTCGGGTCCAAATCTTCAAACAAACTCTGATGCTTCTGCATGATATTAGCGTTTAAGCCGTTTGCATTGTAAGTTTCAAGTACGAGCTTTTTCAAATCATTCATATCTCTCTTCATATCAAAAAGTACTCTGTAGAGAATATCTCTTTCAGAAAAATCTGTACTTTCTTTCCCAGATGATAATCCTGAAAGGGTCATTGGAAGTTTTGAACTTTCTCTCGGCAGATATTTAGCTAAAGTAGTAGCGTCAACTTCTCGCTCTTCTTCCAAAAGTGAGATTTGCTCCGCAAGGTTTTTCAGTTGTCGAATATTTCCAGGAAAAGAATATCCAATTAGAAGCCGTTGTGCCTCTCTATCTAAAGAGATTGGCTTGACATGGTATTTTTCAGAAAAGTCAGAGGTGAATTTCCGAAATAGCAATGCTATATCTTCCCCGCGCTCTCTAAGTGGAGGGACGAAAATGGGGACCGTATTCAATCTATAATAAAGATCCTCTCGGAATTTCCCTTTTTCTACCGCTTTTAGCAAATTGACGTTAGTAGCGGTGATTACACGAACATTGGTTTTTTGAACTTTAGACGAACCTACTTTAATGAATTCACCATTTTCAAGGACACGAAGAAGTCGCGCTTGCGTGCCTAGAGGCATTTCGCCTACCTCATCCAAAAAGATAGAACCTCCATCAGTTACCTCAAAATAGCCTTTTCTTGCCTCATGTGCACCGGTAAAAGAACCCTTTTCGTGTCCAAAAAGCTCAGAATCAATCGTTCCTTCAGGAATTGCTCCACAGTTGATAGCTATGAATTTTCCATGCTTCCTCAAGCTAAGCGAATGAATGATTTTGGAAAAGCTTTCTTTACCACTACCACTTTCACCGGTGATTAATACAGTCATGTCGGTGGGAGCGGCCTGCATAGCTACTTGTATAGCATGATTCAGTTGAGGGCTATTGCCGATGATTCCAAATCGTTGCTTGACAGTTTGTATTTCTGAAGGAGTTATCATATTGAAGCGGGATTTATTTCCAACACTTCTCCGAAGAGGGTAGCGGTAGTACAATCTGTGATTCTGACTTTGAGATAATCTCCTTTTTGATAATTACCATTTGGCACAATGACCATTTTATTGGCTGAGTTTCTCCCTTTTAATTCATTCTGAGATTTTTTGGAAGTGCCTTCCAGCAGAATTACTTGCTCTTTTCCAAGGTCCAGTTTATTTCGTTCATGGGAGAGCTGACTTTGCTTGGTGATCACTTCAGCTAGTCTTCTTTTTTTGATTTCTAAAGGGATATCATCTTCATATTTCTTGGCCGCCAAAGTTCCGGGACGCTCGGAATAGTAGAACATATAAGAGAAATCATATTTCACCAAATCCATCAGACTTAGCGTGTCCAGATGCTCCTCTTCTGTCTCGGAACAAAATCCAGTGATCATATCAGACGAGATACCACATTCCTCTCCAAGTATTTCCCGAATTTTTGCTACCCGCTCCAGATACCACTCCCGATCGTAGGTTCGATTCATCATCTCTAAAATCCTGGAATTACCACTTTGAACTGGAAGGTGAATGTATTTGCAGATATTGTTGTAGGCTTTTATGGTATACAGCACATCATCAGTGATGTCTTTAGGGTGAGAAGTAGAAAACCTCACTCTGAGCATAGGATTTACCTGTGCGACCATTTCCAAAAGATTGGCAAAGGTTACCACTTCACTGATTTCCTCTTCCTTTTTATTCAACCTTGCTTTGTTGTTTTCCTCCGCTGACCATTTGTAGCTATCCACATTTTGTCCTAACAGCGTCACTTCTTTGTAGCCTTTGTTAAAAAGATCATGAGCCTCCGCTACTATTGAGTGCGGATCACGACTGCGCTCTCTTCCCCGAGTAAAGGGCACTACACAAAAGGAGCACATATTGTCACATCCTCTCATGATAGAAATAAATGCGGAGACACCATTCGAATTGAGTCTGACAGGGGCGATATCAGCATAGGTCTCTTCACGTGAAAGAAAAGTATTTACTGCTTTCTGCCCATCTTCAGCAATATTGATCAAGTTGGGAAGATCTCTATAGGCATCAGGACCTACCACAATATCAACGACCTTTTCTTCTTCAAGTAATTTCTCTTTCAATCGCTCGGCCATGCAACCCAAAACACCAATAGTCATCTCTGGCTTTTTCTTTTTTGCTTTGTTGAAGACCGTCAATCTTTTTCGGACAGTTTGCTCAGCTTTTTCTCGAATTGAGCAAGTATTGAGGAAAATTACATCTGCTTGGTGGAAGTCTGATGTGGTATCAAATCCATTTTCTTTCATGATGGAAGCGACGATCTCAGAATCTGAGAAATTCATCGCACAGCCATAGCTTTCGATGTAAAGTTTTCTGTTTTTACCGGTACTCTCATCTACGGTAGTTTTGAAGTTACAGGCTTGTGCTTCTTCTGCTGAGATGATATCGATATCCTTTATTAAGTTATTCATGGGGAATTACAAATTCGAGTGGCGAAATTAACAAAATGCGACAAAATGGCAGAAGTTTTTCTGTTTTATTTCGCTATTGTTCAAATGGTATTTTTAGCTGCTCACCGAAAAACTGCTGATCATCTGTATTGTTAAGGTTCGAAAGGCCAAGTCCTAGAAGCCGAACGGCTAAAGGCATCTTTTCTTGTTCCAAAAGTTCAAAAGCGAGGTTTTGAATTTCCGTTTGTGGTAGGTACTGCTCTACTGTACGACTTCTGGTTTGTTGGGTGAAATCTGAGAATTTAATTTTCAAAGTAATTGTCCGACCCTTTATTCCGCTTTTCTCCACCCTTCGGATCAATTCATTTGCTATTTCTACCAGAGCTTTTTTCAAATCTTCAGCCTCGATCAAATCTTGATTAAAAGTGTTTTCTGCGCTAATTGATTTACGAATTCGATGTGGTTGTACTTCCGAGAGATGAATTCCCCGGACGATATTGAAATAGTGAAGGCCTGATTTGCCAAACTTTTTAATAAGAAACTGCAGTGAAAATTGCTTTAGGTCTGCCCCGTTATGAATTCCTAGGGATTTCATCTTTTCAGCTGTCACTTTTCCAATTCCAAAGAATTTACCAATTGGAAGCTTTTCCAAAAAGTCCTCTGCATCTTCCGGCAAGATCACGGCTTGCCCGTTTGGCTTATTGAGATCAGAGGCGGTTTTAGCTAAGAATTTATTGTAAGAAACTCCCGCAGATGCGTTTAAACCTGTTTTTTCTTTAATTTTTTCTCGAATCTGCCTTGCAATTAAAATAGCAGATCTAAGTTCTTTTTTATTTTCAGTTACATCGAGAAATGCTTCATCAAGGGAAAGAGGCTCAACCAGATCGGTATATTCATAAAAAATCTCACGTATCTGAAGACTGATTTCCTTATACCTGTCAAATCTTGGTTTTGCAAAAATCAACTGTGGACATTTTTTGACTGCGAGTACGGAGGACATAGCTGAATAAACTCCAAATTTTCTGGCCTCATAACTTGCCGCAGCGATAACTCCTCTGACTTCACTTCCACCTACCGCAAGTGGCTTACCTCGCCATTGAGGATGATCCAGTTGTTCCACTGAGGCATAAAAAGCATCCATATCTACATGGATGATTTTCTTGATTGAGTGAATGATTGGATTAGAAGAAGCTTGGTCAAGACTTTGCATCAGTGCTTAAAATGGTTGATTTGAGCTAAATCAAATCTAAGTAAATCTCCATCATAATTTTAAAAAGCATTTTGAATCAAAAAAAAGAGGGATTCATTTGAATCCCTCTTTCATTAAGAATATTTGAATTTATTATTCAGAAGCTTTTAAGTCAAGCTCTAATGATACTGTGTTGTAGATAAATTGATCCTTCGCTTTATCAACAGCAGTTGCCTCGTCTCCGTAAGCTAGACCCCAAGCTGTTCTGTCAATGTTGAATCCTGCTTTAGCTAGTACGGCTCCGTTCTCCATTTTTACAGAAGCTGGGAATTTGATGTTTTTAGTCACACCTCTCATAGTCAGATTACCACTGATCCAATGAGTAGGGTTTTCAGGGCTGAGTGAAGTTGCAGACTTAGGTGTGTTATCTGTAGAAAATTCTTCTTGGTCAGAAATCACGTCAGTTGTACCGAAAGTTTCTACACTGGTAATTTCGAAAGAAGCAGTAGGGTGATTTGCAGCATCAAAGAAATCTGCAGATTGTAAATGCCCCCAAAGTTTACCGTAGTTCTCTTCAGTTTCTTGCATGTCTTCGATCTTCAAACCGGTGATGTCAAAAGTGAATTTTCCACCTGTAATATCACCACCATTTACAGCAAGCATTCCTTCTGTCGCGGGAATTTTTCCAAAGTGCTGTCCAGCTGGCTTGTATCCTCTCCAGCCAATTTGTGTTGAAGTTTGATCAATTGTTAAAGTTTTCCCTTCAGTGGCGGCTACTTCTTGAGCTTCAGATGTTTCTACAGTTGAAGGTTGGCTACATGCGAAAGTGATCAGTGCAGTTGCAAGGAATAATCCTGATAATTTTACTAGTTTCATTGTGCTTTTATTGGTTTGAACATTAGATGTATAGACATACAACTGAAATCAAAAATAAAAGTTCACCTGATTAAGAAAAAAATTAATTTCGAATAAATCCTTTTAAACCTCTTAAAAAAATGAACATATGAGCTGTATACTTCCTGTAAATGGGATAAGTCCATTAATCCCATCTTCCTGTTGGATTGCGCCTAATGCTACCATAGTAGGAGACGTTCAGTTAGGAGAGAATTGTACTGTGTGGTTTAATGCCGTCATCCGGGGCGATGTAAATGAAATCCGAATTGGGAATGAAACAAATATTCAGGATGGGGTAGTGATTCATTGCACTTATAAAAAAGCCGGAACATTTATTGGTAATCAGGTTTCTATAGCCCACAATGCGGTAGTCCATGGCTGCACCATACATGATCGGGTTTTAATCGGGATGGGTGCAATCGTGATGGATGGTGCTATAATTCATTCCAACTCCATAATAGCGGCAGGAGCGGTTGTGCTTGCTAATACTGTAGTTGAATCGAATTCTATTTATGCAGGGATGCCGGCAAAAAGGGTGAAGGAAATCAGCCCAGAGATGGAGGAAGTGATTTCTCGAACTGCAACAAACTATCCGATGTATGCTGCCTGGTTTGAGTAAAATACAAAAAAATCATTTTTGAATTATGTTTTTTGTTTAATGTAGTCTTTTTATCGTATTTCATTTTTATTAAAGGATTTTTCGAGTAACTTTGGAATAATAATATTTTAATTTTTTATATAATTTTTTAAGTAAAATCATGGCTAAGAATTCTAGTTTAAATTTAAGTGGGCGAAGTATTGTTCTATTAGTTTGCCTTTTTGTTTTTTTCAATATGATGTTGAAGCAAACTATGCCTCCAAGTTTAGTATTGGATTTGAAATTTGCCTATTCTGCTTCCGATGCTTATCAAGCACTTGATATTATGGGAGAAGAGATGAGGAAGGATTATCTAAAATGTCTTTTGATTTTTGATATTCCTTATATGTTGATATACACCCTTCTGTTTATTCAGCTATTTAATTTTTTATGGAAAGGTTCTCAAGTTCGACTAGTTTGCGTTGGTGTATTAGTTTTTGATTTTTTTGAGAATTTGATGATTTACAGTATGATTCAAATTTTCCCTGACTATTCTCCCTTTTTAGGATTTGGCGCCTCTTTTTTCACGAGTACAAAATGGGTATTTGTGGGAATTATGGTCGCCTTAAGTCTGATAGGAGCTTTGAAAAAGATTTTTTCGCATGAAAGGCAGGGCTTGCTTTAGGAAAGCCATTGAATCATTGGAGGTATTTCTTATCTTCTTTGGCTTTAAAGCAAAATAGTAAGACCTTTGAGGCCTAATTCAACGGTTAAAATAACTACACCCTATAGTCTTATGAAAGAGGAGTATTTTAAATGGTTTTCCCCTCATCTTCAGCGGGATGTCCAAATGCTTCGTTTTGGCCATGCTGGTTATCCCGTAGTGGTTTTCCCCACCTCAAAGGGCTCTTTTCATGAGAACCGTGATATGGGATTAATTGAATCAGCCAGATGGTATATTGAGCAGGGTTTAATCCAGATATATTGTCCTGAAAGTAACGATGCGGATAGTTTTTACAACAAAAATATTCATCCTCATCAGCGAATTCAGAACCATGTCGCATATGATAAAATGATTTGTCATGAGATTGTAGAGCGAATTCGACTGAATACCTCAGTTGCAAAAGTGGTAGTGGCAGGATGTAGTTTTGGAGGGTATCATGCCGTGAATTTTGCTTTTAGACATCCAGGTTATGTAAGCCATTGCTTCAGTATGTCAGGAGCATTTGATATTCGTGATTTTATGGACGGCTATCAGCATGATGATATTTATTACAACAGTCCTTTGGAATATCTTCCTGGATTAAATGATCAGGAGCTTTGGAAAATGGATATCGTTTTGGGAACTTCCAACTGGGATATCTGTTTCGATGCGAACTTAAAATTACACGAAACTCTCAAATCGAAAGGAGTGAGACATTGGCTGGATGTACGGCAAAATCAAAATCATGATTGGCCGGTTTGGAAAGAAATGTTTCCCCACTATTTGAGTAGAATAAAATTTAATTAATTCTTAAAATATCAGTTTGTTATGAAAAAAATTGGAATACTTTTCGGCATGGAGGATACATTTCCCCAAGCATTTATAGATAGAGTTAATCAAAAGGCTGAAAAGGGAATAATTGCCGAAGCTGTACAGATAGATAAGGTTATCCAGAATAAACTTTCTGAATATGCTGTAATTATCGATCGGATCTCTCAAGATGTACCGTTCTACAGAGCGTATTTAAAAAATGCCGCATTGACTGGTACTGCAGTTATCAATAATCCATTTTGGTGGAGTGCAGATGATAAATTTTTTAATAATGCGTTAGCTGATCAACTTGGGGTTCCCCTTCCAAAAACTGTGATTTTGCCTTCTGCAAAACACCCCGATGATACGACTTCTAAATCATTTAGAAATTTAAAGGCTCCTTTGGATTGGGAAGGGATTTTTGAATATGTAGGTTTTCCAGCCTACATGAAGCCTTATGCAGGTGGAGGCTGGAAGAATGTTTATCGACTGGAAGACAAAGAAGAGTTTTTTAAGACTCATCCCCAAACTGGGCAGTTGGTGATGTTACTGCAGGAAGAAATTGTTTTTGAGGAGTATTTTAGAGTGTATTGTTTAGGAGGCAAGGCTGTCAAAATTATGCCTTATGAACCTCGAAATCCACATCACCTTCGCTATGTGGTAGATCGTCCACCTTCCTCTAAAAAGCTTCTTGCCACTATTAAAGATTATACCATTCGTCTATGCAAGGGATTAGGATATGATTTCAATACCGTTGAATTTGCGGTGAAAGATGGAATTCCTTACGCTATTGATTTTGGAAATCCAGCACCAGATGCAGATGTGAATTCTGTAGGACAGGAAAATTTTGATTGGGTAGTAGAAGAAGCGGCAAAAATGGCAATAAGCTACGCCAAGGCTCAGAAACCCGGAAAAACGAATTTAACTTGGGGAACCTTCATGCGTGACTCAATCGCTGATTCCAAAAGATTCTAATCTTATCCCTTAAGAAACCATGACTGCACTTTTGAAGAAACTTCCGCAATTTACCCTTGGAGTGGAGGAAGAGTATCAAATTATTGATCCTGTTACCAGAGATCTTAGATCTCACATGTCAAAGATCGTGGAAGGTGGAAAGATTTCCTTGCATGAGCAAGTCAAGGCAGAAATGCATCAATCTGTCGTTGAAGTAGGGACTAATATTTGCCAAAATGTTGCAGAAGCGCGGAAAGAAGTGTCTTTTCTGAGAAATAAGATCTCAGAATTGGCCGGTAACCAGGGTCTTTTGGTAGGAGCTGCAAGCACACATCCATTCTCGAGATGGCAAGACCAGGAGATTACTGATGACCCTCGTTATCATAATATTGTTGACGAATTGAAAGACATTGCGAGGTCAAACCTGATTTTTGGTCTGCATGTCCACGTGGGAATAGATAATAGAGATACTGCCCTTCAGTTGATGAACCAGGCTTGCTATTTTCTTCCTCATATTTATGCGTTGACGACCAATTCACCCTTTTGGGAAGGTAGAAATACTGGCTTTAAAGCATTTAGGGCCAAAATCTTTGCGAAATTTCCTAGAACAGGCTTACCTGAATATTTCGATTCAGTCCAGTCTTATGATAATTATTTGGAGACCTTGGTTAAGACCAATTGCATCGATAATCCAAAAAAAATCTGGTGGGACTTAAGAATTCACCCGTTCTTCAGTACGATCGAATTTCGTATTTGTGATATGTGCCTTACGGTTGATGAGACTATTTGTATCGTAGCTATCATTCAGGCAGTTGTGGCTAAACTCTACAAGTTGCTGATGAGTAATACTAGTTTTAATATCTATCGAATTGCCTTGATTCGAGAAAATAAGTTTAGAGCTGCCCGTAATGGCATTGAAGGAAAATTGATTGACTTTGGAAAAAAAATAGAAGTGCCTACTCCTGAGTTAATCTTCGAACTTCTTGATTTCATTGATGATGTGGTGGATGAGTTGGGAAGTAGAAACGAAATCGACTATGTCCATCAAATTTTGAAAAATGGGACCGGTGCTGATCAACAGCTGGCTGTTTTTGAAGAAACTGGAGATTTGACAAAAGTGGTAGACTTAATTACTTCAAAGTTTACTCAGGGGATATAATCCCAGATATTACTTTTGTACAAAAATAAACCAACAAGCGAAGTGGGAAAGAAGAAATTAAATCTGGCGATATTAGATATGTATGATGGCGAGCCGAATCAAGGTATGCGCTGTATAAAGGATATTATCGGTAGATTTGAAAGTCAACTTAATTATAAAGTATTTGATGTAAGAGGGAAGTCAGAACTTCCTGATGTTCAAGATTTTGATATTTATATTTCGACTGGAGGTCCAGGCAATCCTTTGGAAGGTGATGGGAATTGGGATTTGAAGTATTTTGATTTTTTAGATCAAATTTGGATTTGGAATCAAAACCATAATCATAAAAAGTACATCCTTTTAATCTGTCATTCTTTTCAAATGGCCTGCAAGCATTTTGGTTTAGGGCAATTGACCAAGCGGAAATCCACATCTTTCGGAGTAATGTCTGTTCACAAAACAGCTGAAGGAAAGCAAGACCGTATGCTTCAAAATCTAGATAATCCTTTCTGGGCGGTAGATTCCAGAGATTATCAAGTGGTTCAACCTGACCATAAAAAGTTTAAGGTGCTTGGTGCAAAAATCTTAGCTCTCGAGAAAATCCGAGACCATGTTCAATACGAGCGGGCGATTATGGCTATTCGATTTTCAGATGAGATGGTAGGTACTCAATTTCATCCAGAGGCAGACCCAATAAGTTTTTTAAATCATTTGAAAAAGACTGAGGTAAAGGAGAAAATTATTGCTTCCAAGGGAAAAGCAAAATTTAGAGCGATGATAGAGCACTTGGTTGATGAGGATAAGATTTTCAAAACCAATGAAACCCTGATACCTAATTTTCTGGAAAATTCTATCCAGAGGGTCAAAAAGTCTCAACTTTTGAATCTAGTATGATCAGCGCAAGAAGAGATAAATTCAACAGTGAGTTTACCAATGAAAGGTATCAATCCCTTCTAAAGGATATCGCATCTGATTTTGATTATTTGCCCACTTTTAGAATCGCAGAAACCCCTTTTTTTATTCCTTCCGAGCTTAGAGATCAATTAATTGAGGCTAGCCATCAAGTTGTTGATTTTATTAGAAGGAAGGACTTTAAATCAATAACCCAGCGGGCTATTGATTTGAATACCAACGTTCCCGATGAGGATGGACATACCCAATTTTTGGCAATCGATTTTGGGATTTGTTCTGAAAATGGTGAACTCATTCCTAAACTTATCGAGGTTCAAGGGTTTCCATCTATTTTCAATTTTCAGGAAAATCTTTTCAAAAAATTAAAAGCGCATTATCCTTTTTTGGAGGATATGACGCCCTTTTTTGAAGGAATAACTGAAGAAAACTACCTTGATCTGCTTAGAAAAGTAATTCTTATGGGACACCATCCTTCTGAAGTGATCCTTTTGGAAATTGAACCCGAAAAGCAGAATACGAAAATCGATTTTTACTACTGTAGAAAAGATTTAGGTATCCCTTTAGTCTGTGTGACTGAACTGATAAAGGAAGAAAAGAAACTTTTTTATTTAGATGAAAAAGGTGAAAAAATTCAAGTGAAGCGAATATATAACCGGGTTATTTTTGACGAATTGAACTTAAGAAAGGATCTTAAACTCCAATTCAGTTTTCAGGATGAACTCGAAGTGGAATGGGCTGGTCATCCAAACTGGTACACAAGAATTTCTAAATACATTCTCCCATATCTTGAAGGAAAATATTTTATTGAGACGATACTGCTAAGTGAGCTGGAGCAAATTCCTGATGATCTCGAAAATTACGTTCTGAAGCCTCTTTTTTCATTCTCAGGTTCCGGTGTGGTTTTTAATGTTACTCCAGAGGATATTGCAAAAGTTACTCAAAAAGATCTCTATATTCTTCAAAAGAAGGTTCATTATGAACCTGTTATCCATTCGCCCGACGGGAATGTAAAAGTGGAAGTTCGGATTTTAGCACTTTGGCCTGAAGAAGACATCAAACCGACCTTTGTATGCAACCTTGTCAGACTCAGTAAAGGGGAAATGATCGGCGTCAAATTCAATAAGGATAAAGATTGGGTAGGAGGGTCAATTGGACTGTTTGAGAAATAAAAAAAGAGCGCTTTTATATAAGCGCTCTTTTTTTTATGGATTCCATCTGGCAGGATCCTTTCTCCATTCTGATAGTGATTTGAGTGTGTCATCCTGAATGTACTTACGATGTACTGCTCTTGGAAGCAAAGCTTCGTAGTGACTCAAACAGATTAATCTTACACCGGCATCCTCAAAGTTCTTAGCGGCTATATCAAAACCATAAGTAAATATTGCAACCATTCCTAAAACCTCAAACCCTGCATCTTTTAGGTCCTGTGTAGCTTTTAAAGAGCTTCCACCTGTCGAGACCAAATCTTCTACAACCACTACCTTTTGCCCTGGAACAACTTTACCTTCGATCATATTTTCCATACCATGACCTTTGGCTTTAGACCTAACGTAGATAAATGGTAAATCCAGATCGTTTGCCAAAAGTGCACCCTGTGGGATTCCTGCAGTTGCTACTCCAGCGATAGCTTCTACAGAGGGAAAGTAATGTTGGATACTTCGTACCAATTGTTCCTTGATCATAGTTCGGACCTTTGGAAATGATAGGGCGAGGCGATTGTCACAATAAATTGGAGATTTCCAACCAGAAGCCCAAGTAAAAGGCTTAGAAGGTTGAAGCTGAATGGCTTGAATTTCTAATAGCTTGTCAGCTATTTCTGCGGCTACATTTTGATCTAAAATTTCCATGACTCAAAAATAAGATATTAAGTTTGGTGAAGGTTGTTGCAACGTGAAAATTTATGCATTTTTGAACTTACTCAAGCAATAACGATTCAAAAATGAGAATCTTCGTCAATGACAAACCATTGGATCTAATAAGCTACGAAGAATTAGACTCTTCGAAGAACTTTGAATCCGAGTATTTCCCTTCAGATAGCCCTCCTTCAGAGATTTTTTGGGAAGACGATGTGTTAATTCATGAACCTTCACATGATTTGATTATTGGTTTACTTTACACATTGCGAACACGAAAATTAAAAAAACTTGATTCTATTACCTTGGTTACCAAAGATAAATCTGGTTTAAAGAAATTTATAAAAAGTCGTTTCTTGACGATCAAAGCTGCAGGAGGTGTTGTTACCAAGAAGGATAAAATCTTGTTAATCTATCGTTTAGGTAAATGGGATTTCCCAAAAGGAAAATTTGATAAAGGAGAAACTCCAATACAATGTGCATTGCGTGAGGTAGAAGAAGAGTGTGCAATAAAGGTGAAAGCAGGTAAACCCATCATCACAACTTGGCATACTTATACTCAGGATCGCAAAAGTATTCTCAAAAAAACATATTGGTTTCAGATGGACTGTATCAGTGATGAAAAGATGACGCCTCAAGCAGAAGAGGGAATCGAGGATATTAGATGGTTTTATGAGGGCGATGCAAAAATAGCATTGGTCAATTCTTACCCTTCCATGCGGTTCCTGTTTAAGAACTTTTTAAAAACTCACCTCAAGACTCAGAGCTTATAGGGCAAAAATTCATTGACTTCTCCTCCAAAGCGGTGAACTTCTCGGATAATCGTAGAACTAATAGCTGCATACTTAGGAGAAGTTATAAGAAATACTGTTTCTAATTCTTCATTTAAATAGCGGTTCATCTGGCTGATGGTATTTTCATATTCAAAATCAGTGGTGTTTCTAAGTCCTCTGAGCAGAAATTGGGCGCCATATTTTTTTGCAAGGGTAGAAGTTAATTCATTGTATATGACCACTTTTACTCGATCAGTATCCTGATATACCTGCTCAATTTGCTCCACCATCATTTGGATGTCGAAATACCGATTTTTCTTAGTAGAATTATAACCTATTCCGATAATTACCTCGTCAAAAAGACTCAAACTCCTGATTACAATATCGTGGTGCCCAAGGGTATAGGGGTCAAATGAGCCAGGAAATATTGCTATCTTTTTCATGTTTCAGGAAAATTGCCAGTTTACTTCAAAGAGATTGAGCGACTTTAAATTCTTGAAGCCTTGAGTATAGTTTTGATTGGATGTCGGACTTATAATTCTAAAGTTTTGAAAATAGATTTTTCCCCAATGTTCTGTAATCTTTAATGCTGAATCGAAACCTAGAATTGTGACTCTCACGTGAATTCGATCATATTTTAATTGTTCGATAAGAATCAGAATATATTTTAAAATATCATCCTTGGAATCTATTTCAAACATATTGAATACTGCCAACTCTTGGTCTGTAAAAGCTGTAGCATACATATGACCCTCGAAAGAATAGATTAAAATTTCTTGACCGATGAGGTTGAATCGTTCTTTAAATAGATAAGAAAGAATCGAAACCGATCCGTGAAATAAATTTATTTCTGAAAACCTAGCATCAAGTGATCTTTTGACTTTTTCTGGAATTGCCGAGATGATTTGTAGATTATTGCTATCTAAAGCAGAATTAAAATAAGATAGATTGCCTTTGGGTTTACCTGCAAATTCAAGATAAACAGCTTCATTTTCAGGCTGAAAAAGCACACCTGGTACCAATACAAAATAGGACTGATGAATATAAACGTTGATCGGAAGATCAATTTTCAAAAATTGATCCGAACGAATCAGTTTGTCTAAATCACCCTCCGAAAAAAAGTTGTACGAATGGATACAGCTATTGGACCCATTTGCATCTTTGGCAAAAATATGGATGGAATGAGGATACAAAAAAAGTGATAGACCCGATACTTCTTGAATATCAAATCTATCACTTTTAAATACTTTAAGGTCGGTTTCCAAAATCTGGTGTTATTTCCAGTTACCTTCTGTAGAAGCGTCTGTTCTAGAACCTACTTTAAGAGCTTTTTCATTGTTGTTTAATCTTCTTTCTGGATTGATCGGCGCAGGGTCTCTGATTTCAAATACGTTTACATCGTACTGATTTCTCTCAACTTTGTCTGCAAAGAATTCAAACATTTTTCCTCCTGAACCAGGAACAACAGCTAATGCCTCCAGATTGAAATCAGGATACTTTCTGTCATTGAACAAAGAATCAATCACATTCACAGAACCAAGAGTGTCAAATTCTACAGTGATTTCTTCTTTACCGTATTCAAGAAGCTTGGTTGTTTCAGTTCGCTGAACGATCCAGATTTTCCCTTCTTCAATAAATTTCTTAAGGTCATTCCAATTGTTAGCATAAGCACCATTGGCAGCCTGATAAGCTAACTCTGCATCTCTTAGCATTTGAAGCTTTTCGATAATTGCAGCTTCAATCAGAGCAATTTTTTTCTCCTCTTCCACTACATCATCTACACCCTTCCAAAGAAGGTATCCTAGACCAATTGCTACTACGAAGAAAACTAGTGATAGTACTTTTGATAAATTCATTTTGCTTAAATTTTAAAATCTGGGTATGGTTGAAGGTTTTTAAAACGTGCTATTTTAGAGAATTATTTTCAAAATTAAAATATCCTCGCAACAATACTAGGTCCTGAAGAGAATTAATTCTCCAAAAGATTTGATGAAGGGTCTCTTTGGGCAATGATTGGATGTCTTCGAAGGTCATCCAGCGCATCTCCTCAATGATTTGTTGGTCAGGAAGCAGCTCTGGATCTGTCCCAAGTTTTAAATCGCCAGACTTTGCTTTGACAGAAAAAAAATGTTCCATACCATGAAGAGGTACCTTTAAGTACTCATGAACAAAGAGATATTCATCGATTTCTATGGAGAGACCTGTTTCTTCAGAAAACTCTCTAATCAAATTTTCTCTTGCAGATTGTCCGAAATTCATCCCTCCACCAGGAACTGACCAGAGAATCCTGCCATTTCCCATTTTATGCTTGATCATCAATATTTTATTATCCTCGATCAAAATACCGTTTACCCTCATTCGTAAATGATTTCCGAATTTAGATTCGATTTCTTTGCTGATTTTATCGTTTGCCATTTACTTTCGTCCTATGTCCAAAGATAAGGAGCCTTCTCTCAAGCCTTCCATATTACTTTCTTCAAATTTTCCCTTTGCTCCAACTTCGGGTCAAGCCGCATTTTTTTTAAAAATGGATCGCTTTCTCAGTTTGCCTCCCGAAAGTAAGGCAACTTTTGTACTTCGTGGATACGCAGGTACAGGAAAAACCTCTGTGATTTCAGCTTTGGTCAAAACTCTCCCCCGATTGGGAATGCGCTCATTGCTGTTGGCGCCCACAGGAAGAGCAGCGAAGGTCATGAGCAATTACAGCGGGAAAGCGGCTTATACTATCCACAAAATCATTTATAAGCCCAAAGGGGAGGACGGGAGCCTTTCAGGAGGTTTTATTCTTCAGAAGAATTATTACAAAGACACCATCTTTATCATAGATGAATCATCCATGCTAGCTGATGATGGAGGAATGTCAGGAAATCTATTGGGAGATTTGATCCAGTTTGTTTTCTATGGCGAAAGAAACCGACTCATCTTAGTTGGCGACACCGCACAGCTTCCACCCGTAGGTAGCGATTACAGTCCAGCTTTGGAAGCAGGATATCTTTTAAGGCATTTCCGCTTGGAAGCAGATCAGATCGAACTGACAGAGGTAATGCGCCAGAAATTGGAATCTGGTATTTTATTTAATGCCACTGCTCTCCGAGAACAATTGAAACAGGAAAAGCCAGAAATAAAAATCTCTACGAAAGCATTCAAAGATACATTTAAGATGACCGGAGAGAGGCTGGAAGATGGTTTGCGATATGCCTATGATAAATATGGAACTGAGAATACCACAATTGTGACTCGGTCAAATAAAAATGCTGTCCAATACAATCAGTACATCCGAAGGGTAATCCATTTCTTTGAGGATGAGATCAGCTCGGGCGATTTGCTCATGATTGTCAAAAACAATTACACCTACATGGCTAAGTCGGATCGAGTGAATTTTCTTGCAAATGGAGATATGGCAGAAGTGATGAAAATTCGAAATTTCGAGGAATTTTATGGGTTTCGGTTCGCAACGCTAGAGTTAAGACTCCTGGATTATCCGGATGAGCCTCATTTTGAGGCGAAAGTTATTCTAGATACACTTCATTCACCGAGCCCATCTTTGACTAGAGATCAATACCGAGAACTTTACCGCCAAGTTTCGGAGGATTACGCAGATGTAGCCAGTAAGGCAGAACGAATGGAACTGATCAAAAAAGACCCATTTTTGAATGCATTACAAATCAAATTTGCCTATGCATTAACTTGTCACAAAGCTCAAGGAGGGCAATGGAAAGCTGTATTTGTAGATCAGGGATACTTACCCGAGGAGCAAATAGATCGGGATTTTACAAGATGGCTTTACACGGCGATCACGAGAGCAACGGAAGAACTTTACCTTGTGAACTTTGATCAATCATTTTTTTTCAAGGCGAAAAATGACCAAGAATCTGATTAGGGATTTGTGTAGATATTGGCTTAAATAAACATTATTGGCACCATTTTTTCTAAATTTGAATCTATAAAGAACAATTATCGTTTCTTTAATAGTCCAAAATTGAACTTCTGAATCAAATAAACATAACCATGAAAAAAGTAGGAATTTTATTTACACTTCTTGCCTTAGTGTTTGCTTTTAATGCAAGCGCTCAGGAAGCAACATCCGGAGCGGCCATCACTTTCAAAGAAAAATCCATTGATTTTGGAGACATCGTTCAGGGAGATAAAGTTTCTCATACCTTCGAACTGACAAATTCAGGTACCACTCCATTGATTATTTCGAATGTAGCAGCAACTTGTGGATGTACTGTTCCTGTTTGGCCAAAAGAGCCAATCGCGCCAGGAAAATCTGCTGAAATCAAAGTTTCCTTCAATTCAGCTGGTAAAATGGGCAAACAGAATTCGGTGGTCCGGATTTATTCCAATGCCTCTGAGCCAATCGAGAAAGTTTCTTTAATCTCAAATGTATTGCCTAAAACCAATTAAATTATTTGGTTTTAAATTCTAATACCAATTCCTAAAGCCCGGTTTAGTCCGGGCTTTTTTTATTCAAAGAACTTATCCAGTAGCTTTTTGTGTTGCCATCAAGTTATATGAAAAAATCAATCCCCACCCCGAAAGAAAAAAGAGTCACAATGAGCTCGGTATTTAAGACCATAATCTGGCCTCGCCGAAAGCATTTATTTTTAGGACTCTTTCTGATTATTATTAGTAGACTAGCTAGTCTGGTTTTGCCAGGAGCTTCTAAGATTCTTATCGATGATGTCATCCCTAGCAATGATTTAACAATGCTCAAGTGGCTGATTGCTGGGGTCGTTGGAGCTATTGTGGTCCAATCCACTACTTCCTATGCACTCACTCAGATTCTAAGTGTAGAAGCTCAGAATCTTATCTCTAAACTCAGATCGCAAGTTCAGGCCCATATCATCAAACTTCCGATTCGCTTTTTTGATAATACCAAAACCGGTGAACTCGTTTCTAGAATCATGACGGATGTAGAAGGAGTTCGGAATTTAGTGGGAACTGGTTTCGCACAAATGATTGGTGGAATTCTTACAGCATTTATTTCACTTTTTCTGTTGATCAGTATCAGCCCGATGATGACACTTTATGTGCTTTTACCAGTGGTCGTCTTTGGTTTGGTCTCGTTGAAAGCCTTTGGAAAAATCCGCCCCATATTTCGAGAACGCGGGAAAATAAATGCACAAGTTACCGGAAGACTTACAGAAACGCTCGGAGGAATCCGAGTGATCAAAGGATTCAATGCCGAAGAACAAGAAATCAATACTTTCGCCAAAGGAGTAGATGAATTGTTTCAAAATGTAAAAGCCAGTCTTACTGCTACTAGTTTTGTCACCTCAGCTGGAGCCTTATTGTTAGGCTTGGCTTCTGCGGGAATCATGGGAATGGGTGGTTATATGATTATGGAAGGGGAAATGACCTTCGGAGACTTCCTAGCCTTTACGCTCTACTTAGGATTCATGATTGCCCCGATAGTGCAGATGTCCAATATTGGTAGCCAACTTACAGAGGCTTTTGCCGGATTGGATCGAACAGAGGAAATCATGAACACACCACTGGAGGCTGATGATCGAAAGCGAACTTTAGAAATCAAAGATTTCCGTGGTGACATCGTCTTTGAAAACGTAGCTTTTGCCTACGAAGAAGAAAAAGACGTGATCAAAGGAGTGAGCTTTTCTGCTCCTGCGGGTTCAGTGACTGCTTTAGTGGGAACATCAGGCTCGGGGAAAACAACTATTGCTGGTTTAGCTGCTACTTTTCTAAATCCTGATTCAGGAAAAATCACCTTGGATGGAAACGATCTTCAGACTATTACCTTGGAATCATTCCGTTCCAGACTTGGTGTCGTGCTTCAAGATGATTTTCTTTTTGAAGGGACTATTCGGGAAAACATTCTTTTCCCAAGACCTGATGCTTCTGAAGCTAAGCTTCTTGAAGCAGTTCAGGCTGCCCATGTGCAAGAATTCACAGATCGCTTTGAATTAGGGTTGGATACGCTGATTGGAGAGCGTGGCGTAAAGCTATCAGGTGGACAGCGCCAAAGAATTGCCATTGCTAGAGCAATATTAGCCGATCCAAAGATTTTGATTTTAGACGAGGCTACTTCCAACTTGGATACGGAATCTGAGACTTTGATTCAAGCGAGTTTGAAAGAATTAATGAAAGGCCGGACAACATTTGTTATTGCTCACCGATTGAGTACAATTCGTCAGGCAGATCAGATTTTGGTCGTAGAGCAAGGGGAAATAGTAGAACGAGGTAGGCATGATGAATTGATTGCTTTGCAAGGCAGATATTACCAGCTTTTCACCTATCAATCGAGAATTTAATTTCATCTGAGCTTTCAGAAAACAATTCTAAAAGTTCAACTACTCCATTTTATCAGAAGAAGATCAAGCTGTTTATTTCTAGCTATGGATCATTTAAGGGAGACTGGTTGATTGCTGTATTACTTCCTCCTTTTTTTCCTTAGTCTTTAGGGTTAATAATATGACCGTTAGCAAGATAAAAAGTGTCCCTATCCAATCCATTCCCCCAAAATAAACCCCTAGCCAAACCACTGCAGTGCCTGCTGCAGCTAAGGGTTCCACGCTACAAAGCAAACTTGCATAGGTTGCGCCAATAATCGTGACCGAAGTAAGGAAGAAGTAAAACGCTAACACACTACCAAAAAGGATAATGTATCCAAAAGCGAAAAGTGTTTCCAAATCCCAAACACCTTGAATTTCCCAAGGTCTCATTATTGGCACCATAACTATTCCGCCCAATAGCATTCCCCAGCCAGTGACCGTTGCTGGAGAGAATTTTCGTAATAATCCCACCGGATGTATGGTGTAAAATGCCAAAGCAACTGCTGAAAGTATTCCCCAAAGAAGCGCTTCATCACTGATCACCAAGGTGTCAAAACTCCCATGGGTAACCAAAAGAAAGGTTCCGCTTAAAGCCAAAACAAGCGCGGCATATTCGGCTAGTATTGGCCATCTTCGGTTTTTGACCGCATAAAATGCAACTACAATCAAAGGTCCCAAATATTGTAAGATCGTCGCAGTAGCAGCATTGGATAGTGAAATGCTGTAGAAATAGGTAAACTGTACAGCGACCATTCCAAGAATTCCAAAAAGAATGACTTGAAAGGCATCGGTTGGTTTTTTCCAAACTTGAAAAGTGTCTCTCTTCTTTTGGGAAAGGGAAAACATCAATAATAAGATACCTCCCAGTAATAATCTCCAACAGACCAGCCAACCTGGGTCAAGATTTTTTTCCTCGAAGAGAAATTGTGCGCAAGTACCTGAAATACCCCAGAAAATAGCCGAAGCTACTGCCATAAGTATACCGGGAACCTTTTGATAAGCTGTTGGGATATTCATTAGAATGGATCTTGGAATTGGGGTCTAGGTATATTAGAATGAATTTTAATTTTCCAATTCTCGAATGATTCTCACCACTTCGGAGATATGTGCTACTTGGAAAAATTGTTTATGCGAAACCTCATGCGCTATGGTTTCATGTTCCCAAGTAATGTGAAATGGAATGTGGATTGCAAAGCCCCCAAGATCCAAAACAGGTAAAATATCAGATTTGAGGCTATTTCCCAGCATCATGAATTCATCAGCTTTTATGTCTAAATGCTTAATTAGTTTTTTGAAGTCAGATTCTTTCTTGTCACTCATGATCTCAATATGATGGAAGTGTCGTTCCAATCCTGACTTTTTCAACTTTCGCTCTTGATCCAGTAGATCACCTTTCGTAGCGAGTACGATTCGATAATCACCATTTAATTCTTTCAAAACTTCTGCTACACCCGGTATCAAATCCACCGGTTTTTCCAGCATTTCTCTGCCAATTTGGAGGATTTTCTCTACCATTTCCATAGAAATCTTTTGATCAGAAATCCGCATCGCCGTCTCAATCATAGAGAGCATAAAACCCTTGATCCCGTAACCGTACATGTGGAGGTTTTCGATTTCGGTTCGATAAAGTTCTTTGAGTGAACTGTGGCGAGGCATAAAATCCTCAAGCAGTTCAGCGAATTTTTCTTCTGCTTCGCGGAAAAAAGGTTCATTCACCCAAAGGGTATCATCTGCATCGAAGGCGATTACTTTAATTGCCATAGTCAATCCAAAGTTTAGTTCGGGGTTTCTACAAGTTTTTCATCCAGTCCAATAAGACTCCTCTCCAATTTTCAACCGGTCCTTTGCCTAACCCGAAAGCAAATCCATGTCCACCTTTTGGATAAACATGCAGTGAGGCAGGAACGGCTTTTTCCCTAAGTGCAGCATAATAAAGCAAGGAATTCTCTACAGGCACGGCGGTATCATCTCCCGCATGTACCAAAAAAGTGGGTGGAGTTTCGGCTGTTACATTCAACTCTGCAGAGAATCGTTTCTTTAGTTCTTCAGACTGATTTTCTCCCAAAAGTGCTTTCATAGATCCTGAATGGATGGCTGGATTCACAAAAGTGATCACTGGGTATACTAAAATTGAAAAATCAGGTCTTGCAGAAAGTTGATCAATGGAATCCATTGGACGATCTACCACATGATCGTATTGCGTGCTAAGTGTAGAAGCCAAATGTCCGCCCGCCGAGAAACCCATAATCCCGACTTTAGTAGGATCAATATTCCATGATGGAGCATTTTGGCGAACCATACGAATAGCGCGCTGCGCATCCATCAGGGGCACTTCCTTTGGATCAGTGAGTGAAGCGGATTTTGGAAGTCGGTATTTTACTACGATTCCTGCGATTCCTTGCGAATTGAGCCATTTTGCAAAGTCTGTCCCTTCCCAATCATAGGCCAAAATGCTATAGCCTCCTCCCGGGAAAATAACTACAGCTTGTCCAGTAGCAATTTGCTTTGCAGGGAGATAAACTTCAATAGTTGGGATTTGAACATTCCCAATTCTGACGATTCCTTCTGAGACCACTTCCTCTTTGAGGTCCATAGCCTTTTGAAGTGGAGGAGTTCCTTCCCATAAAGGTAAAGTAACTTGTTGTGCTTGAATGGAAGGAAAGATCATTGCTAGTACCAAAAGAATAAATAGTGATTTCATGGGATTTTGAATTAGGTTGAGGCTAAAGTTTTTGCTCGGATGCTGAATAAAAGAACCATCACAAAACAGGCTAAAGGCAATATAAATGAAAAATTCACCTCCGGTACGCCGAGAATTAGCATATCGTCGTAATTCGATCCACCTAGGTCGAGCAAAATTCCTTGAAGAGTCGGCATGATTGCTCCACCCACAATTGCCATGACGAGATATGCAGCAGCAAATTTTGAGTCTTCTCCCAGGCCTTCAAGTGCTATCCCATAGATGGTAGGAAACATGAGTGACATTGCAAAAGAGATCGCGACAAGGCTGTAAAGGCCAACCATTCCCGGTAAGAATATCGCTCCTGCAGTGAAAATAATCGCTAGAATAGAGAAAATACTGAGCAGTTTACTTGGCTGAATAAAACGAAGTAGAAGTGTACAAATCCATCGGCCTGCCAGAAATACCAGTAAAGCGGCATAGCCAAAATTAACTGCCTCAGCATTACTGATTCCGAGTACTTCGGCATATTGGTAGATGTAGGTCCAAACCATAATCTGTGCACCGACATAAAACATCTGTGCAAGAGTTCCCTCCACAAAATTCCGATTCTTCAAAAGTCGCCGCATCGTATTCCTGAAGTCTACTTTGGAATTTGAATCTTTGTTTTCAGGCATTTTAGCCATCGCTATCACTAGCAAAATACCCAAAACCACTAATCCAAGAATCACATATGGATCTCGGATGACCATTAGGTCTGCGGTTCGAATGACTGCTTTTGCAGATTCATCCAAAGACTCAAAGATGATTTTTCCATCTGCATCGGTATTATTAGACTGAAGTGAATTGAGGATAAATTCTTTTGCTACAAAAAGTCCTGCAAGAGCGCCCATTGGGTTGAAGGCTTGAGCCAAATTCAAGCGTTGGGTTGCTGTAGATTCTGGCCCCATGGATAGGATGTAGGGATTGGCAGTCGTCTCCAAAAAGGCTAAGCCAAAGGTCAAGATATATAGGGAAGCCAAGAAGAAACCATAGCTTTCCCAAGCTGCCGCAGGGTAGAAAAGCATTGCTCCTAAGAAATAGAGGCCTAATCCAAGTAGAATCCCTGTTTTGTAGGAATACTTTTTAATGAAAAATGCAGCAGGCAAAGCCATTGTAAAATATCCACCATAGAAGGCAAGTTGGACAAATGAGGCTTGGGTATTATTCAATTCCAAAACCCGTTTGAAGGCTGCGACCATGGGATTGGTGATGTCATTGGCGAAGCCCCAGAGTGCAAATAAGGAAGTGATCAGAATAAACGGAAGGAGTAATTCCTTTGGGACTAATGCTGGCTTTTTGCTCATAGGGCGCGGTCAAGATGGGTATAGCCACCATCTACATGGAGATACTGACCAGTGATGTGCATGGCTTTGTCAGAGAGTAAGAATATCACCATAGCTGCAATTTCTTCAGGTTTGGTCATTCGGTTTCCCAGTGGGATTTTAGAGTTGATTGATTCCAATTTTGCAGCAGGGTCTTCAAATTTTTGAATCCAACTTTCATACATTGGAGTTAGCACTTCAGCAGGAATCACAGCATTTACCCGAATCTGATAGGGGAGAAGCTCGACTGCCCATTCCCGGGTGAGGGAAAGAATTGCACCTTTAGCCGCAGTATAACCAGAAGTATTCCCTTGTCCAGTCAATGCTGTTTTGCTACTTATATTGACAATACTTCCTTTACTTGCTCTAAGGTGAGGTAAAGCAAAATGTGCTAAATCATAATAGTGATTTAGATTTTTTGCTACTGAATCTATAAATGCTTTAGGGTTTCCTTTTTCCAGGCCGACACCATCATTGACTCCAGCATTATTTACGATTCCATCGATTCTACCAAAAGTCTGAAATGCTTGTTTAACAGCGTCTTCAGCGTCTTTTTCCGAAGAAAGTAATGTTGGGATTTGAAGGCCAGGTCCATCTTTCAGTAGCTGGGATCCTGCTTTTTCATCCGGATCTATGATTACTGGAATTGCGCCTTCGGCTAAAAGTTCACTTGCTACAGCTCCTCCAATTCCTTTTGCTCCTCCGCTGATTAAAAAAACTTTGTCTTTGAGATTCAAATTCATGCAGATTCGGTCTAGATCGAGTTATAAGTTAAGCCTTTATTCCATAAAATTCTATGGCCGTTTCACCCATGATTTGCGCTTTCTCACTTTGAGAAAGGGGTTGAATAAACTGCTCTATAATCTCCAATACCTGCTCATATTGCCCAGCAACAAGGCAAACAGGCCAGTCACTACCAAACATCAAACGCTTCGGTCCAAAGAGTTCAAGTGCGGTATCAAGATAGACTTTTAGCTCCTCTTTTTTCCAAGATTTCCAATTTGCTTCTGTGATCATTCCTGAGAGTTTACAATAGATGTAATCCCGCTCAGCTAAGAGACTCAGCTCTTTTTTCCATTCCCGCCAGATACCCAGTTTTATGTTAGGTTTTGCTAAGTGATCGATCACAAAGGGTTGTTCAGGAGCTTTTTTGATAAAATGATAAGTTGCCTCCAATTGATTTGCAAAAATCAAAATATCATACGTGTAGCCTCGCTTTCCAATTTTGCTGATTCCTCTGATAAACTCCGGTCGGAGCATATAGTCTACATTTTTCGATTGGAGTACTTCTCGGTAGCCTTTGAGTTTGGTTTGGTTTGCGAACTGATCTAATTCTTGATCGAGCTTATCTGCACCAAGATCTACCCAGCCGACCACTGCTTTGATAAACTCATATTCTAAGGCCAGATCACATAGAAATGCTGTTTCCCGAATGCTTTCGTCTGCTTGCACTGCTATGCAACCATCAATCTTAACCTGTTCCAAAACTGGCCAGAGATCATCAGGAAGAAAATTTTTTCGAATCACTTTCATTTCTTCATCTATCCAAGGCTGTCGCTTTGGATCATATTTCCAGAAATGCTGATGTGAATCTATCCTCATGCTTCAGGGTCATTCATCACTACTTGCCGAGAGGAGCCAAGCCCATCGATGCCCAATTCTACAATATCCCCTGGCTGTAGATACTTTGGCTCAGGTTTTAATCCCATTCCTACACCTGCAGGCGTACCTGTGGAAATAACATCTCCCGGAAGTAGCGTCATGTATTGGCTTATATGAGAGACAATTGTTGGCAGATCAAAGATCAAATCTGAGGTGTTACTATCCTGAAGGATCTTCCCATTCAGTTTCAACCAAAGACGGAGGTTATGAGGATCTTCGATTTCATCTTTTGTTACTAACACTGGGCCTAGAGGAGCAAAGTTATCTGCACTTTTCCCTTTAACCCACTGTCCACCATGACGAAGTTGAAAGTCTCGCTCGCTCACATCATTGTGGAGGCAGTAGCCAGCTACATAATCCATCGCATTTTCCACAGAGACATATTTGGCACGCTTCCCGATTACGATTGCGAGTTCTACCTCCCAGTCCGTTTGAACTGAATTCTTTGGGATAAGAATTGGGTCAAATGGTCCGGAAAGAGATGAAGTAGCTTTCATAAAAATGATGGGAACTTCGGGTACCGCCATTCCTGCTTCCTCTGCATGCTTTCTATAATTCAGACCTACGCAGATGATTTTAGAAGGTCTTGCTACTGGAGATCCAATTCGAGCATTGGCAGGAATTTCAGCTAAGGGATTTCGATTTTTTGAAAGCCATTCTTCCAATCTTTTTAATCCACCCGAAGAGAAAAAAGCTTCATTCCAATCTTCTCCAAAACTGGAACAGTCCAGATTTATTCCTTCAGCATCTTGAATCCCTGCTTTTTCTTTTCCGGCTTCGCCAAATCGTATTAGTTTCATAGGTTAGTTTTTAAGTATCAAGTAACAATACATTAGTATCAAGATTTAGGGCCAATAATCTTGGGTCAAGTTTATTAATCTGACAATTATTTAATGTGATCCTAATCTTTCAATTTTCCAATCCCCACCTCACATTTTCAATCCCATAAATCCTCCATCAATATTATAATTGCTCCCGGTAATAAATCCTCCGGTATCTGAGCTGATGAAATAGGCTAGTTCGGCGATTTCTTCTGGTGAGCCCATTCTTCCGATTGGTTGAGTGGCCGCTAATTTGTCAAACATTTCCTTTTCCTGCCCGGGATAGGTCTTAGCAATAAATCCATCTACAAATGGAGTGTGTACTCTACCGGGAGATAGACAGTTGCAGCGTATGCCATCTACTACATAATCTCTGGCGATACTCAGCGTCATCGTGAGCATTGCACCTTTGGTCATACTGTATGCGAAGCGATCAGGAATTCCAATCGTGGCCGCAACCGAAGCCATATTGAGAATGGAACCACCGCCGTCTTGTTTTAGCTTCGGTAATGCCGCCTGTATGCAAAGGAAAGAGCCTTTGACATTAACTTGAAAAAGTCGCTCAAAATCGGCCTCTGTTGTGTTTTCAACTTTTCCGATATGAGATATTCCAGCATTGTTAATGAGGGTATCAATTTTACCGGGTATGGCCTCAAATGTAGATTTGACAGATTCTGCTTGGGTAATATTACAGTTTAGGAATGTGACTGAGTAGCCTTTTTCTTTTAACTCTTTCTCTACTTTTCCCCCCTCAGCTTGATTGTTGTCTATAAAAAATACTTTCCACTTCTCTGTGGCGAATTTATTGACCATTGCCAAGCCAATTCCGCTTGCACCACCTGTGATTACTACTGTTTTGTTTTTCATAGCTTGGGTAAAAAAGAAATATACCGAACTCTTTCAAGTTAGCAAAAGAGAATGGGATAAGTCTAGAGCTTAACGATTTCACCGGTTTTTACAGATTCATCACAGGCGAAAGCGATCTTTAAGCTGTTGATAGCATCATCTAAATGATTGCTTAAGTCTATATCTTCCAGAATGGCTTTCAGAAAATAAGCTTGTTCACGATCACAGAGTTCTTGATGTCCAGGTTCGTCCTTCATATCAATCCACTCATCAGCTTTAGTAAACTCATTTTTAGAATCTATATCGGCATGGTGTACCCGGATGGATTCAGTTTTGGTATGACTGTCCACATGATCTGATTTACCTGATGATGCAGCGTCTTTTGCAGTAATTGATACTGAACCTTTTGGGCCAAAGACATCCTTGACAAAGAATGCAGTTTCTGAGACCATTGGACCCCAGGCAGCTTCGTACCAGCCTACTGATCCATCTTCAAATCGAATCTGCAGCTGGCCATAATTGTAGTTGTCAGCAGCAATGTCCGGAGAAAGTCTTGCTCCAATTGCCGAAACAGAAATTGGCTTTGATCTAGTCATTTGGCACATTACATCAATGTAGTGAACTCCGCAGTCTACGATGGGGCTGAGACTTTTCATTAAATTTCGATGAACATCCCACATGTAGCCATGGCTTTGCTGATTTAGATTCATTCGCATCACCAATGGTTTCCCCATTTTTTGAGCTTCCTCGATGAATCGAATCCATGATGGATGATGACGCAAGATGTAACCCACGACTACTTTTTTTTCTGTTTCTTTAGCCTTGGAAATGATTCTCTCACAACCTATAATCGTATCAGCCAGTGGCTTTTCGATGAAAATATGACAGCCGGCATCAAGTGCTTTTACGGCAAACTCTTCGTGGGTGTCTGGATAGGTTGAAATACAAACCGCGTCAGGTTTAGATTCCCTCAAGGCTGTTTCAAAATCCTCAAAAAGCGGGTAATTTGAATTCAGTGATTGGTTGAGTTTGACCTTGCTTTCTCCTCTTGAGACTAATCCGCAGATTTCAAATTCAGGCATGTGATGATAGGCAGTCGCATGAGATGCGCCCATATTTCCACAGCCTACTATTAGGATTTTAATAGGTTTGCTCATAGTTTTAATTTTTCAGTAAAGCGACTTCAGCTTCTGATAGATATACAACCGAAACCGCTAACGTGATTGGTTTTAAGGGTTCATCCTTGCTATCTCGTTTCACACGTACGATTCGCTCGACGATATCCATTCCTTTAATCACTTGGCCAAAAATCGTGTAATCTCCATCTAATCTGGGGATACCGGCTGGATTTTGCACAATGTAAAACTGACATCTGGCGGATAATTTATCTGGATTCCCGTCTCTTCCTGCTCCCACTGCCCCATAAATATGCTTTAATTCAGGTACAAACTCAGGGGCTAAAAGGTATTCAGGATCATTGAATCCTTCCTCCGTATCCGGGCAGCCGCCTTGCGCCACAAAATCAGGAATTACTCTATTAAAAGTCAGGGAATCCCAATATCCTGCTTCCGCCAATTCAATAAAACTTTGTTTATGGTTTGGGGTCCGGTCATCCAGTTGAATAAAAATCTCACCGTATGGCGTCGCGATTTTCCCAATAGGAGTTTTCTCTTGAGAAAACACAAAAATCGGGATTAAAAAAAATACGATTAGATAGAGTCCTTGTTTCATACTTTGTATAAAGAAAGTGCCTTAATCTGATTGTTTACAGGATTTGCATACATGGAGAGAAAGCTTTTTACCAGGAAATCATTCTGCACATCTACTTTTTCACGAAGCCGCTTTTCAAAAGCCTCTTTTTCCTCAATGGTATATTCATTCTTAAATTCTTCATCCCCATAGAGTAAGTCGTGAGCAATGTAGTTGCTAGGCCAAAGTTTATATCCTGCCCAAATTTTCTGATCAATTACATTTGCCAGTTGACTAAGCTTTTCTCCAGAACCTAATCCGGATTTGGAAATTTCTTTAATTTCTTCAGTTATTATCCCATTTACTTGAAGGTGGATTCTTTTTTTAGTTCCGATGAGGCCTCTTAGGAGGTTCTGGAAATCTTCATTTTCACTTTTCACATACTTTTCATCCTTGGATTTTGCCAAGAGCTCGGGCATTTTCAATACATCCGTAGGATCATATTCATAGGATATGGAAATCGGAACCACTTTTACCTTTTCAAAAAAGGAAAATTGATCTTTTCCTTCTTCAGCCAATGTGAGCATTTTTAAAACTCCTTTATGCGTGGCATCATTTCCGTCTTTGGTTCGGCCTTCTCGTTGTGCAGTCCATACCGAACGATTTTCATTGAGCAAACTTTTTCGGATAAAAGCTGAAGCCAACTGTGAGCTTTCAAGTAATGCACGTCCTTGTAGCCCTCTTTTTATGGCGAAATTCCGATTCAATCGGGATAAGATGTGCAAAAAAGGCTTTTGTATTAAGTTGTCTCCGATTGCAGAAGTAGTAAGCACCAAACCATGTTCATAAAGGCAAGCGTTGAGTAGCGAAGTGTCTAAGATGATATCGCGGTGATTGGAGATAAATAAATAAGCTGTGTTTGGCTCAAGTTGCTCAAAACCCCCAGTACTCAAACCATTTGAACTTTTCTCCAGTACTTTTTTTACACCTGGGTAAATGAAATTAACCTGGAAGTCTCTTAGAGAGTGCGTGTGAAGCATTAAATTTTTCCAGTTTTTAGAATGGTCATCTGGAAATGTAAAACCCATAATAGCTTCTAGCATAGGATCATCTATGATCTGACGAATGGCAGCATTTGCCTCTGTCTCATAAAAAGGCCTAATGGAATCGAATTGGGACATAGCTAGGATTAATTATTCTGCAAAAAGCAAATTTAAGATCAAAAGGTGAAGAAAATTTTTTGGGTTCTTTTATCGTTTGAGATGCTTGTTGATGAAATGCATGTGGACAGGTAGTGCGTCAGTCCAATACTGCCAAGTATGTGCCCCTGGTCGCTCAGTGTATTCATGTGGCGTTTTGTTTGCCAGCAAAAGCTGATGCATTTGACGATTGGTGGAAATTAAAAAGTCCTCTGTTCCACAATCGATGATCAATGGAATGCCGTTGGCCTTTATTTGATCGACAAGCCCTACCGCTGTATAAGTGGAAAAAGGGAATTCATAATCAATGTCCCCAAGCATTTGTTTTTGGTTTTCGGTTCTCATGTTTTTTAATGCATCGCCGACTTCCCACATTCTGGTGTCTATATTCATCACTCCACTCATGCTTCCCGCTACAGCGAATAACTCCGGATGCTTTGCGCTAAGGGTGATCGCCCCATGACCTCCCATGGACAAACCAGTGATCGCCCTCGATTCCTTCTGATCCAATGTTCTGTATTTTTTGTCAATTTCCGGGATTAATTCAGCGGTAATGTAGGTTTCGTATTGTACAGAATCGAGTAGGGGGCTATCGAAATAATAGCTTGTCGGACCTACTCCAGGATTGACAATAATCATGTCGTATTCTTCTGCCATTCGATTGACTAATCCGGGCTCGGTCACTTTGGTCAGCCAATCTGAAAAAGATCCTGTTCCACCATGCAATAAATATAATGTTGGATATCGCTTTTCACCCTGTTGATAGCTAGTTGGAAAAGTCACCGCTACTTTCAGGCTTTTCTTCATAGAGGGACTATAGACTTGAATGGTATCTACTTTTGCCTGGGCAAAGTTTAGAGAAGGGATAAAAAAGAGTAGTAGAAGTAATTTTCGCATGAATTATTGTAATGAGGTTTTGGGATATTTTTAATTGGCTGGAAACCATACGGAGCTGAAACAGGCTCAATTTCTTGCAATTAGCTTATTTCCAGGGATGTGTTTGGGTTATTATTAAACTCTAAAATAGACATAATTATGGGTTTTTGAGAGCATATGGCGTATCTTCCAGTCAGATGGACTTAGCTGGGAGGAGTTTTCATTTTAATCAAAATTCATGGAAAGTTCACGAATTCAAAAAATAGCCTATTTCTTGATCACAATCGTTTTTGGAGCAATCCTCTTGAAGGAAGGAGCCTTTCTAATTGTGCCATTGGTTTGGGGATCTTTCTTTGCTTTTGCGCTTAACCCGATTGCCAATTGGTTTGAGGTAAAACGGATTCCGAGAGGTATAGCAATTGCAATCAGCATTTTGTTAGTCACGATGGTCGCCGTTGGGATCTTCTACCTTTTAGTTAATCAGGTTATAGGACTTTTAGATGAAATTCCACAAATTCAAAATACCTTAGAAGAAAAGCTTAAAATCTCAATTACAGAACTAAACCAACTGATTGGGACAGATGCAATTGATCTTGAGAGTTTAAGCTTATCCAATCTTTTGGATATTGAAAACATCAATACTACTATTTTTCAAACAGGGAAATCCTTGACTTTAGCTGGAATAATTCCGCTCTACACTTTTTTGTTGATTTACTACAAAGACTTTTTCGCAGAATTTATTCTTAAACTTTACGCAGATAGCAATGATGCCGTCTTGACTTGGGCCACTGATTCTGGGAGGGTGATTCAAAACTATCTTTCTGGTATGCTTAAAGTCACATTTATCGTGTCTATACTCTCAGGTTTGTTTTTCTTTCTTATCGGAGTGGAATACTTTATTTTATTTGCTGCGTTCATAGCCATTATGAATTTGATACCCTATGTCGGAGTATTTATCAGTTCGTTTTTTGCGGTGCTTTATATTTTCCTAACCACTGACTCAATTACGTATCCGATCATCTCAATTGGAGTCTTGTGGGGCATTCAATTGCTGGAAAATAATATTATTACTCCCTTGGTAGTTGGCTCTCAGGTAAAGGTTAATGCTTTAGCAGTTTTGCTTGCAATATTGATGGGAGGGTGGCTATGGGGAATATCTGGAATGATTTTATTTATCCCCTTAGTTGGTGTTTTGAAGATTAGTCTAGAGAAGTCCTCAGACATGTCAGCCTTTGCATATTTGCTTGGTGATGATGTCCCTATCTCGGAGAAGAATGAGAATTATTGGAAGGCTTTTAGGAGAAAAATTGCAAAGAAAAAGAGCAACTCTTAAGTTGCTCTTTTTCTTTATTTCCAAAAGTCAGCGTTTTCGATTCCAACTTCTTTTGATTTAAATACAGGATCCTTCCCAGCTTTTCGCTGTTTTTTATAATCTGCAAGGGCTTTAAAAGCAGGTTTCCGAAGCAATAGTATTGCGATGACATTGAGCCAAGCCATCAAGCCGACACCAATATCTCCCATCATCCAAGCAACTTCAGCAGTTTTTATTGAACCATAAAAAGTAGCTCCTAGAATTAAAATTCTTAGCGCCGGTAAACTCCATTTGGAAGACATATGTCTGGTGAGGTAACTCAAGTTGGTCTCAGCGATATAGTAGTAGGCCATAATGGTGGTGAAGGCAAAAAAGAGTAGGGAGATCGCGATAAACCCTTTTCCCAAAGCGGGGAATTGTGTTGCTACGGCATATTGGGTGTATTCTGGTCCAAATGCAACTCCAGGTAAGTTCTCTACGATAAACCCTCCTTCTGGATTTAACACATTGTATTGTCCAGTAAAGAGGATCATCAAAGCTGTTGCGGTACAAACAAATAGTGTGTCAATGTAAACAGAGAAAGATTGCACTAAACCTTGCTTAACCGGATGAGAAACCTCAGCCGCTGCAGCAGCATGTGGGGCCGTTCCCTGACCTGCCTCATTGGAATAAATCCCTCTCTTGACGCCCCATGCAATAGCCATTCCGAATACTCCGCTAAATGCAGCCTCTAAATTGAATGCGGATTTGATAATTAAAGCAAAAATTGATGGGACTTCTGCGATATTCATGGCAATAATGATCACTGCCATAGAAATATATGCTGCTGCCATAATTGGGATCACCACTTCGGCCACTTTGCTGATTCGCTTTACTCCACCCAAAATGATCAATGCGAGCAGGCCAGTAATGATGGTTGCAGTATAGATTACCGGTATTCCAAAGGCATTTTCTGCGCTCAGGGCAATGCTGTTGCTTTGTACACCAGGCATAAATAGGGCTGTTGCTAGAATCGTAGCGAATGCAAATACAATTGCATACCACTTCACTCCAAGACCTTTTTCTATGTAATAAGCTGGACCACCTCGATATTGGCCATTGTTTACTTCCTTATAAATCTGTCCTAAAGTGGCTTCGACAAATGCAGATGATGCTCCTAAAAAAGCGATTACCCACATCCAGAAAATAGCGCCAGGACCTCCCATCGCGATGGCTGTAGCTACCCCGGCAATATTACCTGTTCCTACTCTTCCGGAAATCGCTATTGCAAAAGCCTGAAAAGAAGAAACCCCTTTCTCAGAAGATTCTCCTTTGAAAAGAAGGGTGACCATTTCCTTCAGATATGTTACTTGCAAAAATCGAGTGGCTATAGAAAAATAAACACCTGCTGCCAGGCATAAAAAAATCAATGCATCACTCCAAATTACGGCGTTGATCGCCTCAATTATTTCTTTCATGTTGGTTTAATTTCCTTACTTAGGTAAGAGATAATTCAAATGTCTTGAATCGATTTAGCTGGAAAGAAAAGAAAAATAAGGCAGAAAACTTAATACAATCATACAAACGGCTCAACTGCCCTAAGTTCAAACTCAAAAAAACAAAGGCATAGGGTCTTCAATCTGGTTAAAGATGGTTGGAAAAATGGAGTAAGATTTCAGTTTCATATTTAAGAATGCTTAAATTCAACTAATTCTTAATTTAAATTTTCCGGACTATGAATTATAAAGATCGTATTGAGAAGTTTTTGGCGTTTTCTTTTAGTGAATTTCCTTCCTCAGAATATTTGCCTGATAAGATCATAGCGAGCAAAAGCAATATTCCAACATTTTTTTACATCAAGGAATTTGATAACCCTGTAGCTGGAATTTTCACCGAAGTTGAAGTCATCAGATCCGCATTTTGCTCACAAAAGAATTTCGGTTTTAAAGCTCCGGAATTTGATATTTCTCAATGGAGTAGACTTGAGGTCTTAATCAACGGCTTAACTGAAATAATGGGAGCTGACAATAAAAGATCCCTTTATCTGCGAGCTGAAGAAGAAGATGAGTTTTTGTTGGGGGAGTGGGAGGGAAGACGTTGGGACTTTCCAAAATATGAAGAGGTTCGCGATATGGAAATCTATTTTTCTAAAGAATCTGGATTATCACTTGTTTTTTGGGAAAAGGTATTAGATCTAGATGATGATAAAATTGATGATTCTTGGCTTTTTGATGGATGGAAACCTGAAAAATAAACTTTGGTTGAAATCCAGTTTTAGGATTGTTAAAATATAAGATTGGAAGTGGAATAGGTTGGTAGGATATTCTAGTTCTGATGGTTTTGAAATAAAAAAACTCTTAGAAATTAATCTAAGAGTTTTAAGTCGGGGTGGCAGTCCCGATCACCATCGGGAGAACCTACGACCTCTTTTAGGTTTAAAATAAAAAAACTCTTAGAAATTAATCTAAGAGTTTTAAAGTCGGGGTGGCAGGATTCGAACCTACGACCTCCTCGTCCCAAACGAGGCGCGATACCGGGCTACGCTACACCCCGAACGGTATCTTTTCCCCTTAAGGGAGTGCAAACATAAATAAAATTGTCTGTAGATCAATTCAAGATTTTAAAATCTTGAAACATTTTTAAAAAAATAAAAATAAATCCAAGCTTTATTTAATTTAAAAAATTATAAATCAATTACTTATGTAAGTTTGGGGAGAAAAAAGTTTTCTGAATAGAAATCTTGAGTAGCCAATTTTTTTGAAAAAATACCCGATGACCTTCATAGTTTATGGGATTTCTCAAGTATAAATAAGAATGCTCAAAAGAGTTCGAAAAATGCACTTCTAAAAAATGTTGATCTGAGGAGCTCAAAAAAAAGGACGTCTTCCGAAGAAAAACGTCCTTTGAAGGCTTTGGAGGCCTGTTTTGCAGAGAGTGGGGGATTCGAACCTTTTTTACATGATTGACCAAAAACATCTCTATTCGATCAATTTAAGCCTTTTGTTCATGTCGATAAGTTGTTTTTGTCAAGGTTTGACCACTTTTGCATGACTTTTTCGCTACTGAATTCGCTACTGATAATTTCATTTAGTATCTTTCTCATCTACTTGAATCAATGATGGAAGCTACTATAAGATTTTTATTAAGACACGATTTGGAAAATAAGAAAGGTGAGCAACCCTTGATGATGGTCGTTCACTTGGGAGGACAAAGGAAACTGATTTCAACTGGAATAAGATTAATACCTGATCTGTGGTCTGCTGAAAAGCAAGAAATCGTGGATATGACAGCAAAACAAAAAACACAGCTGGAAAAGAAATTTGGTTCCGCCATACCTACAAAAAGCAATCTCCTCCAACATCAAGATGAATTGATCGAGATCAGAAATAAAGTCAGGCAAATCGAAGAAGCATTCCGGGCAAAAAACCAGCCTTATGATCTGGAAATGTTGATGTCCAAAATAAAGGAATCCAAACAACCTAGAATAAAAAAATCTGAGCCAACTGAGTTGGTTTATGATTTCATTGATCAATACATCGAAGAAAATGGATTAACTAGGGTTAAGGGTAGTTTGGTAGTCTATAAATCCTTGAAAAAACATCTCAAAAACTTTCAGGAAAAATCGAGGACTAATTTACGCTTCGAAAATATGGACTATTCGTTTATGTTGAAGTTTCAAAATTTTCTGGTTGAATGGAAGGAAGTACACCCAACTACGGGTTCTGTTAAATCTTTAAATAACATCTCTATAGCAAAGCAGATTAGCACTCTTAAGACCTTTCTGGGATATGCAAGAAGAAGAGGTATAAAGATCCATGAGGGGTATAAGGAATATTCCGTTAAAAAAGACAGACTTGAAGTAATCGCACTTACCCAAAAGGAATTTGATTTATTGTATGCATTTGATGTGAGTTCAAATCCAAGATTAAGTCAAGTGAAAGATATTTTTCTTTTTAGCTGCGTTACTGGTTACAGGTTTTCAGATTTACTTCAGCTTAAGAGAGAACATATCAAGCAAAATGAAATTAGGCTTACCATCACAAAAACTAAAGAGCCGTCTGTAGTTCCACTTACACGGATATCCCGAGAAATATTGGAAAAGTATGAGGAAAGAATCTTGCCGCTGCCAATGATCTCAAACCAGAAGTTTAATAAATACGTCAAAGAACTATGCGAATTAGCAGAAATTAAAGATCCAGTCGAGATTGTGAGGTATAGGGGAGCGGTTAGGGATTCCAAAATTTATCCTAAACATGATCTCATAAGTGCACATACCGGTAGAAAAACATTTGTTACACTATCCCTGGGTAAAGGAATTCCAGCTGAAGTGGTAATGAAGATTACCGGACACTCAGACTATAAAAGTTTTAAACGATACGTTGAGGTAGATGAAGACAGAAAAAGAGATGCGATGAGCCTGGCGTGGGACTAAACCAATCTAAGTATGAAGCAATTTGGCGCAAACCTTTCACTTGGTCAATACAAAGCAAAAGAATCATTCTGGTATTTTGATGAACTCTCTGAAGAGGATAGAATTTTAGCCTACAGATTAGGTTGGCAGATTTTTGATCAGAATAAAATGTTTTTTGCCGATTTCTCCGCCTTCCATAAAAGAAAGGGATACCTGCTGCAGAGCCTAGGATATCTCATAGCTCTTACACTTTTTGCAGCTGTCTTTTTCATCATCATGGTTCACCCATCCGTTTTGAAATATGCATTTGGGATTTTTGTCTTGGCAGGATCACTTATGACTTTCATTGTTATAGGAGGGAAAGCCAGAAAAAATTTACGTGAGACAAAGCGATTTTTCAATTTTATAGATCCAATCCAGAAACCGGAAAATCACAAGGTGTTCCTAGATCTAGAGCTCAATGACTTCGAGGGTGCAGAGACGTTTTATTCCAATTTAAGGAAAGGTAATGATTACCAGGAAGAGCAAATTGAAGTAGCAGAATATGATAAAACGGTTTCGCTTCTCGCCATTGAATTGATGCTTGGAGAATTGGGAGTTCTCAACGACCTTAAGCAAAGGCTGCTCCATAACGATCACAGTATTAAAAGTGGAGCATTTGATAAGGTGGTATCAAATGTTGTGGGTGGAACAGACAGGGGGATCCGCGATTATTTTTCAAAAATCTCACCAGAGATTGCTGATTCTAGTAACCTAAGTCCGAAGCGAAAAGAACAACTGTTTAAAGTGAAAGAGATTTTCAACAACGCAGGACTAAGGGAAAAAGCGGTCTCAATTGACGATTTTATCCAAGAAAGATCAAATTTGTAACCCCAATTACTTTTTTGGATAGTATCCCACTAACTATCCAAACCCATTTTTTAGCAGATTCGGCCAGAACAAAAATTCAACCGATCATGAACAATGTAATCTTAAGTCCCATCGACAAAGGGCAACTCATCAATGAAATAGCAGAAGCTATCATCAACAGATTATCCAAGGTTTCCAACCCATCAACACCGGAGGATGAATTCATCAAAATCCCCGAAGTGATGAAGCTTCTCGGTAGATCCCGTACCACAATTAATAATTGGAGAAAGGAGGGATTCTTAAAGGAACACATGATAAACAGCAGCGTCTATTTTAAGAAATCGGAAGTCCTCAATGCTGGCCGTCAGCGGAACCCCAGAAAAAAATAAAGCGAATCCTTTCGAATTCGCTCAATTGTTTTGTGGATTCAGTATCCTGTTTGACGACTTAAAGATACTGTTTCTGCATTCTTAATCAAACTCTTACATGCAGAAATATGACCTCAACAAATCAATATATAAAGTCCAATGATCCTCATTCCGGTGATTTTTTAATCATCAAATCAGCTAATGAATGGATCAATGAAGCCCAAAGTAAACCAATTCCGAAGAAGATATTTGGACCATTTTGGTATGAAGAAGAGCTTTGTATTCTCTTCGCGGATACCAACCAGGGAAAGTCTCTATTGGCTGTTCAAATCATTGATAGTGTATCCAAAGGAATTCCAACCCTTGGATTGGAAATGGAGCTCAAAGCTTCCAAGGTGATCTATTTTGACCTGGAATTGACAGCAAAGCAATTTGAAATGAGATACGCTCAATATGACAAGGGCAAGGATGTTTTATTTGATCATTTTGAATTCAGTGAGCTTTTTTTGAGAGCAGAAATCAATCCCTTTGGGTTCGACGAATCCATCGAAGAATACGAGACCTTTTTATTTAAAGAGATTGAAAGTCAAACGTCTAAATCAGGAGCAAAAATTTTGGTTATCGACAATTTGTCCTGTGTCATTTCTGATAATGAAAAAGCCAGAAATACCACACCGTTTTTGATCAGGCTGAACAATCTGAAGAAAATGTATGGATGGTCAATCCTATTAATTGCCCATACCCCTAAACGGAATCTGTTCGCTCCGATTAGTAGAAATGATATCCAGGGAAGCAAAAGCTTCATCAACTTAATCGATTCTTGTTTTGCTGTGGGAGAAAGCCAAAAAGATCCTTCTGTCAAATATCTGAAGCAGATCAAAGTGCGGTATGGGGCTTTTCAATTTCCATCCGAGAACGTGCTGGTCTGCAGAATTGGGAAGGAGACAAACTTCAGCTCCTTTAAATTCTTGGAATGCGGGAAAGAGTCGGACCATTTGAAACAATTGAATCCAGCGGATAGGTCTCAAATGAAAACTAAAGCATTTGAGTTAAAAAAGGAAGGTCAATCCAATGTGAAAATAGCTCAAGAGCTTGGCGTTTCCGAAGGAGCAGTTCGAAAGTGGTTGAAGCAAATTGAGGTAGACGAATAAGCTACCTCGAACTATTCGAACAGTACGAGGGGTACGAGGCGTGCGAATCGTACGAATTCAAAATCCTCTTACCCCCTTCTTTTCCTTTTTGATGTCCTCCGGAAAAACTACAGCAAAAGAGAAAAAGTCAAAAGGACCTTTAAAGGAAAATAATTATTGATTTATGTATAGATGTATATATATAAAAACGTAAATATTTTGAACTATTCAAAAATAAAAGAACAAGCAGAGCGAATCAAGAAGGATTATTCGATTTTAGAATATTTCCAAAATCTGGTTGGTTCTGGGTATCTTAAATATGAAGGAGTCCAGGGAAAAGAACATTTCTTTGGGTTTCTGGATCAGCGTACGGGTTCGATCGCTGTTGACGATAAGACCAATGTTTGGTATGATCATGCTGCCGGAAAGGGAGGGGATATACTAGAGGCGGTACAGGTATTTGAGAACAGGACATTTTTCCAATCTGTAAAGCGGCTTTCTGGTTCGCTTCCGGTAAGAAGTTTTATTCCGAGGCAAAAATCAGAGATCACCCCAAGGATCGTGGTTGAAAAAGTGTTAGAAATCTCCCATGATGCTTTGGTAAATTATATTCGGAAAAGGGGCTTAGAACCGGATGAAATCTCCCAGTTTGCCAAGGAGGTGCATTGGCGAAATAGAGGCAAGCGATACTTCGCTGTTGGTTTTCCCAACAAGTCTGGCGGATGGGTGCTTAGATCTTCCATTTTCAAAGGAAATATTTTGGGAGGAGGCATATCAATCCAGGTTCTGGGGAAACCAGGAAAAACAAAGATTTTTGAGGGCTGGTTTGACTTTCTCAGTTACCTGAAGCTTTCCGGAGCCACGGATTTCAAAGCCATTATTTTGAACAGTACCGCTAATCTCTCATTCCGCTTAATGTTGGATATTCTAACAGAAGGAAAATCTGTTGACCTCTATTTGGATAATGATTCTGCTGGTGAGAAGTGTACCAGCGATTTTATTAAAGTTGCTAAACTATTTCGTTATTGTCGTGAAAAAAGATTGTCTACAGCTTGGGATTTGGTGCGCTTAAGGAGGAGCAAAAATAAAATAGCAATGATAATCACTAACTTGAAAATAAATGTCTCAGAATCAGCTAAAATATGGAACAATCAAATAAATGTTTCTGATCAAAGATGCTTTTACAAAGATTTTGAAGATGTGAATGCCTTTTTAATGGATGGAGCTTAAATCTGATAATTCTCAAGGTTGCGTCTATATTAGGATATATCTAACCTCTAAAAATTATGGAGTGGAACTAATATATGAACGTAGTCAGGAGGTTTTAATTCAATAGACAGTAAACGAATAAAACTGATTAACAATCACCCAAAAATAATTGAATAACTATACTGGTTTTAAAAGCCATTTAAAGTACTCAGCAGAATATAATTTAGCAGCCCTTACCCAAAGCCAATCGGGAAAAGTAGTTTTGCCTTATCCCCTAAAGTAGGAGCCGTTACAATTGAAATTGATTATTACGAGTTTTTATCATCCAGCCAAAACTTAGGAGTCTTGTCAATACCCTAGGAAACTGGGAATTGCTTCAACGGCTCTTCAAGAGGAATTTTGATGTCAGGCAGACATAAAAAAGGGTTTTTCTCCTTTTAAAAAAGTTACATGAGAATTGTATTCAGGTATAGGCAGACTTGAAGCAAAAGCTGTATGCTTTATAAGTTCACTTTTTTTGCCATTCCATGGTGTAAGTTTACCATTTTCAACCAACTCAACTCTCCCGATTTTTCTCATTAAAAAACCATCATAGTCCTGAAGCCTTACAGAGTTTCTCACTCCTTAGGTTTTAACATAAAATCTAACTTTTCTAAATAATCTCCTTCTGCAAGGGCTTCTATTTCAAACTCCAACTTGGCGGGTGTTGCACTTACCTTCATAAACTCCAGTTGCGTTGGATCTACTTCAAGGATATATTTCCCCGGTAACAACCCAAAAGCATAATAGCCTCCATCAGAGAATGTTCGAATCGTCTCCAGAGGTTCTGCATCTCCGATCCGCTGCAAGCTAATTCGTAATCCTCCTACTCCTTGTATCCCCTCGGGGGTTTCCCTTAAAATGCTTCCTTCTATCATCCCTGTTCGGTAGAGTGGAATATCGATGGATTTAAACCGATTGGGATCTGCCATAAATCCAAATACTTTCTCCTTGGGGGACAAAGTAGGATCTGGAAGAGAATTTATGTCCACTTCCAGTCTATAGGTCCAATAGCTCTGAAGTTGGGTAATCCTCAGAATCCCATCTGATCCCAAAAGCATATTAGCAGACTTGTCCAGACGAACTGACTTAGCAGGGATGACTTCTTCGCCCTCATCAAAGGCACCATTTTCGTTCTGATCTACAAACATCCGAACCGAAACCCCCGATCGAGTCACCTGATCTCTATTTGATGGCAATAATTTGCCTGACTGGTTATCCATGGCCAACGAACCACTTAAGCTTTGACTCAAAGAGTAATCTCCTTTACGTCCAGAGAACTGAGAAGCAGAACGTATAAAATTAAAATCATATAAAAATCCTACCTGGATCGCGCCACTCTTATTTAATATATTTCGATCATACGTGAGAGAGAATCTCCCTTTCTTTAAAAGTGTCTGCGAAATCTGAACATTGATCGTGGACAGCTGAGAAGTTTCGGTATTGTACCCCGCCTGCGCACGCAAAAACATCCCCTTTATAAAAACTGGCAAACTCGGACTTCTGGGAAGGGAATAAGTCACGGAACTGGTCAGTGTCCCTGGGGCAAACTCTGGGGCTAAATTATCTGTGCCCTGTGAACCCAACAACTGCGCACGATAATTGAACCTAGCTGCCACTCGGCCGAATTGGGCATTGTAATCCGCCTGCAAATTACCTTTATAGCTGTTTGGCAACCATAAATTTTCTCCTCCAAGGCGGATTCCCGAAAACTTTCCAAACAACTTGAAGGGGACAAAAATATTCAAATTAGCATCTCGAAGGGGCCTAGTATCTCTACCTGATTCCTCTGGCTGGTCAAAATAATCTGTTGTCTTGGCGCTGATAGTAATATTATTTGCATAGAACACACTTGCAGTGACTCGGTAGTATTGTGAGGGTAAGTAATCCACATCCAATAAGTACTGCTGAAAAAGTCTTGTGGACATACCAAAAGAGGTTGCCGTCTTATCGGATTCTAAATAATCCCTATAGTCTATGCCAGCTCGGACCGTGATTGCATTACTTACACCCACGGATAAACCAACATGACCTAACAGATCTGAAGCCAGGCTATCAGGGGCATTCATCAGGCTTCCGCCTTGAATATTATACGACACGAATCCTTTTGGAAGAAAGGAAAATGGAATCTGTAGCTGTCGCTCCTGGATGAGGATTTCGCCTTGAGGAGTGTAGATTCTCAGGGTAAGTCGGACGGTGCCATAGGTCACAGGTGCATTGAAGCGGTAATAGCCCACTTCATCAGCACGTATGAAATCCACCAATTGGCCGCCGATCAGCAGTTCTACCTCTGAATCCTTTTCAGTATAGCCATCCACTACAAATACGTCCAATTCCCGACGGGGGATTAATGGGTTATTACTGATCGCAAAACCCGTCAGTGAGGCACTGGAAGTCTGGCTTGAGGTGCTGATCTGACCTAAGGTAATACTGCTAAGCAAGACATTTTTTTCAGGGGTTAATCCCCCTGGTAACACATACCGCCATCTCATCCCTGATAAACTTGTGCTCAGATTTTCAGCATTCTTGGTACTGTTTAGATTGACTTGAAAGTCACCCCCTAAAATCTCTGCTCCAGCTCTCATTTGAAGCGCCAGACTGGTTCTTGCAGAAGAGTTATCAACGTTTAGATTATAATCCAAAACCCCCACACCCAGCATTTTCCGCTCCGATGGGTAGCGCATGACCACCTCTTCCCGCCCACCTCCCTTGGATCGGATTTGTTTTCGAAGAATTTCCCGTTTCTTTTTTTCTTCGATGGGCAGTGCATAGGCAGACTTCATCGTCATCGATAAATTGGAAGCATTTACCAAAAAATCCAACCCAAAAATTTTGATGAAATAGCTTGGATGGAGATACAGCTCCTGCTCTCCCAAGTAGTAGTCATCCGCTGGGAGTATCTCTGACTTATCCTGAAGTGTGATCATTCCAGCCACGGGATCTATTTTCCATGTTTCCTTTGGACTCGGGTAGAATCCCTGCAGCCCAAACATATTTGTAGATGGTGCGGATGGGATCTCCGTCAAGCTGAGGATCTCTCCAAGTGGAAGGTAAGCGACATCCCCAAAAAACAGTACACCAACGTAATACTGCCCGATTGAGGGATGAGAAAATGTCAGAAAAGCCTCCTCATCCGGCTGCCGCTGACTGTAGCCGCGATGAGGTATAGCCAAAAACAAAAGTAAGGGAACTAGAACAGAGATAAACCGCAAAGCACGGACCTTCGATAGATGCACTTGGCCCTCCTCGTTTAACTATTTTGGTATTGTATTTTGAAAGAACAAAAGATCAAAAACTAAAAGTCAGCTTTTTAATGATCGGCTCGGCAATAACCAAATCGGAAGTCGAAATATCAGCTCTCGATGTTTGGAAAGTGAGTTCTACCTCATAAGTGCCTGATGCTAAATCTTCCGGAATGGGTATACTATAGGTTCTTATTCCACCGTAGTATAATGCCAGAGTTTGCTCTTGTCTACCAACCTCTTTTCCATCTGCTGAGCGTACGATCGCCTGAAGACTTCCCAAGTAAGGGGAATTGCCCAGAACGGCAAATTCCGAGTAAATTACAATGGAATTCTCTTTTTTGCCAGCCTCCAACTTACTGAAATTCAACCCAGTGCTCGTCTCTCCGTACTGGTAAAAAGCCGAAATAATCTGTTCCAACTTAAAGCTAACTTGGGCACTGATACCTTCAGTAGATTGATCTTCCACTGCTGCGGTCTGTTCGCTAGAAAAGACCTTAACACGGGTAAAATAAGTACCTGCAGGCTTGCTTCGATCTGGACGGATCTGGAAGCGTACCGTCTGCTGCTCTCCTGGTGCAAGAATAAAAGACCTCGGAAAGGTACGAATTCGATCTCCCAATCCGGATTGCGCTGCTCGGAGAGAATCATCATACACCATTACCATATTTCCCTCCGGGTCATTGCCAGGATAGCCAAATAGAAAACTGATGTTGACTTCTTGCGCCTTTTCTGATCCATTGGAGACGTACATGGTACCGAATCCATTGGCATCAGCAAATACGGTCGTGGGTGCCAGGGATACCTGAGCTGAGGCGGACCAACCTATTAAAGCAAGTGCGAAAGACAAGAGTATAATTTTCATATGATTATAATTTCTTCTTAATGGCCATATGGAATCTCGCAGCATTTAATCATCCCAGTGTGTGACTTTTTAGTCATGCTCGATTTCATGTGATTATAATTTGTTTTTTAACTGTCATCCCGATAACCATCGGGAGGAATCTCGCAGCACTTAATCATCCCAGTGTGTGACGTTCTGAGTCATGCTCGATTTCAAGGTTGATAAACATAAAAAAGTAGCAATGAAATAAACTTTTCCATCGCTATTTCTCGATTTGGTTTTAGTTGTAAATAGCGCTCAACGTGATAATCCCAGTATAAGAACCAGCAGTAGCGGAAGTAGCATCTACCTTACCGCCTATACTAACCTGAATATATCTATCCGTTGGCTCAGCAGAATTTAAAAAACCACTGATTTGATAAGGAACACTAGGAGTAAATTCGGTTTGATATCCTGGTCTAAGCTCCACAATTGCAGACTTAGCTGACACACCGGGACCAAAAGAAATAGGGAGTAAGGCTCCTCCGGTAGTACTCAAGTTGGTTGGCAAAGCGAATGTAAGCTGCACATTTGAGCCTTTCTGGGCCTCTATTAAAAACCTACCAAGTTGTGAACTGCCAAGCGTAGGCCCCGAGGATACATCAATGGAGCCCAGCCCATCGATAGATTTAGTCTGTCCTACCACTACGGTACCAAATTCAAGGTTTGCCTGAGTCGTCACTGAAATCTCACTGATCACGGTGGCATTGGCAGAAATAGAGGCAGATTGTGCGTTGGCCAAGGATCCGAAGGCTACTGCGAATACCGCAGCGATTAGAATTTTAACTGTTTTTTTCATGGTTTGATTTGTTTGAATTAATTATAAAACTATTTTTTTTGCTTTCTCTGTTTTTTCAATCAGTCCATCCCGGAGATTCATGATTGGCACAAAAGTCCACCCATGAGCGGAAAATAAATTGAAGTAGCTAAACCTAAAAAATACCGACAGAACGAATTTCTTCCATCGGTACTTTTGAATTGGTTTTAGTTGTATGTAGCACTTAGCGTAATAGTCCCTGTATATGTGCCAGCAGTAACACCGGTAGCATCTACCTGACCTCCGATATAAAATTTAACGGAAGAGGCTAATGGGTCAACGACGCTCTGATTAAAACCATTGATTTGAAAATCAGACGTAGGATAAAATTCTGTATAATTACCTTCATCATCCATCACAGCAGCAACTTGTGTATCACCATAATTAAAAGAAATAGGAAGTAAATTACTTGTTGAGCTTGTTAGATTAGTTGGCAAAATGAAAGAGACTTTCACATTGGAGCCTTTTTGAGCATTTACAGTGAATGTACCTGCAGTAGCGCTCCCAAGCTCAGGTCCATCGGATACAGAAATATTGTCATACGCATCGATAGACTTGGTCTGTCCCACCACTATGGTACCGAAGTTAAGGTCTTTACCTTTAGTAACTGAGAGCTCACTGATCACAGTGGCATTGGCAGAAATCGAGGCAGATTGTGCCTTGGCCAAGGATACAAAGCCTAATGCGAATACCGCAGCGATTAAAATTTTAACTGTTTTTTTCATGGTTTGATTTGTTTGAATTAATTATAAAACTGTTTTTTTTACTTTCTCTGTTTTTTCAATCAATCCATCCCGGAGATTCATGATTGGCACAAAAGTCCACACATGAGCGGAAAATAAATTGAAGTAGCTAAATCCAAAAAATACCGACAGAACGAATTTCTTCCATCGGTACTTTTTAAATTGGTTTTAGTTGTAAATAGCGCTCAATGTAATAGTCCCTGAATAAGTACCGGGTGTAACGCCAGTCGCATTTACTCGACCCCCTACTAAAACATTAGATGTGGGCATTTCGGAACCAGAGTTAAAACCAAGAATTTGATAAGAAGTACCAGGAATAATTTTATAAAGAGCACCATCACCATCTTCATAAGCAATAGGCCCTTCAGATGCACCTGCCCAATCAAATTCAATAGGGAGTAGAGCTCCTTCGGTTGTGGTTAGGTTCTCTGGTAAAACGAATGTAAGAGTCACATTAGATCCAACTTGGGCTTCCAAACTAAATCTACCCCGGTTAGTAGTTCCAATTTTTGAACCAGATGATACTTCAACAGTATTGTCTGCGAGGATGGTCTTCGTCTGTCCTACTACTATTGTACCGAAGTTTAAGTGTATCCATCCGATCAACCCCATATTGCTAAAGGCCTCCTGACTGTATAATGTTGCAGGATGAAAAACGTAAGCAACGAAGAATACTATTCCCTTTTCTGTAAATGGAGGGAATCCGGT
>NZ_JAQWXX010000040.1 GCF_029254265.1 Algoriphagus sp. | reverse complement strand
TGGTCAAAACCGTTTATTTTGACCTAATTTAGTACCCGTTAAGACCGCAAGAAAGCGATTGTCACTGGCTGTCACTTCTAACTTATTTGGCTACTGGTGCATTTGCGGATATACATATTAAAAATTATTCATCGTCCAACTTTCCCGAAAAAGGAACTAAAAATGTAAATTTTTAGAAGTATTTCAAAGACAGCGCAAATAAAAAATCATAAAATGTGTGTTTTTTTTTTTTACAGAAATCGAATGTAGGGAAAACAATTAAGGATGCTTTAGCGTGGAACTTGTAGAATTAATTTCCAACCTTTAACTAAATAAAATGATCGTAACAACCACAAACTCACTTGATGGATATCGTGTTGACACCTACTTAGGAATAGTCTCAGGAGAAACAATCATTGGGGCAAATGTATTCAAGGACTTTTTTGCAAGTATAACAGATATCGTAGGAGGAAGATCATCCGCCTATGAACGGGTACTTCGAGAAGCAAAGGCTACTGCGATGGCCGAAATGGAAATGCAAGCACGGACATTTGGGGCAAACGCAATTATTGGAATTGACCTTGATTATGAAACTATCAGAGATGGGATGATGATGGTCACTGCAAGTGGTACCGCCGTAAAAACTTCTAAAATTTAAAAATTAAAAAAGTCCTGAAATTCAGGACTTTTTTAATTCCAAGATTATTTTTTGGGAACTCGTTTTTTTTAAAAAATGATCATTTACGATCACCACTGGAGCAGATTTGCACATATCCATGCATTTAGTCTTTATGATTTTACAAGCTCCCTTCAAAGGCTCAGTTTTGGCTGCTTCTTTTACATCTTTTGCAATTGTTTTAGCTCCAGACTTTTTACAATCTGACCCATTACAAATAAAAATTAATTTTCTTTTCAACTTCATTACATTCCTGAAACATACTGCATCATCAATCCACATAAATATGCACCATAAGTCCCAACAGCATATCCTAAAACTGCCAATAAAACTCCAACTGGTGCCAGTGAGGAATCAAAAGCTGACGCCACAATAGGAGCCGAAGCGGCACCACCTACATTTGCCTGAGACGCAACTGCCACATAGAAAAATGGCGCCTTAATTACATAAGCCACAATAAGCATGATCAAAATATGGAAAACCATCCATACGATCCCCACTAGAAATAGTAGAGGATTATCAAAGATGGCTCCCAAATCCATTTGCATTCCAATTGTTGCAACCAATACATATAACAATACACTACCCAAACGCGAGGCCCCCGCCCCTTCCAACATTCGGGCCTTGGTGAAAGAAAGACCTAGACCTACGGTAGTTGCAATCACTACAATCCAGAAAAAGGAGGAATTTAGTGAGTACTGTGCAAGCGCTGGATAATTAACTTCAATGTAAGGCGCGATAAAATCAGCCATTAAAGTTGCGACTCCAGTCACTCCAAAACCTACTCCAAGAATAATCATCGTATCAGAAAGACTTGGAATTTTCATGATACCCTTTCTAAAATCGGCAATTTTATCCCTTAATTCATAAATAGCTGTGGTATCGGCTTTGAAAAAACGATCTATTTTTTCAGGTTTGGCTGCCCAATAAAGCAATACGGCTGTCCAAAGATTAGCTACTAAAACATCTACAGCAATCATTTGGCTAAACAACGAATTGCTAGGTTCAAATACTTTAAGCATAGCTGTTTGATTTGCTCCACCGCCAATCCATGATCCTGCAATAGTGGAAAGTCCTCGCCAAACTTCATCAGGACCATTTCCCCCAAGTAATTCTGGAAAAACAAAACCTACCGTCAGCAAGGCCAATGGACCTCCGATCATGATCCCGAATGATCCAGCCAAAAACATTGTCAGCGCTTTTGGTCCAAGTTTCAAGATTCCTTTGATATCAATGCTGATCGTGAATAAAACAAGGGAAGCAGGCAACAAGTAACGACTTGCCATCCGGTAGAGCCCGGAGGATTCTCCAGAAATCCATCCGAAGGAATTGAATAATGCAGGAATAAAGTAGCACAATAAAACTGTCGGCACTACCGAATAAAATTTCTTCCAAAAAGTAGAATTGCTTGATGAGGTAGCAAAAATCAAGGCAAGTGTTGCCATTAATAATCCAAAGACTACGGCATCATTGGTAAATAAAGGAGCTTCTTCCATTCCGATAACTTTTTAGGTCTGCAACAATACCAACAAATGATCAAATTCCCCAAAAAATCAACCTCTTCCGTTTTCCAAAACCTGAAGAAATTCGCCTAAAATCATAGCAGTTGCTCCCCAGACTATCTCATTTTCTATGTCAAAATATGGCGCATCCAGCTTTATTTTACCGCCAACTTCTAACATTCGTTGCTTCCTTGTTTCCAGATGAAGCAAAAGTTCAAGAGGAGTTTCAATGATTCGATCAACTTCCTTTAGCTCGGGAACAAACAAAGGTTTCTTTTCAGAATACCCTATAATGGGACTTACCAAAAAATTGCTCGCTGGAACAAATAGATCTGAAATGGGACCGATAAGTTTCACTTCTTCAGGCAAAATCCCAACCTCTTCCCAAGCTTCTCGCATAGCAGTGACGCTCAAACTTTCATCTTCTGGTTCCATTTTACCACCTGGAAAAGCAATCTGACCGCTATGCACACCAGTATAAGTAGGGCGTTTGATCAATGGAAAAAAGGCTTTTCCTTGCTCCGGGTAAATGAAAATCAAAACAGCGCCTTTTCTTGGGTTTTCAGAAAATTTGAAATCAAATCTTTTCGGATCAACAGGAAGAGGTGACATGGTTTTTTGGGCATTCTGACCCGGAAGTTGCTTTTTTAGCCCTTTTTGAAGTAATTCTATCGCAAGATCAAATTCCATTTTTAATTCAAGGAAACTTGTTTGATTTTTTGATCTATATACGAATCGGCTTCGTATGTCTTAGACAATTTTGAAAGATTGAAATGAACAATTCGGTGGGTAGCAATATTGATTATCCAAGCCATTGGACGGAAACCTTGCTCCTCCTGAAAATATCCTAAAACGATGAATTCATCCTCATTCAGCCATTCACCCTCTTCAAACATTCCAGAAGGGCCCATAAACAACAGACGCTCTTTCATGCCATCCGAACGATACCAGATAACTTCGGAATCTGGATTTAAGAAAGGCGTTTCCACAGCCTCTTGAGCTTCTATTTTATAGCTGTAAATATCCATGGTGCCATTTCCTGCAGGATGAGAATATTGATATGGAAACAATGGATCATCAGGCAGAATTGGATTGCGTTCTGGCATCTCCATAGGGTCTATAGAATCCGTCATTACAAGTTCAAAATCTGAAGAATCAAAAGGACCTAAAATGTTTTTCCAATGTGTATACCAAGATTCCTTTTGTGCTAAGGTTATATCTAGTTGATTTTTCATCTTAGATATTTTATCCTCCTCTAGTTGAATTTCATTGGTATTAGCCGCTTCATCTGAAGAAGTACCAGTACAACCAAGTTGTAAAGCAACAACCATCAAAAAAAACCTTGGAAATTTAAAGGATGATTTAGGAACCCTCATAAATATAATTTTTGTAAACTCAAGCTAACTACCTGCCTCAAAAAATCAAAAAAGGCCAGGATATAATCCCGACCTTTTCCTGCTCTCAAACCTATTAAACCTATTGTAGATATTCTGAATTGAATACTTTCGAAAAGTAGAAAATGTTTACTAATACTCCAAACAATCGATTGCGAAAGATTTTCGAAATTTTATTTTCCCTGCGAAACTGTTGTTTAAAACGCATTTTTGGATCGAAATTTTATTTTTTAGAAGGCTAGAAAATTTTCACCAACTTTAAAGATTTCCTCTTGCATCTTACTTATATGGAAAATGCCACAAAAACTTGCCATCATTCTAGCCGAAAAAATCCTCAAGGGTTTCAAATCCTACATGATTTTTTTTAACACCTACACCAGTCTTGCACCCGTTCATTTCCGAGACCGAAATTGGCTAGAAACCCAAATAAATCACAGACAAAGGTTAAGGTTATATAAAGATTTACTCATTCCGCTAGCTATGGAATGTATGGAGATTTTAAAGCAACATGCCACGGAACCTGCCAGCTGGGTGTATGTGAAAAATCACTACTCCAAACTCATCGCAGAAATGTATAACGTGGAGTTAGCCGAGACTTTTTTTAATTCGGTCGTTCGCAAAATCATTCCAAAAACAGTAGTCAACGAAGAATTTATGTTTGTCATGGAAGGCTTCGATTCTTATGACATTCCCGAAAACAGTGATTTGATAAGGACTTACCCTTCTTCTTGGGGAGTAGAAAAAATCATTCGGAAAATCTTGGAAGACTATGATTTTGGAACCCAATACATGGACAAAGAGCATGATGTCAAGTGTCTGATCCAAAGCGTAAAAGAAGTCATTCTAAGCAGATACAATGTATCTTCTGACACCAAAACCCAAATTCTAAAATCGGTATTCTACCGTAATAAGGCAGCTTACCTCGTCGGAAGAACCTTCTTGGGTCATAAGTGGATGCCTTTTATTATTCCTATGATGAATGGTCCCAAAGGAATCTTTGTAGACACCTTGATTTTTGACCCTCATATAATGAGTAATATCTTCAGTTTTACACGATCTTATTTTATGGTAGAGGCCAAAAAGCCTTCCCAGATCGTTGCCTTTTTAAGCTCGGTGATTCCACATAAAAAAACCCACGAACTGTATAATGCCTTAGGTTTTAACAAACATGGAAAGACACTCCTTTATCGGGATTTCTTAATTCATCTTGATCAAAGCAGTGATAATTTTGAAATCGCTCCAGGAATTAAGGGAATGGTAATGACGGTATTCACCCTGCCCTCGCTTAATCTTGTATTTAAACTAATCAAAGATCATTTTGAGCCTCCAAAAAGTATGACCAGACAAGAGGTCAGGGAAAAATATAAGTTGGTATCATTGCATGATCGTGTGGGAAGGATGGCAGATACACATGAGTTTGAATACTTTGCTATCCCACTAAACAGAATCAGTAAAGAGTTATTGCAAGAACTTCGGAATACAGTAAACTCTTTAATTTCCATTGAAAATGACCATTTGATAATCAAGCATCTATATACTGAACGTAAGATGATTCCTTTAAACATATTTTTAGAAAATTGCTCAAAAGAAGATGGAATAAACGTAGCCAAAGATTATGGAAGATCAATCCTTCAGTTAGCTCAAGCTAATATTTTCCCAGGGGATATGATGACCAAAAATTTTGGTCTTACACGACAGAAGCGAGTGATATTTTATGATTACGATGAAATCGAGTTTCTTTCAGATATGAATTTCAGGAAAAAGCCGAAAGCAGAAACCTATGAACAAATCTATGCTCCTGAACCTTGGTATACCATTGCAAAAAACGATGTGTTTCCTGAGGATTTTAAACGCTGGATGATTGGTCGTAGGGATATAAAAGATGAATTCATTCAGTATCATGAAGGGCTTTTTGATGCAGAAAATTGGAAGCAAATCCAGAATAGAATTGCATCCGGAGAGATGATCCATGCTTACCCTTATCCAGAGGAAATCAGATTTCGTCCAAAACAAAAAATCTAACAGCTAATGTTTTTAAGGACTTTAAGCAGGGAAAGTTTAATTTTGCATCTCGGCTCAAGTCCGCAATCCCCCAAACATGAATACTGATTCTCCTATACATATAGATTCCAAAAAATTAAAAAAAGTAAGGAAACTCATTCTCCATACCTCAGAAGATGATGATCGTCCTGTTTACATTTCCGGGAATTTCAATCAGTGGACTACTCAAGATTTCCGTTTTTTAATGAAAAAAGTTTCTAAAGGAAAGTATGAATTTACATTTCCTGAAGGAAAAGAATTTCAAAAGGAGCTCATTTACAAATTTACCAAAGGTGATTGGTCTGAAGTAGAAATAGACCGCTATGGGAACAAAACGCCTAATAGACATTGGAATGACGATAACCTTGAACGGATTGAAAAAGTAGCCAAGTGGAGGAAGAACTGGTTACCCTATCGACCCAGTCAACTTCCTAAAATTCATCTGATTTCTGAAGAATTTGAAATTCCTCAACTCAATAAGACTCGAAAAATCTGGGCTTTGCTCCCTTACGATTACGAAACTTCTACCGAATCTTATCCAGTACTTTACCTTCAGGATGCCCAAAACTTATTTAATGAAAATGCGGATTTTGGCAACTGGCAAATTGATAAAAAGCTGGCAGTCATGTCTGATTATGGAATCGGAAAGGTCATCGTGGTAGCTGTGGAGCATGCCGAATCAGAACGAATTCAGGAATACAATGTCGGCAGGACGCTGCTCGGAGCAGGAAACGGAAAGCAATACATAAGATTTTTGACTGATACCTTAAAGCCTTTTGTAGATAAAACATTCCGGACAAAACCAGAGCGGGAGTTCACTGGAATAGGTGGAAGCTCAATGGGCGGTTTAGTAAGCATTTTCTCGGGTTTGATTTATCCCGAAGTTTTCGGGAAACTGATGGTTTTTTCGCCTTCCCTTTGGGTAATTCCAAAGATCAAATTAGGTTTTATGGATTTCTTTGAGCCTTTGGAAACCAGGCTTTACTTATATGCCGGTGGAGATGAGAGTGACACTATGGTATCGCATGTCATAAAACTGAGAAAAAGATTACTGAAAAGAGAAAGTCTCCAAGGTAAAATGAAGGTTCGTATGAGTATCAATATGGAAGGCAAACACAATGAAACTTATTGGAGTGATGAGTTTCCAAAAGCAATTGAATGGCTGTTTTTCAGTAATAGCCCTGACTAAAACGAAATATGATATTTGAATTAAGCGGAGGTACTACTTCCAAATCACCCCTTAGAATCCTTCCCATTTTTGTAAACTCGGTTGCAGACATCTTGCAATCCAAGTTCGGATTGGATATTCATCCTTCAGTATTTTCAGGAAAAAAAGACAGTACTTATCTGCTTCAACATCATGATCAATTGGTTTTATTGATTGGATTGGGGGAAGATCCTGAATTGAACGAAGTTGAAAAAAGCTTCAGAAGAATTCTGCCTAAAAATTCTGAAATAATTCAGGATAAAGTCACTTTGGATTTTGCACAGGATTTAGATTCTAAGCTGATCGAATCGGCTCTAATAGGCTTTTCCTTAGGAGGATATTCATTTGATTTTTTCAAAAAAGAAAAAGACAAAAAGAAGGATTTCCAAGATTTAAAAGTTGAAATAAATTCCAACAATGAATCAATTCAGCAAATAATAAATCGAGCTGAAAAAATCTCAAATGCCAAAATAGAAGCCTTCAAATTAGTCGATTTACCTCCAAATGTACTTACACCGACTTTTCTAGCTGAATGGGCGATTAAACTTGAGGGAAAAAATGGTTTAAAAGCAATAATTTTTGACCAGAAAAAAGCAAAATCTGAACGATTGGAAGCATTTCTTGCGGTATCAAGAGGAAGTGCAAAAGAACCAAAATTCATCATCCTTGAACACCGACATCCTCAAGCAAAATTCCATCTTGGTTTAGTGGGTAAAGGCGTCACTTTTGATACAGGCGGACTTAATATCAAAACCCAAGGTATGGTTCACATGAAGTCGGATATGGGTGGTGCCGCTGCAGTCTTGGCCACTACTCAGTTGATTGTAGATCTCAATCTCCCGATTAATCTAACGAGTATCGTCCCTGCTGTAGAAAATGCAGTGGATAAAGATTCTTATCTCCCAAGTGAAGTGATTCAAAGTCACGCTGGATTAAGCATAGAAGTGATCGATACTGATGCTGAAGGAAGATTGATTTTAGCAGATGGTCTCTCCTATCTTGTTCAAAATTATTCAATAGATCAAGTTATAGATTTAGCCACCTTAACTGGAAGTAGCGTAGCGACTTTTGGCTATGAATGTGGGGCATTGTTTTCTAATTCCGAAGAACTCTCAAACAGCCTCCAAAAAGCAGGCTTAGAGACTTATGAGAAAGTATGGCCCCTTCCGATGTGGGAAAACTACCGAAAGGAAATGGACAGTGAAATAGCCGATATAAAGAATTACCATGGCAAACCAATAGCAGGCGCAATTACTGCTGCCAAGTTTTTGGAGGCATTTATCCACGAACATCCATCTTGGGCACATTTGGATATTGCTGGTGTAGCTTATGGAGACACAGAATTTTCAAAAACAAAATCGGGAACTGCATTTGGCGTACAATTATTACTTAAATTCATCGAAAATCAATTGTAATCATGGATCAAAGTGGCAAAACATTTCTCTGCATTTCAAATTTTTTTAAAGGAAATGCATTCCTAATAGCCTTGAAAAAACAAGGGAATCGGGTCTTTTTAATTACTTCCGAAAAATTGAAAGATCAACCTTGGGCTTTTGAATACATCGATGATGTGTTTTATATGCCTGGACAAGACCTTGATTGGGATTTGGATTTACTGATGAAGGGAGTTGGGGGATTGATGAAAAATCACAAAATCGAAAGCATTATTGCATTGGATGATTATGATGTAGAAAAAGCAACTTACCTGCGAGAAAACCTTCGAATTCCGGGTATGGGTCAAACCACTGGTCGCTTCTTCAGGGATAAACTAGCTATGCGTATCAAAGCTCAAGACTCTGGAATCAAAGTCCCTCCTTTTTCCCCGCTTTTCAATGACGAAGACATCAATCAATATGCAGATCATATTCCAGCGCCTTGGGTATTAAAACCCAGATCTGAGGCATCAGCCCATGGAATTATTAAGGTGGAGAATAAGGAATCACTTTGGGAAAACATCCATAAACTTGGCGACAATAGACTTTACTATCTAGTAGAACAATTTAAACCGGGGGATGTCTATCATGCAGATGGACTAATGCTTGATGGGAAAAACATCTTTTGTTCAGTATCAAAATACCTATCAACACCGATGGAAATCTCTCAAGGCGGTGGGATTTTTCGGTCTGCTAACCTGAAATATGGCTCAGAGGATGAGAAAAAAATCAAAAAGGCAAATGCAGAAATCATGAAAGCATTCGGTATGAAATCCGGAGCTACGCATACAGAATTCATAAAATCCAAAGAAGATGGAGAAATCTATTTTTTAGAGACTTCATCCAGAGTTGGAGGCGCCCACCTTGCAGAAATGGTAGAAGCTGCGACAGGAGTTAATCTATGGGCAGAATGGGCTAAAATAGAAGATTCTCTTGCAAAAAACACCAAATATACGCTGCCAAAAGTTTCAAAAAACTATGCCGGTATTCTTCTAACACTCTCTAAATACGAACATCCAGATTTGAGTAGTTTTGATGACGAAGAAGTATATTTCAGAGTTCCCTTGGAATATCATGCGGGATTGATCGTCAAATCAAAGAATCAGAATCGTGTCATGGAACTTCTTGATAGCTACGCGGTACGGATATCAGATGAATTCTCTACCGTTGCTAATGCGCCTGAAGTCAAGAAATTTCATTAAAACTTCTCTTCTACTCCTAGCCCAAATAAGGCAAAATCATATTTAACCGGATCTTCGGGATCAAATTCCCGAAGTTTCTCGGTCAATTCCACAGCTGTTTGCCAATCAGTTTGCTTTCTTGTGATCAAACCGAGTTTTCTTCCCACCCTGTCAACATGTAAGTCACAAGGGCAGATCAATTGGGACGGTTTTATTTTTTGCCAAATACCAAAATCTACTCCCTTATCATCAGAACGCACCATCCATCTTAAAAACATATTAATTCGCTTGCAGGCTGCTTTTCGCTTTGGTGTTGCGATGTGCTTTTTGGTGCGATTAGGCGCGTCAGGTATCGAAAAAAAGAATTCATGGAATTGTTCCAAAATGGAAAACATTGAATCCTGAGATCCTGTTTGGCCGATCAAAAAAGCCTCTTCTAAAAAAGTATGCTTTTTGTAAAACCAATTAAAAAAATGTATGAAATACAGGGTGTCGATTTCATTGAAAGTCCGATGCTTGAAACTTAAAAAAGGCTTAAGATCTGACTCCTTGTGATGAATAATGAACTGATGAGGGTCATTATCCATCAATTGAAACAACTCCTGACATTTATTTATAATTGTTTTTCGCTGACCCCATGCCAAAATAGCCGCTATAAAACCGGTGATTTCTATATCCTCTTTTTTGGAAAATTGGTGTGGAATCGAAATAGGATCGAGTATGATAAATTCTGGACGATTATACTCTTCGACTTTTTCGTCCAAGAAACCCTTCAAATCTTGCATCAAAGTGCTACTTTAACTTCACCTCCTTGAGTTCCATCAAACCATTTGAAGGAAAGTTCATTATCAACTTTTTCTGAAACGTGCCAATCAAAGCAATTAATATTAGTCAGAGATTTCAAGGAGTCTTCATCTGGATTGTAAAGACAAATATCAAAATCAGGAAGATCTTTTGATTCAAGTGAATTCCATTTTTCAAGAATAAACCCTTCATCAATAACTCGGACTTTTTTACCAAAAACAAAATCAGAAAGAACAGAAGGCACTCCATCTTTCCTTCGAAGAATAAATCCTGAAGGTCCAAACATAATTTGCTTAACAAGCTTAGCCTCAAACAAATCAGACGAATGAGGAAGAGTTTCCCATTCAGACTCTTTAAGTACTACAGCCTTCCCTTCAGGTTTGATTCTAGCCAAAAATCCAGAAAGCAAGGAAAACACATAGGTAATCCCGATGAAAATCAATCCAAAACTCGCCAAGACTGGATAAGATATAATAAATATCAAATTCCAGATAAATCTAAAAACATGGTGAAATATAAGTTGGAGTCGATTCATTTCAGTGTAACTAATGTCGAAATTAGAACTATTGATCGGAAAGTAAAAAAGGAAGCAATTTTGGAATCCTATTGATCCCCAAAAAACAAAAAAGGCCAGCCTAATGCTGACCTTTTTTCAGGATATAATTTAATGTTTTCAATACATCACTTCTACAGGGAATCTTCCATTTACAGCTTTAAGTTGATCAAAAGCAGCTTGGGATAGCTTTATGACTAATTTGGAATTATCTCCTGTCTCAGGAAGTACCCCCACAACCCGTGCGAAAATTGTCACATCGTTCTCTTCATTTTTTACTCGCATGATCGTACCAATTGGTGCTGTACGATGTAACACTAAATATTTTTTATGGCCACCAGTGCCTTCGATCAATTCAGCTTGGCCAGTTTCTTTTACATTTTTAAAGCCGCCAGATGTATTTTCAGCAGTTGGTTCTATGTTCATTTCTTCAACACTGGAAACTACCTTTGGAGTACCAACTACCGGAACTTTTGACTCTTCAGGAGCGCCTCTGCCTACTTTAAGAACTTGACCAGGAGCGAGATTATTTGATGTCAAGGCATTCCAAGTAATCAAATCTTCAACTCGGGCACCATATTGACTTGCGATGGAAAATAAGGTCTCATCAGACTTAACAGTGTGGGACATCCAATCCCCTGGCACTATTGGAGTTGTGCTTTTTGTCGCAGCAACAGTCGATGGTCGACTAGCCTCTGGCTTTGGAGCTACTGGCTTTGGGTTTTCAGGCTTAGGCTTAGGTTCAGGTTTTGCTTTTGCCTCTTTTACAGGTGCAGGAGTTTCAGCTTTTGGAGTAGCTGTATTTGTAACTGATGGGGTAGAAACCGGAGTGGGTTTAGTCTCTGCTACGACTGGTTTTTGAATCACTAATGGCTGACCAACACTGAGGTCGTTCCCTTTAAGTTCATTGGAGGCCATTATTTCATTCACAGACACACCATACTTCTTAGAAATCGAAAAAAGAGTCTCACCAGGGACAACCTTGTGCAATATTGCACCTGCCGGTAATTCAGACTTCGGGATAAAAGGAACTCGAATTGTCTGACCGATTTTCAATCCTTGCTTTAGGGACGCATTTGCATTAACAATATCCCCAACGGGAGCTTGATATCTTCTAGAAATTCCAAAAAGAGTTTCTTTCGGCTCTACCTCATGGAGGATATATGACTGATCTCCAACTCTCTCCACTCCAACGGAATCAATCGTGGAAGCTGAAGAACTTATTGAAAATGATAAAAACGATGTAATGGCTATACAAAATGACCAAAGGTAAGTTGATCTGAATCTCATAAGAATTTGAAAATTTGGGGCTACTCTAAATTTGATTTAAAATTATTTTCTAAAAATGAAGGGTGCAAGAATTATGCTAGAAAACAAAGCTAGCATTTACCATAGTTAAAGTGATTTCATCAAAAAAAGCCAGTTTAACAGATGATTTTGTATCTTATCAGCCTAGAATCATAGCTCCAAAAATGAAAAAAAATCTACTTGTATTTCTTATTCTTTTGCTTTCCTTTTCTTCAGTAGGCTTTGGCCAAGTTAACTCAAAGGAGATAAACAAAATCTTCACATTCAAGATCGATAAAGATATTGATCCGGGTATGAATAGACGAGTAAAAATAGCGCTGGAAAAAGCAAAAGACGAGGATGCAGATCTCATCATAATCGAAATGGACACCTACGGCGGTGCAGTAAATGATGCTGATGACATCCGAACCATGCTTTTAGAAAGTCAAATCCCCATTTATGTTTTTATTAATAAAGACGCCGCTTCAGCTGGGGCTTTGATCTCTATAGCAACAGACAGTATTTACATGGCTCCAGGCTCTAGCATTGGAGCAGCTACAGTAGTCAATGGAACAGATGGCGCAGCAGCGCCAGACAAGTACCAATCCTATATGCGCTCAATGATGCGAAGTACTGCTGAGGCCCAAGGACGAGATCCAAAAATCGCCGAAGCAATGGTTGATGAAAAAATTCAGATCGATGGAATTACAGAGGAAGGATCGGTTATCACATTTTCTGTCTCTGAAGCCATAAAATACGGCTTTTGTGATGGTGAGTATACAAGTATTGCTGAAATTCTGGAAGCACAAAACCTACAAAATGCCGAACTGATCACCTATGAGCCAGACCAAACAGAGCAGATTATATCATTTTTTCTTAGTCCTGCTGTAAGTGGATTTTTGATACTTATTATCATTGGAGGGCTTTATTTCGAGCTTCAGACCCCAGGAATTGGATTTCCATTGGCGGCATCGATTATCGCAGTGATTCTATATTTCATTCCTTTTTATTTAAATGGATTAGCTGAAAACTGGGAGATCATTGTGTTTTTTGTAGGAGTGATTTTGCTCGCTGTGGAACTGTTTGTAATTCCTGGCTTTGGGGTTTTTGGAGTTCTGGGCATTGTCTGTATTTTGGCTGGATTAGTTCTTGGCATGCTACCAAACCAAAACTTTGATTTTCAGTTTGTCCCAGCAGAAGATCTATTTGGCGCATTGCTAACAGTAATTATCGCTTCCATTGCTTCTGTCGGCTTAGTATTTTGGTTGACCCCAAAAGTCAATGAATGGGGAGCATTCAGCGGTGTCACTCTAGCAAATACCCAACAACGATCTGAAGGATTTACTTCCACTATTTATGCAAATGAATTGATAGGAAAAAGAGGAAAAGTACACTCAAGACTCCGGCCAAGCGGAAGAGTAGAAATCGAAGGTGAAATCTATGATGCCTATTCACGTGGGGAATTCTTAGATCAAGGAGAAGAAGTAGTAGTCATTTCCACAGAAGGTACATCCATAAAGGTAAAAAAGTGGGAGGCTTGAGAGATTTTGGTAAGTTTACCGAATGAATCCATTTCAGAGTGTTTTTGAATTGATTGGAGCGGATCGAATCAAACAACTTACAAGCTATTTTTATGAAGAAGTGGCCTCCAACCCAGAACTGCGAGAGCTTTATCCAGAAGACATGTCCGGAGCTGAGGAGCGATTATACCTTTTTTTATTACAAGTGTTTGGAGGTCCCCAAAAATACTCTGAGCAGCGTGGTCATCCACGTCTGAGAATGAGACATCTGGAATGGGAAATCGATTCGACGATGAGGAATCATTGGCTAAATGCCATGTTTTCTGCGCTTGACAAACTTCAATTGGAACCAAATGTCAAGGAATTAATGATGGAGTATTTCATTAAGGTGGCTAACCATTTGATTAATCATGAATAAGGCTTTTCGCTACCTTTATACATTTTATGCTGGAATCCTTTTTATGATCTCCTTTCTGATCATTTTTCCATTTTTACTCTTGTGTATATGGATTCCTGGTTGGAAAAGATTTGGCAGAAAAATAAATAGATATTGGGCTAGGGCATATTTCTCAATTATTTTTCTTCCCGTTGAGATTCAAAATAATTCACATCTAGTCAAAGGGAAGCCCTATATTTTCCTTGCAAATCACTTTAGTTATCTCGATATCCCCATGATGGGATTTATTCCAGGTGACGTATTATTTGTAGGAAAGGCTTCGATACGAAAAGCCCCACTTTTCGGCTATTATTTCAAAAGTCTACATATCGCTGTGGATCGGGAAAGATTGAAAAGTAGAGCCGAAACTCTAAAAAGGGCAAGTGAGGCTTTAGATTCCGGAAGTGGAATCATTATTTTTCCGGAAGGAGGAATCTATACCAAAAATCCACCCAAAATGATTCCCTTTAAAAATGGGGCTTTCCGATTAGCAATCGATAAACAAATCCCAATTATCCCTGTCACTTTATCCTATAATCATCTAATTTTGCCTGATGATGGAAATCTTCTTTTGAGAAGAAGAAATGCGAAAATGATTCTTCACGAACCAATTTTAGCCAAAGAAGGAGAGTCTGAGGAAAGCATAAAGGCAACGTGTTTTCAGGTTATTCAAAATCAACTTGATAAAGACAATAACACACTATGAAAATCGATAAAGATTCAATCAAGAAAATTGCTCACTTAGCTAGGCTGGAGTTTGACGAAAGCAGCGCGGAAAAAATGTCAAAAGATATGAGCCAGATTCTTGATTGGGTGGAGCAATTGAATGAAATCGATACCGAGAATATCGAGCCACTGACGACTATGTCTACTGAAGTAAATGTAATGCGTGAGGATAAAGTAGCCAATCAATTAAGCCATTCCGAAGGTTTGAAAAATGCCCCAAAAAGTGATTCCGACTACTTCCGCGTTCCGAAGGTATTAGAATAATGAATCCAGAAAGCAAATTGAGTTCAGCATCATACTCCAAAATTCCCAGCTTCCTTTTTCTAATTCTAGGCGTTTTTTTTGCGCTCTATTACATTGTTTTCAATCCAGTTCCTTACGAAAATATTTCAACCGCTTACTTCTCTGAACGCGTCTCGATTCCTTTCGATTGGGCACAGATCGGACCTATTTCATTTCCGATTGAAGTAGACAACTTTCTTGTCTTTCAGGAATTCAAATCATTTCGCCCGGACTTTCATGTTTCAGAATCCTATATTTTCGGAATTATAGTTTCGGTAGTAAGTATCTCTTTCCTAACACTTTTGAGCGAATTCAAAAAGTTATACTTTATTATCGGTGGAGCTGCCTGGATCATTTTAATCACTTTTAGCAACCTTAATGGATTAAATATCGGAGGAGTAAGTTCCAATTTTTCCTTGATCATCAGCTTGGTTGGGACGATAACTCCTGCTATCATTTTTCATGTATGGGGTCAAAATTGGAACCTCAAGATTAAATGGATTTGTACAGCAATAAGCTTTGCAGGTACTGTATTCATTTTGACATCTCTAAGTCCAATAAAAGAACCTATGCTTTATTTGGCTGAACATTCCCTGATCATAGGTTTATGTCTGAGTCTAGCTTGGATCTTTTGGAATGGTCATGGGGTATTGTCAGGAATATACTTTCTGATTGCAAGGGCAAACCGAACACTACAGCTTCGTGTTTCTATTCAGATCGCGTTGATTGGATTTCTGTATTTAGCTTTAGTTTTCTTCATATTCCTAGAGCTTACAGGTGAATCCGGTCTCCCATTCCCTACCTTCTCTCCCCTATTTATTATTTTTCCAATGGGAATATTTGGCTGGGTTTCACTACAAGCTAAGCTGAACCAATGTACTGATCTAGCAACAAACTCAAAAGCTTTAAAAGCGCTCTATCTTTTAGGTTTTGCTATTTCCTGCTGGTTAATCTGGAAATTAAAACTGGCTGGAAATCAGCCTGCCGAAGAGTTATTCAAGCATCTAATCACTTATAGCCAACTGGGATTTTCTTTGTTTTTTTTAGTTTATATTTTTTCGAACTTCCTTTCAGTAATGGACTCAGGAAAGTCAGTCGACTTAATTCTATACAAGCCACATTCATTACCTTATTACCATTTAAGAATTGGTGGTTTGATTACCATGCTAGTTTTGATCACTTATTCGGATGCAATAATAGGAGTTCAAGTCAATGCCATGACTACCAATACTTTGGCCGATTATTACTATCAGACAGATCAAAAGCTTGAGGCTAGCATTCTTTATGAAAATGCTTGGATGCGCTATCGTAAAAACCCCAAAGCAAAAAATGCTACAGCTCAATTACTTCTGGAATTAAAGCAACCTACATTGGCCAAGCAACACCTTGAAGAAAGTTTTGCAGAAGCCCCTCAAGTAGACAATATTTTGTTGTTAAGCGATCAATTGCATAGTGAAAACACACTTTTTGAAGCAGTTTATTATCTGGAAAGAGGATTGAATTATTTCCCTGACCATCCAAAATTGATAAATAATCTAGCTCTTTTCTACACTAAAATTAATAAGCGAGAAGAAGCTTTGGAGCTTTTGAGGAGCATTAGCAACCCTGAAGAAATTTTACTATCAAATCTTTCGGCACTCCAGACGATGGCTGGCAAACCTGAATCGACTCAGATTCTTCAAAAAGATCTCCCTTCAAACATCAATCTTCTTGTTGCTTCAAATGCTTTAGGGAATATCCCAAGCAAAGACTTGATTCAAAAAATTGAAAATCAGATAGAAACATCATCCAGCCCAATGCTGGTTAATGCTGGCTATAGAAATCTTTTTGCTTCTCAAAAAAAGAATAACCCGGATACCGAGCTTAAACTTTTAGATAGTTTAGCGAATTCGCCTTTATATCAATCCTTTCAGATGCAATTACAGGAAACCGAAGTCATAAGAAGTCTGGCTGCTGGAAGAATTGTGGACGTTGTAAAAAATTTGAATGGATTAGCTTTTCGAAACACTGGTGATGCTGGGTATTATTTGCAATTATCTGCTTTGATTTTAGCTCAAAACCTAGATTTTAGAAAGGCTGCATTAGAATTAGAAGCCGCACAAGAAAAAGGTTTTCAGGCATTCGACACGCATCATTGGAGTATTTATGGACTTGGCGGGTTACCTGAAAAAGCAATTGAATTACGTGAGAAATTCAATGTTCTATTGCCAGTTTACCTAACAGATGAAGGAACTAGCACACCGAAGTACTTAGAATTGATTAGCAAATTTCATCAAAGTCTACCGCAAGCACTTTTTACACAGTGGCTCGAATTCGAAGAAAGTGAATATAAAACAGACCTTGCTATCCGATTAATCGCACATAAGTCTCATGGCCTGAAAGCTGCCCAAACACAAGCTTTGGGAGATTACATATCCGCTAAAATCGGAGTACGGGAAAAGCTTGAAAAGTATCTTAGCAATCCGGATTTGAAATCTATTGATTCCGTCGAATCTCTTCTGACTTGGCTGGGATTGGAGGAAGAATTGACCGGTAACCCTTATTATACTCCGCTGATAATTAGTGCAGCTTTGATTAACCAAGATCCTCTAACCAAATATGAAATCTTGAATTCAGCTACGGAGTTTAATCGAGACCCTCTTCTCTGGATAGCTAAAATTAATGCTGCTAAAGCAATAGGACTTGATAATTACGCCAATGATGCTTTAATTCAAATGCAGGAATGGCTTTCGAAAGAAGAAATTTTCCAACTAGAAAGAGGAAACTATTAAAAAGCATTCACGTAATTTGAAACAGGTTCTAAACCAAAATAAATACTAAACCACTACTTTAACTCAAAACCACCACCCCATGTCCAAGATTATAGAAACTCACGAAATCAACAAAACCTATAAAATGGGCTTTGAAATCATTGAAGCTTTGAAGTCTATTTCTATAACTGTTGATCGTGGGGAATATGTAGCTTTCATGGGTCCCTCGGGTTCCGGAAAATCGACCTTAATGAACATTATTGGCTGCTTAGATACTCCAACATCTGGGACTTATATCCTAAATGATAAAGATGTCTCCCATATGAGTGAAAACGAGCTTGCTGAGATTCGTAATAAGGAAATTGGATTTGTATTTCAAACTTTTAACCTTTTACCAAGAGCGAGCTGTTTGGAAAATGTAGCCTTACCCCTCGTCTATGCGGGTTTTAGCAAATCTGAGCGTGAAGAGCGAGCTTTTCAAGCGCTTTCTAATGTAGGTCTTGGAGATCGGACAAAACATAGACCAAACGAGCTTTCTGGTGGACAAAGACAACGTGTGGCAATCGCAAGAGCCCTTGTAAATGATCCAAGTATCATTTTGGCAGATGAACCTACAGGTAATTTGGACTCTAAAACTTCCTACGACATCATGGAGCTTTTTCATGAGCTTCATTCAAAAGGCAATACTATAATTATGGTAACACACGAAGATGACATAGCACACTATGCACATCGTGTCGTGAGACTGAGAGATGGATTAGTAGAAACTGACACAATCAATCCAAATCCGACAAGAGGTGTAGCTATGCATACCTAATAATCCTCTTTTATTAAAATAGATTCTTATTTTTGCTTTTTGAAATAAGGATTAAAAATGAAAATATATACCAAGACTGGAGACCAAGGGATCACCTCATTATTGGGGGGTACTCGGGTACCCAAGTCAGATCTAAGAATTGATGCCTATGGAACTGTGGATGAGTTAAATTCATACATAGGTTTGCTAAGGGATCAAGAAGTGAATAAGGACCGTTCAGAACTTTTGAAAGAAATTCAAGACCGATTATTTACAATAGGTGCCGACCTGGCTACAGTGCCCGGAAAAGATAAAGTAAAAAAGCCCGACCTCCTCTCAGAAGATATTGAATTGTTAGAAAAGGAAATGGACCAAATGGAATTAAAACTTCCTCCTCTGACTGCTTTTATACTACCTGGAGGACATACAGCAGTTTCTTTCTGCCATCTAGCAAGAACTGTCTGTAGAAGAACCGAGCGAATCACAGTAGAATTAGCTTCTTTTGAGCCTGTTTCAGAACTAGTAATTCAATATCTTAATAGACTTTCCGATTATCTTTTTGTCTTAGGCAGAATGATGGCGCTTGAACTAGATGTAGAAGAAGTGACCTGGAAACCCAGAATTTAACAATAATACCTTGGCCGAAAGTCCATTAAATTTCAATTTCATGAAGACCACACTCGATTTCCCCGTTTCCAGAACAACAAACTCTAAATTAGCTTCAGTAGATTTTTCAAACTTGGTTTTTGGAAAAACAATTAGTGACCACATGTTTGTGGCGGATTACAAAAATGGAGAATGGACCGATTTGAGAATTGAGCCCTACGCACCATTACAATTGAGCCCTGCCAATGCAACACTTCACTATGGACAATCCATTTTTGAAGGAATGAAAGCCTATAAAAATTCAAATGGTGAGGTTATTGTCTTCAGAGGTGATGCAAACTGGAAAAGATTGAATGAGTCAGCACAGAGAATGTGCATGCCACAACTTCCGGAAGAAATCTTTATGGAAGGACTGACACAACTTCTTGATTTGGATCGGGCCTGGGTGCCTACAGCTAAAGGCGCTTCGCTTTATGTACGCCCGTTCATGTTTGCAACCGATGACTATATTGGAGTAAAACCTTCAGAGACTTATAAATTCATGATCTTCACTTGTCCTGTGGGGAATTACTACAGCAAGCCTGTAAGTGTCAAGGTAGAGACGACCTTTACAAGAGCTACTGAAGGTGGTACAGGAGCCGCAAAAACAGCAGGAAACTACGCTGCATCTTTATATCCTGCTCTTCAAGCCCAGAAATCAGGATATGATCAATTGCTTTGGACTGATGGGAAAAGTCATAGTAAAATCGAGGAAAGCGGAACGATGAATGTGATGTTTAAGATCGATGGAAAAATCATTACTGCACCGACTAATACAGGGACGATTTTGAAAGGAATAACCAGAGACTCTGTTATTCAATTGGCAAAGGATTGGAACGAACCATTGGAAGAGCGATTTCTAACTGTAAAGGAATTAGAATCTGCCCTGATAGAAGGAAGTTTGGAAGAGGCATTCGGAACTGGAACTGCTGCCACAATCGCTCATATCGAGCGCATAAATATCAACGGTAAGGATTATATTCTTCCTCAGAAAAGTGTAGATGCTTTTTCATTAAGGGTACTATCAGAATTGGATGGAATAAAATATGGAGAAATAGATGACACTCATAATTGGGTAATCAAAATCTAAAATCAAGCGAGAGTTACCCTCTCGCTTTTTTTATCATAAAATTCGAATTTCTTTTGTTGAGGTTTCATACTCTGTTCCATCCATCATTTTCAAGTGTATCGTAAAGATTTGCAGCTCACCAATGATATCTGGAGGACCTACTAAAACCAGATTGAACTTATCAAAATTAAAACTTTCTCTAAAAATCAGGTTGAATTCCTGAATTGATAGTAATTCACCTAAAACCTCAATTCCAAAAATTCGATTGGCTAAATCTCCTGTCTGTATTAAACTGGAATAATTTGAATTACTAAAAATAGCTAATTCTTTAATTCCAATTCGTGAGCCTAAATATCCAGGAGATGCGCAATCTAAAGCAAACAAAGTTCCATTTGGAGACAGATGATGCTCAGCAACACCTTTATACTGAAGACTTATCTGATAGCTTACATCAGACCATTTAGTTGGGTTTGAAGTAGAAATAGATTGTTGATTTTGCTTATTCAGAGCAGAACTAACTAGTTCAACAATTTCAAAATATGGAAGAACTTGGGGACATTCTTCTTCGTAACATGAAAAAATCACAGATGAAAAAAGTAATACCACCAAAAAAACTATTCCTTTTAAATTCATAGCTATAAAGTATTATTTTCACATGACGAAAACAAGATGGTTTGCTCAACTACCCCATATAAATGAAATACACTTTTAATTTTTCCAAAGAAGGTTGTTGCGCTTTTTTCAAAAGTCTTTCAATAGTCTGGTTTTCATTAACCATTCTATTTTCAGCAAATCTCTCTTTTTCACAATCAAAAGACTTTTTACTATTGAAAAGAGGTGCTAATCAAAAATCACAGATTCGATTTTATCCTGGAGAAGACATTACATATAAAAGTGATAAACTGGGTTATTTTATCACAGATCGAATTGTAAGTTTAGATAAAGATTTCATTTACTTAAGGGAAAACATTTTACGAATAGATAATATTAAAGAAATAGATATTCGAAGTAAAGACCCAAGAAACAGGACCTTAAGAAACTTAAATGCATTGATTTTGGGAGCTGGAGTCATTTTGATAAGTGTAGAATCAATCAATAGCATTTATCAGACAGAAAGCTTTTCGATAGACAAAGGAGTTGGAGTTACCTCCGCGATTTTAATAGGGACTGGTTTAGCTTTGCTTCCAGTCCGATATAAAACATTCAAAAACGAAGGCCGAAATAAAATTCAAATCATTCAAATGCGAATGGATAATTGAATCCAAGTAGCAAAAACAGATTTTTTTTCGGACTTTTGCAGCTTAATTTTAACCTAGACAGATGACTTCAGAACAACTGAAAGACTTGAAAGCCCGCACATCGGCTTTGAGGAGGTATCTTTGACTACGATCGTAAGAAAGTAGAAATCGAAGACTTTGAGGCCATTTCGGCCCAGCCAGAATTTTGGAACGATCCAGAAGCGGCAGAGAAAACAATGAAACAGATTCAAGCCAGAAAAGCTTGGACAAGTTCTTATGAGAACTTAGATCAAATCATTCAGGATCTAGATGTATTGTATGAATTCTACAATGCAGATGAGGTTACTGAGGAAGAGATCAAAGTGGAATTCAAGAAAGCACAAGCTGCTGTAGAAGAGTTGGAACTCAAAAAAATGCTTTCATCTGAGGAAGATCAGTTGAATGCAGTTCTTGAGATTAATCCAGGAGCAGGCGGAACAGAAAGTAACGATTGGGCATCAATCCTCATGCGAATGTATATCATGTGGGGTGAGAAGAATGGATATAAAGTCCGCGAAGTAGACGTACAACCAGGAGAAGTAGCGGGAATTAAATCTTGTACACTCGAATTCGAAGGTCCTTTAGCCTATGGATTTCTAAAGTCGGAAACTGGTGTTCACAGATTAGTGAGGATTTCCCCTTTTGATTCCGGCGGAAGAAGACATACTTCCTTTGCGTCTGTTTATGCTTATCCTGAAGTTGATGATTCAATCGAAATTGAAATCAACCCTGCGGATGTTGAGCTTCATACTTCAAGGTCGGGAGGAGCAGGTGGACAAAACGTAAACAAAGTGGAAACGAAAGTTCAGTTGACTCATAAACCAACAGGTATAGTGGTAGTTTGTCAGATAGAGCGGTCTCAACTTGCCAACCGAGAGAAAGCGATGCAGATGTTGAAATCACGTCTATATCAGATGGAGTTGGAAAAGCGAAATGCAGAAATAGCCAAAATCGAATCTTCCAAATTACGCGTGGACTTTGGTTCTCAGATCAGAAACTACGTCTTGCACCCTTATAAACTAGTCAAAGACAACCGTACAGGCCATGAGACATCTGATACCCAACACGTTTTAGATGGTGGGCTGAATGAATTTATGAAAGCATACCTCTTAGCGCAAAGCGAAGAACAGGCAAATAAAGACTAACCAACGATTGAGGCCGGATATTTCTCCGGCCTTTTTTCTTACTTTCGAAGGCGCTATGAGAATCCTCCCCTCCTTTTTTACACTCAATTTTTTTCTGCTTTGCCTCAGTTCTTTTCTTTTTTTCTCATCCTTTAACATGATTATTCCTGAGCTCCCAAATTATCTAACTAGCCTTGGCGGAGCAGAATATAAAGGATTGATTATAGCACTGTTCACGCTCTCAGCAGGATTATCAAGACCGTTCAGTGGAAAACTTGCTGATAAAATCGGTCGAATTCCCGTAATGATTTTCGGAGCATCAGTTTGCTTCGTCGTCAGCCTTCTCTATCCAGTACTTACGTTTGTGAGTGGATTCTTATTTCTTCGCTTCGCACATGGATTTTCAGCAGGATTTACGCCTACCGGAGTTTCTGCCTATGTAGCAGATATAGTTCCCTTTCAAAAGCGAGGGGAAGCAATGGGAATCCAATCGCTTTTTGGTTCGCTTGGTATGGCCGCCGGACCTGCAATTGGCGGATGGATTGCTACTTATTGGCCGATTGATTTTCTTTTCTATGTTTCTGCTTTTACAGCTATATTTTCAATTTTAATACTTGTCCGACTCAAAGAAACTTTAGAAGAAAAGGAGCCTCTTTCTTTAAAACTATTCAATTTGAAAAAAGATGAAATCATTGAAAAAAGAGTTCTTATTCCGTCATTAATTCTTTTTCTATCAGTCTTTTCTTTTGGAGTGGTATTGACAATTGTCCCTGATTTTTCTGAGTTTTTGGGAATCAAAAACAAGGGACTTTTCTTCGCTGTATTTACACTCTCCTCTTTAGGAATTCGTCTTTTGGCAGGAAAAACTTCTGATCGATTTGGAAGAGTCCCGGTAATGCGAGTAGCAAGTATCACCATGGTCTTGGCTATGGTTACTATCGCTTTTGCAGAGAGCAAACTTGCTTTAATGCTTTCAGGTGTATTATTTGGGTCAGCTGTCGGCATGTATAGTCCTACAACAGCCGCTTGGGTTATTGATTTATCTCTAGATAAATTCAGGGGAAGAGCACTTGCTACAATGTATATATTTCTGGAAGCAGGTATCGGAGTGGGAGCTATAGTTTCCGGATTCCTATATAATAATCAGTCAGAAAACTTCAGACTTGTATTCCTTTTTAGTGGTGGGATGGCATTTCTGGCTTTTATCGCTTTAATTTTTGTAAAGCGAGACAGAAAGCCAGAAATGCCACTTGGTTAATAACCTAAGTAATTACTTACTCTCGGGATAGCCAAGATAGACTTTTGCCGTCCATTGTAGTAGGTCACATTCTTCCCGTCAAACAAGGCTCCTTCTTCGAGCATGATTCGTACATCTTTATTCCACTCTTTGACAAAAACCACTGCATTCAACTCAATGGCATATCCAGTCATCGCATGTAGTGGAAAATCCCCAGCTCCTTTAGTGTCTCCTTGATTATCCCACATTCCAATAGTAGGACCTGCAGAATGACCGTAAAAGCCCAAAGGATGAGTATAGATGCTTCCTCTTAGTCCCTCGGCATCCATCATCTTTCTAGTTTCCCGAAGTATCTCATTTCCGGTTCTTCCTGAAACATAGTTTTGTGTTAACAAATCCTGGACACGATTCCCTGCTTTAAAAGCCTCTTGAAGGTACTTAGGAACCTCAGTTTCTCCAGCCTTAAGCACATAAGCAAGTTCCTGTGTATCTGTATTTAACCTCAAATAGGTAATCCCAAAATCGATATGAAGTAAATCTCCAGGCAGGATTACTGTCTCTGCAGCTTTTGTAGCAAAATTCCGATTTTGCTCATCGTTTGCAGGATCAGCACGCTGAATATCTACCGAAGGATGAAACCAAGTATCCAATTTCATTTCTTTTATCTTTTCTCGATACCACCAAACCACATCTTCTGTAGTCGTGACACCTGGCGTGATCACGCGCTCTGAAAGACCTTCTTGAATAATAAAATGCGCTATTTCTTGAATGTGCTTATATGTCGCCATTTCTGACGTGGTCCTAGTTTCTAACCATCTCACTGCCAAGGTTTGTGCAGAAGTTACATTTCCTTTCAAATTAGCAGGAAGGTATTCCATAAATGTCTGGTATTCATTTTGGGTCAATCCATCTGCATGTCCATAGTCCTTTGCATAGTTCAGACCAATTTTCTTTGGATTTTTCTCCGAAATCAGTTTCATCAAAGCATCCCATTGATCAGACTGTTCCTCAGGATTCCATGCTCTTTTGAATGCTTTCCCTACGTCATAACGTGCAACTGCGTAGGTTTCAACTGCTGAATTTGGAGAAGGTTGATACATCACCAAGATTGTTCGACGACGTGCTGCCATCCATGTAGGTGGAAGCAAAGTGCGAATCACTGGATCTTCATTGTATTCCCTAGAGATTACGACCCACATATCGATTCCTGTTTCAGTCATTAGCTGAGGAAGTAGATTTGTGATTCGTTCGTCCAACCAAGAATCAATCACTTCTGCTTGAGCTCGCTGACTTAAAACAGCTAAATCCTGGGCTTTAGCTGAAAGAAAAATAAATAGGAATAAGAAAAGGATTAGGGTTTGTTTCATTTTTTAAAAGACTTATTTGATCCTGAATATAAAAGAAAACTGAGAAACTATGAGTCAGTATTTTACTTAAGGTTGGGTGCAACTGCCAGCTCCACCGATTTTTCAATTGTCCTTTTACTTAAAATTTTAAATCTCAAGAAAAGGACTACAGCAGTAATACTTAGTCCTATCAGTAATCCGTACCAGATCCCCTCTGCACCAAATCCGAGTTCAAATGCCAAATAATAACCCAGTGGCAGACCCAAAACCCAATAGGCTATCAATGTGATGATGGTTGGAAACTGTACATCCTCCATACCTCTCAAAACTCCAAGCCCGACTACTTGGACTCCATCAGATAGCTGAAAAAGCCCAGCGATTACCAGTAATGAAGCCGAAATGGCTATTACCTCTGGATCATTGATGTAAAAAGTTGGAAGAAAATTACGAAGCCCTATAAAAATCAAAGCTGCAGAAAACATAAAGATTAAAACCATTCCAAATACGACCATGCCAGCTTCCTGCATTCCTTTTGGATTTCCTTTACCAATCTGATTACTCACTCTGATCATCCCTGCGGTGCTCAGCCCTGCTGCCATCATGTAGCTGATGGATGCTAAGTTTAGCGCAATTTGATGACCAGCCAATGCATTTACACCTATCCAGCCCATCATGATAGCTGCTGCACTAAAAGCACTCACCTCAAAAATATATTGAAACCCAGTTGGCAACCCTATTTTCAAAATTCGATTGATCATGTAAAACCGAAGTTTCTTTATTCCCCACTGCAAGTTGAAAATCTTATATCTATTCGAACGACTTATGTACCAACCCATCATTAGCGGCATTAAAATCCTGGAAATCAATGTTGCAATTCCTGCTCCGTTTAATCCAAGTTCAGGAGCTCCAAGTTCACCATAAATCAAAACCCAATTCAAAAAGACATTTACCAGATTACAAAAAATGGTAACATACATCGCTTGCTTGGTTTGAGATAAGCCTTCCGCAAATTGCTTAAAGGTCTGAAAAATCATAAACGGAAACAGCGAAGCTGTAATGATAAATAAATAAGGAATGGTCAAGGTCACAACTTCCTCTGGTTGATCTAGAAAATGGAGGCCTTGAGAGAGCATGAAAATCACAACTATCAAAACTATAGCTGTAAAGATGTTGATCCACATTCCATGCTGAAATAGATGGGAAATTCTTTTGTTTTTGCCTTTACCTTCTGCTATAGAAATTAAAGGTGTAATCCCCATTGAGACCCCCATTCCAAACATCAACAACACAAAAAATATACTATTCCCCAATGAAGCAGCAGCAAGAGGAACTGCCCCAAGTCTTCCGACCATCATACTATCTGCTACTCCTACTAAAACCTGCCCCAACTGACTTAGGACAACTGGAAATGCAAGAGTAAATGTGATTTTGAAATGCTCTTTGATAGTCATCTTAATATCCTAAAATCCTGGCGGCCTTAAAGATACCAGCGAGGCTGATACCATCCGTAATCTCCCCTCTCATTGCCATTTCTAATACATCTTTGAAGGGAAGTTTTTTGACTTGAAGAATCTCTGTATCCTCAAATTCTGTTTCACCTGGAGTAAGTTCTTCCGCTAAGTAAACGATTCCCACCTCGTCAGTTACAGAGTTTGATGTATGTATTTTCAATAGCTCTGTCCATTTATCTGCAGTCAATCCTGTCTCCTCTTTTAATTCGCGTTTTGCACTTTCCAAAAAATCTAAGCCTATCAGACCGCCTCCCATGGGGATTTCCCATGAATATTCATTCAAAGAATATCGATATTGCCCTATCAGCCATGTGTTCTCCTCCGAATCAATGGGAATTATTCCCATAGCTCGATTCTTAAAATGCACTGTTCCGTAAATCCCGTCCTTTCCTGCAGGATTAATCACCTCATGTTCTTCTACTTTAATCCATGGATTTTCATAGATCAATTTTGAAGTATTAGTTTTCCAGGGATTTTGTTCCATTTTTAATCAAAAAAAAAGGGCGACTTACGCCACCCTTACTTTATTAATTTTCTAATTATGCAGGTATTGGCATTACTTTCGAATCCTTGAAAGTAGAAAGAATAACCATGGATTGCATGGAATCCACCTCTCTGATTTCAGAAACTTTTTCAAGCATCAATTTCTGATAGGCTGTAATATCTTTTGCTATGATTTTCAAAATAAAATCACCTGTACCAGTAATGTGATGACATTCAATTACCTCAGGAATCAAGTTGATTTCCTTCATAAAGGCATCTATGTTTCCTTTGTTATGTCCTATCAAGCTTACCAACACAAAAGTGCTCACGCCAAGTCCGATTTTTTCCGGATCAAGTTTGGCATGATAGCTTTTTATTATTCCAGATTGCTCGAGTTTCTTGACACGCTCCAATGTAGGAGCAGGAGACAAGCCAATGTCTTTTGACAATTGAGCATTTGTAATTTTCGCGTTCGCTTGCAGGATCTCTAGAATCCTCCGATCAATCTTATCGAATTTAATTCTTAAGCTATTATCCATGATCTCTTGCATTGACAAAATTTTATATTGTGCAAATTTAATATAATTGATGATTGTTTTAAACCATTCATCAGAATTTTGGAAATGAAATTCAAAATTTTCTAAACACTTATCGGGTTTTTGGCAAAGATTACCTCTAATTTATCTTATAGCCTTAGAAAAATTCAAATTTTCTCCTGTTGTAAGCTTTAAAAACGTCCAAAAAGGAATTAAAGTTTATTCTTTTTCAAATATTCCCGAGCGGCCACATGGGAAGGGTGTTTCCGCTTCGCATATTTCTTCACTTCTTTAAAGTAATTTTTTGCTTGTGCTTTATTTCCTTCCTCCATAGCTAATATCCCAAGCTGGACTAATGAGTGAAGGTAATATCCACTTTCCTGAGATTCTGATTCTTCTCCATAAGAGATCGTTTTCTGGTAATACTTCTTAGCTTCTTTAACATCTCCTGTTCGGTCATAATATTCAGCAATGAAAAAGGCTGCATATCGGCCACTATTCGATTCATAGCCAGTTTGCTTTGCATCTATACGGTCGAGGATCTCAAAAGACTGTTTAACTGATTCATTCCAGCGACCAACTGTATATAAATGTCTTGCATAAGATCTATGGAAATAGGGATTATTTGGGAACTTGGTATTCAAATATTCAGAAATTTGAAGCGCTTCGTAAGGCTTCTTTTCTTCAGAGGCATAAAGCCGAAATAGAAAATATTGTGCCTCAACCCTCGTATAAAAAGCATTTGTGGCGACTTCTTCTAACTGTTGAAGCCCCAATTGCTTATTTCCTTTTGGGAATAATGCCATAACTGGCTTCAAGAGTGGATAATTTTCTGGAATCCAAACTGAGAAATAATTAAAAAGTGCATCCCCTAACAGCAACTCCGGATTAAATTCAGCTTCCCCCCTACTTAATTCCATATACTTGAGTGCATTCCTTCCAGCCCAAGCAGCTTTTGTCCAACTTTTTCGCTCAGAATAAAGCCTTCCTTGGAATCCATACCCTGCTGCTAGGAAGAATGCTGCCTCTTTATTTGTCTTATCATCATCATACATGAATTGGGCTTTTTCAATAGCCAAATCCAAATATTTCAAGAATGACTTATCATAAGTTTCTTTGGTGACATCAACTTCAATTCGCCACCAATATCCCAATGCAACCAAAAAATATGGAAGAGGGTGCTCCGGATACTGATTTGCAATTACCGCAAAATCCCGCTCTGCAACCGGAAAGTTGAAGTCATACATACTGTTAATGGACTTAGTAATTCGGTATTGCAATCCCTTATCAAGCAGTAAATACTTACTGGGGGGATTGATCATGGAATCCTGTAAGGCATTTTGTGCCTGGACTTCAATTCCAATCCCCAATTGGGTAAATAAAATAATGACCAATACTACGATTGAACGCATTTTATAATATTTAATTCAAGTTCAAAATTAGATTTAATCCCAAACAAAATTTTAGATTTGATTAAGATTCATCTTAAAATGGCAAAACCACTTTCTCCAGAAGGACAACGATTAAAAGAGTTAATTGATTTTGACAAAAGACTCTATTTTCTGGTTTTAGTCCTTTTACTATTGGTTATCAGGTATCTTACCAACACATTTATTCTCGAAGCCATTCCAAATTATCAGGAACTCGAAGCAAAAGGTGATTTTATGTTTTTCCATATTTTTTCTTTTGCGAATTACCTTTGGACGCCATTTGGACTACTTTGGAAATTCACAGTCATTGCGTTTCTCTTTTGGGTTGGGGGATTTATGGTAGGATTTAAAGTTCCCTATAAAGAACTCTGGCAATTTGCTTTAGTAGCCGAATTAGTTTTTGTATTTCCTGAACTTATTCGACTTCTGGTATATTTAGCACCAGATTCAGGAGTTTCATATTTGGAGATTCAAGAATATCGTCCACTTTCACTTTTGCAATTATTAGGACCAGAAAACATTGATAAGCAATACAGGTATGCTTTAGCCAGCATCAATATATTTGAAGTGATTTACGGAATTGTCTGGATGTATGGTTTTCATATGATTAGCCGAAGGTCCATGGGAGAATCTGCGCTTGTCACACTAGTGAGTTATTTCTTCCCACTTGTCATTTGGTTGACATGGTACGTGATGGTCTATAGAGGCTAAGTTCAGACTGATTTAGATTTTGCACTGCATTTTTTTGAGCAATATTTCACGCTTTCCCAATTCTTCTCCCATTTTTTTCTCCAAGAGAAAGGACGATTACAAACCGTACAGATTTTACTTGGGAGATTTTGTTTTTTTACATTTTTCATGACCAGCGTTTGGAGTTAGTATGCTTTGCTAAAATTCGTTTCGCTTCCTTTAATACTTCCGGGTCTTTCTGGGCCGCCCATATTGATTCCCTTGCTAAAGCTCCCTCCATTTCTATGGAGACAATTGGTTTAGGATAATTTAAACCAATTTTCACTCTAAATAATTGCTGTTCCATTTCTGATAATTCCCAAGGCTTATGGATTAGATTTGAAGGAATTTCAGAAAGTTCAGGAACCCATTTTTTTATAAAGATTCCATCTGGATCATGATCTTGAGATTGCTTGATTGGATTATATATTCTAACGGTATTTATTCCTGTCACACCAGCTTGCATCTGAAGCTGCGGATAATGGATTCCGGGTTCAAAATCCAAAAACATCCGAGCTAAATGATTTGATCCAACTTTCCAATATTGACTCAAATGATGCGTAAGAAAAGAAACCAGCATGGCCCTCATTCTGAAATTTAGATATCCAGTCTGAATAAGACATCGCATACAAGCATCAACAATTGGAATTCCGGTTTCTCCCTTTTCCCAAGCTTCAATTACTATTGGGTTAGCTTTGTTTTGGAATTTTTCAAATCCTCGATTAATAGATCCAAATTCCATGCTGCATTCCATTTCGAATTTTTGGATAAAATGGCAATGCCAATGTAAACGAGATTGAAAATTAGCAATCGCTTGAAGATTTTTTCCTTTTGTTACTTCTACCTCTGCATGTTGGAATACTTGTCTAATCGAAAGACAACCCCATGCGAAATAAGGTGAGAGACGACTACAACTTCTTCTGCTTAATTCTGGCTTACTAATATGTCTACTGTAGTTTTTCACTCTATCCTTAAAAAAACTTTCTAGGTATTTTTTCCCATTTAAAGTACCTCCAGGCTGCATTAGTGGATTAGCGCTTCCTAAAGATTTTAAAAATGGTTTTGAATCAAACTTTGATTCAATCGATTTTTCTATTTGAATAAATGAAGCCGAAAGAAAGTCTGGATTCTGAATTTTACTTTTGACATGGGCAAACCAGTAATTATTCCATCGCTCCCTATTTTTTCTACCACGCTCCACCCCTTGTTGGGAGAACTCAAACCATGGAATGCTTTTATCTTTCAAAAGAGTGGAGACGAATTTATCACGATCGTAAGTGATTTTGATCCCTGTCTCCTGATGAGAATAGACAGAACGGATGTCATACTTTTCAGTCAGATGCTCAATAATCTTTGGTACTTCACCAAATAGCGTGGTCACTTTTCCCCCAAAAGGAAAAAGTGTTTTATTCATGTCCTGAATGCTTTGCAAAACAAATCGCCAATGCCTACTGTCACTTTGAGGAGCAGCGATTAGACTTGGTTCAAAGACAAAAAGTAAAAGAATTGGAAGACCAGACTTAATTGCCTCCGAAAGAGGCTCGTGGTCTTCGCACCTTAAGTCCCTTTTTAACCAAACTAGTGAGATTTTTTCCACTATTGATAAACTTTAGATCCCAATCAAAGTTTTGATATTATGAAAATACTTAAAGCATTATCGATTGAGGAAATAGATCGGATTGTAGAAATGGCTTGGGAAGACAGGACTCCTTTCGACGCGATTGAAGTGCAATTTGGGATCAATGAGTCTCAAGTAATTCAACTCATGCGCAAAAACATGAAAGAGAGTTCATTCAAAATGTGGAGAGCCCGGGTTCAAGGAAGGAAAACGAAACACAGACATAAAAGTCCTGAAGAAATGGACACTTTTAAATCACGAATGCAACGTGGAATTGCTCTGAATAAAATTTCTAAGCGATAAAAAAAGCGGACCAATAGGCCCGCTTGAGTTATAAACTATGCTATGTTTTTAGACTGTTTCAAAAGGCCAACTCATTATTCCGCCTTTGAGATTTTTTACTTTTTCAAAGCCTAAATCACCCATGATTTCGCAGGCTTGACCACTTCTATTACCACTTCGACAATAAACTAAATACGTTTTATCTTTTGGCAAATTCTTCACTTGGTTTGAGAAATCACTTGACATAATATCAAGATTTCTGGCGCCTCTTATTTTTCCACCAGCAAATTCACCTGCCGATCTGACATCAATAATTACAGTATTCGGTTGGATCATCAGATCATGAAATTCACCTGAAGGAATATCTTGGTAATTTTTCGGGGTTGTTTTGAAGAAATTTAACATGGCTTTTGAATTTTTATTTACACAAAATTAATTGAACAAAAGCTTTTTTACAGTAATAAAAGTCACCTAATCAAGACTTTACTTCACTAGGCTTGAACTTAAGAATAATGAGCCGACCTAATAAAATCCATGGAAAACCATGAAGAAGAAGATCTCCCCAGTCAATTAATTTCATCCCATTGGCTCCACCTGCGACCCATTTGATTTTGCCCCAGATATGTGGTTCTGGAAAAAAGGGGGCTAAGCCTAACCATGCACACATGATCAACACTAAACCCCAATTATTCAGAGGATTCTTAGCTATTTTTGTTTCTTTGTTGACCATGGATAGGTGATTTGTGACCAAAAGGTTTGTGGAAATTCTTCAATTTTTTCAAACCCAAGGGGCTCATTTTTTCCCGAATTAGGAACGTATGCAGTGCCAAATAAGTAATCCCAAAGACTGAGGGTAATGCCATAATTCACACCATGACTTCCTTCGGGGAGATGCTTGGCATGATGCCAAGTATGCATTACCGGATTATTCAAAATGTATTTTAAAGGCCCATAAGTGAGCTTAATATTGGCATGATTGAGATGCCCGATTGCTATCGTGAAAATATGCAATACAAAGAAATCATCCAGCCCAAATCCAATCATTGACAAAGGAATATATTGGATTGATTTATAAATAATCGTCTCCATCCAATGATATCTTAGGTGAGCTGCAAAACCCATTTCCTCAACCGAATGATGAACTTTATGAAACTCCCAAAGCCAAGGGCTACTATGAAGTAATCGATGTACATTCCACTGGATAAAATCTGCAATTACAAACATTAGCAGAAATTGACCCCAGATCGGCCAGCTATTTACTTCTATTGCAACAAGATTCCTTATTCCAAACGAAGCTAAGAAATCATTAAATGCAGCCACAAAAACATTTGAGAGCGAATTATAAATTATAAGTGAAAAAAGGAAAAAGTTGAAAAACATATAGAATGCATCCAACCAAAAATCCTTTCTAAAGGCTGATTTTCGTTCGCGCCAAGGAAATATCAACTCTAATCCCCAAACTACAACAGATAATCCTATCAGCCACCAAAAGTAGCTATGCCAAGAAGGATGGAGTATTTCGGTTTTCAGATAATCCCAATAACCATAATATCCATCCAGTGCAATTTTTATGTATTTATTCAAAGCTCATTTCTTTTAAAGAGATAATAACTCTTTACTGATGATATAGATTCCCATTATCAGAACAAACCATCCAAAACCCTTTTTCAAAGCCTTCTCATTGATTCGTTTGGAGAGTGTACTGCCAATAAAAATCCCAACAATAGAGAGTCCTGTGAATATTAACAGCATCTTCCAGTCAATGGTTTGACTACTTACATCACCTAAAAATCCAATCAATGATTTAGCTGCGATAATTAACAACGAAGTTCCTACCGCCATTTTCATGGGAAGCTTAGCCAAAAGCACAAGCGCTGGGATAATCAAAAATCCCCCACCTGCACCTACAATCCCTGTAATAACACCCACAACCATGCCTTCCAATGCGATGAGCGGGATATTAAATTTCACTTCAGAGTCTTCATCTGATTCTTTCTTACCCCCACCTTTTATCATAGAATAAGATGCAGCCAGCATGATTAATGCAAAGAAAATCATGATTCCAATATTCTTCGAAATCACCCATGTTCCCAATTCAAACAGCTGATCTGGCAAAGCAGGTACTAAGAATTTTCGTGTGAGAAAAACGGCAATGAAAGATGGAATCGCAAAAACCAATGCGGTCTTGTAATTGACCAGACCTTTTTTCATAAAAGTAAATGAACCAACCAGAGAAGTACTTCCCACTACAAACAAAGAATATGCAGTGGCCAAAACTGGCTCAACTCCTAGAATATATACCAATACCGGAACAGTGAGGATTGAACCTCCACCACCTATCAGCCCAAGGCTTACGCCGATTAAAACTGCAGATGCAAAACCTATTAGAACGATGTAATCCATTTTTTTAATTTTTCAAATTTGACTACACAAAAGTAGATCTGTAAATGGACCAAAGTGGTGACAATTGTTACAATAAGTAATTATTAGAGGTCCAAAATCCTTCTTTACAAAGAATCTCTGGATTTAATATTAAATCAAAAATAAATTAATCCAGAGGTGACTTTTATCATTTTTATATATTAACAGATGCTGTACTTTACTTGAAGCTAAACTGCAAACCCATGAAAATTCTCGTTCCAATAGATTTCTCACAAGATTCTTTAAAAGCATTAGAATTTGCTTTAGGGCTTGGAAGAGGAAAGAAAACAGAAATACTACTTGTACATATTATTGAGGTTGTATATGATTTTGCTTCTCAAGCGGCAATAGCTTTAGACACTATGCACAAAGATGCTGAATCAATGATGAACAAGTTGATCAAAGATTATTCTTCTGATGAGGTCCACCTAATAAAAATAATCAAAGAAGGAACTGCATCTATTTCTTTAGCCAGAATAGCCGAAGAAAAAAACGTTGATCTAATTGTCATGGGTACAAAAGGGGCAAGTGGAGTGAAAAAAATCCTGATTGGAAGTACCACAGTTAATTTGATCAAAGAGTCAAACATCCCAATTTTAGTAGTACCAGAAAAATCAAGGATAGAACAGATTTTAAACTTAACTCTTGCGCTTGAATTTTCTGACCATGAAATCCCATTAATTCAAAAATCTATTGGATTAAGTAAAGAATGGGATCTCCCCCTTAATTTTCTACATATTCAAAAGACTCCAAATTTCAAGGACAAATTGGCAGCAATAGGTCTCAAAAACTACATTGAAACCACTTATGATAAAAAAAACACTAAGGTAAATACTATTAATTCTGACACCTTAAGTGAAGGAATTGAAACATTTCTAAGTATAAATGAAGAGACTATCTTAATCATGTGTCACCAGCACAAAAATTTCTGGAAACAAATGATAGAGGGAAGCCAATCAATCAACATGGCTTACCACATACACATCCCCCTATTAGTAATGAATTGATTATTTGGAAATCAATTCTTCAAAATCATCACGGATATAAATCACATTTCTACCCAATTCGATCCATTTCTTTTTCTCAAGTTGCTTTAAAAGTCTGGAAACAACTTCTCTTGATGTTCCCAGTTCTGTTGCTATTTCCTGATGAGTTGTATGTAATTCGTTTGCCTTGAATTGCTTCATCTTGGTCACAATGTAGCGCATCAAACGCTCATCCATTCTCTTAAAAGCCACTGCATCCAATGCTTCCAACATCTCCTGAAATCTTCGTTGATAAGTAGTTGAGACAAAATCTTTCCACTGCTTGAATTCATCTGAAAATTCCTCATGAACTTTGACAGGCACTGCTAAAAGCAGCGTATTTTCTTCCACAACAGCCTTAATCTCACTTGGTTTTGAGGCCGAACAGCATGTCAACGAAAGTGCACATGTTTCGCCAGGATCTAGATAGTATAAAAAAAGTTCTTTTCCCTCCTCATCCATCCGCATTATTTTGATTGCTCCCTCCAATACAAGGGGAACCATTTTCACAAACTGACCTGGCTCCATTAATACCTTCCCTGGTTCAAGCTTGATCAATTGACTTTTGTCTAAGATTGCTTGAAGTAATCTTGGATCTGTAAAACTTGGCAAATAAGCCTTTAATTCTTCTATGGTCATTAATTCCTAATGGTTCATTTAAGTAAATTAATTTCTAAATTAAGGATAAATATCAAAACCCATTTGCCTTGTATTAATAGATATTTCAAACAAATCTTTTAAATAAAAGAATTTAGGTGATAAATGTCACTAAATCAATTTAATACTCCGACTAAATTAGAATATTAAATCAACCCGACCTAACTATGAAACATTATCAGATTTTGATTATTGGTGGTGGAACTGCCGGTATTACTGTAGCAGCCCAATTAAAACGCAAAGATTCATCATTAAACATGGCGATAATTGAGCCTTCGGAAAAACATTACTATCAGCCAGCTTGGACTCTTGTCGGTGCAGGAACTTTTGATTACAAGGACACAGAGCGAGACGAGGCTGATTACATTCCTACAGGAGTAGATTGGATTAAGGATAAAGCTACAGGAATAAATCCTGAAAAAAACGAAGTTACTACTGCCAGTTCGGGTGCTTTTACTTATGATTATTTGATTCCTGTTCCTGGTTTGGTGATGGCTCCCGAGCTACTCCCGGGATTGCCAGAGGCTTTGGATAATGGAGTTGTTTGCTCGAACTACACTAATCCTGAACACACTTGGGAAGTCTTACAAAATTTCAAAGGTGGAAACGCTGTATTTACACAACCAACTACCCCAATTAAATGTGGCGGTGCTCCTCAGAAAATCATGTATTTGGCCGAGGATTATTTCAGAAAGCAAGGAATTAGAGACAAAACCAATGTGCTTTTTGCCACTCCAGGTACTGTTATTTTTGGAGTACCTGACTTCGCAAAGACATTGAACAAAATAATTCATGACAGAAATATAATTTTCAAACCGTTCTATGCTCCAGTCAAAATTGATGGAGAAAAGCAAGAAATTACTTTCCAATACTCTAAGCCTGGCGAAAGTAATTGTACTATAATGGAAGGTAATGTATTGGGTGAAGAGCTAATTGGTGCAATGGAAATTAAAGTTCATTTCGACATGCTTCATTTAGCACCACCACAAGCAGCTCCCAAGTTTATCCAAGAATCACTGGTATCAATCCAAGACGGGCCTGGCAAAGGATGGATTGATGTCGATATTCACACTATGCAACACAAGCGCTTTCCAAATATTTTCTCAATCGGAGATGTAGCTTCTTTACCCACTGCTAAAACAGGTGCTGCTATTCGCAAGCAAGCTCCAGTATTGGTTGATAATCTACTTCAATTAATAAAAACCGGAAAAGTAGGTCACGAATCCTATGAAGGTTATTCTTCTTGTCCTATCGTAACGGGTTATGGAAAGATGCTATTAGCTGAATTTAAATACGATAATGTTAGAGATAGCGATCCATTGATTTCAAAATTTGTGGATACTACCAAAGAACAATACAGCATGTGGCTGCTAAAAAAATATGGTTTACCATTTATGTATTGGAATCTAATGCTAAAAGGCAAAGCCTAAAAAAAGACCGACTTAAGTCGGTCTTTTTCATTTTCTTTAGCAAGTCGGACAACAAACGAATGGGACTTTGGTCAGTGGTGAAGTCCTTAGTATCCTAAAATGACCCAAACTTGTGCTTAACGGTCTCATTTCCTCAGGAGAGTTCGTTTCTGGCATCTCTTGCAAGTTTTGTTTCTTTAAAATAGTATGAAAAACCTGCGAATCATCCAGATCCTTATATGCCTCCATGTGATCAAATAGATTGGTTATGTTTCCAAAAACTTCAACAACCAAAACACTCAAAGGGCTATCTTCTGGTAATCCAAACATTGCTAATCGATTTGCAATCTCTTGAGATTCAAAAATAGCTGTACCCACAGGCTGATTTTCTTTAAAGGTCGCTATCAAATGCCCAATTTCAAGTTGAGCTATATTTTTTGTTAAAGCAGAGGGCAGTACTTTTGAGACAATATTATTTTTGTAACCCGCATCCACTATAGACTTAAATTTATCTTCCTCTTTTTTGGAAGGTTTTACTTTCAAACCGATTTTCATAATCCGCTCCCCTAACAAAATATTTCTAAAATCCTTTCCATCAGCCTGAGTAACCTGGGCATATAAAACAGCCCAAAGACTGGTTCTAGGTGGTTTTGCAGTGACATTTTTGCCATTAAAAACGGCCTTGGCAAAAGGGGCGGAAATATACATCTGCTCAGAATCCCTATTAAGAGAACAAAGTAAAGTTGGAGCAGGATGTTGAATACCTGTTACTCTTAGTGCTCTTCCAAAACGACCTTGAGCTGTTGACCAAAGGTTATCATCCTTATCATCAAAATAAGCATGACCAACCCTAAATTCGTAAGTAAAAAACCCAAAAAGCTCAGGGCTCTCTGCATGCATTCCAGGAGGGATCGGCAGAATAAAATGACGATCACTATCTAATGAAGGCATCATCTGTTGCATCGCTCCTATTCCAGCTAAGTCATCACTTTGATCAGGAATTATAACGCGGGTTTGCTCTGGATCCAAAGACAAAGGACTCTCCTCTGGAGCAATAAATTGATCCTGTGAGTTGTTAGAAAGTAATTGGTCTGGAGCGTTAGCCAATACTCGACAAAAATACAAGTCATCAGGATTTGATACAGGCTCTTCAAATTCAATCCAAAGATGCCTTCTCCGCACTTCGGATGAACTGTAATCCTCAGTCCGCTCATAAGGAGAAAAAGCCAATCCCACACTTTTTAACTTTGGCATTTGAGATGGTGGCAATACGGTTGGCAATGATAACCGCTCCAATTCCAAGGAGGCAGTAGAAGCATGATTTGGTTTGAAATTCGGAGTAACTCTGTATTCCACCCAGACTTCATCAGGGAATCTAAGTTCTCCATTTGGTCTTTTAAGATCATTCTTTGGCTCAATAGCATCTAGAAAAATAATTCGTGTGTAGTCGCGATTAATCCGTCCAAAACGATCCGATTGTAGCGCTTCAAAAGATACAGTATGCTTTAACTCCACCTCGCCTGCATTATGTAGGTTTCGCCATTCAGAATCATTATCTCTTCTGAATTTATATCGCTTACTTATTATGAAAGCATCGTTTACCAAACTATCCCAAGTCCAATCCCGCTGGATTTTGTAATTAATTCCTCCTATCCAATGGTTTTGAAGCTCAGCTTTAGATGCAAAAGTGATACTACTTCCATCAGGTGCAAGTGAGTGCCTGATCCGAGAACTACAGCCAAAGGCAATTCTTTCACCTTTTGGAGCAATAAGGGTAAGTCCTTTAGAAAGACATCCTAATGCTTCTGCCAGCCTACTTACTACATCTGGAGTTCCACTCTCTGTTTCCCTTTTCAAAAGAATGGAAAAAGGGTTTCTTTTGCGGGTAGGGACATCGTCTGGTTTCAGAAAAACCCCCTGAACTACTGGTACATTTTGATAAGGAGCCAATAACTCAGTTTCATTTTGAGGTTCCTTATAAAATAGAAGCTGTGTCGTTTTACCATATCGACTATCCAACTCTATATCTGAACTGATTGATCCAAAATATTCATCTGGATCTTCCTCCGTTGATGCAAATGCACGCATCGTCACGCGGACATGACGGCCAGTAGGGATTATTAGCTGATCCATTGCATCCAAATCAGAGTTTTTGAGATTTGCCATGAAAAAAGGATTGGCTTCCTCACCAAGATTTAATACTGGCACATCAATAAACTCAACCGGAATTGTCAAATTAGAATCAAATGACTCTCCGAAAGATCTTTTGGTTTGGTATAGTGTGATGAAAGAATCCTTTCCTGACTGACTGAGCGAAGTATCCATTCGCAAAGATTTTACCTCTACTCTAATGAATACTTCCCTGACATCTGGATCGGGCAATGCAGGTTTTAAGGAATTATTCGAAAAACTTAAACTTTTCAATTCAGCGATAGGATCAATTCCTATCTTTTGATACTTCATTGTAAAAAAAACTGCTGGATATTCCAATAACGGTCGCTCCACCACGATTTCTGGATTTGCTGAAAACTGCGTTTCATCCAAATCGGTAGAATTAAAATACTCTCCTGTCTGATTCAATAAATGTCCAGGTTTTACAATTCGCAACATTCCAGGATTTACAAATCTTTTAAAAGAAACCGAAGTAGCCGCGCTTGGAGCTGGGTTTAAGGGAAAATCTTCGATTTTGGGTCCTCCACCACTAATGTCTGTAAGACGAATTCTAAAGTCATAACTTTGTCCATACCTTAAAATTGTTTTTAAGGGCTTTGGTTTAAGAGTTGAATTCATTTCGACTTTCCTGTTTTCAGGACCTCCAATCAATGCGCCATTGTCTTGATCATTTTTATAAATCTGAAGGGCATCTTGGTCTTCGGTAACCAGACTTTTACCAAGCCAATAGGCATAATACATGGGCAACCAATAATTTGCTCCAGCCGGACCATTGATTTTGGTGGGATAAACTTGATAAGGAATCTCTGTTGTTTTGCCTGGTAAAAAAGCCGCCATCGAGTGGGTATTTGAAATCTCAACCTCATTCAAACTTTCCCAAACACTTCCTGAGCTAGACTCTTTGACATCAAGATGGTAACCTATGACACTAAGCGCAGAATCTACTCGCTCTCCTGATCCTGATGCAGCTGGGTTTTCGGTGAGTTGGCGGATATACCAGATCAATATCTGCTCATCATCCCAACCACAGCGAATCCCGGTTTCTTTTTGAGGATGAAATCCGTCGGAGCTTTCCTTAAGCATATTCCCGCTAATGGGTTGATTGGCATGTACAATCTTGGCAAAACCATCATCATAAGTATTCGCTTCTTGAAATAATTCGTCCCATGGCCCCAAAGGAATTGTAGGTGTAGTAGAAGGTGCCTTAATCACCAAAACTGGGAATAATACTGGTGCAAATACAACCCTTGGTTTTTTTGAATCCAATTCAGGAATTCGGGCTGCATATTGCTTTACCAGCTGACCATTTGGTGAAGTTATCTGCTTAAATTGTACGTCAGCATATGGATCATTGGTGATTTTAGCAAAAAGGTACCCACCATTTTTAAACCAATCCGGCTTAACTGGAAGAGTTACCTTATAAATCATCCCACATGCTTCTGCCAACAAAGGCTGCTTGAGAATTTGCGCAAAGACTTTTCCCCAACTTACTTTTTCCTTTGGAGTAACTGGTTGAAGTGGAAGTTTTTCCCTGATTGCACATTCGTAGCTATCATCAGTCACTCCATTAGGGTGCCGAGGCTGCGTGAAATTAAAACTATTTCTATAGGAACTTGGGAGGTATTTTTTTACGCTTTTTTCAACTGGAATCGGAGCCTGAAGCTTGTCTGAAGTGTCAGTGACAGGAACCGGAAAGCTTTCTGAAATTTGCTTTAAAAGAATCCCCTTTTTTTCAGCTTTTTTTACTTCCACCGGCACAAAAAGAGGTTTTCTAGCAGGGTTCGTAGTATTCTCCACTGGAAAATCTTCAGTTCCTTTCACTATTGCCAAGGAGAATTCAGGCTGAAAATCAGCAAACCCCATTACTTTGGAAGGGTTAGGGAGTCCGGTATTCCAATCTTGAAAAGGATTGGCATTTCTTGGTATAACGACTATATGAACCGTGAGATTTTCCCCATCAAAATGTTGGGGAAGCGTCATGAGCGTGATTAATCTGTTTTTTTCCATGATAAAAATGGTAAAGTGAAAAGTAATAATTAAGCGATCTGTCTGGACTCTTCCCAAGTCTCCTCAAAATCAATATTGATTACAAAGCATATGCTGATCTCAATTCCAAACGTCACTGAAGCAGTGCACTCAGTTCGATCCTCAGCAATAAGCCTAGTGATTGTGCCGCTGGCTTCAATGTATATCGTCACCGAAACCAACCCTCCAACTAGGCTAGCCCGACCTTTGAATAGCATGTAAGCCGTGACACTTATTTGAGTAAGATCCGCATAGAGCTCACAACCTACGATATAGGTAACAGAAACATTACCTACAACCGGTAGACCAACAGCTATTGAAGCCCCAAACCCAAATCGCATCAATAGACTAGGTCCGATCTTCGTATCACAAGCAACTTTGAGTACGACTTCACCTACTGCAAAAACGGTTGCTCCACCAACAGTCACACACATGACCTCCAATCCTCCATTGAATTGAATATATGCTCCCGCTGTCGGAAGCAATTGCTTTGGATCGTCAGTCACCTTTAAAGCAGCATTGAAATAAACGCCCAACTCTAAGCCAGCTTCTAATTTTAGAGGAGTAGTAGGATTATTGTAGAGATTTTCTTCAGGTGGGAACCTGACCAGCGGGATTTCCTTGGAGGCTTCAAATTTGTATTCCCAGATTTCTCCTGCATTACTCATGGCAATCTGAAGTCCTTTCTTCATTACATCTGCATATTTCCCCTGACTTAAGGACATCAACATCTGCAATAGGTCTATGACAGGTTGGAGCGCATCGCTAAACTCGATTTCGGGAGAAGGATAGCCGATACTAGGGAAATTAGAATCAGGGCCTCCTTTATAGCTTGATTCCGAACCTTTATTAGAGTCAAAATTCCCTTTGATTGTCATCAATCTTTTGAATGACCCCAAGTCAACCACCATAGCAATATTATTGAGCCGATTTTTCCAAGTTTCAGCGGCATCATTTGCAAAAGAGTTGATATCAAAATTCAACTTGCTGTCTACATATGTTCCAGAAGACTTACTCTTCTGAGTTTTATAATCTATGTAGATTTTCAAAGATTCCATCTCTACCAAAACCACTTCCCAAGGAGGCATATCAAATGCCAAAGCTTTTTCAGCTAGGCTATTTGTTTTGTCAGCTATCAACTTGAATCCGGAATCAACCAAAGAATCTCCTTGTTTTTCGGAAAGGATAGCTAGCAGTTCTAAAACCTTCACCCCTCCATCTACAAAAGTCGGATTCTCTTTAAAGATTGAACTTGATACATTTTGCCCTTCTTTCAACCCGTCTGTTAATGCCACTGCCTTCCCAAAGTCGTCAATTGCATTTCCGATATTTGGGAAAATCCCGTTTCCTGACATCAAACGATAAGCATCCGCATAAAGTAGTGGAGTTTTACTGAGCAGCTTGCTATTCCCTTTCGCAAAAGACGGTGTAAGAACAAGTGCTTTTTGAGTTGAAGTGGTCTGAAGTAATCCGTAGTTTATGGTATTTGTATTTGGAGCTCTTAATAACTCAGTTGGATTTGCCAATCGAAGCAATTGACTGTTTACATCTGAATCCTTAACCACTGTAGCCTGATCCCATTCTCCGATTCGAATTAGTGGCACAGGAATATGAGGAGGCAAAGGTGAAACTTCACCACTAGCAATTTGGTGCTGAACGGTGGTCCAGCTACCAGTTTTGGGTAGTAGTACACTTCCTCTTGCAGAAGCTACAAAAATGGGATCTGATCCATTTGTTGCAACTGAATTGGAGAAATCAAACCTTGAAATTCGCATCAATTGTCCAGACTTGTTCACATCCATTACGCAGTCAATATCTCCTCCAAGCGAGCCACCCTGAAGATTTATAAGTTCCTTGAATCGCTCAGGAGTAAGTGTGAATCCGGTTGGAGATAGCTGAACGTATCCAAGAATTTTCTTGGCAGGAGTTCGATTATTTTTATGGCCCTGAACAAGGTTTTCAAGTTCTACATCTGCATCAAAAAAAACCGGAGCACAAATGATCTTGATTTCTTTTGGAGTTGTATCATTCCATGTCTGTTCCACACCCAATATATCGATGTATTTTTCGCCCTTTTTTACCAAATCAGTTCGTTCAAATTCACCGATTGAAGCATCTTCAGTAATATTTCTGATATTATACAAACCTCTTAAGGTACCTGGGTGAATTTTGTAAGGTACCACCTCTACTGAATTTGCTCCTCTTACAAAACTATATGTAAAATCAAACCTGCCGTCGCTCTCCGGCTGCCAGCCACTATCAACTCGATAAACGTAGCCCGAACTGGTTCTGAATAATGTGATTGTTCTGACCACGCGAATCCCCCAAGGATAAACCAAACTTTTTACCTGAATAACCTCATGCCCTGTTCGGCCGAGCATAATATCAAACCTTGCTTGACTCGTACTTGCAATTGCTGCTGAAGGGCTTAACCAATTGCTGAAAGTACTAGCTCCATATCCTGAAAAATCAATACTTACAACAGGTACACCTTTTGGATCTCCATTGATAGTTGAAAACTCACCATTAAAAATTTTTGTCACATGATCTCCCAGTGTACTTGCCCCCGACGGTGCTCCAATAATGTTTAAGACATTATTTATTTGAAAAGTAAACCCATCAAACATTGGGAAATCATCCATGCCAACTTTATCTGGAATCTTTTTACCTGCATCTCCCCCTATTGCCCTCAGCTGTATTCCTCCTGTTAAATCATTAGGGAAATTTGGCCGTATATTTTCGAGTTTAGGTTTCAGCTGATTATAAGGAGCACTTTGACTAAGTTGAGCTACTGCTTTTAGCCCGAATGGCAAAGTAAATTGTGCTATCACTTCGGTTTTAAGGAGTTTGAAATTCTCCAAAACGAAGGATGTCAAGGGAATCGGAGCCAGCGTTACAGGATTAGAATTACTATTCAAAAGCCGAGAAGGACCTCCATCATTTGGATAATAATTGAAATAAGCAGGTGGATCCATAGGACCAGCTTGTTCCGGAGGAGGTGGTGGAGTGAGATTTTGTACTGGTTCCCAAGCTACTTGCGGAAGCAAAAATATCCTAGCCATGTAGCCAGGAACTTTTACCTCCATTCCATCGACTAGTAAAGTCTCACTAGTATTTCCCGAAACCACTGCTTCTGACTCTGAAACATGGGTAACTGTCGCAGTAATCTTTCTTGGGCTAGAAAAACCAGGGTTACCTCCATAGCTAACTCCTATTTGGTTTGCATTGGAACTTACATCTAAAAGAGTAAAATAATCATTTCCAATAGGACTGACTGCTTGGTTATATGCTGTTTCATAATCAGGAACATCTTTCCTAAATGCTGACTTTGTGGTGCTTTTTATCCGATTGACCGGAGATTCGGCAGCGAGATTGTTAGCTACGGCATTTTGATTTGATTGATTGAGATTCTGTGGTCCAAAATGAAAAGAAACAGAAACCTCATCGTCTTTATCTTCGATTGGCTTTTGAATTATTCGGCAAATCAACCAGCTTTTGATACTAGTAAGCTCACCTGTTTGTTTGCCTATAAATCTGTTTAAAATCCCAAGGTTAGCTAAATAAGGATCGGGAAGAGTTGGCAAATAGGATATCATCCCAAATACCAAATACGTCTGACTTTGTGTGATCTTTTCCCAAGCATCGTCACACTTTCCAAAAATCATCGCTCCGTTTACAGGAGAAACGGTAAAGAGTGCATTTTCTAGTGCAAGAGCGAGAGATTTAAACTTCGGAACTTTATCAAATGGTAATTTATTATCCCACAGAATATTATCATCAATCAGATAAAATAAATTTTGAAGCTCCCCTCCTCCCAAGAGGACCAATGATTTCTTTGTTTTTACTGAAACTGCATGACCGTTTACCTGCTTTGGTCTATCCACGGACAGTACAGCATCAGCCTGAGAAATCACAAGTTCAGTTCCTGAAGAAACACAATTGTACAAGAAAAGATTTTGACCAGTATATTTTAGGTTCACTGAAGTCCCATATGGATTTTGAGCGTCTTTCCAATGATCAAAATCCTGAGAGATCCCTGCATTCCCAGAATCCAAGGAGGTAATAGCAATTCTACCTTCTTCCACCAAAAACAAACTCTCATTGATCGGAAGTGATCCTCCCTTTAAACCTTTCCAATTACAACTAATACCTGGCTCCCAATGCTGAACCATTCCTCCAATACCAGCAGCTTCGAGTGGCGCATTGGTATCAATTGCCCCAGCGGGAATTGCCCAAAAACTAGCCTTAATTGATGACTTTCCTTCCATGGAAAAATACTTCCCGGAGAAACTCAGCGGTTCAAAATCCCCTTTTGAATAATTAAAAGGAATACAAAAACGATTTAGTTGACTATTAAAAACGGGTTGCTTGTTTGCAAATTGGAAAGCCCCTTTTTCCCCGTATACTTCCCACTTGGCATTTCCTGAAGCTTGAATTTGTCCTACCCCATTCCCTCTGAAGCGAAATCTTAATTTATCAGGCAATTGCAGCGAAAGATCGGCTGCATCCGATCCATATTTCTTTTTGCTCTTAGACCCTTTTATAGATGGTGAATCCAATTCTAAATTAACGTTAACTTGAGTAGTTGCGCCGAGAACTAAATTGGAACCTTGAGCCACTGGTGCTGCAGTCAAGTCAATCTGCCCACCTTTTACCTTCAATCCAAAATACCGATCGCTTGGTGCAGAGGAATCAAATAACTTCACTTGAACCCAAACAGTACCCGAAAGTACTTTGTAAGAATCTAACACCTCAATTGGTGGAGCATTTAAAGTCTGAAATCTGGGTTTGGTAAAGCTTGATTTAAATAGAATAAATGGTTCATTGGTATTCTGCTTTCGAAGAGCTATCAATTTCTCAACTCGGTAAACATCCAAGAAAACTTGAAGTCCATCCACCCTTGTGATCGGGCCTATTGTTTTATCCACTTTTGCTCCCACAGCCCAGGCCGGGACACTGGATTTGATCTGACTAGTCCTAATGGGAATCTCTCTAACAAAAACCTTAGTATTTGGCTCTTTCTCTTGGACTTTTACAGCTTCCTTGACTACTTTCTCAAGCTCAATTTGTCTCGGCTTACTCATCCTTTCCCTAAAAAAGAAATCTGCTGATTGGATGCTTAGCTTTTCGGATTGAGATTCTTCAGCTGATTGGAATTTCATTGCCTGGGCTACCAGAGGCATTCCTTCTTTAATAGCTGAAACTTCTTTTGGATTCGCTCCTTCTAACTGACCAAAAATCTCAGCTAATAAATCTTGTAATAAGTCTTTTTCCATGGTAAAAAAAATTTATAGTGGAGCTTTCTCCCAACAGAAAACCAGATTCTACCCGACAATAAAAATTCAACAGCACCAATTTTGGATTGAAAAAAAGCATTAGTAAGCTATGATTTTTTCTACATAAATCCCAATAATAATTCATTATAAATAATTGAAAATCTATTATTTAAGATTTATTTTGAAACCAAAAAGTTTAATGAAAAAAGTCCTTAATAATCTTAAAGTTCAAGAAAACTTGAAATGTTAAAAACCATTTATACAAATGTCCAACTCAAAATAAATTATATCCATTTAACTTCGATTCTGAATTAGCTCTTTTACGATTTATGAAATCAGTATTTCTTTCTGTAATAGCCTTCTTTTTCTATGCTTTTGCGTTTTCTCAACAAGTGAAAATCATAGAGTCTGATAGCAATTTACCGCTTCCGGGTGTGATGATTTATTCCTATGCTCCGGGAAATTCCATTCTGACGAATAATGAAGGAATTGCAGATTTGGGGATTTTTGACAAAAGTAAAATTTTGAATTTTCAACTATTAGGATTCAGTTCATTAAAATTGACGTTTGAAGAACTGGAAAAAAATGAATTTCTGATAAAAATGAATCCTGATTTGATGAGTTTAGAACCTGCAGTAGTTTCCGCATCAAGATGGAGTCAAAGCAGTACTGATGTACCTACCAAGATTTCTGTTTTTTCATCCAAGAACATCCTAATTCGTAACCCGGCTAATACCGCAGATTGGCTTGGAAATAGTGGTGAAGTTTTCGTTCAGAAAAGTCAACAGGGAGGAGGTAGTCCAATGATCCGTGGATTTTCTGCAAATCGGCTCTTATATGCTGTGGATGGGGTCAGAATGAATACTGCAATTTTTCGAAGTGGCAATCTTCATAATGTAATTTCTTTGGATCCTTTTGCAATTTCGACTACTGAAGTTCTTTTTGGACCGGGTTCAGTCATGTATGGTAGCGATGCAATTGGAGGGGTAATGTCATTTGAAACACTCGATCCTAGTTTTGCTAATGGAGAAAAGAATTGGTCTGCCAATGTGATTTCACGATTTGCTTCAGCAAATAACGAGGCAACAATTCATGCTGATTTGAGGTACTCCACCAAACGATGGGCATTTTTATCCAGTTTTTCAAAATTTGAATACGGAGATTTGAAAATGGGTAGTAATGGACCTTCTGATTATTTACGACCAAATTATGCAGGTTTAGAAAATGGATTGGACGTGATGATCCAAAATTCGAATCCGAAAGTTCAGGTAACGAGCGGATATGAACAGTATAATTTGATGCAGAAAATAAAATTTAAGGCAAATGAAAAAACGGTCTTAAGCTATGGTTTTCACTTCAGTAAGTCTAGCAATATTCCTCGATACGACAGATTGATCGAGCAAAATGGGAATAAATTGAAATTTGCTGTTTGGTCTTATGGTCCTCAAGTTTGGCTTATGAATAATTTGGGAATCATCAGGGAAAGCAATTCAAAATTCTTCAACCAGATGAAGGTCAAAATCGCACAGCAATACTTCGAGGAGAGTCGGATTGACCGGCGATTTGGAAATCAAAATCAGAATACCCGAACTGAAAAGGTTAACGCATATTCCGTTAATGCTGATTTCTTGAAAACCATTAAAAATGAAAGCTTTTTGAGTTACGGAGCTGAACTGGTCTTCAATCGTGTCAACTCGGAAGGAATTACCGAAAACATTGGTAATGGGACGACTGAGCCTACAACAAGCAGGTATCCCAATTCAGATTGGTTTTCTGCTGGAATCTATTCGACCTACCATGCTACCCTGTCAGAAAAAGTGAAGATGCAGACAGGACTTCGGTATAATTTTACAAGTCTAAGTGCAGATTTTTCAAATAACAATACATTCTATCCTTTACCCTTTTCAACGAGTGAAAATAACTTCGGCGCTCTTACCGGTAGTTTTGGATTGGTGATACAGCCTGAACAATCCTTTTCCATCTCCCCGACCCTATCGACAGGGTTCCGAGCGCCAAATGTGGATGATGTGGGAAAAATCTTCGATTCTGCCCCTGGTGCTGTTTTGGTTCCCAATCCAGAGCTCAAACCAGAATATGCCTACAATGCAGAACTAAATCTGAATAAGCATTTTCAACGATTCAAATTTGACTTAAGCGGATACTACACCCTCCTCCGAGATGCAATGGTGAGAAGGCCATTCACACTTAATGGAGAATCGATAATTGATTATGACGGAGAGCCCAGCCAAGTTTTCGAAATTCAAAATGCTGCCTCTGCAAAGGTTTATGGAGTACAGGCAGGTTTTGAACTTGCCATTTCTAAATATTTCTTAATTACATCTCGTTATAACTGGCAAAATGGTACTGAGGAATTAGATGATGGTAGTAAAAGTCCATCTAGACATGCTGCCCCAGCTTTCGGCTTGAGTAGATTGACTTTTTCTAAAAAGGATCTCAAAATAGAGCTTACTAGTCAGTACAGTGCTAAGGTTTCCTTTTCTGAACTGCCTCTTGAAGAACAAGGAAAACCCCAAATCTATGCCAAAGATGAAAATGGAAATCCTTATGCTCCAAGTTGGACTATTTTTAATTTGAATACTACATACCAACTCTTTCCTGCCCTTCAGTTTATGGCTGGAGTCGAAAACATATGGGACAAAAGGTATCAATCTTATAGTTCAGGGCTTGCTGCTCCTGGGAGAAATTTTAGCTTTTCGATTAAAGCCTCCTTTTAGGTTAAACCAAAATTTCTTTAGACAGTTAATTTAAAGGAGTTAATAAAATGATGAAGAATAGTATTAAAAAATCGATAGTAACAATTGGAGTATTAACCTTAATAACTCTAATTCCGATAGGCTGTGGTGTCATTTGCAGTGATCCATGTGGCTGCGGTCCTAGATTTGAGGTAAAGGACTTTACAATTCTTTCATTCGAAACTCTTTCGCTTACTAAAGCTGGACAGCGAGTCAACCCTGGCACTCCCCTTCCTTATAGAGATATATTTAAAGCTTTCCGAATACTTGATACCCAAACACTATCTTACAATAATGAGAAAAATGACCTTGGTTCGCTAGGAGTAGCATATGCCTGTAGTCCTGAAAGCCCGAAATCAAAAGACTTGATGACAGGAATTCAAATTTTAAACTCCAAAGAAGTGATACTAGGTGACGGTAGAATACTTGAGGTAGGTGACGATATCACTGATTTTTTTGAGATTAATTATTTTTTTACCGAAAACACAAGCCCATTTGAAGTCTTTTTCAAAGCCCCTCTTGAAGTGTACAGAGATGATCTTTTTAAGCTTGGTTGGAAGGAAAACCCAGGTAAAGAGATAGTTCTGGAATTTAGTATTCGAATATTTTTCACCAATAACAAGGAGTTTAATCTCAGCAACGAAGTTTTTGCAATAAGGGAATTCTAAATCATTTGAAAAGCTGATAAAAATCTTCTTTATTTTTCTTTAGATTCATTCCAAATAATGTTATTTTTGCATTCGCTATACGGCTTGATCTTCTTATGTTGAAAACTGCAGACCAAATTCCTGTCACCCAAACGGCTGTAATTAAAGAAATAATTGATTCACCATTAAAAATCAACTTAATGGAGTTGGGATTTCTCCCCGGTAAAGAGATCACCTTAAAATTTTCCGCCCCAATGGGAGGACCTATGGCTTTTAAATTAGATGAGACTATTTTGGCACTTCGCAAAAATGAGGCCTCTCTAATAGAAGTGCAATTGCTCTGATTAATGACTGTACCCACCATGATCTCCATCACAAAGACTCCAAAGATTGCTATAATTGGCAATCCAAACGTGGGTAAATCAACTATTTTCAATCAACTGACAGGGCTCAATCAGAAAATAGGGAACTATCCAGGAGTCACTGTGGACAAAAAAGTCGGAACGATGAGTTATCAGGGAAGCACCTATGAAATCATCGATTTACCTGGAACCTATAGTTTATATCCAAATTCTGAGGATGAAGTCATCGCTCATAGGGTACTAAATCAATTGAGCGAAACAGAAAAGCCTGAATATGTTCTAATGGTCATTAACTCTAGTCAATTGTCCAGAGGACTCTTTTTGGCAACTCAACTAATTGACCTTGGATTAAACCTTGCCATCGTCTTAAATATGGCTGATTTAGCAACCAAAAGAAATATTTCAATTCGGACTTTTGAAATTTTCAAGGCACTTGGCGTTCCTATTTTGAGTACAGACGCCAGAGGAGAAAAGGGGCTTGACCAAATTCGAGAATTAATCCACACCCGGAATTTTAGCAAAAAGGGTAGTTTTTTGGCAATAGAGGAAGTAGTTCCAATTACCCTTTTGGAAGAAGTCAAGCGTAAATTCAATATGAGCAACAATTATCAAGCTTACCAAATGCTTCGATTTGGAAGGATTGATAAAGTTATTGCACAGGCAGATAGAGATTGGATTAAGTCAAAGCTTGAAGAGATCAATTTCGATCTTGCAGCAGCTCAACTTGAGGAAACTAAAATCCGCTATCGAAAAATAACCAAAATCGTAGATCTGGCTGTGGTGAAAGAGTCTCAACCAAAGAATGAGAAATCCGGTCTTGACGGTATTTTTCTTCATCCAGTTCTGGGTTATGTAATCTTTGCTGCTATCCTACTAATTATGTTCCAAGCAATTTTTGCATGGGCATCAGTTCCAATGGATTTGATTGATGGATTTTTTGCTGAATTATCAGGTAAAGTATCTGATCTGCTTCCTTCTGGCCCGATCAGCAGTTTGATTTCTGAAGGGATTATCCCAGGGATTGGTGGAGTAGTTATTTTTATTCCGCAAATAGCCATGTTGTTTGGCTTTTTGGCAATTCTGGAAGATACAGGATACATGTCTAGAGTAGTATTCTTGATGGATCGTTGGATGAGACCTTTTGGCTTGCATGGTAAGAGTGTCGTACCCTTAGTTTCAGGTGTTGCTTGTGCGATACCAGGAGTTATGGCAGCCCGAAATATTGGAAACTGGAAAGAAAAAATAATTACCATTATGGTAACTCCATTAATGAGTTGCTCTGCAAGATTACCGGTTTACGTCATTTTGATAGGTCTGGTGGTACCAAATAAAACCATTGCCTTCGTCAACCTTCAGGCTCTAACCTTACTTGGCTTATATTTTCTAGGAATAATTGGTGTACTCGGTACGGCATTTTTACTAAAAAACATTTTAAAAACCACTGAGAAAAGTTTTCTTATGGTTGAACTTCCATCCTATCGATCTCCAAGGTGGTGGGATGTGATTCTGACCATGTATAATAAGTCCAGAACGTTTGTGATGGAAGCAGGAAAAGTGATTTTAGCGATATCTGTGATTTTATGGGTTTTGGCTTTATATGGTCCACCTTCCAGAATGGATGAAATCCGAACAGCCGGAGAACAAAAACTTGCATTGGCAACAAGCCCGGAAATGGAAGATCAAATCCATGCTGAAACTTCTTCCCTCTTGCTAGAAAATTCATTTATCGGAATAATGGGTAGAGGTATCGAGCCTGTCATCAGGCCATTGGGGTACGATTGGAAGATTGGAATTGCTCTTATTGCCTCTTTTGCAGCAAGGGAAGTTTTCGTATCAACAATCGCCACAATATATAGTATTGGTGGCGATCCAGAGGACGATTTGACGATTCGGCAAAAACTTGATCAGCAGATCAGACCCGATGGTGAAAAAGTGTATAACACAGCCACAGCTTTTTCTTTAATGATTTTCTATGCTTTTGCTATGCAATGCATGAGTACACTTGCGGTAGTCTATCGAGAAACTAAAGGTTGGAAATGGCCGTTAATCCAAACAGTATACATGACAGCTTTAGCATATCTATCAGCGCTGTTGGTTTATCAAATTTTATCTTAAACAATGATACAGGAACTTTTTATTGGGTTAGTAGTATTGGCAGCTTTGGCTTATTTGGTGAAAAAATTCTTTTTCAAATCCAAAACTGAAGCCGGTTGTGATAAATGCGCCAAGCCCTAATATTCCTGAAATTCGCAATCCATATTCCTGATTTTTTAATACTTTTAAGCTCATGGGCAAAGTAGCCAGTCAGAGCATCCAAACCACCATATTTTCCTATCTAGGCGTAGTTATAGGCTATTTCAACGTACTTTGGCTTTATCCCTATGCACTTGATGCGTCAGAACTAGGGACTTTTCGTACTATTCAAGACCTTGGGCTATTATTCGTGCCATTCGCTCAACTCGGTGTTGGTCATGGAATCACTCGCTATTTTCCAAAATTAGATCACAATAAGTCTGCATTTTTAAGTTACAGCCTTTTGATTGCACTCGGTGGGTTTGTAGTAGTCAGTACATTATTCTTGGGTTTCAAAAGTCAAATCATAGGTTTATTTGCAGCTAATTCCCCGGAAGTAATTGATTTTCTTGGAGTGGTTCTCCTAATCACCCTTTTCGCACTACTAAACAGTATCCTAGATTCCTATAGTAGATCTTTCTTAAAAATTGCAATACCCACTTTCTTTAGGGAAGTTTTTCTCCGCTTGCTTACAGGGCTTCTAGTTGGAATGTATTTATTGAAGTGGATCAATTTCACCTTAGTGATGCAAGGATTGATTTTCGTTTATGGATTCTCGCTTTTTGGCGTATTGGGATACTTAATTTGGCTGAAAGTACTTCGATTTGATATTCAATGGGGAAGGTTCCCAAAGGGCTTTAGAAGTTCTTTTATTCAGTTTAGCCTTATTACATTTCTGGCTACCGCGGCATCTACGCTGATCATGAAGATTGATAGCATTATGGTAAGTTCGATGATTAGTCTAGAGGCTAATGCGATTTATACGATTGCATTTAGCATGGCTTTGGTAATCGAACTCCCTCGAAGAGCAATTTCCCAAGTTGTGATGCCTGTGGTGGCTGATCATTTTGCAAAGGATAATCTATCAGAAATCAATGTTTTGTATAAACAGGTTTCGAATCGACAACTTTACGTTTGCATCCTTCTTTTCATTGGTATTTGGGCTAATATCGACGCTATATATTCCTTTGTACCAAACAAAGAAATTTACCTCACGGGAAAATGGGTGGTGTTTTTAATTGGTTTGGGAAAACTATTTGATGTTGCTTTCTCAATAAATAGTGAGATTTTGGTTTTCTCAAAATATTACCGATTCAATTTAATTCTGACTATTACAATGAGTGCATTAATCATTGCACTGAATTATTTAATGATTCCGATTTATGGAATAGAAGGAGCTGCAGGGGCTTCAGCCATTGTTATGCTACTTTTTAATGTAGTGAAATATCTGTTTTTGAAAATAAAACTAGGATTGGAGCCATTCTCAAAAGAAACCTTAAAGATTTTAGGTGTTGGAATATTAACTTTCAATTCAGCAAGATTTATAAGTTTAGAAGCTTCACCTTTTGAACAGCTAATTTTCACTTCATTTTTTACATTTGCCATCTTCCTAATGTGGTCCTTGATCTTGAGGGCGGGGAGGGAAGAATGGTTATGGATCAAGGAAAGAATAAAAAAGTCCGGATCTTAGAGTGTTACAAACCTCCTATAAGACAAGATTTGAGCTGCCTTGGGACCGCAAACTTCCACTGTTATCCTGCTTTTTGAGCGAGGTCCTTATTCTGATAGAAATCAGAAAAGGATGAGGCCTGTTTTTGGAAAGGGCTTTACTCGGTAATTTTGATAATTGTGAAGTTTGAACATGTCGACGACCCGGACAATACAAATATACGATTTATTGGAAATCAGGGTTGGTTTTTAGACAGAGGATTCCGAATATGGGGAAGCATTTTATAAACAATAACAATTAAAAAAACCTTCAAATCAGAATTAAATTTCTCAAAAGAACAAAAAGAGGAAGAATAAATAGGGTTTGGAGATATAGAATAAAAAATTTCAGAATATTATTTCAAGTTTCGTAAAGAGGAATACTTGGATAAATATTAACTTTGCACTTCCTAAACTCATTGCAGAATATGTACTTGATTAAGAAATTGATTGTTTGCCTGGATCAGACTTCGTTGGATCAGACATTGATTCAGTACGCAGCTTTTATTGCGCAAGTCAATCAAACCAAGAAGATCTATTTTGTAAACGTCATAAGGAATCTAAGTATTCCTAAAGAAGTACTGGAAGAATTTCCAAATTTGGTTGAAAACATGATCACAGAGCGCCAAGATCAGATGGAAGCCGTGGTCAACGAAAACTTCCCTAAAATAAAAGGCATCTCTTTAAATTATATCGTAAAAGAAGGTTCACTCTCGAAGAAAATTCTAAAACTTTCGGAAGAAAAATCGGCCGACATGATTCTCATTGGTCGAAAAGTTCAACTTCAAGGTAGTGGAATTGCCTCATTGCGACTAGCAAGAAGAGCAAGTTGCTCGCTTTTAATTGTACCTGAAGGAAGCACTCCGAAACTAAAAAAACTACTTGTTCCCAGTGATTTTTCAGACTATTCGAAAGATGCTTTAGAAGAGGCTGTGATGATCGCTAACAAGCATGGAAAGGTAGAAATCATTTGTCAAAACGTATTTGCTGTACCTTCAGGTTATCATTTTACTGGGAAAACTTATGAGGAGTTTACAGCTATAATGCAAATGCATGCGGAGATCTCATATAAAAAGTTTATCCGAAAGATCGATACTAAAGGAGTGAAAATCACCCCTATCTACACACAGGATGACGATGATGATCCCGTGCAAGAGATTGTCGCTAAAGCTTTGGAAACAGAAGCTGATGGAATTATTATCGGAGCCAAAGGCAGGACCGCTGCTACTGCCCTTTTTATAGGAAGCATGGCTGAACGATTAATTCAGTTTAATGATAGCCTCCCTTTATTGGTCACTAGACCTAAAGGAAAAAATGCCGGAATTCTAGATTACATCCTAGAGATTTGAAACTTTTGAAAAGCTGGATAAAAAGACTTTTTATTTTTTTTTAGGATGGGGGCTAAACCTTTAACCTTGGTAAAAGTCTAAATCCAGAATGAATCAAATCAGTGAACAAGAACTTATACAGTTAATTCATGATCCTAAGACTAGGGAAATTGGATACCGGCAGTTGATTCTTGCTTACCAAAAAAGGGTGTACCATTTGATCAGAAGAATGGTTTTGATTCACGAAGATGCAGATGATCTCACTCAAAACACCTTTGTCAAAGCCTTCCGGAATTTTGATAAGTTTCAGGGGAACTCAAGTCTTTTTACCTGGTTGTATCGCATAGGAACCAATGAAGCATTGACTTTCTTGGAAAAAAAGAAAAAGCGTTTCTTTTTTTCGATTGATGACCATCAAGAAAAATTAGAATCTTATGTAGATCAACCTGGAAACATTTCAGGAGATGAGATACAAAGAGCACTTCAAAAGGCCCTTTTGACCTTGCCGGAAAAACAAAGACTTGTCTTTCATTTGAAGTATCAAGAAGAACTGACCTACGAAGAAATGTCAGAAATAACCGGAACAAGCATAGGTGCTCTAAAGGCCAGTTACCATCATGCAGTAAAGAAAATTGAATTATCCTTAAAAGCAGAATAAACTATTGAAACTGAATCTAGTCTAACTTATATCATGGAAAAACTGCCAAAAATAGATGAATTCAAAACTCCAGAAGGATATTTTGAACAGCTACCGGATAAAATCCTAGATTCACTCCAACCAAGGCGGAATCTTACCTGGGTGAAATATGCCGCTGTCGTATTGATATTTCTTTCTGCAGGGATTTGGGCACTTGCACCATTTGACCAAGAAAACATAGAATTAACTTTTGATCAAGAAGTTAATCTTTATATAGATAGTCAATATTGGACAGCTGAGGACATCCTAAGTATGGCAGATAATCCAAACGAGATACTTGAACAAATTATAGAAGAAGAATATCCTGAAAGTGAATTGCTTTGGGAAGAAGATCAAAATTGGTTTTAATTATGAAAAAATACGTCTTAACACTTTCAATTCTGCTGATCAGTCTTGGTTTCAGCTTTGCCCAGCGATCTACCGAACGATATGACCCTGAAAAATTGCAGGCAGCTCGAATCGCATTTATAACAACTAGACTGGATTTGACACCTCCTCAGGCAGAAAAATTTTGGCCGGTATTCAATCAATATAGCGACATGCGAGAAGCATTATTGAAAGAAATGTCAGCATTGAGTGACAGTAGAAATGGTCAGATAACTGAATCAGATGCTAAAAAAAGAGTTGAACAGCGATTTGAAATTCAAAAAAAATTACTGACATATGAAGAAAAATTTGTGGCGGATATAAGTAAAGTGATCAGCTACAATCAAATCTTAGCATTAAATGGATTAGCTAGAGATTTTACCCGGCAGCTTTATCAGCGGCAAAGAAAAGAAAATTAAAAAAAGGCAACCATTTAGGTTGCCTTTTAAGTTTCAAGTGAAGCATATTTTTTACTTCTTGAGAAGGTCTCTAATCTCCTCAAGCAATACCTCAGATTTAGGAGGTGCGACAGGTGCAGCAGGTGCCTCTTCTTCTTTGCGTTTCATGGAATTGATTCCCTTAATAGCAAGGAAAATAACGAATGCTACAATTGCAAAATCCACAACATTTTGGATGAATGCACCATAGTTCAAGGTTACCGCTGCGATTGTTTCCCCTGCTGCGTCAAGTTCCTCTGGCTTTAAAACCAAATTCAATTTCTTGAAATCCATACCGCCCACCAGCAATCCAATTGGTGGCATTACTATATCATTCACAAATGAAGCCACGATTTTACCGAAGGCTCCACCTATTATCACACCGACAGCAAGGTCGATGACATTGCCTTTGACAGCAAATTCTTTAAACTCTTTTAGCATTCCCATAAGGTGGTTGATAAGGTTAATTATGTATATATACAGTGAATATTTTAAAAAATCTCATTTGAAACAAATCCTAGATTCTTTTTATAAGATCTAAAACGCATTTTTTCAATAAAAAAATCAAGGAAACTATTTATCAAAATCAATCCTTTACCCTAAATCAAGCTAAATTTGAATCCAGCCAAACATTTTTCACTTCTCTTTATTTATTTCTATTTATTCTAAGATGGATGAATAATTAAGATGTTATTAGATAATGGGTTTATTTAAATTGAAATTCATAACCATAAAGATTTAACCACACAGATTAGATTTAGAAAATCACCAAGCCAAAAGACAAAATGAAGCCACCTATTGCTAAAAAAATCCCTGAGAAGCTCGAAATCCACAACCACGAGCGAATCGATAATTACTATTGGATGCGAGATCGGGACAATCCAGAAGTGATAGAATACCTTAATCAAGAAAATGAGTATTTAAAAGAGACCTTAAAATCAACTGAAAAATTTCAAAATACTCTTTTTGAGGAGATGAAAGGAAGAATCAAAGAAGATGATCAGAGTGTTCCCTATTTCAAATCAGGTTATTTTTGGTACGCACGTTATGAAAAAGGGGCTGAATACCCAATCTATTGTAGAAAAAAGGAAAGTCTTGATGCAACAGAGGAAATTATTTTAAATGTAAACCTTCTCGCCGAAGGAAAAGCTTACTATAATGTAGGAGGAACTGCCACTTCGACCAATCAAAAAATCCTTGCTTTTGCCGCAGATGAGGTAGGTCGAAGGATTTACACAATCTATTTCAAAGACCTTGAAACTGGGAAATTACTGGAAGATAAAATACCCAATATCACCGGAAATTTTACCTGGGCAGCCGATCAGAAGACGCTTTTTTATTCCAAACAAGATCCGGATACATTAAGGTCATATCAAATTTATGCCCATCTCTTAGGCACTGAAGCAGAAAATGATCGATTGATTTTCGAAGAAAAAGACCCTGAGTTCAATTGCGCAGTTCAAAAAACTAAATCTGAAAAGTATTTATTTATCCACTCTGAAAGTACTATTTCCTCAGAAATCAGGTTTCTCGAGTCGTCAAAACCTGAAGGAGAGTTTCGGCTTATTCAACCACGTATTCCGCATTTGGAGTATGCTGCTGATCATTACGAGGATCATTTTTGGATCCGAACAAACCATGAGGCCCAAAACTTTAAAATAATCAAAGCCCCGATAAAAAGTCCTGGATTAGAAAATTGGGAAGATGTGATCCCACATCGAGAAACAAGCCTTTTAGAGGATTTTGATCTTTTCGCTGACTTTTTGGTAATCCAAGAGCGCACAAATGGATTAACAAACATCTTTATAAAACCTTGGGATAATTCCCAAGGACATCAGCTAGAATTTGACGATGAGACTTATACGGCCTGGATCAGTACCAATCCCGAATTCAATACCTCTATCCTTAGATTTGGCTATAATTCCTTAGTAACTCCTGCAAGTACTTTTGATTATCATATGATCACCAAATCAAAAACATTACTTAAACAGCAGGAAATAGTGGGGGGCTATGATGCAACAGCGTATCAATCTGCACGAATTTGGGCTAAGGCTGAAGATGGTAAAATGGTCCCTATATCGCTAGTATATAAGATTGACCAGTTTAAAGCAGATGGTTCAAATCCCCTGTTATTATATTCTTACGGTTCATATGGATATAGTTCTGAAGCCTACTTTTCAAGTACGCGACTGAGCTTATTGGATCGAGGTTTTGTTTTTGCCATTGCTCATATCAGAGGTGGCGAGGATCTTGGAAGGCATTGGTACGAGGATGGGAAAATGCTTCGCAAACGAAATACATTTACCGATTTTATTGCTTGTGCTGAGCATTTGATTTCTGAAAATTATACCTGCACTTCTCATCTCTATGGAATGGGAGGCTCAGCAGGAGGACTATTGATGGGAGCAGTCATGAATCTGCGGCCAGACTTATTCAACGGTTTAATAGCAGCAGTTCCATTTGTAGATGTGGTAACTACAATGCTGGATGAAAGTATTCCGCTGACCACAGGTGAATTTCAGGAATGGGGAAATCCCGAAAATCAGGAATATTATGAATACATGCTGTCATATTCCCCTTATGATAATGTGAGGCCTACCTCCTACCCCAATCTCTTGGTCACTTCAGGCCTGCATGACAGTCAAGTTCAATATTGGGAACCGACTAAATGGGTGGCAAAGCTGAGAGAATATAAAACTGATCAAAACTTACTACTACTGCACACCAACATGGATGCTGGTCATGGCGGAGCCTCCGGAAGATTCAACGCATTGAAAGAATTAGCTTTAGAGTACACTTTTCTTTTCTACTTAGAAAATATGATTTCGTAAGCTAAGTATGCCTGTAAAATAATCTGTCTTAAAGTGAGAAAAGCATTTTTTTTCTAACTTTGACCTCAACCTATTAAACCTTACAAATGAAAATTGCGCTAATCGCCCATGATGGTAAAAAAGCCGACATGGTTCATTTTTTAAGTGGATTCAAGGATCGGCTCCTTCAAGCTGATGTGGATCTTGTAGCTACAGGAACCACCGGTTCGCATATTGAAAAAGCAGGTTTTGAGGTTCAAAAGTTACTTTCTGGACCAATAGGTGGAGATGCACAAATTGCCGCAATGGCCGCTCAAAAAGAATTAACCATGGTTATTTTCTTCCGAGATCCATTGGACAAACATCCTCACGAACCAGACGTTCAGATGCTTATGCGGATCTGTGATGTGCATAATATTCCGCTGGCTACTAACCCGGCTTCGGCAGAATTGATGTTTAAAGCCTTAACTCAAACCTTATAAATGGAACCTAAAACCATAAAAAAAATCGGTGTCTTAACTTCAGGTGGTGATTCACCTGGGATGAACGCCGCTATTCGCGCAGTAGTCCGTGCGGGATTCTATTACAATCTTGACATGTATGGAATATACCGAGGCTACGAAGGAATGATTCAAAACGACATTAAGAAACTTGAATCTCGGCATATAACCCATGTCTTGGAAAGAGGTGGAACATTCTTGAAATCTGCTCGAAGTGATGAGTTCAGAACTCCAGAAGGCCGGAAAAAAGCTTACGAAAATCTTAAAAGCCATGGAATCGACGCACTAGTTGTCATCGGCGGGGATGGTTCGTTGACTGGTGCTCATTTATTTTACCAGGAGTTTGGTATTCCTTCCATAGGACTTCCTGGCACCATAGACAATGATCTATCAGGTACTGATTCAACAATCGGATTTGATACTGCTTGTAATACAGCGATCGAAGCAATTGACAAAATCAGAGATACCGCTACTTCTCATGACCGACTTTTCTTTGTGGAAGTGATGGGAAGAGATGCTGGTTTTATTGCGATCAATGCAGGAATAGGAAGCGCTGCAGCAGCAATCCTAATTCCTGAGAAAAAAATGCCAATTGAGCAATTGGTAGAGAAACTTAAAGTTAGAACCAAAGCCAAAAAATCTTCTAACATCGTTATTGTTGCAGAAGGAGGAAAAAGCGGAGGTGCTGGTGATATTCCCGCTTTAGTCAAAAAACATCTGCCTTATTATGATATAAAAGTCACTATACTTGGTCACCTTCAACGAGGAGGAGCCCCTTCTTCTTTTGATAGACTTCTAGCTTCAAAACTAGGAGTGTCCGCGGTAGAAGGTCTTTTGGCTGGAAAGTATGATGTAATGGCAGGATTGATAAATCATAAGGTTGTGTTCACACCGATCAAAAAAGCAATCGTTGATGATAAAACAGTAGATGAAGATGACTTCAGAATCGCAAAGATTCTAAGCACATAAAAAAATTAAAGTTTGACTTATAATGAACAAAGCTTGATCATTGATCAAGCTTTGTTCATTTAAGCCTTGTTATTAAGCTTATTATTTAGTCAGGAGTATGCTGGAATTCTTTCCAAGTTTCACTTTTCCTTCCGCATATACTGCACCGCCCAGCTGGTAGATTTTATTCGAAAATTCTTTGGGAACATCCACCGTAATTTCCTTTTCCCCAAGATTATGGAGGACAAAAATCTCTTCATTTTGGGCTTTCCTAAAGTAAGCCATTACACTTTTTGGATAAACCTCAGAAGCTAATTCCAAGGATCCAATTGCCAATGCAGGATGAGTATTTCTCATGAAAATAAGTCCCTTATAGTGATTGAAATAACTATTGGGATCCTCCTTTTGAATGGATAGTGGAGTAACTGTAGCATCAGTGCTATAAACAGGTTCAATCCAACTGGTTCTCCCCTTATCTTTCTCTTTAAGATCCCAAAGAAATGGTTCTCTTATATTTTCATCAGGTTTCAAACCAAGCATCCCGATTTCCTCACCATAATAGAGATAAGGGGCTCCAGGCATAGTCAGTAAAATTGCACTTGCTTGTTTATACTTTTCCGGATCACTTCCCAATTCATTGAGCAATCTTGGCTGATCGTGATTGGAAGAGATCGTAGCATCAATGAAATTAGGAGTGATTCCTTGGTAAAAATCCAGAATCTCCTTTTGCTTCTTGGCAAGCAGCATTCCATTCTCAGTATTCAATGCCTCAAGCAAGGTATAATGAAAATCAAAATTGAATAAGGCAGGTAATCCAGGTAGATAAGGGGCTACAATTTCCTTTTTGTCATACACTTCACCAACCAAGTAAACATCTGGTTTGATGGCTTCCATTTTCGCCCGAAACTCTTTCCAAAAGGCATGATTATCTAAAGGTCTATCATCCGGAAAAATATGCTTCGCTGCATCTAAGCGGAATCCATCGACACCTACTTCCTCCAGCCAAAATTTTCCAATATCATAGATTTCTTCTCGGACTTTAGGGTTATCAAAATTCAGATCAGGCATTCCTCCAATAAAAAACCCATAATAAAAATCTTCACCATTTCCTGGGTCATGCCATTGTCTGATATTATCACTGTCAAGAGTGATGACTTTCTTTTCTATGGATTCTGCAATGGTATCTTTTTGAGCCCAAACATAATAATCCCGAAATTCATTGTCTCTCCCTTTTCTCGACTCCACAAACCAAGGATGCTCACTGCTACTATGATTGATGATCATGTCAATTACAATCTTGATATCTCTCTTGTGAGCTTCATCTAATAGATTCTTAAAGTCCTCCATTGTTCCATAGTCAGGATGAATTGCTCTGTAATCAGTAACATCATATTTATGATAGCTTGGAGAAGGCATGATCGGCATAAACCAAATCGCGTTAGCTCCTAACTCTTTTACATAATCAAGTTTTTCGGTTACACCATTTAGGTCTCCTATTCCATCTCCATCAGAATCATTGAACGATTGGACGAAAATCTCATACGTCACTCCAGCTTGTGGCCAATAATTTACTGGTTCGGCAACCTCTTTTGGAGAGCATGCAATTGCAAATGCAAATCCAGCCATAAGGATCAATTTTGAATTCTTCATCGGGATACTTTTTAAATAGAAAAAGTCACCGATCAAAGTGACTTTTTCTAGAAAATCAAAGTTTGTTAATTTCTATTTACTGCATTCAGCATATCAAATGCCATCTCAAGACGCTTCACGAAGTTTTCCTCTCCCTTACGCAACCAGTTTCTTGGATCATAATATTTCTTATTTGGACTATCTGATCCTTCCGGATTACCAAGTTGGGACTGAAGATAGGCTTCATTCTTTTTATAATTCATCAAAATACCTTCCCAAAATGCCCATTGCATATCGGTGTCAATATTCATTTTAATAGAGCCATAGCTATTTGCTTCTCGGATTTCCTCAACAGTAGAACCAGAACCTCCATGGAATACAAAATTTAAAGGCTTTCCAGTCGTACCGTATTTCTGATTGATATAGTCCTGCGAATTCTTCAAAATGATTGGCTTCAGAGAAACATTTCCAGGCTTATAAACACCGTGAACGTTTCCAAAGGCAGCAGCAATGGTAAATAAATCTCCAATTTGCTTCAAATGCTCATAAGCATAAGCCACTTCTTCAGGCTGAGTATATAATTTTGAAGAATCCACATCAGAATTATCCACTCCATCTTCCTCACCACCAGTCACTCCAAGTTCAATCTCGATCGCCATGTCGAGCTTCGCAAATTCTTTGAAGTAATTACAAGAGATTTCAACGTTCTCTTCAAGCGGCTCTTCAGAAAGATCCAGCATATGCGAGCTATACAAAGGTCTCTTGTGAGTTGCATAATAAGCTTTTCCTGCTTCAAGTAAGCCATCAATCCAAGGCAATAGTTTTTTGGCTGCATGATCTGTATGCAAGATAACTGGGACGCCATAAGCCTCGGCCATCAAGTGAACATGGTGCGCTCCGGAAATCCCACCTGCAATACTTGCTTGTTGTTTATCATTTGCCAATGACTTACCTGCAAAAAATTGGGCACCTCCATTTGAGAATTGAATAATTACTGGTGAATTCACCTTCTTGGCAGTTTCAAAAACTGCATTTACAGAATTGGTATTGATTACATTGACTGCCGGCATTGCAAACTCATTCTCTTTTGCATAAGCATAAAGATCCTTAAGCTCCTCACCGTATTTTACTCCTGGTTTAAATTTCATAGTGGAATTAGGTTTGATTATCTTTTTATAAAGCGCTTTACAAGCACATTTTTAGTATCGTAAGCTTCAAAGATATAAATCCCTGCCTTAATATTCCTCACATCTAATTCTAATTTCTGGGTATTTGCTCCAGTTTTCCCTTCAATCAAAGGTCTTCCTGTCATGTCTACGATTCGGTAATTAGATCCTGCCATTTCATTTGGCAGCTCTATTATTAACTCGCCTGAAGTAGGAACAGGGTACATTTTAAAGGATCCGTTCAGATTTATTTCTTTTGGTACGGAGGTCACAAAATCCTCTTGAAGAATTCCCTTAGCAGGTGTTGGAAGTTTTTTGTCGGTGAAAAGATAAAACTCACTTGATCTCAGACTAAAATTAATTGTCGTGTTTGTTACATTGAATTCCTCACCGGTAAAATAATTATACCATTTTCCGGTCTTTGGGAAAGTTAGGGGAATATTCCCCACACTTGACAATCCAAAATTCCCATGAAGTACTACATCCATATCCTCACTTTCTAAAATGATAGACTTTACAGCTCCACTAAGTGTTAGGGTAGTTTTTTCAGGTTTATTAAATACTTGATGCGCATCTTTAAGAGATATCATTTCCTGATAAAGTTGAAATAATCGCTGCCTTTCTGGATTATCAAGGTAATTCCATTTGGTTGGCTTGATACCAAGACGATCATTATTCAGTTCTTGATCATAGCCAAATTCCCCAAACTGCCAGATCATTTTTGGTCCTGGAATCGTGAAATAGAAAGCAGTCATCAACTGATTTCGATTCACAGCATTTTCCAACTGTTTTAAGTTTATCGGAGAAGTTGCCCCAAAATTTAGGGTTTCCCACATCACGCGCTCTTCGTCATGAGATTCTTGATATGCAATAAGATTCGGTTCTTTCCACCCCCGATTCCCGTAGTAGGCCCAGCCTAAATCTTTGTTTTGTCCTTTGGCAATTTCTCTAAAATCGAAATTCATATTTCCCCAAAACATCAATCCATAATCCGCCAATTCTTTTTCCTCATCATTGGCTGATAAATGCTCCAAAATCACATAAGCATCAGGATGGTTTGACTTGATTCTGTCGTAGATGTGTTTCCAAATTTTAATTCGTGAGGGATCATATTGTGACCAGATGCCAACATTATCTCCTGATTCTACTTGAGTAAATCCCTTTGAAAGGTCAAAGCGGAACCCATCTACTTTGTACTCTGTAAGCCAATAATTATTTACAGAATCGACAAATGCCTGCGTGTATTTACTCTCATGATTGAAATCATACCCCACATTAAATGGATGTTTGGCCTCACGATTAAACCATGGGCTATCCGACGTTGGCGCACCATAATCACCATCATTGTAGAGTCTCACCATCGGATTTTGGCCAAAAGCATGATTAAGGACCATGTCTAAAATCACAGCTATTCCTTTACCATGAGCCTCGTCAATAAGTCTTTTGAGATCATTTTTTGTCCCATAGTATTTATCCGGTGCAAAGAAGAAGGAAGGATTATATCCCCAAGATAAATTTCCTTCAAATTCCCCAACAGGCATCAGTTCAATGGCATTTATACCTAGGTCCTTCAAATAATCTAATCGATCAATAACTGCATTGTAGCTTCGCTCCTCATCAAAATCACGAACTAATAATTCATACACTACAAGCTCTTCTGGCTTTGGTTTTTGGAAACTGGAATTTTTCCAGACAAAGGGATCTTGGGCAGTTTGAAGATAGGTAGCCTGAAATTGAGTCTTAGTGGATGGATAAGGCAGCAAACCGGGATATCTTCCTTGGGAAATAATTTCTTGGTCTCCGTTTGGGTCGGATGTTTTATCTGCATATGGATCCCCAATACGAATCAGCCCATCTATTAAGTATTGGAAAATATACTCTTTCTTAGGAATCAAATTTGAAATCTTTAGCCAGAAAATCTCCCCATCTGGCGTTCTGTTCATTTGATATTCTGCTGACTTCTCCCAATTGTTGAAATCCCCAATTACCTGAACCAGTTTCTTCCCAGGCGCATTAAGTGCTAAAATTACTTCGGTATCTGAGAGATAATTAATTCCTAATTTGACTCCTGAAGGAAGAGGAGCTATAATAGAAGGAGCAAAAACTTCGATATTTACAGTTTCTGAATCCTGGTTACTACCACTTATGGCTTTTGCTGTAAGCTTATAATTTCCAGCTTTAGTTGCTGTATAGGAATAGGTTAAAGAAGAAGCTTCTGCTATATTTTTAACTTCTATTCCATCCAATTCGAAAGAAATGGAAGCAGGCGAGGAAGTTTCAGCCTGAAATTCAAAAGACTCTCCAATCTCGAGCGAAACTTCAGAAGAATTGGGAGCCGTAAATGCCACTTGAAAACCTTGTGCTAGATTTACAAAAAAATCACCATTCGCAGTAGTTTTCCCCTCTTTTGAACCATCTCCATTTCGGAAGACCATTCCCAGTCTATAGATGGTTAGTCCATTTGGATTGGTAAAAAAACTATCTGGAGTGAGCTCGAAATAATATTGATTTGTCTGACCAACTACTTTGGTCATTTTAGCGTTGGGGTCCGTGGTCGCCCAGGTAAAAGGGACAATTGACCATGTAGTAGAAGAAGCACTTTCTGTGACTGCACCGATGTGAATATACACATCACAATTACAATCTTTCAACCCCGAAGAACCCTGACTTGCATCGTAAATAATTCTTACTTTTTCACCTGCATTTGGCACTGATGGATCAGTAGTTACCTGGGCAAAAGCAACTTGTGAAAGAAACACAAGGAGAAATAAAGGAAGAAATTTCTTGACGATTTTCATGGGTTTATTTATAAAGGATGACCGACAATGGACTTTGAAGACCCATTGTCGGTCTTTAATTCAAACAGCTTATAGCACCTCTTGCTATTAGTTTTCTGTCATTGTATAAGACACTTCACCAGGAATTTTAAAATCCAAAGTAATCGTGTATTTACCAGCAGCCTCAATTTTAATGTTGTCTCCACCATTTACGAGCGCCCCATCTTTAAGTCCTAAATTAAAGTCCCATGACTGGTTGGCACGAAACTTCATTTCGCCTACTTTAAGATCAGTAGTGATAGTAAGTACATTCAGGTCTTTATCAAAATTCATCGGAGTCTCAGAATCCCATCCTTTTTTAGTGGCATCACCAATAATCCCCCAAAGTTTTGGATCAGACATAGTATATGTTTTCGATTCGAGGTCTACTGTAACTTCATAAGTACCAAACTTTGTCACTTTGATATTGCTAGCATCTGATTGATTATCAAGTTTACCGTCTGCACCAGTATCTCCGTAGTTTTTACCGTCTACCCAATCAGGCTCTTCGGTAAATTTGAATTCTCCACTTCCACCCAATACATGCACGAATCCAGTAAATGTTTTATTGAAATTTACAGATTTCAAAGTTGTATTCAAGTTACTTGGATTCCAGCCTTGGTAATCTCCTGGAACATAAAGCAATGGGAATTCAACAAAAGAATCATAAGGAGTCACTGAAAGCGTTGTTGTTTCCCCGTAGATTGGGGAAAGTGGCTGTGTGATGGTTGCTTTAACTCTAAACTCTACATCAGAAGCGACTCCAAGAGGCAGGCCTTTTGCAACCAATTCTTCGTTCAGTTTTTCTGTGCTGACTTCTATGATGTTAGATTTGGAGAAGCCAAGTTCTTTTGCATTTGAAAAGTTCGCTCCAGCAATGTCCATTTCCAGATAGTAGGTCACCTCACCTTGCATTCCAAAGTCTGCTGCAGTAACGGAAAATGGAATCAAGGCTTCAGGTGCATCTCTGTCCAACACTAGTGAAGAACCCGAAGAAGGGTCTACAAGGGCTGCCCCGATTTGATCAATGATCGGAGGCATTTCATAATTATCGCAAGCGAATAGTAATGGAACTAAAGCTGCGAACCAAGCGATTTTTTGGATGGTTTTCATAAAGTAAAATTGGTAATTGTTTATTGATTCTTGAAATAATTAAATTTTTTTGTAAAATATTTAAATATTAAAGAGCCCTCAAATGAATTATTTAACGGTCATTTGACTTCCCTACTGAAATTATAAACCTGAATAATCAATAAAACAATAGCACGAGTTGAGCTAACTACTAAATTTTTATTGCAATCGTTTGCGTTGACGATTGCATAAGAAAAGTTTTTTTCAAAAGACAAAGAATCAAATTTACTTGTTTTGAAATTTGACCTTAAATTAAATAGATTGCTCACGCACAATCAATAAATGGATTGATTGAAACATATTCTAGGAATAATCTAATTGTATGAAAATTGGTCAAGCCACAATAAAAGATATTGCACGGGAACTTAATGTATCCTCTTCTACCGTTTCCAGAGCATTGAAAGATTATCCCGGAATCAGTGATGAAACCAAGCGAAAAGTCAAAGAAGTAGCTGAAAAACTTAATTACAGGCCAAATGCAATAGCACTTTCGCTACGAAAAAGCAGATCTTTTACCATTGGAGTGATTATTCCTGAGGTGGTTCACTTCTTTTTTTCAACCGTCATCAGTGGAATTGAGGAAGTCGCTTCATCTCGAGGTTATAATGTCATCCTTTCCCAAACCAATGAGAGTTTGACTCGGGAAAAGTCAAGTATTGACACCATGCTTTCCAATCAGATTGATGGTTTCCTTGTAAGCTTTTCCAAAGAAACAACTGATTTCGAGCACTTTTCCAGACTTTTAGATCATGGCTATCCTATTATATTTTTCGATCGGGTACCCAATATTCCCCATTCCATTAATGTAATGGTAGATGATTATCATGGCGCTTATAATGCTACCTCTCACCTGATTTCCCAAGGATACAATCGAATAGTGCATCTTGCAGGGCCAAAAAACCTAAGCATCAGCAAAGAAAGAGAGAGAGGCTATCGAGATGCGCTTACCAATCATGGAATCCCCATCGATCCAACCCTTATCATTGAGTGCGCTTATGGAACTTCAGATGAAGGGTTTAAGATCACAGAAAAGCTTTTTAAAGAACAAAAAGAAAAGCCAGATGGGATTTTTGCAAATAATGATATCGCAGCTGCCGGTGCTATTCTAGCCTGCAAATCGTTGGGCTATTCAGTCCCTGATGATGTAGGAGTAGTAGGTTTCAGTAACTGGCAATTTTGTTCGATGATTGAACCCACTCTTTCTTCTGTTTCACAGCCTGGATTTAAAATGGGATCAAAAGCCACTGAGCTACTGCTTGACCTAATCGAAAAAAAGCTAGATCCAGATACCATCACTGAACCCATCGTACTTGAAACCGAGCTTTTGATTCGGAATTCATCGGTAAAATGAGAAATTCAAAAAAAATTTTTTGAATTTCTCATTTTTGGTGCAAACGATTGAATAAGCCCAAAAATCGAATAATTGGTATTTCATCTAAATTCACTTTAGCAAATCAGCCTGTTTTGATTCCCTAGGAGGATTTTTTGTATCCACAATCGTTTCTAAATTAGCCCAATCACTCCTTCAAATTCGAATAAGATTACCCATGAAATCCCCTGAAACATCTTTAAAAAAATCGAAATCTTCAGCTAGACATATCGGAATGGGAGCTTTGAGTTTTTGGAAAGAAACTGAAACAGGTATAGAAGGTAATTCAGTAGCTGGAAAGTTCAAGTTCACCGTTTATGATTCAGGAATGATCAGGATTCAGATGAGCAGATACCCTGACTTTGAATCCAATCCATATTCAGTGATTTCAACTCCTAAAAGTGTAAAATTTACTATTACCGAAAAAGACAATCATCTTTTCCTTAAAACTGAAAAGTTACTTCTGAAGGTAAATTTCGAGACATTCAGCTTAAGTTTTTTTGATCATGAAGGGAGGCTATTAAATGCTGATGATTCATTGGGGACTGCTTGGATCGGAACAGAAGTAACCACCTATAAGCAAGTTCAAAAAGATGAAAAATTCATTGGACTGGGGGAAAAAACAGGAAATCTAAACAGGTTCGGAAAGGCATTTACCAATTGGAATACGGACTACTTCGCTTACGGTGTAGGAGATGATCCACTCTACATGAGCATTCCTTTCTACATTGGAGTTCATGATCAGGGGGCTTATGGCATATTTTTGGACAACACACATAAAACAGTTTTTAACTTTGGAGCATCTACAAATCGCTTCATTTATTTCACTGCTGAAGATGGTGATATGGATTATTATTTCATTCACGAGCCTACAGTATCAGGAATCATCAGCAGCTACACGGCACTTACTGGCAGAATGGCTATGCCACCCAAATGGTCATTGGGATTTCAGCAATGCCGGTATTCTTACTATCCTGACAAGGAAGTGCTAACGCTTGCCAATACTTTTCGAGATAAAAACATGCCTGCTGATGTGATCTACTTGGATATTCATCACATGGAGGCGTACAAGGTTTTCACTTTTGATGGGGAAAAATTCCCTGATCCAAAAGCTATGATTACTGCTTTGAAAGCAAAGGGCTTTCGAATAATCGTAATAATGGATCCTGGAATCAAAACTGAGAAAGGGTACCTTCCCTATGAAGAGGGAAAGGAAAAGGATCTATTTGTGAAATTCCCTGACGGACAGCAATACGAAGGTCAGGTATGGCCCGGATGGTGCTCTTTTCCAGATTTTACCAAAGCCGAAACTAGATCTTGGTGGGCAGAAAAAATGAAGTTTTACACAGAGGCTGGAGTCGATGGTTTCTGGACGGATATGAATGAACCTGCTTCTTGGGGGCAATTCACTCCTAATTTGATTGAATTTGATTACGAAGGAAATCCTGCTTCTCATCGCCAAGCAAGAAACATCTACGGGATGCAAATGGCTCGCAGCGCTCAGGAAGGTTCCTTATTGCAAAATAAAACAGAACGACCTTTTGTGCTTACCCGCTCTGGATTTTCAGGAATCCAGCGATTTGCTGCAGCTTGGACCGGTGATAATGTAGCCTCAGAAGAACATATGTTGGCGGGGATTCGCTTAATAAATAGTCTAGGCTTAAGTGGCGTAGCTTTTTCAGGATATGATGTCGGAGGATTTGCCGGAGAGGCGAGCAAATCACTATTCGCTCGATGGATGAGTATTGCAGCTTTTTCACCACTATATCGTGCGCATTCCATGATCAATACAAACGATGCTGAGCCATGGGCATTTGGAGAAGAAGTAGAGGAAATATCACGTAATTACATGAAACTTCGATATAGACTTCTTCCTACGATTTATAGTGCATTTTATGAAGCGACTCAATCGGGATTGCCTTTGGTAAGTAGCCTTGCGATAGATTATCCAAATGACGAGAATATTTACAGTTCAGCTTTTCAAAATCAATATTTATTCTGCAATCGATTTTTGGTTGCACCTGTTGAAAGCTATAAAGAAATCACAAAGGTCTATTTACCTGAAGGACAATGGTATTATATGTATTCTGATCAACTAGCTGAAGGTAAGAATACAATTTATCAGGATACACCCATAAACTATTTACCAGTTTATGTCAAAGCAGGAAGTGTTTTTAGCATGCAGTCGGATGTTTTCTCTACCAGCGAATCACATGATGGAACATTAAGAATTCATGTTTACTATGGAGACAATGGAAGTTCATACCTGCACTATGAAGATGATGGCATCTCCCATGATTATCAGTCAGGTAACTATTCGAAACGAGAAATCACTTATTCCCCGGGTCAAAATCAACTAGTTTTAGGTAAAACTGAGGGGAGCTACCCCAGTGATTTCAGTAAACTCAAGATTTTCTTTCATGGATTTAAATTTCATCACTTTGAGGTAAATGGATCGGGAAAACAGTCTGGCAAAACAGATTTCGCTTTCCTATCCAAGCTTACAGAATTTGATCCACTTCCGGAAAACGATCATCCATATTATCAAATCAAAGATTTGACTTTCTTGGAAATTGAAAATTCATCTGGGAAAATTGTAATAGATATCCTATCCTAAGTTCAAATAACCCTAAGCAGCCCCAAAATGACCCAAAAGAAGAATTTAAGTTTCTGGCAAATCTGGAATATGAGTTTTGGATTTCTAGGAATTCAGTTCGGATTTGCATTACAAGGAGGATTCATGTCTCGAATCTTCCAAACACTTGGTGCAGATAAAGATGCCATTCCATTTCTTTGGATTGCAGCTCCACTGACAGGCTTATTGGTACAGCCCATAGTCGGTTATTTAAGCGATCGCACATGGCATCCAAAGTTTGGAAGAAGAAAACCCTTCTTTTTTATCGGAGCAGTACTAAGCACTATTGCCTTGTTTTTTGCACCATATTCCTCTGCATTGTGGATGGCGGCAGGATCACTTTGGATATTGGATGCATCAATCAATATCAGTATGGAGCCTTTCCGAGCATTGGTAGCAGATAAGCTTCCTGATTCTCAACGATCTTATGGATTCGTAGTACAAACACTTGTAATAGGAATAGGGACTTGGATCGCCTCAAATCTTCCTTGGATGATGACCCAATTGGGCGTTCCGAATACTGCTCCTGAAGGTGTGGTTCCTGATTCAGTGAAATATGCTTTTGCGATAGGAGCTTTTGTACTCTTCACCTCTATTGTTTATACCATTTTTACCACAGAAGAATATCCTCCAGAGGATATGGATGAGTTTGAAAGGGAAAAAGCTGCAAATAAAGGTGCATTCTCTGGCTTCAAAGAGATCACTCAAAATATTGCTTCCATGCCTAAGGTTATGAAGCAGTTAGGCCTAGTTCAGTTTTTCTCCTGGTTTGCATTCTTTACCATGTGGAGTTTCGCTACGCCTGCAATTACTGAGCATATTTTTGGAGCGACAGATACAAGTTCTGCAGCTTATAATGATGCAGCCGATAGCGTGGGGAATTATTTGGGTACTTATGGGTTAGTTTCCATGTTTTATGCCTTGATTTTGGCCTATGTGGCCAGCAAAATCAAGATAAACAGAAGGCTTGTCCATTTGGTGAGTTTAATAGCAGGAGGTTGTGGTTTCATTTTAATCTATTTTATTTCCGAACCATGGATGCTCCATATTTGCTTTTCTCTAGTTGGAATAGCTTGGGCCAGCATTCTTTCCATGCCATATGCCATGCTCTCCAGTTCTGTAGAACCCAAAAAGATGGGAGTTTACATGGGTATATTCAATATGTTTATTGTGATACCCCAAATAGTTGCAGCACTTGGGGGGGTTAACTTTCTATATAAATTAATTTTCGGTGAGGCTGTGATCAATACAATGCTATTGGCTGGGTTACTTCTCATATTGGCTGGATTAAGCAACCTGATGATCACTGATCGCAAAGTCACACACGACTAACCAATCCTATAAAATATTGGAAAGCCGGTTCTATTTGGGATCGGCTTTCTTATTTTTAGGAAAATAAACTGACATGAAAACACTTCGAATCACTGGAGTACCAGAACATTTCAATTACCCTTGGAAAAAAGTAATAGCTCGCCAACCTTTTCTTTCCGAGGGAATTAAACTGGAATGGATTGATGAATCCCGGGGGTCTGGTCAGATGAATCAAGCTTTGCGGGAAAATGAAACCGAACTAGCGATTGTTTTAACGGAGAGCTTTCTCAAGGATTTTGAAGTGGGGAACCCTTCAAAAATGATTGGTTTTCATGTGAACTCACCCTTAATTTGGGGAATTCATATTCCAGGAGGATCAATCGAAAACTCTGTACATGAGTTGAAAAAACATGATTTTTTAATCTCAAGACTGGGGTCTGGCTCTTACCTTATGGCTTTTGTCTTGGCACAAAGAGAAAACTGGAAGACTCAAGATTTAGAGTTCAAAATAGTGGGCAATCTTCCTGGTGCACTTGAACACATGAACCCGACTCATCCCGAGATATTTCTTTGGGAGAAGTTCACTACCAAACCTTGGGTAGATTCTGGAGAAATGAAACTTATCGGAGAGGTTCCTAGCCCTTGGGCTTGCTTCGTAGTCGTCGCCACAAATGCTGCATTGAAAGAATTTGGTGAGGTTATCTTTCAGCTTAGAGATTTGGTGTATTCAGAAGCTTCAAAATTAAAAAGCACTAAGAGTACAATTTCAGAGATTTCTCAAGCCTATGGATTAAATGAGAAAGATCTTGAATTCTGGTTTGCTGAAACCGATTGGGCAACAAAGCCAGTCATTTCAAGAAAAGAACTGAACAGCTCTATGGAGAAAATGGTCGAACTTGGGATTCTAAAGTCAATTCAAAAGCCAGAAGATTTTCTTATAATGGATAGACTGACTGTAGAGAATTAGGCCTTAGATAACACTATGCAAACTGTGGTGCCTTGATTGGGTGTACTTTCTATGCTAAGATCTCCCCCATTCATTTTAACGAACTCTTTACAGATCTGAAGTCCAAGTCCGGATCCTTGTTCAGATAATGTGCCTGGTTTTGAGTCCGAAATAGTAATACGTTCAGAGAGAATTTGATTGATTTGATCTTTAGTCATCCCCACTCCATGATCTGTGATACAGAGCTTTACACTTTCCCCATATCCTAAAGATTTTATAATTAAATTATCTCCCGGCTTGGAAAACTTTACGGCATTGGTAATTATATTCCGAATTGCCACTTCGATCAAATCAGGATCTGCCATGATAGGCAATTCATTTTGAAAGTCACTTTGAATTTGAATCAACTTTTCTTCCAATTGAGGCTTGATCAATGCCAATATAGAACTTACAGTATCTGAATATTTAATCTCTCTTTTATTCAATTTGAACCCTTCCATTTGAGTCAAGGACCACTTTAGTGTATTATTTAAAGTGAGATAAACTGTATCCACATCCTTCTTAATATTCCCGATCAATTCCTCGAACTCTTCCTTTTCAAGTTCTCCGGCTAGAAGCAAATCAACACAGTTTTTTACCTGACCTATTGGACTTCTTAGGTCATGTCCTAGAATTGAAAAGAGTTTATTTTTTGCTTGATTGATTTTCTCGAGCTCTTTAGATTTTTGTTCCAGATCAATATTTTGTTCTCTTTTCTTTTTATTTAACCGAACCAGCCAAATACTCAACATCAATATCAGAACCCCTGCAATACTAATCACCCAAACAATCCTATTAATAAATTGGAGTCGATTTGCTTGATTTTCATTTTGAGCCTGAAGTAATTCTAATTCTGATTTTTTTAGATTATCCTGAAACATCCCCTGAAGCAAAGCCAATCGATCTTTGTTTGTTTGACCTAGTAGAGAATCATTCAAACTCAAATATTTCGACTGCTCCTCAAAAGCAGCTGCAATTTTTCCTTCTGCCTCATAAACTTTTGCGAGATACTTATGGGATTTAGTTAGTTCGTCTAAAAAAGAGTTTTCTGAAGATAATTTGATTCCCCGTTTTAAAAACTCTTCAGCTTCTACAAGATTTCCTTTCTGTAATAAAGTATTACCCAACCGATGTAAGAGACTAGCTTTTAATGTTAAAATGCCTTGTATTTCTGCATAATCGAGTGATTTTCGAAAAGCAGCTTCCGCTAGATCAAGTTCAGCTTTAGCCAAATTAACATCCCCAATAATTCGAAATGTAAAAGCTGTTAAATAAGGTGACCCAGCATTTCTATTAGTTTCAATGGACTTGTTGGCATAGTAAAGAGCAGAATCTAATTCTCCTAATTGGATGAAATTATATCCCACATTATTTAAACTTCGAATTTGAGTGTAAAGGTCATCCGTGGATTTGGAGATTCGATAAGCTTCCTTGAACTGAACGATAGCCATGGAAAAGTTTTGTTGCTCATAATATAACGCTCCCAAATTATTTAATATCCTTGCAGCCTCTCCGTAGTCTGAGGCTTGAAGAGCTAACTCGTAGGCTTTTTCAGAATAGCTGAAACTCTTCTGCCATTGCCCTTGACGATAGTAGATCCATGCAATATTTTCTTTTGCTTTAGCTTCCCCAGATTTATTCTTCAATTCTTTGGACAGTTGCTCAGCCTCTATAGAATAAGACATAGCCTCTTCCTGAGAAATCTCTCTGAGATTAGTTCCAAGTTCATTAAGAGTGTTTATTCTTGAATTACCTTCAGATTCTGAAAGAACTGCCTTAAGGCTATCAGTATCGAGATCTTGAGAATAAGCGTGGGTCGAATAAATAAAAAAAAGGAAGACCGAAAAACAGGTTAATTTAAACAAGGGCAATAAATTTCAATTGGATCGCAAAATAATAATATTCGACACCTATCTCTACTTTTAAGTACAGAAAATTGTAAGGAAATAAATTGGAGTATGCTAAAGTCTAAACTTTTAATTCATCCCAATTCCAGTCTTTATTCATTTGGGAAATTGCGTGATGCGCTGTAAGATCATATTGACAGGGCACAATAGAGATAAAATTATTTGCAATAGCCCATTCATCATTATCTTCCCCTTTGTCAAAGTTGACAAAATTTCCAGCCATCCAATAATACTTTCTCCCTGTAGGATCAAAACGTTCGGAAAACTCCTCTTGCCATTTGGCGTCTGCCTGCCGCACAACTTTAATTCCTTGAATAGTTTGATTTTGTTTCGGTGGAAAGTTAACATTCAGCGCTATCCCTTTTGGGATTCCATTTTCAAGGACTTGTCTTGCTATTTTTTCTACCCATTCTTCCACATGTGAAAAATCCGCTTTGGAAGAATAATCGCAAAGGCTAAATCCAATAGAAGGATATCCCTCCAAAGCACCCTCGATAGCTGCCGACATTGTACCTGAGTATAAGACCGAGATTGAAGTATTTGACCCATGGTTGATTCCGCTTACTACTAGATCAGGAGTCCTGTTCTTTAAAACATGGTGTTTGGCCAATTTGACACAGTCAGCAGGAGTGCCACTGGATTTATAAGCTTGTACATCTTTAAAAATATCCTCCTCCACAAGTCTTAGAGTCTCCCCAATGGTGATCGCATGCCCCATCCCAGATTGAGGGCTATCAGGCGCTACCACCACCACCTCACCAAGTTTTTTCATTACAGAGACTAAAACTCTTATTCCTTTAGAAGTGATTCCATCGTCATTAGAGACGAGAATTAGTGGCTTTGACATTAGTTTTTGTTGAGTTCATTGTAATAAGCTGTGATGCGGAGTAAATCTCCTCGCTTATCGTGTTCTAATCGGTTTTTTCGCATAAAAAGACTAATTTCTTCATCATGACCGGTGAGCATATCAAAGAGGTCTTTTTTCTTGAGGCTATATCGATCTATAGATCCATTTTTGAAAAAGTAATAATTGAACGCCAATCGATATCCAATCATAGTCGGTGGACCCCAAAAAGGATTCATGCCCATGGTATTCATTGCACCCATATTTCGAGAATCGGTTGCAATATATTCTCTACAAAGTAGTGCTACATTTTCCCCTTCGGTAAGGACCTCAAAGAAAATAGGTGTCTCATAATCTCCATTAAGTGCATAGGGCAAAGAGTAAAACTTTCGAAGTCCTCCGAATACCTCGTCAAAAATCTCAAAATATGAGACATTGGAGGCGGTGAAGGTAGTGATGGTTTCGTTCTGAAGCTGGACAAGGTTATTTACTAAATCGTACTTTACCAAGCCAGAATATACTTGTCCATCCGTGCCATAAATATTTCCCTTGTGGAAAATTTGCGAAGGAAATTGATTTTGCGCAGATACCGCTCCTGCTCCTAACACTAGGAGAAAGGCTAATATCCAAATTTTGACTATCGTACTTTTCATCATTCCCTGTTCTACGTAATTATATTAAAGCAGTTTATTGAATGCATTTAGAAATCTTTGACTTTGGTCAATAAAACAGCATTCTACTTTAAAATATTATGCCCCATTTTATCTCTTTTTGTTTGAAGATATCGCTCATTATGAGGATTTGGAACTATTTCGATTGGAAGCTGCTCTACGATCTCCAAACCATATCCAAGAAGTCCAACTCTTTTCTTTGGATTATTTGAGATCAAACGAATCTTGGAAACGCCCAAGTCACGTAATATCTGAGCTCCTACTCCATAATCTCTACTATCCATTGGAAGACCTAAAGCCAAATTAGCTTGTACCGTATCCATTCCTTGCTCCTGAAGTTTGTAAGCTTTCAATTTATTAATCAAGCCTATTCCTCTTCCCTCCTGATTCATATATAAAATCACTCCTTTTCCTTCTTCCTCTACCATCTTCATGGCATTGTGAAGTTGGGGGCCACAATCACAACGACAAGACCCAAAAATATCTCCTGTAGCACAAGACGAATGAACACGAACCATAATCGGCTCTTCTTCTGTCCATGTGCCTTTGATCAAGGCCATGTGAATCTCTTCGGTATTGGTCTGACGAAACGCAATCAAATCAAAATCACCATATGTTGTAGGTAACTCGACTCCTATCTCTCGTTTGATCAACGATTCATTTTTTAATCGATATGCGATCAAATCTTTAATAGAGATAAGTTTCAGGTTGAACTTCTTTGCGACATGCACTAAATCCGGAAGTCTAGCCATAGATCCATCTTCATTCATGATCTCTACCAATACTCCTGCAGGAGAAAAGCCAGCTAATCTAGCTAAATCTATTGCCGCTTCGGTATGGCCTGCTCTTCGAAGAACTCCTCCTCTTTTTGCTTTCAATGGGAAGATATGTCCGGGCTTACCTAATTCAGAAGGATGAATTGAATCATCAACCAAAGCTTTGATTGTCTTAGCACGGTCAGATGCTGAAATACCAGTTGTACAACCATGTCCCACAAGATCAACAGAAACGGTAAATGGCGTCTCAAATGCTGCTGTATTACTTCCTACCATCAACTCCAGACCAAGCTGTTCGCAGCGGTCTTCTATCAATGGTGCACAGATCAAACCTCTCCCATGAGTTGCCATGAAATTGACGATCTCAGGAGTAATAGATTCTGCAGCGCATACAAAATCACCCTCATTTTCACGATCCTCATCATCTACTACAATGATTACTTCTCCTTTTTTGATCGCTTCGATTGCATCTTCAATCGGATCAAGAATTATATTTTCCACAAAACTTGGGTTTACATTTTCTAATTGGAGGTGCAAATTTACACGCTTTCAGTTTAAAACAGGATTACACCAAATAAAGTTTGGTTTCAACCAATCACAATTCCCAGCTCTCTATCTATCTCCAATTGGACTTTTTTCAATTCAAAATAAAGCTCCTGAAAACCAATAATTTGTTGGTCAGGCAATTTTTCCATTTCTGCGTTTTTCAGTTTCAGCTTTGCCTCTTCCATCATCTTCTGAACCATTTTCCGCTTGAGCCTTAATATAGTTTTGTACCCTGTCAATGATAAATCATCCGACTCCTTATTAATGATTATTTGATGCTTGTCGGCCCAGTGAACGGATACTTCGTGGCGCATAGTAACCAAATCAATCACTTCTTTTTGGATCTCTTGATCTCCTAGACCAATAAAATACTCCACTGTGGGAATTAGTCCTTTTACCAAAGCATATCTGTACAGTTTCAACAAACGAGCATAAACCGGAGTACTGAATTCTAAATCTTCTGTTTCAGACAAAAGGTAACTTGATAAGGAAATTTCTTGCTCGGACAGCTTTTGGGTTCCATAATTCACCAATATCCGAACCATTTCTCTTTCTTGAATTCGAAGAATCTCTTCAAAAGAAGTTTCAATTTCTGTAGGAAGAATTTCTTGAATAGCTTCCTCTGCCTCAATTTCCTGCTTCTGCTTATTGTAAAAATCTTTTTGCGTTTTTAGAATAGATTTATTCAATTCTGCATGAATAATCTCTTCCTCAATTTCCAATAAATTAGAAGCTTCTTTAGCATAAACCGATCGAATAATCGGATCAGGTATTTTTCCAATGCTTAATACCACTTCTCTGATTACCTCTGCTTTGCGAATAGGGTCTTTGGCATATTCTTCCTGATAGAGTCCAATTTTAAAACCTATAAAATCACGACTATTTGAGGCCAAATAAGCTTGAAATGCTTCAGAACCAACCTTCCTAGAGTAACTGTCTGGATCTTCTCCATCTGGAAAAACCACTGCTTTTACATTAAGCCCTCCTTCCAAAAGCAAATCAATTCCTCTCAACGAAGCTTTAATCCCGGCAGAGTCTCCATCATAAAGAACTGTCACTTGATTGGTAAATCGCTTGATCAATTTAATCTGTCCGTCGGTAAGAGAGGTTCCAGAGGAGGCTACCACATTCTCTATACCGGAAAGATGCATGGATACCACATCCGTATAGCCTTCTACCAAAAAGCAGTTGTCCTTGTCCCGAATTGCTTTTTTTGCCTGAAACATCCCATAAAGCACATCACTTTTGTGATAGACTGGAGTTTCAGGGGAGTTGATATATTTGGGTTGATTTTTGTCTTTCGTAAGAATCCTTGCACCAAAGCCTATCGGCTTTCCGCTGATATTGTGAATCGTGAAAATTACCCGGTTTCGAAATCGATCATAAATCCTCGATGGATCTCCTTCCTTTTGTAAAACCAAGCCAGCTTTGAGAAGGATATCTTCTTGAAAACCTGCTGACTTTGCAGCCTTCAACATATTATCCCATCCATCAAGAGCATATCCTAAGTCGAATTTCTCGATAATAGAAGGTGTAAAGCCCCGCTCTTTGAAATAACTCAGTCCGATGGATCTTCCTTCATCAGATTGCAGATTCTTAACAAAAAAATCTCTTGCAAAACCTAAAGCAATAAAAAGACTTTCCCGCTCATTTTGGGCCTGATCTTGTTCTGGAGTACGATCTTGATCTTCCTCAACCTCGATCCCATACTTTTCGGCAAGGTGTCGGATCGCTTCCTGAAACCCGACCCCCTCGATATCCATTATAAATTGAATCGGGTCACCAGCTTTACCACAACCGAAACATTTATAAATCTGCTTGGCCGGGGAAAGCGAGAAAGAAGGTGTTTTTTCACCATGAAATGGACAACAAGCCCAAAGGTTTTGGCCTTTCTTTTTCAAAGGAACATAGTCACCGACCACCTCTGCGATGTCCATGCGTTCTTTAACCTTATCCGTGGTAAGCTTACTGATTCCCATAAATTATTTGTTAGAACAAAGTTAGTCGCTAGGCGATTTAATCTTAAACAAATCTCGCAGAACTATTTCCTCTATCCCTAAGTTAATTCTCATACATTTAAAATGTCGCTTCATAAAGAGCATGAGATGCTCTAAATTGCGAAAAATTTCCACATTACCCATGCAATTAACACAGGACTCAATCCTAAAATCCCTTTCAAGAGTACAAGATCCAGATTTGAAAAAAGATCTAGTGACCCTTGGTATGATTCAAAAAATTGAAATAGAGGGGAATACTGTTCGCTTCAATGTCGTACTTACCACTCCGGCTTGTCCTCTGAAAGAGGTGATCAAGAATAATTGCCTAGAAGAATTGGAAAAAGACTTTGGGACGGGCATCAACTGGGATCTGAACATGACCTCAGAAGTGACTACTATCAGAAATGCGACCCCTATCCTTCCTCAGGTGAAAAATATTATCGCGATTGCCTCTGGCAAAGGTGGTGTTGGAAAGTCTACGACAGCTGTCAATTTGGCCGTTGCCCTGGCACAAACTGGAGCAAAAGTAGGACTGATAGATGCAGATATTTCGGGACCTTCCATTCCGACTATGTTTAATGTGGAAGGGGAGCAGCCTGCTGTTAAAAAAATTGGAGAAAAGAATACAATTATCCCTATTTCCCAATACGGAGTAAAACTGATGTCTATTGGATTCTTAACTCCAACAGATAGTGCAGTAGTTTGGCGGGGACCAATGGCGAGTTCGGCATTGCGACAATTCATCTCTGATGTCGAATGGGGAGAACTTGACTACCTGCTTATCGATTTACCTCCCGGAACTTCCGATATCCACTTGACCATGGTGCAGACCTTACCTGTAACTGGCGCAGTAATCGTGACCACTCCACAAAAAGTCGCTCTTGCAGATGCTAATAAGGGATTATCAATGTTCAGACAGCCACAAATTAATGTTCCCGTTTTAGGTGTTATTGAAAATATGGCTTATTTTACACCCGAAGAGCTACCAGACAATAAATACTACCTGTTTGGCAAAGAAGGAGGTAGAAGATTAGCAGAGAAATACAGTGTGCCTTTTCTGGGAGAAGTGCCAATTATTCAAAGCATCCGCGAGAGCGGAGATACCGGATTTCCGGCTGTGATGAAAAAAGGATTAACTCAAGATGCATACATGAATTTGGCACAAGCAGTTGCAAGCCAAGTCGCCATCAGAAATGCCTCACAAGGCAAAACCGAGGTAGTAGAGATAAAAGGATAATTGAAAAAATGACAACAGAACTAAGAGAACAAATCGAATTCGCACTTGACACCATAAGACCTTATTTGGAGGCGGATGGAGGGAATGTTCGGATAGTAGAGTTGACAGAAGATCGGGTTCTAAGAATAGAAATGCTTGGGAATTGCGGTTCCTGCCCTATGTCTACCATGACACTAAAAGCTGGAGTAGAAGAAGCAATTAAAAGAGCTATTCCCGAAATCGTCAGAGTAGAAGCAGTTAATCTCACAGAAGCCTAATCTCTCCTCTTGATGAACAAACTGTTTGGGTTTTTAAAAAAAACCATTTTCCTATTTCTAGGAGTAGTTATATTTTTTAGTGAAGCTGATGCTCAGCAATTCCAAACTGTCAACGTCACAGGAAATCTTAGCAACACGACCACCCATGATCACAATGAAAAATGTGGTCATGGAATTCTCGAAGCAAAACTTGAGAAGGAGATGGGATATTTTGGCTCAAAGACATTTTTTGAGTCTTGGATTGATGGGAAAATTGAGATCGCTAAAAGTCAGCCACAGATTTTAGCAAAAATCAATGAAGAAGTAAGATTGATCCCTGTGGTAGTTCACGTTATTCACAATGGGCAAGAAATTGGCAATGGGACGAATATTCCACTAAGTCAGATTGAAGAACAAATAAGAATCCTTAATGAGGATTTTAGAAGATTAAACGCTGACGCAAGCCAAACTCCAGCTGAATTCCTTCCCGCAGCTGGCGATGCAAATATTGAGTTTGTTCTAGCAAAACAAGACCCTTCAGGACTGCCTACAGACGGGATAGTTCGTGTCCAAGGCACCAAAACCAGCTATTCCCCAGACGATGCCACAATTATAGGTCAATTATCCCAATGGGATCCTGCAACTTATATGAATATATGGGTTGTACCGCTCGTTCAGCCATTTATTGGCTACGCCTCTTTTCCAGTGTCAGATTTACCAGGTTTAAATTTCCCTCCCTTCTCTAGTATTACTGATGGGGTTACCATTGATTATAGATTTTTTGGTGTCGGAGGAAGTGCTATTTCAGCCTCTTTAGGAAGAACTGCAACTCATGAAGTAGGCCATTATTTCGGTCTGAGGCATATTTGGGGAGATGGTGGTTGTGGAGTAGATGATTTTGTGACTGATACACCACTTCAGGATAATTCCAACAATTCATGCACCGCAAATCCTTCAAGGTTCAGTTGTGATTCTAATGATATGATTCAGAACTACATGGATTACACTCCTGATGCGTGTATGAATCTTTTCACCAAAGGTCAAATCGAAAGATTTAATGTGGTTTTGGCTAATAGCCCAAGAAGAATAACGTTAGTGAATAATCGGGCGACAATTTCACCAGAATTAGTTGACCTTGATCTAGCTATTTCAAGAGTAATTGAACCTTCAGACTTTGCTTGTGGAATTGAAATCAACCCACAAATTGAGCTTTTGAATGCTGGAAACAATCTTCTTACTTCAGGAAGAGTGGAACTTCGTCAAAATGGAAACTTGATTGAAAGTAAAAGATTCACTTTTTCGCTAACAACCGGAGAAAGTGCTTTATTTTCATTTAGCCCCTTCAATTTAGTTGCTGACCAAAATGCAATTGAATTTAGAATCACACAAGTGAATGATCAAACTGATCAAAATGCTGATAACAATGTAAAAACTGTAAACCCGATTTTACAGAACTCAATAGACCTACCTTATTCATTTTCATTTTCCGACTTTCCAAATCCATGGACAATCAAAAACCCAGACAACAACTTTGGATGGGAAAGAACATCTCTGCAAATATCAGGTGAGGCAGAGGAGATGATTTATATTCGAAACTATGAATACGAAGGCCCTGGGCAGCTTGATTATTTTATTTCTCCGATCATTAATTTAAATGAATTTCCAAATGCCCAATTGGTTTTTGAAATGGCTCACGCACCTTACAACCAACAAGGTTTTCAAGACCGATTGATCGTGGCAGTTTCTCAGGATTGCGGCAATACATTCGATATTGCAAATTCCACTTATTCAAAAAGTGGCCAACGCCTGGAAACCTCCCCCGCACTATTGGATGAATTTATCCCTACGGAGTCCAGTCAGTTTAGAACTGAAATTGTAAATCTTGCAGCCTATGCAGACCTCGGTTCAGTCCGAATAGCAATAATTAATGAGAATGCATACGGGAATAATGTTTATCTAAAAAATATTAGAATTTCTCCGACAGAAGAATTAAATTACGAATTGAAAATTGAGGAGTTGCTTGTCCCTGCTCCTATCTCTGACGGGACACATGAAAATGAAATTATCCAACTGAGAAACACGGGGAATCTTCCTGTTTCTAAATTCCTGTTTTCCAGAAGTACAAATGGAGCTACTACTCAAACCTTTATTGCGAGCGGAAATGCTGTAAGCGGTGGTGAAACCTTTAATCTTACAGGGGATAACACTACAACAGAAGGTGTAAACAGACTAGACTTCACTGTATTTGAGCCTAATTTCGATCAAAACGCTGGGAACGCAGATAGTTTTAGATCTTATGCGCTAGAAGATCGATCCACTACGATTGTCCCTTGGAGAGAGAATTTCAACAATAGCTCGCAACTCAATCCTTGGCTGGCGATAAATCCGCAGGAAAATTCTACTTCTTGGACCGTATTTGCTGTCACAAATGGGAATGGTCCTAGCAATGTCGCTAGAGTTCAAACTTTGAAGAATGATAATTCCTATTGGTTAGGAACACAGATTTTTGATTTAACAGTTAGCAGTCAAGCAAGTGTTTTCTTCGACTATGCTGTAGGACAGGTAAGTTCGCAAACAAAATTAAAACTCCTCGCCAGTGACAATGCTGGTGAGAATTATACTGAAGTATGGTCAGCTACGGGAGCCGAACTTTCTACTGTAGAGATAGGCGAAGCAAATCCAAACAATGCCAACGACTACATCAGAAAATATGTAAACCTTACAGAATTTGCAGGGGTAGGTAAAAATCAAGTTCGATTAGCTTTCGTTCTTGAAGGAGGTTCAGAAACAGATTCTCCACTCTTTCTCGATAATGTCGAGCTATTCCTAAGCGCCAATCCAAATCCGGTAATTCCATCTGAGGGCATGACGATATTATATCCAAACCCAGCAACAGAATTCTTTAATATCGCATTTAACTTATCTAGACTGGAAACAGTTACAATACAAATCATTTCCAGTACTGGAGCTGTTGTTCAGGAAATTGAGTATCCAAATACTTTAAACCAAACCTATTCCTTCAGCACATCACTATTTTCCCCCGGAGTATTTATAATTAAAATCACTAGTGATACAGTCCGGGATACCAGGAGATTAATTATTAATTAAAGTCAAAATAAGCCGAAGAAAACCACTTCGGCTTATTTTTTGAAAGGTGAAATTATCAGTTTTTGAAAACTCCTTCGTTGGTAGGATTCAAAATTCCCAATATCTTTAGCTTACTTAATTTCAAACGAATACGACTCCATAAGGCTTTGAAAAAAATAATCATCACACTATCCATCATTTTTGGATTGACCATTTTATTAGGCTTCCTTTTTTTAAAAGTGTATCTACCAATGTACACCAATCATGGTGAAACAGTATCTGTTCCGGATTTATCAGGATACACCTTTGACGAAGGGGTCGAAATACTCTCCAAATCAGGCTTGCAATATCAGGTTTCTGTAGACTCAAGTTTCAGTACGGATGAAAAGCCTTTGGCAATTTTGAAGCAAATCCCTGAGGCTAATAGTCAGGTAAAAAGTGGGAGAAGGATTTACCTTACGCTAAACGCTCGAAATGCCCCCATGCTCAAAATGCCAAATTTGATCAATAATCCACTTAAAAATGCTCAGGAAATATTAGCTAATATGGGACTAGAACGTGGTGAGATCATCTATGTACCGGATATTGGGATTAATGTGGTATTAGGACAAAAATACCAAGGTGTTGATATTAAGGAGGGAGCAGAGATTCCAAAAGGGGCCAGAATAGACCTTACTGTAGGTGATGGTCTTGGAAATCAAATTTTGACGGTCCCTAACCTGATCGGAATGGACGAAATCGATGCGGAGTTTTTGATTTTGGGATCAAGTCTTCGAATTGGCGAAAAATACTTTATTGAAAATGACACCGTTCCTTCAGGAAAAGTATTTAAACAATCACCTACCTCAGATATGCAAGTCAAAACTGGCGAGTTGATTGAACTCTGGATTTCGAAAGAAAAATTTTAATTGAATGGAATTTAAACTTCACATTTTTCGATTACTTGGACTCATGATGAGTTTGGGAATCGTAAATCTGGCTCAAGCCCAGTTTGTGGAGTTTGCTCCAATTCCAAATACCAAAATAAAGTCCTTTTCACCAAACGAATTTGGGAGTAGAATTCAAAATGGAAATAGGCTCCCCTTCTGGGATGATTTTTCCGGAGGTTTGGATACTTTGAAATGGACTTTTTCTGGTACTTCCTATACGGAAACTATCGGATTAAATGCTCCTTCAATAGGAATGCTTCTATTTGATGGAGTGGATCAAAATGGCAGCCCATACTCTTTACAACAGACAGAACAAGGAGATGCAGATCAAGTAACGTCCAAACCATTTGATCTTAGCACTATAAGCCAAATAGATCAAAATAGTCTTTTCATTAGCTTCTTTTGGCAAGCCGGTGGAAGAGGAGAATTACCGGATGAAAATGATCAGTTAATTCTTCAATTCTTAAATCCGGAAGGAAATTGGATTACAGTATGGAGACAGTTTGGGGGAGTATCATTAGACCGGGAAAATTTCTCGCAGGAGTCGATTCAAGTAACCCCTGACTTCCAACACGATAATTTCCAGTTTCGATTTTTTACGCAAGGCAGACTTTCCGGACCTTTCGATAGCTGGTTGGTTGATTATGTTTTTTTTAATACTGGAAGAACTGAAAATGAAGTCAATTTCCCAGACCGAAGTTTGACTCGTAGAAATGAGCTTAGATTAGCTGATTATGGAGCATATCCACTAGCATTATTGGAAGGAAACCAAAATGGTGTATGGTCCACTATTGAAAATGAATTCTTAAACCTTGAGAATAGATTTCGAGCGATGGAATACACCATTTTAGCTCTTGACACTACTGACAATTCCATCTTTTCAATTAACGCTAATACTCCTTTCAACCCAGTACCAAATTCAAATGAGCGACGTGTTTTTGAAAGTAGAATTTTTGATGGATTTCCTGTCCCCGGCGAAGAAACTGAATTGGCAATCATCACAGAATTAACTTCGGGAGACGATTTTTTATTTAATGTTATTGCCGGAGATACCACGAGATTTGAGGACGTCGATTTTAGGGCTAACGATACGGTTCGATCCTATTTCCCCGTTCGTGATTTCTTTGCTTATGATAATGGCTCGGCAGATTATGCGGCAGGAATCAACCAGAAATCAGGGTTTTTGGCGGTAGAATATCAAACACCCGAAGAAGTTTTCATTAAAGGTATTTCTATTAATTTCACTAATCCTCGACAGGCTAATCAAGCCATAGATATTTATATCTGGAAGGAGCTGGACGAAGACCCGATATTCAGAAGAGAAGACTTGATACCGGTAAAGGAGGCAAACGAGAAATTCATCTATTATTCTTTGGACACAAACATCAGGGTCACTGGAACATATTATATTGGATTTGCTCAGTTTACCAATGATTTTATTTTTGTAGGGTTAGACAAAACCAATGACTTTGGTGACAGAATTTATTACAATGTGGCAGGTGCGTGGGCGCAAAATGAAGAAGTGAAAGGCTCACTGATGATCCGCCCACATATTAGCTTGTCTGCTCCCTTTGAACAAAGTGAAATTCCAGACGAAAATTTGAGAATTTTTCCAAATCCAGTTGAAAATTTCTTAAATGTAGAAGGTGCTTTTGGCCAAATCAGGATCTTTGATTCTTTCGGTAGAGAGATATTTTTAGAGAGAGAACTCACAACCAATGGAGAAATTGTTAATTTTAAAGGACAGCGACCTGGGATTTATGTCATTAATGTCGCTCGAGAAAATGGAATCGAATCATTCAGAATATTAGTTAAATAAAACTTATGGAAGATATCACTGTACAGGACCTGAAAAAAAGATTAGACAATAAAGACAAATTCTTATTTCTCGATGTAAGAGAAGAATGGGAATATGAAGAGGATAATCTAGGTGCAAAAAACATCCCTTTGGGCGAATTACCCAATCGGTTAGATGAATTGGAAGATTATAAAAACTCCGAAATTATCATCCATTGCCGATCAGGAGCAAGAAGCGGAAACGCTAAAAACTTCTTAACCTCTAAGGGTTTTACTCAAGTAAGAAATACACTGGGTGGCATTATGGCTTATCGAAATATGTAAGTCCTCTTCGCCCCTATTCGAAAATAAAGGGTCGTGGAGAAAAGCAAAGAATGAAAATAATAATGGCGAGCCAACCAATGGCTTGCCTTTTTTTATCCAAAGGCTGGTGCCCCGACACTTCTGGATGTGAAACCCCCATCACTCTTCCAAGTAAGAAACTATAAAATAACCAGCCTTGATAACCTTCCCAGTCAGGCTGGAAAAAGGCAACCGAATATTGAAATGCTGCCAAAGATAAAATTAAAGCAATTCTAGACTGGAGTTGTAATCCGGATTTAGAATAACAGATATACAGAAAACCTAAGTAAAGGGGAATTCGAAAAATCAGTTCTTCAGGGGGTAAAAAAGGGCTTATAATTCCTATACCAGCATATCCAATAAATAGTGTGAAAGCTGTCAATGATATTTCACGATGTTTTCTCGGGAATAGCCCAAAAATCACATGACCTCCATCTAACTGGCCTATCGGAAGTAAATTCAATGCAGTAAAAAACAAGGCCAAATAGCCGGCAAAAAGATAGGGATAATGAATCATCTCAGACATCTCAGGAAGTCGATTAGGATCAGCTAAAAGCCTCCCCATCCCATTAAACAATAAATTATCACCCAATTCAAATTCTAATACTTCCTCGCCATACCCTTGGAAGTCAGGATCTGCATATTCAGGATGAATGGAATAAATATATTCTGGCTCAGGCAAGGTCATAAATCCGTAAGCCAGTACCCCCAATGCAATCACAAAACCTGCTAATGGACCCGCTACTCCTATATCAAAGAATTTTTTACGGCTATTCACATAGCCTTTCATCTGAATCACCGCTCCAAATGTTCCTATAGACGGAGCTCCAATAAACCCAAGCCAGCCTGGAATAAAGAAAGGCAAGGTACATTTTACCTTATGGTAAATGGAAGTAAAGAAATGCCCAAGTTCATGAATCAGCAAGATTCCTATGAATGGAATGGAATAAGCCATCGACTTCCAGAAGTATTCCAAAGTAAGAAAATCATCACCGGAGGCTATGATGGATTTACCATAGACCCATTCCCCGCCCGCAAAAGTGGTGAAGATTAAGGTGATTATAAATAACAGGCCGTGTTTTAGGTATTCTTTGCCGCTATACATCTTTGAAGTAGTCAAAAATAACCTGAGGCCCAGTCACATGAACTGCCTGAATACCTACTTCTCGAGCACCACTTACATTCTCTGCCAAGTCATCGAAAAAGATCACCCTGTCGGCAGTGGTATGTAAATCATTAACCATTTTTTCGTAGATCTCCAGACTTGGTTTGGACAACCCCATTTCATGACTCAAAAACACCCAGTCAAATATCGGATCAAAATTTTCCAATCCGTGATCTGTCTTCAAGATTTCATTTACTCCGAGAATATGAATGAGATTTGTGTTGCTAAGGACTCCTACCTGAAAATTTTCTCTAAGTTTTTTAACCAATTTTAATCTTTCTCCAGGAATTTTTCCAAGTAAACTATTCCATAAAAAATCAACTTTTTGATCTTCCCAATCTACTCCAAAATAGGTCCGAACTTCATCTCTGAACTGTGAAGAATTTATCCTTCCTTTTTCGTATTCTTTATGAAAATCAGTGAGATAAAAGGTATCGACTTTAGGGTGAATTGACTCTGGAAGTTCCTGTTTGATTCGGTTGATCGAGCCTCGGTAATCTATGTCAATGATGACATTGCCTAGGTCAAAAATTAAAAAGTCCGCGTCTAGCGTTTTTTTCATTCGAAATTGGGGTTGTGAATATCCCTTCAAATATGTAACATTGCACTCCCAAAACCAAGGTTTCAAGCCAAATCAGGCTAAAAATCATGAAAAGGGAAAAGGGCCTATAGCTCATTCGGTTAGAGCAACTGACTCATAATCAGTAGGTGCTTGGTTCGATTCCAAGTGGGCCCACAAGCCATCCGATTATTCGGATGGCTTTTATTTTTTCAACCACTTTAAAGCAAGCTCCCTTTGATCTAAGTCAAAAGTCGTGAATTCAATCTTCGGAAAGAATAGACCGATCATTTTGATTAGATATTGAAGCCATCTAAGATAAGTTACCATCACATAATTAGTCAAATGAGGAAGTATTTTAGAATCAAATAAAAAAGCTGACTTTGCTGCTGCAAAACTTCTATATCCCCCGAATTGCGGGACAATAACCAGAACTCTTAGCTTTTGATCTGGTTCCAACCTTGACTGAAAAGCCCTCAATTCATCCATAAACGATTTATCAATTACCCCATCAATAGTATAAACCAAAAGACTTTCCTTAGCGTCAAAATCCACTTGCATTGTTTCTGGGTTTAAGTTAATCTTATTCCGATTTCAAAATGTCCGCTGGATTTGCCTTCATTACTTTGAAGATTTGTGAACTCACCGTAAGACCTATCACCAAAAGCAATCCCAACAAACCTGTGGTGAGTGGAATAAAACCGACCCCAGAATGAAACGCAAAAAAGCTATCTAGGAATTGATTCACCATCACAAAGGCTAAGCATCCTCCTAGAATCGAAGCAATTCCCCAACTGATGAGATAGCGCTTGAATAGTTTTCTAGTCAGTTCATTCGTCCCTGCACCGAATACTTTCCGTACACAGAAATCTTTGATCCTCGAATTCATATTCAAAGAAACTAGTCCAAACAAACCCATTGCAGCCAGAATCACAGCCAAAACGGCCGCAAAAATGATGATGTGTTGGATACCTCGCACATCGGAAAACTCACGCTCAAAAACATCTGCCTGAAGCTTGCCTTCAAATAGTCCTGCGGGAATCGCCTCTCGCCAGGTTTTCTTCACCAAATCCATGGCTGAAAGTGCAGTTCCAGGGCTCATTTGGAGCGTCAGGTAGTTATAAATAGAATCAGAACCAGAACGAATGACCATCGGTACAATTGGCCGCTGGAAGAAAGTCATATGAAAATCTTCAACTACACCCACAATCTGATAATTTACAGAATCCAAAACAATCGATTCTTCTACTGGAAAACTCAATCCCAATTCTGTCATAAATCGCTCATTGACTAGCAAGGATTGCGTCTGATCAGAGACTAGATTTGAATTCAAAAATCTTCCCGAAATCAATCTTAACTCAAGAACCTCTGCATAATTTGCCTCCGCTTCTAGGTAATCCACCTCATACTTTTGCTCTTGATATGTCACTTCTTTTTCCTCAGCCCCATTACCTATAAAATTTTCACTTCCACTCACTTCTTTTACTGAAGCAATGGCTGAAATTTGATCCTTCAGAGTGAAATATGCTTTCGTATCAGGTACATTCACAATAATTTTATCCGAATTATCATAGCCCCAGTCCCGATTTTCATTGAGGTAGTTAGTTTGGAGAAATGCAACACCAGCCACAATGCTGATGATTGCTAGCGTAAATTGAAAAGTAAGTAACACACTCGTCATAAAGCTCTTAGATCCCAATTTCTGATTACCATTTAAGATAGTCACCGGCTTAAAACCTGATACAAAAACAGCGGGATAAAGACCGGATACTAAAGTGATGAATCCCATCAATCCGATCAAAAACATCCATAAGTAGGGGTCATGAAGCAAGTCGAGCTTCAGACTTTTCGAAGCGACCTGATTGAAACCCGGGAGCAATACAAATATTGCCAAAAGGCAACCGATGAATAACGCGAAAAAACAAACGATTAGATTCTCACTTAAAAACTGTGCGATTAATTGTCCTCTCCGACTTCCAATAACTTTTCGAACACCGATTTCCTTTAGTCGCCTAGAAGCCATCAAAATAGAAATATTGATGTAATTGAAAACTGCCAAAATCAGAATAAATAGTCCTATTGCTCCTAACAAAATCTGCGGGCCCAATCCTAAAAAATTCCGCACACCTTTTTCAATTTTCCCGATTTGATACACCAAATCGGTATAGGCAATTAAATCCAAACTGAGGTAAGGGTTTCCCGAATTGATTTCGTTTTGTCGTTTTTTTATTGAGGCTAAACCAGCTTGAAGTTCTGCAGGGTTCACACCTTTCTCCAATTGTACAAAAGTCCATAGTTCAGCATCCCAAGATTGTTTCAAAGAGACTTGTGGCTTTTCCGATTCGATAGATTCCAAATTTACCAAAAGATCAAAATTGAATATTTCCATATCATTCAACTTTTTCATCACTCCACCTACCTTATATCGTTTCTCTTCTCCATCAGTCACCAGGCTGATCTCTTGGCCGACAGGATGCGTATCACCAAATAACTTCTCTGAAAGCTCAAAAGTCAAGATCACCTGATCCGGCTCAGTCAATGCTTGCGGATAGCCATACTCCATGCGATACACAAACATATCCATGAAGCCGGGGTCAACATAATTTACGCGCTGGTAGAAGCTTTCAGTTTGATAGATCAAAATTGGCAACCCTTGCTTTACCCTACTTTGGGATTTTATTTGAGTAAATTCATTTGAGAGTAATTCAGCAATTGGTTCTGCTACAGTGCCGTAGGTAACCTTACCTTCTTCCTCATCAATCGTATAGGTCAACTGATAGATTTCATTCTTATTGGGTTGTAGCATCCCTTTAAACCAAATGTTGGCTATAAAGAGATATGCTACTAGGCAGCAACCTACCGCGCTGGCTAGCCCAAAGACCGAAATAAAAGTGGTGGCTTTCTGTTTGAGGAGATTCCTCCATCCGATTTTAAGGTAATTTTTAAACATGGCAGTGGAATTTGAAGTGTAATAGTTGGTTTTTGTACGCTTGATATTACTCCATCTGAAAAAGCTCAGGACATGAATCCAATACCTAAACCGAGCATAAGCCAGGCCTCTGTCTTCGAGATTTAGGTAAAATAACTCATAAGCATCGCCCTGAATCTGTTCCAACTTAAAAGGCACACAGTAAAACTCAAGGAACCGATCTGCCCATTTTGGAGGGAAATACTTCCGCTTAGTATCCATGAGAAAAATCTAAAGAAAGAGGCGGAATCTGATCGTAAAGCTTATTTCGTAAAGTTCTGATTTCGGTAATGGCCGATCTTCCACTTGCGGAGATTCGAAAGAGCCGCTTACGTCGACCTCCTCTTTCTTCAGTGGCTCCACCCATTTGAGAATCTAAAAATCCCTTTTCCTCCAAGCGATTCAAAACAGTATGAATTGCACTGATATTTACCTTTCGCCCAGTTTGGTTTTTAATTTCTTCCAAAACAGAGACTCCATAAGCCTCTTGATCCAGAATACCTACTGTAAGCAAAACTAACTCTTCCAGCTCTCCTAAATGATATCCCTTCATTTCTTGTTTCTATTACTTTTACAAATATGAATCTAATATATTTTATCCTTATTTGTAAAACAAATAAATGTGATGAAATAGAGTTGATCAGGGATGAGTTTTTTTTTAAAAAATGAATAGTGAGAATCGAGCTAGAAAAGTTTAATAAACTATCCTTAATTACACAAGTGAATTTTAAAAGTTTTGTAATTCTGAATAGACCTAGAACCATTACTTTTAATGGTTTGCGATCTCGGAGTTTGAATAGGCTTTTCAATACTCCAAAGATAAAATCTGATTTTCTTGAAGTAAAATCGATTCAAGCTTTGGGTATGAAATATCCTGAACAGAAAGTCCACCATCAATCGCTAAGACTGCAGCTGCTGCAGCTGACTGCCCTAGAATCATAAATACAGGCTCCATTCGGATCGACCCAAAAGCTGTATGAGAACTCGAAACACAAACCGGCACCAGCAAATTTTCGCATTCAGATTTTTTTGGAATTAGCGTACCATAGGAAATGGAATAAGGATTTTTCGGGTGAACGCCTATATCTCCTTCATTTTGAACCATACCGTCTTCAGTCACAAAACGTTGGACATTATGAGAATCAAGCGAGTAAGAGCCCATTCCTATAGGCTGAGGCACTTCTTTATCACCCAAAACATCGTGTTCCGTCATCACATAACCCCCTATCATCCTTCTTGCTTCACGGACATAGATCTGATGTGGCCAATTCCCATTATCTTTAAATTCATCCTTTGCCAATCCCCATTGAGCCATTTTATCTCTGACTTTTTGGGGAACCTGTGGATCATGGGAAAGAAAATAAAGTAAACCCTTTTGATAGATCTCATGATCCTTTATGATAGCCTCTCTTTCTGAATAGCTTGCCTCAGGGTATTCGTAGTTTTTGCCAATATAATCCGTACTAAAAGGCCCATGATTGTTAGTATCGGTCTTTAGGTTTGGAATGGGATCGAATTTATCGAAAGTCTCGTCCCATCCAGTCTCATACACACGCGCCAATAGCTCATACCGTGCAGGGTCATAGTTCTCTGGTTTTTCAAAAGGAACTCGATTAGCTGGGTTTTTACTCATGGCCAGTCGAAAAGTATACGCTTGAATTCTAGTGTCTCCTTGTCCATTTACACCGGGAGGTTTTGATGAAATTTCTGGCAAAAGGCCACTCGTGGGATCTCCTGGAATTTGATACGCACTCACCGGTTTTTTGAAATAATGTCTATGCTGATAAACCCCAATTTGAACGCCATTCCAGGTTTCCCCATAGGTAGCATTCGATTCGCGACCGACATGGTAGCTCACTTCTGCAGCGGCCATCAGATCTCCTTCATAGGTTGCGTCAATAAATACTTTCCCTTCAAATACTTTCCCTGAAAGGGTTTTAATTGATTTGATTCTACCATCCTCCTTTCGTACACCTGTAGTTCGGTCTAACCATTCATCACGCATGACTAAAATGGAGTTTTCTGCCACAAAATCTTCAAAAATCCCCTCCGCAACATGCGGTTCAAAAATCCACATCGTGCGATTTTCTCCATCCATAGCCGGAGTTCCCTGACCTTTATTCCCATATTCTTCTCGCTTTTGCCATTTCCAGGCAGAATCGGTTTGATAATGAAGATAAACCCGATGGTAAAATTCACGAGCAAGTCCGCCTATCACAGATTTATTCCCCGTATCGGTAAAACCTAAGCCTCCAGAAGATAGGCCTCCTAAATGCTGGTCAGGAGATACGACAATAACCGATTTCCCAAGCTTTTTGGCTTGAACTGCAGCAGTAATGGCCGCAGAAGTGCCCCCATAAATAATAATATCTGCCTGATAGTAATCTTGAGAAAATGAAACCGTACAGTACAAAAGGAGAAAAAGCGATAAAATAAATTTCATAGAATGATGGATAGAAATTAGAAAATCAGAACTTTAAGGGAACTGAAGTAACCAAAAGCTACATAAGAATCACGTTTCTTCCAACCTATATACCGACTATTCATCATGGCTACTTACACGATTTTAGGCGCCAATGGCAATATTGCCCAAGAAGTTTCCAAAGCTTTGGCACAACCCAAGAATCAAATCCGGCAATTCAGCAGAAATCCAAAAAAAGTAAACGATTCAGATGAGCTTTTCCCAGGAAATCTTCTGAATGCAGCAGAAGTATCAAAGGCTGTGAAAGGCTCAGATGTTGTTTTCCTTTTAGCTGGAATTCAATACAATAAAAAAATCTGGAGGCGAGACTGGCCGATAATTATGCGAAATGCACTGGATGCCTGCATTTCACATGGAGCAAAGCTGGTTTTTTTTGATAATATGTATGCCTTCGATCCCAATGAAGTTGGTCACCTGACTGAAGATAGTACCATGGCTCCGCAAAGTGAAAAAGGGAAAGTAAGAAAGGAAATTTTAGATATGCTCTGGAAAGATGTCAAAGTAGGAAAACTCACTGCTTTAGTAGCAAGAGCCGCTGACTTTTATGGACCAGGCGCATCTAATAGCTTTTTGAATGAGTTGGTAATCGATAAAATGAAAGCGGGAAAAAGTCCACAATGGCTTTATGCTGGAGATAAAAAACATTCCTTCACCTATATCCCAGATGCCGGAAAGGCTACTGCCTTTTTAGCTCAACAAGAGGATTCCTGGAATCAAAGTTGGCATCTCCCTACTGATCCGGCTTATCCATCAGGTCAGGAAATCACTACGATCTTAAATAAGAAACTCGGAAAAAATCTAAAACTTAAGGTTCTTCCGGCCTTTGCTGTGAGTTTGCTAGGACTATTTATTGCTCCGCTTCGCGAAGTCAAGGAGCTACGCTATCAGACTGATTCGGATTATTGTTTTGATTCCTCAAAAATCAAGAAAGTATATGGCTTGAAACCAACTCCAATTGAAGTTGGATTATATTCTTGTCTTTAAATTAGTTTACATCAGACTTTGACTTGCAATAAGCTTGCAAGTCTCTTTTTCTATCTTGAATTGTTATTCAAGAATTTATTATGGCCCACGATCATTCTCACCATCATTCCCATTCAAATCTTAAACTAGCTTTTTTCCTCAATTTAGCTTTTACCATTTTGGAGATTGTCGGAGGAATCTATACCAATTCGGTTGCAATTCTTTCGGATGCAGTTCATGATCTCGGAGACAGTTTTTCCTTAGGCTTGGCTTGGTATCTGGATAAGAAGTCTAAGAAATCAGCTTCCAGCCAGTTTTCCTTTGGCTATCAGCGTTTTTCTTTAGCTGGAGCTTTTGTCAATGCCTTGATCCTCTTACTAGGATCGATCTATCTTATCAGTGAAGCAATCCAACGTTTTCAAAATCCGGAGGAATCAGATGCTCAGGGAATGATACTATTTGCCCTTCTTGGCATTTTCGTCAATGGGTACGCAGCCTTTAAAGTATCTAAAGGATCATCTCAAAACGAAAAAGTAATCAGTTGGCATTTGATTGAAGACGTCTTAGGTTGGGCAGCTGTATTAATAGCAGGAATAGTTCTTTATTTCAAAGAAATCCCTTGGCTTGACCCAGCCCTTTCACTAGGCATTTCAATATTTATCCTTTGGAATGTTTTCAAAAATCTAAAAGGAACGATTATGATTTTTCTCCAAGCCGTACCGGAAGATGTGTCGCTGGATGAAATCAAATCAAAAATCTGTGAAGTGGAAAAAGTTGATTCTGTTCATCATATGCACATTTGGTCACTAGAAGGTGAGCACCATGTTTTTACAGTTCATGTAAAGCTCAAACCAATTGAAACTTTAATTGAATTAAATGAAATTAAAACCGAAATAAAAAAACTGCTAAAGACTTATCCTTTTTCACACTACACCATAGAGATTGAAGCAGATCAAGAAGAGTGCAGCATGAACCCTTAATTTGGAAATCAAATTCTACCTAGTCCTTATCTAGGTCTTTTCCTGTATTTATGGCGACAAAATCAAATTCAAAACACCCAGAATAGTTTTTTTCAAAAGATTTTGAATAAATTAATATGGCTATTTAATTGAACAACAAGTGATTGGTAAAACATCATTTCGCTTTACGAGTTACCTACTTATTGTTCTTTCAGTCATCAACCAAATCTATTTTAAGCATGAAAAAAATCTACTTTCTCTCAGCATTGATTGCAGTAATCACATGTGGATGTTTTTCTCAGAAAGATTATGTCACTGAATACGACTATAACTATCAGGGTTCTTTCAAAAAATATAAAACCTTTGCTTTTGTAGAGACAAATGAGGGAGATTCTTCTATGATTTCGCCAGTATTGAATGCGACTATTGGTGCAAGACTCGGATCACAAGGATTCAAAGAAAAACCAGTTCAACCTGACATGTTAGTCAGCTATAAGATTTTCACAGATTCAATAAGCTATCGTGGCTATGTACAGCCTGAGTTTGACTACTGGCTAAAGCGTAGAGGAACAACTTATCGAGACGAGGAAGGTGAATTAGCTCGAGAGCAGGAAAAAGATGAAACATACAACATGGTGAGGTATAGTAAAAATGAAGGTATGCTTGTAATTTATGTTATAGATAGCAAGCTTGGCAATACCATCTGGCAAGGCTACACTCCTACTCGGTTTGACTTCAATTCTCCGGATTTTCAAGCTGATATCACAAGAGCTGCTTATCGGGTTATGAATGAATTTAAAATCGTCAACCGATTTGGAGAATCTCCTCGTTAGTCGGGCAATTTTAGGGGCAACCTGTTGCTTTGCTCCACAACTTTCAAAGAATTAATAATTCTGATCTAAAACCTATTAATCCTTTGATTTTAGAATAAACGGCCTCCTATATCACATAGAGAGGCTTTTTTCTTTTTGATTAGGTTCAGCATTTTTCTGGCAATCGATTTGGGTTTGATGATACCAAACAACACAAATCAACAATGAAAAAGACGATCATTTTGACGGGAATTCTTAGTGCTGCATTGACAGTATCATGTGTTTCTAAAAAGAAATACACAGCTCTTGAAAGCAATCTCTTCCAGACTCAGACTGAACTAGCCATGACCAATCAAGAAAAGGCAGAGCTCGAAGAAAAAATGTCAATAATAGAAGCAAGAGTAGCCGAATACAATGCGAGAATCAACTCACTTAAAGACACCAATGACCAACTATCGCTTCAAAACGATGGAATGCTTACTCTAGAGGGTGCAACCTTGATGTCTAAGAATAATAAAGAAAAAATGAAAGCTACTTTGGCAAAAGTAGATCCTGCTAAACTAGCCGAAGCTCGAACAATGGAGGATTCTGTCAATCTGGCTGTAGAATATAACCTCACTCAAAACATCTCAGATACTACAGGAGAGGATAGCGATGACATCAAAATCAGTATTGAAAATACCGTGGTGATGATCTCCGTATCTGACAAATTACTTTTCAATACGGGTAGCTATAGAATCAATTCAAAAGCAGATCCACTATTGGCGAAACTTGCCGAATTGATCAATGCCGAACCAAGTCTTGAGGTTATGGTTGAAGGTCATACAGATCCTCGAACCATCTCTACAGGTGTAGTTCAGGACAACTGGGATTTATCTGTAAAGCGGGCAACCAGCATCATCAGAAAGCTTCAGAATGACTATAACGTCGCACCAGAGAAAATGATCGCTGCCGGAAGATCGAGCTATATGCCTTTAGTAGAAAATGATTCTCCTGAAAATATGGCAATCAACAGAAGAACTAGAATCGTTTTGATCCCAGATCTGGATATGTTCTTTGCAATGTTATAATAAACTGGCTCAGATATAAAATAGAAAAAGCAAGCTCAATCGGCTTGCTTTTTTCTATTTTACTGAATTACTTTTTTTTAAATTCTCTTTTATTTCAATTTTACTTAAGCCTAAGATTATCAATTTGGCCCAGAGTATATTCTTCTTTTTCATCCGCTCTGGAAGATTGGCTGAAGAATTTACCAAATTAATCCAACACTTCCAAGGTCCCCAAAGCGTGCTTCATCAAAACCTCTTGGAAAAACAAGGTATAAACTGACTGTGCTTGGTCAGCTTGGGCGGCTACTAATTGCTGATTGGCAGTTGCCAAATCCACAAAATTTGAAAGTCCTAGTCTAAAACGCTCCGCAATAGCTAATTGAGCCTCTTTGGCAGCAAATACTTGCACATCCGTATTTGCCGTTTTTCGAACAGCTGCCTGGTAATTCTGATAAGCCAATCTGACATCTTGATAGACTTTTCTATCAATAGCTGCTTTTCGAATTTCTTGGTTTTTATATGCAACCCTACTCCTGCTTACATCCACTCGGTTTTGGAAATTATTGAAAATCGGGATTGTAAGGTTCAATCCAAGATTATTTTGTGGGTAAATTCTCAATAATTGTTCTTGAATAGACCGATCATCCAATGAAGTAAAGAATGTTGAATAATTATAAAAAGCCGAAAGACGTGGAAAATACATTGCCTTTATAGCTTTCAAATCCTTTTTGGTAGAATTCACAAGAAGTTCTTGTTGTGCTTTGTCAGCACGATTAGCAGCTGCGATTTCATAAAGTTCATCCATTGGGAGATCTTGCAGACTATTCTCCCTTGCTGAAGCATCTACAGGAGTCAAATCCGGGGTTACACCTGGCTGTAATTGCAAATATTCAGATAGATCCCAAAGGTCATTTTCCAATTGCACCTGAGCGTCCACCAATACAGATTCTAATCGAGCTACTTCAGATTGTTGATTGTATTGATCAGATAGTGTCCGCAAACCTGCATCTACAAATCCTTGAATCTGTCTCAATTGCTCCTTTTGATTAGCAAGATTTTCAGTGGCAATTCGAAGTAATTCCTGATCTAATAAAACTTGTAAATACCTCCTTGCCACATCAAAAACCACTTGCTGACTCGCACGATCTAGCCCTTTTTCGCCAGCGTCATAAGCGAGTTTTGCAGATTGAGTATCAAGAATTCTTCTTCCGGAATTGAATATTGGCATATTTAAATTCAATCCCGACGAGATAATCTCATTAGTCACATTTGTCACTACGATTTCTCCCTCAATCTGTTGAAACTGCTGACCTGACTGCTGCGCAAAAGTAGTATTGAATCCGACGGAAGGAAAATGGGAAAACATTGCCACTTGCTTTTCCTTTTGCAAAACTTCCAAAGAGTTCAATTGAGTTTGATATGCTGCATTGGCCTGAAGGGCTAATTCCACTGCCTCACGGAAATCAATTTTTAACGTGTCTTGAGCTAAAATTTCCCCCGAAAAAAGAAAAGAAATCCCAACACTCAAATAAATTTTTATCCAATTAAATCGCTTCATCACTTTCAATTTTACCATCTAGCATATTAATTAATCGGGTTCCAAAATCGGCGTTTTCCCTTGCATGCGTTGCCTGAATAATTGTAGTCCCTTCTCGATGAAGCTCTTGGAAAATCTCCATGATCTCTTTAGCCTGACCAGAATGAAGATTTCCAGTTGGCTCATCTGCAAGCAAAACTCTAGGCCTTCCTGCAACCGCCCTAGCAATCCCAACCAGCTGCTGCTGACCTCCGGAAAGTTGGGCAGGGAACAGATCTTTTTTCGCCACCATATTGAATCGATCCATTAAGTTGGCTATGATACTTTTTCGCTCAGAAGAAGAGACATTTCTATAAAGTAGCGGAGTCTCTATATTTTCATAGACAGTCAACTCATCGATCAAATGATAGGCTTGAAAAATGTATCCAAACTCACTTTTGTGCAGTGCAGACCGCTCTCGTTCTTTCATGGATTTAATACTTCGATCTCCAAAAGAATAATCGCCCTCATAATACTCATCCAGCAAACCTAAAACATTTAACAGGGTTGATTTCCCCGCACCACTTGGTCCCATAAGTGTGAGAAATTCTCCTTCATTTATGGTTAGATCAATCCCTTTCAGAATAAAGACCCGTTGGAAACGTGATTCGATGAATTTATCTAAGTTTTTGAGTTGTATCATTAGAATTTGAAAATTGTAAAATTGAAAGATTGCAAAATTTGTGACGGATGAAGAGGAGTAGATGAAGTTTGTTAATGAGTTGGTGAGGAAGAAGGGGAATAAATCCTCCATAAATCTCGTAAATCGTCATTCGTATTTCATTATCAAAGTGGATAGTTGTCGTTGAATCACTTACTCGCTCTTCAATGTCCTAGCTGGGTTCAATCGGAATACTTTCCAGCTTCTGTACCCAATTGTCAATGTTGCCAAAATCATGACTGCCAAAATAGCAATCACAAATGGCCATATTGTTAAAGCCGTTCGATTGGCAAAAGCCGCCAGCCAAGAATCTGAGAACCACATGCCAAACCCAATCGCCAAGACTGCTGAAATGCCAAGAAGCTTTAAGAAATCAAAAGAAAGAACCTTGAGCACATCTCCTTGCGTAGCACCGAGGACTTTTCGAATGCTAATCTCACGAGTTCTTCGCAAAGCCACGTAAGAAACCAATCCAAAAAGACCCATGCACGCTATGAAGATTGCTATTCCTGAAAACAAGCCAAAAATCAAACCCACCTTTTGCTCTGATTGGTAGAGGCTTGCATATTCCTGATCCAAAAACTTAGGATTGAAAGGACGACCTGGAACCAGTTTCTTCCAGATTGATTCAAGAGAAGCGAGATTTGCAGTCGGATTTCCAGCCGCCAATTTTATCAAAAGCACATTCGCTTCTTCCGGATCGTTAAAGATCACCATTGGGCCTACTTTTTGGTGAAGGGAACTGAAATAGAAGTCCTTCACAATTCCTTTTACTATTGCATTATTGGTGAATCCTACGTTTACTTTTTTCCCTATTGCTTCTTGGGAAGTCCAGCCCATTTCCGCTATAGCGGATTCGTTTAAGAGAATTGGCATCTCTCCATTTTCTTCAAGTCCTCTCCTTACCGGGTCAGATTGTGTATAATTTTCTCCTGCTAGCAGCTCCAAATTGATGGTCCCAATCAATTCCGGGTCTACCGCGTATCCAGTAATCATAAACTCACGGCTATTATCTCCCCCGGGAAAAATCTTGTATCCCGCCTTTACATCATGAGGCATATCCGCTGCTCTGGCAATAGAAACCGCCGCTCCCGATCGAATCATTTCATCTCGGAGTGTTGGGATAGACTCTCGCATAGTATAATGATAATTCAAGGCCACTACTTGCTCTTTATCATATCCCAAATTCACTTCACGCATGAAGTCCAGCTGACTCTTTACCACAAAAGTGGAAATAAGAAGTCCCATCGAAACAAAAAACTGGAAGACAACCAGTGATTTTCTGACCCAGGCGCCCCCTCCGATTTTTAATTTATTTCCTAAAGCTTTCATCGGCTCCATTCCGGATAATATCAGCGAAGGGTAAAAACCAGCCAATAGTCCCACCATAAGAAAGAGACCTGTCAGCCCAAAGATCCCAATAGGTGAAAACAATAAATTCAAATCAAGGGGAACACCTCCGAAATTCTCAAAGGGAATAGCAACCAAATAGATTACCAAAATACTCAACAAAATTGCCCCTAAAGAAAGAATCATCGATTCTGATACAAACTGACCAAAAAGTTGGCTTCGATCAGCTCCCATCACTTTGCGAAGGCCTACTTCTTTGTTTCGCTCGGTAGCTTCGGCAGTAGCCAGATTCACATAATTGATGATCCCTATGGCAATCAATAAGATCGCAACCACCCCAAAAATATAAATGTATTTAATATCTGTTCCCGGCTTGATCGTGCTCAAAGTAGGATCTCCTAAGTGGATGTTTGTAACGGGTTGAGTAAAAAAAGCTGTTTCATAGCCGTATTCTGCCAAGTCCGCACCTAAGTATTTCTCAACCATTTCTGCCATGTTGGATTCGAAAGAGGCCACATCGGTTCCTGGCTTCAGTTTCACGTAATTGTTATAATTACTCGGTGACCATTCTGGTTCGCGGCTATGGCGATGGCTTTTGAAGGATGCCAAAAAGTCAAAAGCAAGATGACTATTACTTGGAAAATCTTCCATTACACCGGTGACCAAAAAATCCTTACCATCCACTTTCAATGACTTTCCTTCTGCATTAAAAGCTGAACCAAAATAGCGCTTGGCAGTGGACTCAGTAAGGACTAGCTGATTTGGTTCAGAAAGAATTCCGGTTTTTTGTCCTGCGATCAGATTGAAATCAAATACCTCAAAAAAATGCTCATCCACCATAGCATAGTGATTCTCCTCTTGGCTTCCTTCACCTGCATCAATCATCACAGATGAAAATATACTCAAGTCGAAAATCAAAGTGGCATTTTCCACTTCAGGAAATTCCTCTAAAAGTGTTACTGGAAGTAAAGAGGGAGAGGAACCCACGAGCTGGGATTCTCCGTTTGAAATAAACTCCTGATTGATCTTGTAAATTCGATCATAGTCTGCATACATGCGATCATAGCTCCACTCGTGGTTAATGTAAAGTGCTATCACAATAAAACTAACCAGAGCAACTGTCAAGCCCAGCAAATTGATCCCCGTATAAAGCTTCCGCTTTCTAAGATTTCTAAAGGAAATTTTAAGATAGTTTTTCCACATAATAATTGGAAGATTTTAAAATTGAAAAATTGGAAGATTATCCATTCCTGAAATATCAATTTTACATTTTACATTCTAAATTCTACATTAATCATTCCCACTTTTATGCCATAAAAAAAGCCCCTGAATTAGCTTCAGAGGCCTTTATTTAGATTTTCACCAACTGTTTTCTCGAACATTTTTGTTCGGTAGCGGACAAATCAATTTGATTCATTCAGTTCTTTTTAAAACTTTCTGTACTTACCCTTCAAAAACTTATTTGCTTTTTTCTCTGCAAACTTGGCTTTTCTACTATCCCAATGAAGTGTCTCATTTGGGAAGCGACCAGCGATTACTCCCAAAAGGATGGTTTCTGTCAATCGAGCTGAATAATCAAAAGGAGCGGTTGTCTCGGTTTTTCCAAGACAAGCATCCACAAATTGGTGGTAGTGCTTTTTACTTTCGGAAGCATAATCTTTTACCGGTTTACCAAGATTGAAAGACTCGATATCCATTTCAACATATTTTCCGTCAACTATTTTCCGAGGCAATTGCTGGAAATGTGGAAGTAATAATCTTCCATTTTCTCCCAAAAACATAGCTCCTTGATCAGGAAGCTCATCTCCATTTGGCAAAATCAAATCCTCATGGGCTGGTGGTGCTCCTGGTCCATCGTACCATACCCACTTCAATGTTTCGGTAGTATACGGAGTTTGAGGGAATTCGTAAGTCACAACATTATTCACTGGATAGCCAAAACCATTAGGCTCCCTACATTCATTTACAATAGTGCGAGGGACATCAAGCTCAAGCGCGTTATAAGGAGTATCAAAAATATGTACACCCATATCACCCAAGGTTCCACATCCGTAATCAACTAATTGTCTCCAATTTCCAGGATGATAAACGTTTTCTTTATACGGTCGCTCAGCCGAAGTTCCTAACCAAAGGTTCCAGTCTAAAGTAGAAGGAACTGGATCACTTCCTACAGGTTCAGGACCGTCGTAGCCCCAATTTTTTGGAGACCAAGCACGGACGGTATGTACTTTTCCAATGATTCCAGATTGGATCAAAAGTGTAGCTAATTTGTAATCGTAAAAAGAATGAACCTGAATTCCCATCTGTGTGACAAGGTTTTTCTTTTTCGCCAAAGCCTTCATCTTTCGAGCTTCAGTCACATAATGCGTCAATGGTTTTTGACAATAAACGGGTTTATCCATCTTCATCGCCATCAGAGATGCCGGAGCATGGGTATGATCAGGTGTAGAAACAACCACTGCATCAACCGATTCTTCCATTTCTTTCAGCATAATGCGATAGTCCGAATAGGTTTTCGCATTAGGGAAAAGCTTCGATGCTGCAGCAAGATTATTGCTATCCACATCACAAAGGGCAGTAACATCTACCAATTCATGTGAAGAAATAGCCTTTAAATCCTCCATCCCCATATTTCCAACTCCAATATGTGCGGTACGAAGTCTACCTCCTGCTTTGACATTTGCAAGTGCAGCTGGGGTCAATGCTAATCCGAATAATCCAAGACCTGTTTTCTTGATGAAATCCCGTCGGTCGATAAATGTGAATTTTTTACTCATATCCTTCTTTGTTTAATTCTTATATATCTACAATTCCTTAATTCTAATATTTTTGAAATGGACTACATCTCCATGTCCCAAAAAGCCAATATGACCTCTATCACGCTGCAAGCCCGGATGTTCTTTTCCATCTAACGTTCCATTCTTACTAGCTTCCAGATAATCTCCCTCTAAGATCACTGTACCATTTAGAATCACTGTGATTTTGGGATGCTGGACGATTACTTCTTGCTGATTCCATTCTCCAACAGGTTTTAAAAAGCCTTTTTTGGCAGGAATTACCCCGTAGACAGAACCATGAAATTGGTATTCTTTCAGTCCATCGTATTTGGAAGCGGTGTTATCTAAGATCTGAATTTCCTTGCCTAAATAGGCCGCATCCCCTTCTAAAGGTGCATGAATACCTAGACCATTATTAGCGCCTGGGGTTAGCTGAAATTCAAAGCGGAGAATAAAGTCTCCATATTCCTTTTCAGTATAAAGATTCCCTCCACCCTTTCCTTTAGGATCAATAATAATTAGCCCATTTTCAGATCGATAAGACTCTTTATTACCAACCCAACCCTCTAGATTCTTCCCATTATAGAGTGGGGAAAAGCCTTTTTCATTTTTCATTTTTTGACCAAATGAAGCAAAAGAGAAAACGGAAAAAATTAAAATGAAAGTGACTAAGATGGGTTTATTCATAGGGTAATAAATTATTTTTCAAAAGCCATATGGAATCTCGCAGTTTATAATCACAGCTCTGTAAGTAGCTTAGGTAATGCTCGATTTCATTAGAAAAAAGAATTAACTAGGAGAAATTAATCTTCAATCTTATCTGCAAGATAACTTTTCAGAGGAAATTCTCTTCGAAAAACTTACTTAAAAATATTTATTACACCAGTGGATGTTTGTTGATTTTTTTGAAAAAGAAAACTTATGGATTAGCAAAACATCGCCAAGGGCTTATACCCTTGGACTATATTAAATCGTGACTATTCACTCGTCCTAAAACTTCCTGGTATACCCGACTCTTATCACCTGTGTCTCGTAGTAATCCGCGCTGGTGTAGCTAAAGTCATTTCCTTGAATAGTTCGATTGATTACCAAAGTATTGAATAGGTCTGTGGCATTAAAAAACAGTTCCCCTTTTCCATTTTGGATTGAACGCTTCAAACCTACATCTACCGAAAATCTAGAATCTATTCGGCCCTGTGGAATCAAATCCGGAGCGAGATAAATTACAGAAACTTGCCCACTCAGATTTTCTGAAAACTTGAATTTGGAATTCCACTTCACATTTCCTGAAAAGATCTCCTGTTTCTCAGCAGTGAAAGTATGTGGCTTTGGATATAAGTTTTCAACCGTAAACGCATCAATCTGATTATGATAGCCCGTCAGGTTTAAATCAAAAGTATACCAGTCGTTCACCTCTTGATTCCAAATCAATTCAATTCCGCTGTTATAGCTTTTATCTGCATTTTGGAAAATAGCATAGATCAATCGGCTGTCAGGTACGGTAGTCGAAATTCTGGTAATCGTACCATTGACCATCCGATGATAAATGGCGGAATAAAGATAGCCAGAGTTCCAACCTGCTTTCCATCCTAACTCAAATGAATTCGTGAATTGGGGCTGTAAAGCTGGATTTCCAACTTTGATAATCTCAGCATCATCGTATTTTGGAAAGATCCTGATATCCACTTCATTTGGTCGATCCACTCGGCGATTATAGGAAAAAGTCAACTTATTAAAATCATTGACTTTGTAGGAAATTCGGGTATTTGGGAATGGTTGGAAATACTGATAGCCATCGCTTTTATAAGTTGGATGATTTGGATTCACTTCGTAGTTCAGATTCACGTATTCCACTCTTAAGCCGATCTCAGCTTCGAGTTTCTTGGTTTCATAAATGTAATTGCCATAGACTGCAGGAATGGTTTCACGATACGTAGCCGCTCCACCAGCCAAGGAATCTATAGGCGAATTCAATCCTGGAAAAAACTGCATATTCGTAGGAATCCATCGTCTTCGAAGCTTCATACCCATTTCCAATTTACCTTGAGGCAATGGCTTCACATAGTCAAGTGTCCAATCCAAAACATTCTCATCTGACAATAACTTGAATGCATCTTGGCCAACAGAATTAGGAAGCGTATTGGTAAAGAAATACTGCTCATCCTCTCGGTGAAAAGTATAATTCATACCTGCAGAAAGGGTATGACCTGGATCAGAAAACTTGTGCTGAAAGGCCGCAGTGGCCATCACTGTAGTTTTCAACTCATCTTCCAAAAACTGCCAAAGTCTCAGTTGCTCTGTAAAATCTTCATTATAAAATGGCTGATCCCCTCGATCAATAATTTTCTCACTCCCGAAAAGTCCTGAAATCGTTAAGATATTCGAAGAATTAATCGTCCAATCTACTCCGGCCCGTGTGGTGAGAAAATTGGTATTCCGATTTCGTTTGAGCTGCTGATTGATCACCGTACCATCATCATAAGTTCGGATTACAAACTCATTCTTATTGAGTGTTTGGGTATAGAGATTATCCGCTTGGATGAAAAAATTCAAGTCTTTCTTTCTGAAATTCAGAGAAAGCGATGGGTTGATTTTAGGGGTGTTTTGATACTGAGGCCGAATACCCGGCAGATTTGCTTTCTTCTCCCACATTGCCCCAAGGCCTAGTGCTAATCCCACACTTCCATTTACACCTTGTTTTTGCTCTTTTTTAAGAATAATGTTGATGATTCCACCATTCCCATTTGCATCAAACTTAGCCGAAGGATTATTGATGATTTCGATTTTTTCCACGGCGGAAGCAGGCAGATTATCCAAGCCAGTTTGATTTCCAAATCCTGTCAAAGCGGTTTGCTTTCCATCAATTAATACAGTGATTCGATCATTTCCTCTGATCTGCACTTTCTCTTCCTGAACTGCTACCCCTGGCAAGTTTTGCATTGCTTGAAGCACGGATCCTCCAGATTGGCTGATATTTTCAGAAAGATCATAGGTCTTCTTATCCAGCTTGGTAGCAACTGCATCTTGCTGTCCGATAACCTCCACCTCGCCTAATTCCTGAATTGAAGTTTTCATCTGCAACTCTCCCAAATTTAAAAATGGAGAATTTGATCCGACAAAAACTGGGATAATTACAGATTCGAATCCTATAAAACTTGTTTCTAAAACGTACTCCCCTGATGGTACATCATTAAGGATAAATAAACCAGCTTCATCAGAAATCGAGCCCGTCACAAAAGTTGAGTCAATGTTTTTCTTTAGCAAAACATTCACATAGGGCAAAGGCTCTTGGGTAGTTTCATCAATGATTTTCCCGGAGAGCTTTACTTTTATGGATTGGGAAAACAGGTTGTTAAAACCTCCAAGGATTCCAAATATAAAAAAGAAAACCAAAATTGATTTTTTCATGAGGCATTGTATTCAAACATTCCAACACCTCAAAAATCGAAATAATTTAACCCGGGTAATCACCTCCTAAATAATTTAAGGAGAAAATAAGATCGGGTTAACAATTGTATCATCTTCACCCACGATTAAAAAAGTGGGCTAGAGAATACGGCTTTAATTTAAGAACCCGTCTTTTATTCTCCATCTGTTGTAATAGACCCTAAAATCTTATATCTGAAATCCTAAATCTAAAATCCACTCATTCGCTTTTCAGCACTTCCGCCGGATTGCTTTGCGAAGCGATGTAAGAATGGGTACCCACAATGATCAGACAGATCGCCATCACTCCAAGTCCTGCTGCAGCAAAGATCAGGTAAGGCATATCGATTCTTGTATTAAAGCCATTCAGCCAATCATTCAAGAAATAATAGGAAGGATAAATCGCCAATAAAAATGCGATTCCTACTAAAATCACATAGTCCTTGGAAATCAAAAATAAGATCTGCTGCAAGGTGGCTCCCAGCACTTTCCGGATACTGATTTCCTTGGTTCGCTGTGCTATAGTGAAGGAAGAAAGTCCAAATAAACCCATACAGCTGATCAAGATTGCCAAGCCACAGGCAAAGCCCAAGACATTTCTGATTTTAAGATCTTCTTCGTAAAACTTCTCAATCTGAGTATCCAGAAAACTAAATGAAGCCTCCTCATTTGGATAAATCGATTCATAAATATTCTCCAGATTTTGCTTGGCTTCTGCCAAATTTTGATCGCTGTTAAGTTTCACACTCACCGTTTGGAAGTAAGTTGGTTCCCGCTTCATCAGCATGGGTCTAATCTCTTCGCGCAATGTTCTCGAATGAAAATTTCCAATAACACCTATAATCCTAAATTCCTTTCCACCGTGTCGGATCTGCAACCCAATTGCTTCCTCTTTTGAGCTAAAACCAGCTTCTTTGAGGAAATTTTCATTGACAATCAGTTCGTCATCACTTTTGATCGCAGCAGTTCCTGCCAACAGCGAAATTCCATTTACTCGTACAAAAGCGGAATCCACATTCATCACTTGGACATAAATTTGCTTTTCGGTAGTATCCACAGGAACGTAGGCATCCGAAGTCCAAAGACTGTTGGACGACACCAAACTCCCGCTCAAACTCGCTGCGTCCACCGCAGATTCTTGGTTTAAGCGATTCTGAAGTTGGAGCATTTTATCTGGATCAGACATAAATGGTAACCCAGAATAAAGCACTGCATCTTTTTCAAAACCAAGGGGTTGGCTCGTTACAAATTTGAGTTGCGAATTCAGAACCAAGACCAAAATGATAAAGGCTATGGAAGATGCAAATTGAAGCACCGTTAGATTTTTCCGAAGAAAAGCTCCCATTGAAAATTTCCCCGATTTTGAAAATTCACCTTTCAAAGCCCGCTGAGCTTGGTATCCGGATAAAATCAAAGAGGGATAAATGCCTGTCACCAAGGTGAGCGTAAGGGGAAAAGCCAAATAGAAAATCAAATTGACATTCGATAAAAACTCCAAATTGAAATCCTGAGGGAGGTAACTGGCAAATGAAAGCCGAAGCCCTTCTACAAAAACCATCGCAAATAAGGTGCTCAGTAAAACTAATAAAAAGGTCTCAGTCAAGAATTGAAGGATCAACTCTCCTCTACTCCCCCCTATTGTCTTTCTGATTCCCACTTCCTTTGCCCGGTTGATAGCTTGGGCAGTTTCAAGATTGATAAAATTCAAACTTGCTAAAACCAGAATAATCAAGCCGATAAAAATCAATCCTTTTAAGAAGACTTTGGAGACATGATCATCTGCATAGTTTTGAGAGAAATGCATTTCTGCCAAGGGCTCTGCAAAAAAACTTGTCTTTGAGTCATCGTCTAATTCAAAATGCTTTTCTACCAGAGATGTAAAAGCTTTATCAATAGATTCGAGGTCAACATTTGGGTCAAGTTTTACAAAAAGCTGTGAACTCGAGTTGACAGAACCCCAAATATGAAGTCCATACCATTCTTTAAGTGCTTCAGTTTGAATGGTGCTTAGGGAAATGAAGTCCTGGAAAATGAAATCAGAATTCTCAGTATAGTCCGTAACAACACCAGTGATCATTGCCGGAATGCTATCTGCTTCTACAAACAAAAGCTCCTTTCCCAAAACATCAGCAGCTTCTGATCCTGGAAAATATTTATGAAGACTTACCTCGGAAATCACCAGACTGTTTGGCTTTTCTAATGCAGTTTTGGGATCGCCGGCCAACCAAGTTCTAGGGAAAATCTCAAAGAAACCTCCATCGGCATAAGTCACAAAATTAGATCTACCAAATGTCCGATTGTTGGAAGGGTCAGCTACCAAAGTCTGATATCCGGTATATAATCTTCCTTTCTGTGCTATACCCGGGATTTCATCTTGAATCACCTCTCCCAATGGACCTGGAGTACCGGAATTAGGAAAAGCTCCCCCATCGCCCCAATCCGTCAAAGTATTGATGCGATATATCCGCTCTACATCAGGGTGAAATCGATCAAAGCTATAGGAATGGGTGACCACATTGAAAATCAAAAAACAGATCGCAATCCCAATCGAAAGCCCTAAAATATGGATTGCAGATCTTACCTTATTTCTGAAAACATTTCTCCAAGCGATTTTTAAGTAGTTTTTAAGCATGGTTTCTTTTGATTATAAAATTTGAAGATTAAAAAATTCTAAAATTCTAATAAACATCTGACATCTAAATTCATCATTCGATATTCCTAGACTTCATCATTCGAAATTCCTCATTCGATATTTTTCATTTCTAAATCCACGTTCAACTCTATCACGAATCCTGTAAATCGCAATTTCTAAATTGTAAATCCTCTCATTCATCCATCATTCGCTTTTCAGGCTTTTAACCGGATTGGCAATAGCTGCTTTAATTGATTGAAAGCTTACTGTTAGCAAGGCCAATAGCAAAGCAAAACCTCCTGCAATTCCTACGATCCACCATTCAAAACTGATCCGGTAGGCATAGTCTTCTAGCCATTGGTTGACGGCAAACCATGAAATCGGAACAGCAAGGAGAATTGCCCAAAAGACCGGCATAACGAAATCTTTGGAAAGCAGCATCACCACTTTAGCGACTGATGCACCTAATACTTTGCGAATTCCTATTTCCTTAACCCGCTGCTCGGTGGCAAATGAGGCCAAACCAAACAAGCCCAAGCAGGAAATCAAAATGGAAAGTATGGTTAGCAAGCCTACGATGTAATTCACCGTGCGGTCGGCTCGATACAATTCCTCAAAATGGGAATTCAGAAAACTGTATTCGAACTCTCTTTCCGGAAAATGCTGATTCCAAACAGTTTCGATAGCCGCAATTGCCTCGTTGGCTTGTGAGCCGTTGATTTTGACAGAAATCTCAGCATAGCCCCAGTTTTCCTCACGGACCAGAAATAGCGTTTCGATTTTGTGATGGAGTGAATTAAAATTGAAGTCTCTTACTACCCCGACGATCTGACCCAATGAATCTGCCCAACCAAATCCAAAAGGTTTGCCGATTAAAGATTCCAAAGTTGCATTTTGGCTTTCCGCAGCAAGTAATTCTTTGGCTAAGGATTCATTGATGATAAAGCCCTTACCGCTTTCGGCCTTGTTTTCGGGAATAAAGTTTCTCCCTGCTACCAATTCCATTTGGTAAAGACTGACAAAGTCGGGATCCACGACCAGATGGGAAGTCGAAAGCTCACGGGTATCTTCTTTTCCTTCAAAAATCATAGAGGTCTGGTGCAGGTTATTCCCCAGTCTCTGACCTGAAGCTGATACACTTTGAACCGAAGAGTTGCTCAGAAGTTGCTGTTTGAAAGGTCCATACTTTTCGATCGGCTGATTGCCAAAGGGGATCGTCAAAATTTGGTCATAGGCAAAACCCAAGTCTTTCGCCTGCATGTAGCGCAATTGCCTGCTCGCAAAAATGGTGGAGATGATCAAGAATATCGCAGCTGAAAACTGCACCACCACAAGCGTAGTCCTAAATCCTGATTTATTCCCAATCTTCAAATCTGCGCCTTTCAATATTCCCGCAGGTCGGAAACCAGATAGGTACAAGGCTGGGTAAAGTCCAGACAAGATCCCAATCAAAACCGCTCCGGAAAGGATATAAATCAAAGTTAATGGTTCCGATAGAATCGGAAATACGAGGGATCGCTGACTGAATTGATTGAGTGAAGGAAGGAAAAACCCAACCAACACCAAGGCAAAAAACATCGCTATCAAACTGATAAATACCGATTCACCTATGAATTGGAAATAAAGATTGGATTTTGTGGCGCCTGACACTTTTCTCACCCCGATTTCCATGGCGCGATTGATGGATTTAGCGGTGGAGAGATTGACAAAATTGAGCGCAGCAATCACCATGACCAGGATCGCGATGTAAAAAAAGATGCGGGTGTAGGCTTTGTCGAACTTCTGAAAATTGAGGTAATCATGTGTGATATCCGAGGATCCGGCATGAACCTCACTCAATGGCTGAAGAAACAACTCATAGTCATCTGCTTCTCTTTCATCCATGTGGGAAAGAAGATAATCCGGAAACTTCTTCTCCAACTCTTCAATATTCACATCCTCTCCCAATTCTAGGTAAGTCGTCAGCCAATTGCCTCCCCAGTTTTCTATCGCTTGTGGACCAACATAGCTATTGAATGAGCTCAGTGCATTAAACTGCAAATGGGAGTTTTCTGGAAAGTTTTCCATTACCCCGGTCACGGAGTAAGAAACAGTGTCTTGCTCGGAAAGCGTTAGAACCTCACCGAGAGCCGGTTTACTTCCGAAGATTTTCTCTGCACTTTCCCGAGTCAAAACTATACTGAAGGGATCCTTCAGAGCAGTTTCCGGATTTCCTTCGATAAGTTTAAAATCAAAAAGCTGGAAAAAGGAAGAGTCCGCCCAAACGGTTTTTGAAAGAATGGTCTCTTTATTTTCATTTTTCACCTTGAATTCACCAGCCAAACTAAGTCGTGTAAAATTCTTGATCTCGGGGAATTCCTCCAAAAGCGTTGGCCCCATGGGATACATGGATAGGGCTACCTTTTGGGGAGCGACCATTCCCTCCCAATTCTGAACTTCATTTAGCCGATAAATATTTTTGGTGTGAAATCGATCAAAATCCCGTTCATAATTCACAAAAAGCATAATCAATATGCAGACCGTCATACCGATGGACAAACCTGAAATATTTACAAAGGAATAAAGCTTATTTCTAAGCAGGTTCCTCCAAGCGATTTTTAAGTAGTTTTTGAGCATGGTATTCGTCATTACGAGGATTTATTCCTCTGATTTTTTTATATTTTTTTTCAAATCCGAAGCAATCTGAACCGTCAATGACAGGGTATTACTTCTATTCAATATTCGAGGACAGTCTCTTTCGTCATTGCGAGGAAATAAGCGACTCATCCTTGTAATAATATTTTTCCATTTCCGAAGCAATCTGCTTCCTCCAACAGATTGCTTCAATCTTTGAGTTGTTTGCCTATTTCCACAATCGGAAAAAAGATCTCGCAATGACGTTTTCAGACATCATAAATCCCTCATTCGTCCTTCAGTGTCTCCACCGGATTCATCTGTGTGGCTCGGTAAGATTGTGCTGAGACAATCAAGAGCGTGAATCCTATTCCTCCTATTCCAAGCATTGCAAAGCTGATCCAAGAAGGCCATTCTTTTATGGCAAACTGAGAAATCCAATCTTGCATCAAATACAGGCTCAGCGGTAATGCGAAGAACACACCTATCAAAGTGATAATTAAAAACTCTTTATTAAACATCCAGCTGATACTCCAACTGGAAGCGCCAAGGACTTTTCGGATCCCGATCTCTTTGGTCCGTCCTGAAATACTAAGTGCTACTAAAGCAAATAATCCCATCGCTGCAATTAGAATCGCTATTCCAGCCGCAAGGAAAACCATTTTCCCCAAGCGCTCATCTGCTTTGTATTGCTCTTGTACGGTCTCATCCATAAAGTTAAAAGAGAAGGCTTCGGATGGAAAAGTCTTTTTCCACTCACTTTCCAAAACTGCTTTAAATGCTTCAAAGTCTGTCCCAGAACCTTTCACTAGCACCTTTGGATTAGTCGTGGATTGAATCATCAATCTATTAATTCCACTAAAAGCTATTTTTGGACTTTTAGCAATAAGAACCGGTTCAATTTCTTTATAGAGTGAAGAGTGATGGAAGTCTTTAACTACACCAACTATTTGATGTGGATCAAAGCGGCTGGGATCTAGTATTTCCTTCGTAGGATCATCCCAATTCATAGCTTGAGCAAATGCTTCATTAATTAAAAAAGCTGCAGAATCAGCCCCAGGAGCTGGATCCAAATCGCGCCCTTCCAAGATTTCAAAACCTAATGTTTTCACATAATCACCCCCTACGAAATTGATCCTGTAGTTAAAGCTTTTGCCATCCTCCAATGGAAATCCAGCCTGCCAAAATGCATTATCTCCATAAGTCGCAATGGAAATCCCTGCTGATTGCACCTCCGATCTCCGAATCAATGCTTGGCGATATAGCTCGGCTTGTTTGAAACTTTCCTCTACAGAAGTCTCAAAACTCTTAGATGGGAAATCGGGCACATCCACCATCAAAACCATCTCCTGATCAAAACCCAAATCAAAGGTTCGAATGGCATTCATCTGATTTACCATGATCAATGTCGCAGCAATCAGTAAGAAGGAGATGAAAAATTGAAATGCGACCAAGCCTTTTCGAAGTGCCTGCTTTCCAAAATTCATCGACAGATTCCCTTTCAAAACCTTTATGGGCTTCAAGCTCGACATGAATAGTGCTGGATATGCTCCAGCCAGAGCAGTGATCAATAGGATCAAACCAATTAGAATCCCGATCTGGGAAGGACCATAGATTAGGTTTAATTCCTTTTCAAAAAGCTCATTGAATGTAGGCAAAAGCACTTCTGCCAAAATCAACCCAAATACCAATGCAAGTAGCGTAGTCAAAAAGGCTTCAGTCAAAAATTGGAAAATCAGTTGCTTAAAGTCTGCCCCCATCGTTTTCCGAACCCCAACTTCTTTAGCTCGAGTAGTCGCCCGACCGATAGCCATGGTGGTAAAATTGATACTAGCTATTAACAAAATTAAAAATGCAATTCCACCTAGGATTAAAAGCAACTTCGGTTTGGTGACTTCCACCATGCCCTCAGTTTCCACATCCGTCAAGTGCATGTCGCGAATTGGCTCCAATGTGAAATAATATTCTCCCTGCTTATAATCCTCACCCAGAACTTTCTTCATCATCGCCTCCATTCCTGCCTCCACATTTTGCTCTAGAGATGCATCTGAAAGCTTTACATAAGTCTCTCCAAAAATATTAAACCAGTTGGTCAGAGACTCTTCATCGAAAGAATAAGAGAGGTTTTCGTCATTGAGCAGAATTTCAAATTTGATACTCGAGTTTTCTGGAATGTCTTTTAATAAGCCAGTGACTTGGTAGCTTTCAAAGTTTTCACCCATCTTCAACCGGATTGATTTTCCGATTGGGTTTTCATCGGCAAAGAATTTTTTCGCGGTCTCTTCGGTAATTACTGCGCTGTATTTATCAGCCAGTACCTGACTTTTATTTCCTTGGATTAATTCAAAATCAAAAATCTCCAAGAAGGTAGGACTCACCATCATGAAAGTTTGAAAATCAGTATTTTCATCAGTAATATAAGCTTGAACGCCCCCACCAACCATGCGTGTTACTTTTTCAATTTCCGGGAATTCAGCTGCTAAAGTCGGAGCGGTGATTGCAGGTGAAGAATAGCTTTCTCGGAAAGTACCCTCAATCATTTCAAACCGTTTTATCCTAAAAACCTTTTCCCCATCTGCATGGAAAGAATCAAAACTCATCTCTTGCTGCACAAAAAAGAAAATCAGAATACTGACTCCCAGTCCAAGCGACAATCCGATCAAGTTAATTCCTGTATGAAGCTTATGCTTCAGGAGGTTTCTTACGGCGATTTTAAAGTAGTTTTTGAGCATAAATGTGAAAAGTTTCTTTGGATCATTCCTGTGTATTCCAGTTCTGTACCAGTTGAAAAGTGCCTAAAAAAGTCAGAAACGCCTATTTTTGAATTCACTGGATCAAAACCTCGGACATTTTTGTTCGATATCGGGCAAAACCCGCCTTCCGCTCATTGAAGGACCCGACATTTCTAATGGAAGTACTGGCTAAAAGAATTAATTGCCACTGGATTTAACCCTAAACTTTTCATCAAAAAAGGATACAGATTCAGCTGTTCAAAGCATCCCCATTATCAAAAAAAAAGCGTAAGCATGATGCTTACGCTTTCAAATTCACTTTAATACTTCGATCACTTTTTGGGAGAAATCAGATACATTCTTCTCAGGTTATATTCTGCGATCAGTGTCGCATTTTCAAATACATTTTCGAACTGTTTTTTCAATTGGTTTGTATCCCCGTAAAATTGGGCTACAATATTGAGTTTGTCGTCTACCAAGGTAATGGATGGCAGCTCAGGCACATCATTGATTTTAAGTGTGAAATCCAGCGGCTTTTCTTCTGAATAATTGCTCGTAGAGTCTGTAGCCTTCAGCGTAGTCGCCTCTACCCCAGCCAAAGTGGCTAGCCCTAAAAAAAGCAGGAAAGATGCCTTTTTCAGATTCATTACTTGGTTGATTTTCCATTTGCTCAATAAATTATGAGTTTTCATCTTCAATTGGTTTTGTTTTCAAGGAGTAGCAACGACATTTTTTGCAACAAGGTTACATAACAAATCTTTAAGCAAGAAGACCTCCTTAGTAATCCAAAATAAAATTTATGTATATCCGCTTTTCAGCCAGTAAAAGATCTCAAAGCAGCAAATAATAAGTTAAACTCTAGATTTTAGGCCGCTTCGGTCATCCGTCATCGGTCTTCCAGCCCAAAAATCAAATGAAATTTCCCTACTCCCTTAATTCCGAAAACTCATATTTTCTAATCTAAAATCACATTCCCAACCTCCTCATCACCAATTCATCAATTTTTTCATAGAGTTGTTTTGGGTGACGGGTTCTCCACCCAACGTCGTTTAGCTTCCCTCCCATGACCAAGTATCGATCGATGCCATATTTACACATCTCGGTAAATACATGATCCCGCAAGTTTAATACAGCAATCCAGCCATCTTCTAATTCATCTTGCCATTCATCGTAATAATCATCTGAATCCAAATCAGCGTGAAAGTTGAGCACATTTTCACAAATCAAGATGTATTTAGTAATCCCTTCTGCGATCATTAACTCAATCACTCCTCGCTTTAGCGTCATGATATCGTTATGCAAAAGATCATTCCATTCTCCCATCAGTTCGATTACTGCAAAACCATCCTCGTAGTCCGCATAAATTACCTTTAGAAAAAGTGTTTCGCTGCCGATATTATCCCATTGCGGGTGAATCAAAAAATTATAAATCTGATCTGTGAATTGAACCTCACTGTTCTCATAACCGAAAAATGGGGACTGAGGGTCTTCAGAAGCTATATAGCTATTACGCCAGTTATAATAAGGTTCGATGGTATGCATGCGACGTTAACCATATTTCCATGGCTTTGGTTGCACTCAGCAATTAAGGTTTCGATTGTGAGTTGTGAGTTGTCGAATCTTGGTTCTCAGATCTTGATTCTCGGATCTTGGCTTTGCCGATTTTCAGCTTTCTTACTTTAAATCCTATATCCTAAATCTTATATCTTATATCATCTCACTCGCTTTTCAAGCTTTCCACAGGATTCATCATTGCAGATCGAATCGATTGGAAACTCACGGTGATCATTGCAATCATCAAAGCCACCAAACCAGTCACAGCAAAATACCACCATTTCAGTTCGATTTTGAAGGCGAAATTCTCCAGCCAGGCATTTGACAAATAGAGACTGAGCGGAATAGAAATCAGAATTGCCAGTAAAACTGTCTTTCCAAAATCCTTCGAAAGCAAGGTCACAATACTCCAATCGCTTGCACCCATTGTCTTTCGAATGCCAATTTCCTTTGTTCGTTGCTCTGTCATAAAAGTGGTAAGTCCATACAAACCAAGACAAGCTATAATTATTGCCAACAAGGCAAAACCTATGATGATGTTTGCTACACGCTCTTCCTTCTCATAATTCCGCTGAAAATCCTGATCCAAAAATGAATAGATAAAAGGATCAGCAATGTTGACTTTTCCCCAGATGGACTCGGCAGTGGCTAGCACTTCGTCCGTATTTGGTCCTGCAAAATTAGCGATCAGGTATCCGCCTCTATTTTCTTTGATAAAAGCGTAAGGATTAATCTTCGTGTGAAGACTTTGATAATTAAAATCCTTTACCACACCTACGATTTCCAATGTATTCAACTCCCCTTTCCAATCGAAGTGGACCTTTCTTCCAACCGCCTCACCCACTTCATATCCCAAGGATTTTAAAGCTGACTCATTCAAAATAATCATTGGATATTCCGAGGTATATTCTTCCGTAAAAGATCTTCCTTCCAGTAGCTGAAATCCGAGTGTCTCTACAAAATCATCGCCTACAAAAGCATTGGTGATATTGACTACATCGTCAACAGTCTTACCATCTGCATAATACATCATGCTCTCAATGCTCTCAATGCCGGGATAAGTCGTTGCCAAGGTCACAGATTTCACACTTGAATTTTGCAACAAACCAGCTTTGAGCACATCATACTTTGAAACAGCATCCTCGCTCTTGAGCGGTAAGATCAATTGCTGCTCTTTATTAAAGCCTAGGTCTTGATCTTGGACAAAGTCCAACTGATTCTTGATCACAAAAACCATCAAGATCAGACAAGCTGAAATAGCAAACTGGAAAACAACAAGTACCTGACGAAGTGAAAAACCAGACAATCTTCCCCTGAATTTCCCTTTCAAAACAGCACTTGGCGTAAATGCCGATAGGAAAAAAGCAGGATAAGTTCCGGCAAGCAAGCCCGCTACAATAGCCAACAAGAAGATCGCAATTAAAGGAAACGATCGTTGGTATAAATCGAGTTCTTTGCCTGTCAAGTCATTGAAATAAGGCATCAAAAATGAAGCGAGAAGAAAAGCTATAATCAATCCAATCAATGAAACTAGCATAGATTCTCCCAAAAACTGTCTAACCAATTCTCTTTTATTCGCGCCTAGTAGTTTCCGAATCCCCACTTCCTTCGATCGCTTTTCGGATCGGGCCGTGGCCAAATTCATAAAGTTGATACAAGCGATCAAAAGAATAAAACCAGCAACTGACCCAAATACATAAAGCGTGGTGACATTTCCGGTAGCACCTAGTTCATATTCTATATTGGAGTGTAGGTAAATATCTTGCAGAGGTTGCAAAAACAGACTTTTCTCCACTCCCATAGCCTTCAAATCAGCCGCTCCATGCTTGTCAAAAAAAGCAGGAAGCTTGGCTTCAAAAACGTTGGGTTCAGTAGTTGGCTTTAGCTTCACATAGGTGTAAAAGATATTGTTAGCCGCCCAACTTGTCATGCGCTTGACTCCATTTCCAATGTCATTATTTTCCATCGACAGAAAATAATTCGCATCGATATGGGATTGCCGGTTGCGATCTTCAAATACTCCCGTAATGGTATAATCGAAGTCACCAAAAGGCAGACCGATAGTTATTGGCTGATTTAAAGGATCGGTTTCTCCAAAAAACTTTTCAGCAAGTGAAGCAGATAGAATAACCGAATTAGGAGCTTTTAAAGCGTTAGAGGGAAGACCACTTATAAACTCATAATCGATTACATCAAAAAAGGTGGAATCCACATAGTACCCTTTGGTCTCATAAAATTGCTTGATCTCCCCGTTGCTTTCACTTTTCAGAAGCATTTGGTCCAATTCTGGAAACTTCATGATCCGTGTAGAATTTTCTACTTCCTCAAAATCATTTTTCAATCCTTCTGCCAGCGGTCCAGGACTTCCTGCCCATTTGGTGTCGGAAGTTTCCAAGGCTACACGGTAAATTCGATCTCCATCTTTGATGTTTTGATCGTACGCCAATTCATCAAAAATAAATAACCCGATCAGCAAACATGCCGCCAAGCCTACAGCCATCCCCAACACATTGATCACTGTAAGCGATTTATGCTTTTTGAGGTTTCTAAGAGAAATTTTGAAGTTATTTCGCAACATGGGTTTTTAAAATTATTAGATCCACAGAAATCTGTCATTCCCTGATATAGGTTGACCGTTTTAAAGCTACTTGAAAAATGCTAAAAACGGGAAAAAGGATCAATCCATACCGGAAGTATTCTGAAGAATTCAAGCGTAAATTGGTAGATG
>NZ_JAQWXX010000037.1 GCF_029254265.1 Algoriphagus sp. | reverse complement strand
CATCTACCAATTTACGCTTGAATTCTTCAGAATACTTCCGGTATGGATTGATCCTTTTTCCCGTTTTTAGCATTTTTCAAGTAGCTTTAAAACGGTCAACCTATATCAGGGAATGACATGGGAGATTAGAGAATTAGAGATTAGAGAATGGGAGGAAATCCAATTTTAAGATCTGAATTAATAAAAGTGTCTTGGTCCTTTAATCATCTTGCAAATCCTAGATCGTTTAGCATTCGCAATCATTGACTAAGTTTTTGATTCCTTTTCGGGTGCTGATGCTGACGGCTTTGGAAAGTGAGGCGAAATTCAAACTCATGCTTTCCCCGTCACCCAAAGGAATGGGAAGACCATCGATAGTGGTATTTACCGCATAATCAGAAATAATTTCACCGGTAGCGGTTTCCATAAGCGCAATTCTTAGGGAATTGCTGATCTGTGTGTCATTTTCCCAATAGGTGGAAGACGCTAGGTCTGAGGGATCGCTATTTTCCCAATTCCCTGTCCAGCGTAATTCGCCTAGACTGAGACCCAGAAGATAGGGTATTCCCAGTTCCAGGTTGATGTTTGCACGCTGAATCGGATCATTTACATCTTTAATTCCTGCCTTTAGCAATTCATAGTCCATCTGATCATACAGCGCCACATTCGTAAATCCTTCTTCTCTAAAGATTTCCAGAATCATGGCTTCGAGACGATTTTGATCAGAAATAGAAAGCTGTCTGAAGCTTTCTTGCCAGTTTAATGGAAGTAGGAGTATTCCATCGGTTTTGCTTAGGCAGATGTGGCATTTTATCCGAGGGTATATTTTCGTAGAAGAACAAGAGGCCAAAAACCCTACAAGTGCGAGGATAAATAGTATTTTTTTCAATTTTCTATTCGGAATTGAGAATTAGGCTTTGGATTCTGAAATGGTCAATTTTCTTGACCAATTGCTAGCCAGACCCACGACTGCTATGAGTTGAAAAAGAATAGCAAACCCAAGAATCAAATCTGAGTTGGGATTGTCCATGATTTTGAAACACCCACCAATAAATACTCCCGAGAAGCTCTGGAAAAGCAGGCGAAGCATTAATTTTTGGCGTTTAGTAAATATCATATCTATTGTTAGGGTTTTTTTAAGTTTTCAATAATGCTAAAAGTTTCTCTGGGTCCCGCCTAGTATCCCAAAATCCAATGACAATTATTTCGGGAAGATTTAGCTGGTAAATAATCGCATAATGGCCAAGAAAAATTACTCTTGAATCGAGGAAATCTGTCCTTTTTCCGATCTCTGGATTTTTTTTTACTATAGCGATTCGACTTCGGATTTGAAGATTTAATTTTTTAGAATAAGACTTGCTTTTGTTACGACCGTTCCAATAATCAAAAATGGAATCTCTTTGCCTAACGGCTGTTTTTGTCCAAAAAATTTCTATTTCATCCATTTTTCATCTTTAGATTCCAATTCTTTTTCAGAAATAAGATCTCCTTTGTCAATATCTTTTTGACTCATCTTTAACATTTCGATTTGAAAGGAATTTAAATGAAGATTTTCCTCAGATTGACTCGAAGATAGAAGCGTTTCTATAGCTTGTAGGAGCTTTTCATTTTCAGAAACCTGAATTCTATCGATGAGGCGAGACTTAATTTTACCGAGTGCATTCATAGTTTTTATTGTCAAACTGTAGTTCTAAATATAACTCAAAATTCTATTCTTTTTTCACTTCCTCGGATGAAAATCCGTCAGCACCTGCCTCAGGTAATCCCGATCCAAATGGGTGTAAATCTCCGTGGTGGTGATGCTTTCATGGCCGAGCATTTCCTGAACGGCCCTCAAGTCCGCACCACCTTCAATCAGATGTGTGGCAAAGGAATGTCGGAAGGTATGTGGGCTGATATTCTTGTTAATTCCGGCTTGCTCTGCGGTTTTTTTGATGATCAGAAAAATCATCACTCGGGTAAGTTTTTTGCCTCTGCGATTCAGAAAAACAAATTCCTCATGCCCCTTGGCTATGGTTTGGTGCACCCGAACTTCCTCCTGATAAATTTTCAAATAGCGCAATGCATCCTTTCCTATGGGCACCAAGCGCTCTTTATTTCCTTTACCCACGACCCGAAGAAACCCAATATCTTCGAAGATTTGACCATTCTTGAGTTCGGTGAGCTCGGAAACCCGAAGTCCTGAGCTGTAAAGCATTTCCAACATCGCCCTGTTGCGGTGGCCTTCAGGTTCACCAAGTGGGATAGCTTCCAGTAGTTGTTCGATTTCAATGAAGCTCAAGGTGTCCGGAAGTTTTCTTCCGAGTTTTGGTGCTTCCAAGAGTTGGGAAGGATCCTCCGAAATATGATCCTCATATATCAAGTATTTGTAGAAAGCTTTGACGCCTGAAATGATCCGAGCTTGAGTGTAATCTGAGATTTCGAGTTGGGCCAGCGCATTGACAAAGCGACGCAGATGCTCTAATTCCAATTCCAAGGGGCTTTTCTCAGGAAAATTCTGCTCTGAAAAACCAGCTAACTTCTCCACATCCCGAGTGTAAGCCTCGATAGAGTTTTCGCTCAAGGAACGCTCCAGCTTGAGGTAGTGCCTGAATTGTTTGATATGGTTTTGCCAGGTTTTATTCATTGAAAGATTTAAAAATGGAAATATTGGAAAATTAGGTTGTAAAGTTGGAAGGTTCAAATGTTGAAAGGTTTTAACTTGTCAATGAGAAACCAATTACCTTTAAGTACAAATTACTAACCAAAATTTGCTTTGAAAATCCAGATCATCAACGGCCCCAATCTCAATCTACTTGGGAAGCGCGAACCGGAAGTTTATGGCAGCACCTCTTTTGAGGATTATCTAGAAGACTTGAAAAGCCAATTTCCTGAGCATGACATCCATTATTATCAAAGTAATGTGGAGGGAGAACTGATCAATAAGATTCATGAAGTTGGTTTTTCTTATGATGCGATTCTATTGAATGCTGGAGGCTTCACGCATACTTCGGTTGCGATTTCGGATGCAATTGCCGGAGTAACTACCCCGACACTTGAGGTGCATATTTCGAATATTTACAAGCGGGAAGAGTTTCGCCATAAAAGTATCATTTCCAAATCCTGCGTAGGGATGATTTCAGGTTTAGGCTTGAAAGGCTACGCACTCGGCATCCAATATTTCCTTTAATTCTCAGACCTATGTTGACTTTTGCTCCCGGGCCATCCAAAGTTTATGATGCCCTTCCTACCTATTTACAAGATGCTTTTAATGAAGGAATCCTAAGTGCAAATCACCGCAGCGGGCCTTTTATGAAGTTGTATCAGGAGACCGAATCCCTGATGCGGCAGAAGCTGCATATGCCGGAGGATTACTCCCTTTTATTTACTTCTTCAGCGACTGAAAATTGGGAAATTATCTCTCAATCCATTGTTGAATCAGCCAGTTTTCATATTTACTCCGGTTCATTCGGAAAGAAATGGATTGGCTTTGCACAGCATATTATCCCTGCCAGTAAAGGGATGAAAATCGAAGCAAATCAAGAAATCGATGTGGAAAATCTGGAAATCCAGGAAGAATTTGATCTAATCGCATTGACGCAAAATGAGACTGCAAATGCCTCTCAAGTTCCGATGACTGTGATAGAAGCAATCAAAGAAAAATTTCCCGAGAAAATGATTGCGGTGGATACGACCTCATCCATGGCAGGAATTGAGTTTGACTTCTCGTTGGCAGATATTTGGTATGCTTCGGTGCAGAAATGCTTTGGGCTTCCGGCTGGTTTGGGGATCCTCATTCTTTCTCCAAAAGCAATTGAAAAAACGGAGCGCAAAGGAGAAATCGGTCGCTACAATAGCTTGAATTTTATGATCGAAAATGCGAGAGGCTATCAAACCCACTACACGCCAAATGTCCTTGGGATCTATCTGCTTAATCGTGTTTTGAGAGATATGCCTGAAATTCAGCACATCGATGCCAATCTTCGAGAGCGCATGCACAAACTTGAAAACTGCATTGCAAAGACGAAATCCCTTCGAATGCTGGTGACCAATGATGCTACTCGAAGCACCACAGTAATGGGGGTGACAGGTCCTGAAGAGGTGATCACCAAAGTGAAGAATGAAGCAAAAGCTGCCGGAATGGAACTGGGCAGTGGCTATGGTCCTCTGAAGCCTACCTCTTTCCGAATCGCTAATTTCCCTGCGATCACCAATGCGGAGATGGATCGATTGATTGAGTTTTTGAGTAAGTATTAACCATTATCAACCTTTGAGGTCTCCAAGACCTCGAAGGTTTTTCAATTTTTTTCACCGCTGAGAACACAAAGGATATAATTCTAAAATTAAAAGATTTGAAAATTGAAAAATTGTGCCAACGCTGGCTTCGTACATAAACGCTTTAGGGTTTAAATACCACTGATTAAATTGATTTGCCTTTTCCGGTAAGGGGGTATTAATCATTCACCACTTTTGTCATTCCCTGATATAGGTTGACCGTTTTAAAGCTACTTGAAAAATGCTAAAAACGGGAAAAAGGATCAATCCATACCGGAAGTATTCTGAAGAATTCAAGCGTAAATTGGTAGA
>NZ_JAQWXX010000036.1 GCF_029254265.1 Algoriphagus sp. | reverse complement strand
CATCTACCAATTTACGCTTGAATTCTTCAGAATACTTCCGGTATGGATTGATCCTTTTTCCCGTTTTTAGCATTTTTCAAGTAGCTTTAAAACGGTCAACCTATATCAGGGAATGACATTGGGGATTAGGAAAAGGGGGTTAGGGAATTGGGATTGGAGAATGGGAGTTTGGCTTTACTTCATTATTCAACATTCATCATTCGATATTTTAAATTGGAAGATTGGAAGATTATTCAAAAAGGTTACTTCTTAAAGCAATGTGTAGAGTTCCGAGAGACCACGTAAATCACATATCGTAAATCACAAATTCAATATGTCCCTGAAAACCCTTGATCTTCTTGTCTTTGGAGTTTACATCTTAGGAGTAATCGGTTTTGGGGTTTCCTTTTCTTTCAAAAAGCGAACCTCCAATGATTTCAGCACCGGAGGAGGACGCCTTCCTTCTTGGGCTTTAGGGATGTCGATTTTTGCCACTTTCGTCAGCAGCATCAGTTTTTTAGCTTTACCGGGAAATGCCTATGGAGGCAATTGGAATAGTTTTGTTTTCAGCCTTTCCATTCCTCTGGCGGCTTGGATTGCCGTGAAATTCTTTGTTCCGCACTACCGGAAACTCCAGTCAGAATCCGCCTATTTCTATTTGGAAGAACGATTTGGAATTTGGGCAAGAATCTATGCTTCAGTTTTCTACTTGCTTACACAATTAGCTCGAATGGGCGCCATTCTCTATTTATTAGCGCTGCCAATGCAGGCACTTTTCGGATGGAGCATTCCGATTATCATTGCTTGCACAGGTTTGAGTGTGATCGTTTATTCCATGTTTGGAGGATTGGAAGCAGTGGTTTGGACAGATGCGATACAGGGAATCGTATTGATCACAGGAGCTCTGGCTTGTTTGGGAGTGATTTTCTGGACTATTCCAGGCGGAGCTTCAGAAGCATTTAGTGCCGCATTGGAAGCCGACAAATTCAGTTTGGGAAGTTTTGATTTTAATTTTTCGAGTTCCACTTTTTGGATGATTTTGGTCTATGGTCTCTTTATCAATCTGCAGAATTTCGGGGTGGATCAAAGCTATGTGCAGCGCTACGTTTCTGCCAAAACAGAAAAAGACGCCACCAAATCCACTTGGCTGGGAGCATTGCTTTATGTTCCGGTTTCATTTCTGTTTTTCATGATTGGTACTTCACTTTGGGGGTTCTATCAAGTTCAGCCAGAATTATTGCCCGCAGAAATTGCATCTAAAGCCGATCAAGTCTTTCCATATTTCATCGTGAACCAATTACCCGCAGGACTGACCGGATTATTGATTGCAGGGATTTTTGCAGCAGGGATGAGCACAGTTTCGACGAGTATCAACAGTTCAGCGACCTTGATTCTTTCCGACCACTTTAAAAAATACATCCATCCAAATCCTTCAGAGAAAACATCTTTACGGGTTCTTCGCATAGCTTCCTTGGTGATGGGCTTGTCCAGTATTTTGATCGGCTGGGCATTTAATGGGGTAAACTCAGCGCTTGAAACCTGGTGGGCATTGGCTTCCATTTTTAGCGGTGGCGTTTTGGGTTTGTTTCTATTGGGCTTTATCGTCCGGAAAACCAGCAGTCGACAAGCTGGCTTCGCAGTTTTGGGAGGAGTCTTGGTAATTGGCTGGATGAGTTTGCCTGCGATAATAAAGCTTACCGCAACGGAGGTATCCTGGAGTCAGCCGCTTCATTCCAATATGACCATCGTGATGGGCACGATGACAATTTTTGTGATTGGTTTTGTGTTGAGTTCATTTTCAAAATCCATTACAAAGTGATTAGAAATGAATCGAACTGCGGCAATGCGCAAATAAACTTTCTTCTAAACGGATAATAGCTTTTTACGGCGCGTGGGGAGGACGCAATAGCGGGCCGGCGCTGGGTTGTGCAGCAGAAGCTTTATTGCGTCTTGTCCCGATAGCTATCGGGATTGGTTCTTTTTTGCCAAGAAAAAAGAACAAGAAGTCGCTTCACTCGCACTTTTCAAAAGAAAAAACGTTTCCATCCTCCCGCGTCTACGATTCGTTTTCCAAATGATAATACTGGGCGGGAGGCCTGTAACTTTAACTTCAATTTCCACCATGGGTTCCGCAAGCTCCACCCATGGCTATTAAAGATTTGATCCCTTCAGGATCAATTATTTAAATCCAGAAAACTTTATTTACAACACCCAAGCTTTGTGTTCACTCGCGTTTGTCAAAAACTGATTCATCAGCCTGAATACTTATTCAAAGCTGTTGGTGAGACAGGAACCTTGACGGCGACGATGAACCGAGAATCAGGGCAATGGAAAAAGGTCCAAGTCGACAAACTTGAACCTTTCAAAATTTGAAACAATGAAGAGATTACCTTAAATCAAAGTTATCTTGAACTTCAATTTTCCTTCCACAGGCCCTTTTGGTTCGTATTTAAAATAAAATTTATTGGAATAGTATTCACCTTGGATTAGTGTATCGATCTTTCCTTGGGCTTTGAATTTGTAAATATTTTTGATAATTATTTCTCCATCCAATTCTCCTTCAATATTCAATTCGTAGTAAAGGATATTATCCCCACAACCCGCAAAGTCAATTTTTTCACCATAGGGTACATTTAAATCAAATTGAGCTACTTCAAACTGGCATTCTTCTCTGGAAGAGCATCCAACAAATGAATAGCAAGTGCACAAAATAAGTAGTAGAACTTTCCGCATTTCTGACAATTAAAGTTTAGGCCTGAATTCTTCAGATAGAAAAAGGTCCAAGTCTGTAGACTTGAACCTTTCAAAATTTGAAATAGTCAAGAGATCACCAAGGGATAATGGTAATCTGAAACTTCAATTTCCCTTCCACACCCCCTATTGGTTTGTAATTAAAATTAAATTTATTAGAATAATGATCTCCTTGGATTAGTGTATCTATCTTTCCGTGGGCTTTGAATTTGTAGATATTATTGATGATTATTTCCCCATCCAACACTCCTTCAATATCCAATTCATAATAAAGGGAATTATCCCCGCAATTAGTAAAGTCAATTTCTTCATCATAGGGTACATTTAAATCAAATTGAGCTACTTCATACTGGCATTCTTCTCTGGGAGAGCATCCCATGAATGAAATGCAAGTGCACAAAATAAGTTGTAGAGCTTTTCGCATTATTGAAAAATTAAATTTGAGCCTAGCAAAACGAAACCTGTTAACCTCAATCATTCCAAAATCACCTTAAAGGTCAAATCCCCATTTACTTCCCCTAAAGGGTTGTAGTAGAAATTAAAGCGATCCGAATAGTAATCCGCTGTAATCAAGGTATCATAATGACCTTTCCCTTCAACTTTGAAATACTCCCCAACAAGAAAATCTCCATACACCTCCCCTGAAATACGAATGCTGTGGTAAGTCACCTGTTTTAAACCACAAGCCGAAAAATCTAATTCTTCTTCGTAATTCTTATTCAGGTCAAAACTACTTACTTGTCTTTCACAAACTTTACTTGTGCAAGCTGAAATTGAAAAGGTCAAAAGAAAGAAATAGGCGACGATCTTTAGTTTCATTTTATATTAATAAAAGAATGTGATGCAAAAATCCAGTTCCCCACTTCCCTTACTAGGGTTTTGAATTTCATAGAAGAAATCAGGGCTATAATGGTCTTGAGCTTTAAAGACTGTATCTATTTTCCCTTTTTTTAATTTAAATTCATTAAAAAAGATTGTTTGAGTTATGTTGCCCTTCAGCTCAATCGACACACTATAAATATTATCCAATTTCGAAAGTCCACTTTGGACTCTTCCTGAGGTATCTTCTTTATCAATAACAATTTTCTGACATTGACTTTTTGGAAGAAGACTACATGAAGAAAGAATAAAAAAAACTCCTATATACTTAATTTTTAATAACATGATACAGAGTTTGTGATTTGGGAATACAAAGTTATTCTACCGCGTGAATCTAAATTTGTAATAATTTTCATCTCTCCTTGGTGTAAGGACTCTAATACTAAGTCAGCTAGGATATCGATTGAAACACCAAGATTACTGAATCCAATACCTCTGCCAATATCATTATTAAAAAAATCCATCGAGAGTGTTCAGTTAAGTGTGTCTGCTAATTTTACAAATAGATGACAAAGAAACGAACACTTGAAGAATTATTTAGTGATCCTCAGACGAGTGATCGGCTGAAAGAGCGGCTTTACAGT
>NZ_JAQWXX010000011.1 GCF_029254265.1 Algoriphagus sp. | reverse complement strand
TGAAAGAATCCAAAGCCACAAACAAAAAGACCTCTACCAACTGCTTCCATCAAACTGGAAAGAATACAGCCTTACCTAAAACCTCTTAAATTCAAATATGGGTTCGTCGGATGGATACGCTAAAAAGCCATCCCTAACTTGGGATGGCTTATTTTTCAGAGGCATATCCTATAATTCTCCAGATAGAAGAGAGAAGCATTTAAACTTCCATCCACTATGATCATTAATATAAATTTCTACAGCCTCATAACTACTAGTCAGCGTGTAAACAAATGCGTAATGATTAATGATGATCGGTTGGCTAATATTTAAATGATTCTTTTTCGAGGTGCCTTTGATCAGAGTTACTTTTTTAGGAAGTTTTTTCTTGTCTATGCAATTATCACCGAACTTAATTTCTTTCAATCTATCGAGTTCAACCCCGAAAGATGACTCCTCAAATGAACAGGTTCCAATGCCATTTTCATTTCTATCATATAAGAATTCATTAATCCAATCTTTTGAAATCTCCGTATTCAGGTACACCTTCTTGGAGTATTTAGAATTTTCACCATATACTTGGTTTACAAATTCATACTGCTCGACAGTCCAGTTGTATTTGTTATCTTCTTGCGCATGCGTCTGAAAAAAGAAGAATAGAAGGATTAAAGTAATAATCACACTTTTAAATGAATCAGTCACATTTTTCACCTTTGGCTTTATTATTCCCCGAAACTTCATTATTTATTTGGATTAGGATTTCATTCCAGCTCGTACTTTCCGGAAGAAAGGCTTCCGCTTCTTCAATTAATTCTGTTGGATTATCTTTTTTGACTAATCCTGCGAATACTGACTTGTAATAATAATCAAACCCTAAGGTTCCTCCTGTTGGTCCATGGTTTTTATCCCAATTATGTAAGGACACGGCCATTCCCAAAATAAAATTGCTCATTGCTGCATGATGAGTGTCTGGCCATCTGCTTTTGTCTGAGTCCCTGTATTTTTCCCAATAAAGGTTCAACAAATTTAAAGTATTCTTATCAGAAGTGTTTTTGGTTTGCTCCCACATATAAGCATGAACCGTCTCATGAATTATTGTCCGCGCAATGCTTAGGGATGTCGCCTGAGCTAGATAGGCATTATTTAAGGTGATTACGTTAATTCCATTAACTCTTTCTGTAAAAGCATTAGCTCCATTTACATACCCATTTTGAATTCGATAATCGAACTTCCCGCTTTGCTCAAATAGATCAAGCATCCCAGGAAATATATCCAATCCTCCCAAGCCAGTAAGATCTGTAAGGTTTTTACTGCCTCTTGATAACTCTCTGAATATATCTGCTGCGCATGGATTTTTAAGTCCAACAATTATGCTCGATGGTAAAGGGATAGTTGGTGGTTCATATTTCGGCAGATCTCTGGGAGGTACTTTAGGACAAGTACTACAGCCTCCACCATCAGGAGTGCCTGAAGGGCCTCCATCAGAACCAGAGCCAGTATTGTAAATGTAGTTTGATCCTGAAGAAGACCCACTACAACTCGTCTCGCCTACCCAACGCTCTATTGTAGTGGTACAATGTCCACCCGAGCAAGCTTCATATCCTACTGGGAAATAAATGGTTGTACACCTCACATCCATATTGTATTGGGTTATTTTTTTGTCTCCGTTTACTTCCTGGTAGGTATAACTTCTTTCAAAAACCCCTTCTTTGAATTCAAATCCTACAAAGAAATGTTCGTCATAGGTAAAGATTTCGAGCTTCCCGCTCCAATCAAAGGGTATTGTATTGTAAGAAATTTCGTCGAAATCACTTTTATTGTTTTGGTTGTCTGGATAATACCTGGCAATCAAGGGATCAAATCGATTGGCTGTTTCGTGCTTAATAAACATAATGTTCTGAATCACAAAATCAGCTGGGTTTTGATTTGGAAAACTATCTAACATGCTCTTTGGGAAATATTTGGTTGCATTCTCCAGACTGACTTCAAAAACCTCTCTCCCGTCAGGAAAGTAATAATGATGAAACTGATCCCAATCGGGCTCTTTCTCAAAAAAAGGTAAAATCAATTCCTGAGCGTCTGTTCGATAGTTAGATCCTCGCTCGGGCAATCTCAGCGTGGTCTTGTTTTCTTCAAACCATTCCCGGACTTTCATCAGTTGGGAGTTTTCACTGACCTCGATTGTTGGACTTTCTGGCTCAGGAATACAGGATGAAATAAGCATAGAAAATCCAAAAATCAGCGCTAAACCGAATTTAGCTAGTTTTTTGTAATTGGGGGGGGGCGAAAATGTTTTTCATAAAAAAGGTTAGTATGTTGATTAAAATTTTCTTTAAACTAACCTGTGAATATTAAAAAATCAAGTCTCACTATAAATTATTTTTCAAAAAACAGCCCAAATCTTTCGACTTGGGCTTAAATTAATATTACCGATCATTCGACTCCCTCCGCTCTGAATAGTCAAATCTTTGCTTCAGATTAGGTGGTATTTGCACCATAGAGGAAGCAGAATTTTAAATGATTTTTCGAAAATTGGCTAATCACAATATCTGTTTCTGAAAATTGACATCCAAATCCTTTTTATCCAAGGTTGAACCAACTCATCTACAAACTCAGCCGAAATCATAAGATCCCCATAATAAACCCATACACCTACAATTTTTTTAGCAAAAACATACTGTTCAACATAATTTCCACATGGGGTTTTTAAATATAATATTGCATAATTCCCTGAGATAAGCGGTCTCGAAAAAAGAATTCCTTTTTTTAATGAATTTTTAAGTTTTATTCTTTTTTCAAGATTTGGTTTTTCCAATTCAAATGAATATTGATCAAGGCTGTCCAACTTTTTCTCATCAAACTGAAAATTTTTCAGCATCTCTTGGAACTCTTCCTCTTCAATATGAACAGGGACAGCTATATCCTCTGGATTCGATTGAAGGAGGTAATCAAAAACCGAATTAGCTGCCAAATAATTATAGATTTTAATCTTACCGGGTCCTCCTCTAAACCCATAAAGATCATTGAATACCTCATATTCTTTATTTGTCAGTGTTTGTGCACCAAGTTGCCTATTTATTGTCAGCAAGCCAAGGAAGCTTAAAAGTAGTATTTTGATCAATTGCATTTTGTGCCCTGTGAGTTTGTTCCTTCCTGTTCATTTTGTATAATCTTAATAATCTTCGATCTATCCGTTGCACTTGGCACCAAAGCCTTAAAAGAATCTGTTGGAATATTTGTGCCGTCCTTAAACAAACCTCCAAAGGCCATAGCTCTATAGTATTCATCGTTTAGAAGCGGCTTTCCTAATTTTCCATTTCCAAACTTTGCATCCCAAGATTTCAGACTATAAGCCATCATTTCCACATATTCGCCCATAAGCTCATGTTGTGATCGATTCAAATTACCTGGTTTTCTTCTTTTTATAAATTCTTCATATTTATTTATAAACTCGTTATAGTAATTAAAGTCTGTTTGTAGCATATAGCTTATATAAACATGGATTGATTCGTGAATAATTGTACGAGCAATTGATAGTTGAGACGCCTTGCTAAGATAATCGTTATTTTAATTTACTATCCATTGTCCATTTCCTGTATTACGGTCTCTAAACGTAGTTGTATTAGTCGATTGGTCAGAGTTTTGGATAACATAATCATATTTAGTTGATTCATTAAAAATCCTCATTACTTCATCTACTATATTGAAGGTGCCTTTTGAAACTTCTCCACTTACGCCTGTTTTTTTTATGTCCTTAAAAATATTACTTGCACAAGGCTGATCTTTAAGGTTATTTATGATTCCTGGCTTAGGGATATTTGGTGGATCATACTCACAAGTACTACAGCTTGTACCTGCAGAAGTACTTGAAGGTTCTCTTGTTGGATCAAAAGTGTAGTCCCTAGGTTGTCCCCCGCCTGAAGCCTCGTTTGAGGAAGGGAAACAACGTGTTACATCTGCATAGACTGGACATAAACAGCCTCCTTCTCCAAATATATTTGTTCCTTTATAAGTATAATCCACTACTTGTCTGGTAGTGATACATTCATCTCGAAAGTTTTTAGTATCAAATTGTGATTTTTTTGAACTAGATTCTACTGTATTTGATGTTTTAATTCGATAGGTTTCGGCAATTTGCCCTTCTACAAGTTTAAACCCGACAAAATGATTTTCATCATAAGTCCAAATATCCAACAATCCAGACCAATCAAAAGGTAGAGTATTATATGAGATTTCGCCGAAACCAATTTTGTTGTTTTGGTTGTCTGGATAATACCTAGCAATCAAGGGATCAAATCGATTGGCTGTTTCGTGCTTAATAAACATAATGTTCTGAATCACAAAATCAGCTGGGTTTTGATTTGGAAAACTATCCAACATACTCTTTGGGAAATATTTCGTGGCATTCTCCAGACTCACTTCAAAAACCTCTCTCCCATCTGGAAAGTAATAGTGGTGAAACTGATCCCAATCGGGTTCTTTCTCAAAAAAGGGTAAAATCAATTCCTGAGCGTCTGTTCGATAGTTAGATCCTCGCTCTGGTAGTCTCAGCTTGGTCTTGTTTTCTTCAAACCATTCCCGGACTTTCATCAGTTGGGAATTTTCACTGACTTCGATTTTTGGACTTTCTGGCTCAGGAATACAGGATGAAATAAGCATAGAAAATCCAAAAATCAGCGCTAAACCGAATCTAGCTAGTTTTTTGTAATTGGGGGGGGGCAAAATTGTTTTTCATAAAAAGGAGTTAGTATGTTGATTAAAAATCTCTTCAAACTAAGCACTGAATATTAAAAAGCCAAGTCTCACTAAATATTTTTTTAAAAAAAGCCTGGATTCTCGAATAGAAAAAAAGCCACTCCAATTCTGTGTTGGAGTGGCTTTTCATATTGTTTACGATCGCTTACTTCTTCAGCGAAGCCATATCAATCACAAATCGGTAGCGCACATCACCTGCGATGGTCCGCTCATAAGCTTCATTGATTTCATCCATAGCGATCACTTCCACATCAGATACAATTCCATGCTCGGCACAGAAATCCAGCATTTCCTGAGTTTCTTTAATCCCACCAATCAGTGAGCCTGCCAAGCTTTTTCTACCAAAAATCAAGGAGGTCGCATGAATCTGCTCTGGAGTTGGAGGTACACCCACCAACACCATCACACCATTAGTCTTCAATAAATTTAGATAAGTAGCATAATCATGCGATGCAGACACGGTGTCTATGATCAGATTATAAGAACCTTTCAGTCTTTTCATGTTTTCCGGATCGGTAGTTAGCTCAAAATGATGCGCCCCTAAAGAATCCGCATCCTTTGCTTTCTCAGGAGAGCGACTGAGCATGGTGACTTCCGCACCCATAGCTGCTGCGAGTTTTACAGCCATGTGGCCTAAGCCTCCCAATCCTACTACGGCTACCTTGTCTCCTTTTTTTACATTCCAATGTCTAAGTGGAGAATAAGTTGTAATCCCTGCACAAAGCAATGGTGCAACTCCTTCAATCGGAAGTTTATCTGATACGGAGAGTACAAACTTTTCAGTGACCACTATATGGGTAGAGTAGCCACCATAAGTGATGGTTTTCTTATCCTGAAGATAGGAACTATAGGTGCCAGACATGCCATTTTCGCAAAATTGCTCCAAGTCCTCGTCGCAGCTTCCACAGGTTCCACAGGAATCTACCATACAGCCTACGCCGACGGTGTCGCCCACTTTGTGCTTGCTAACCTCAGCACCAACTGAAATTACCTTTCCTACAATCTCATGACCAGGTACGATTGGGAAAATGGTTCCTCCCCATTCGTTTCTAGCCATGTGAATATCAGAATGGCAAACGCCACAATACAAAATTTCGATTTCCACATCCTTTGGTCCAGGAGTTCTTCGGATCAATTCGAATGGGCCTAGCGGTTGGTCTGCATGTTTTGCAGCATAGGATTTTACAATGCTCATAAAAATTATTTTTAGGTAAAAATTAGTCTTGAATATACAAAATGTTTAGCGCTTAGGACTTAGACAGAACTTCCTTAGCGGCTTCCTGATCCACGAACCAAATCAAATCTGCTGTGGCAGGATTAACCAAACTGGCAGGATAGATTCGGAAATTCCCTTCCTGCTTTACGATTTCACGAAGCTTCTCGGCTTTGCTGGCCCCGGTAACTAAGAATGTTACTCTTTTTGCGTTATTGATTATTTTCCCAGTGATCGTAATCCTCTTTTGCCCTGAATCAGGATGAGTTGCGACTTCGCAATTATGAGATGAATCCCAAAGTTGAATCGAATCCGGAAAAATGGAAGCTGTATGACCATCATCTCCCATGCCCAGCATAACCAAGTCGAATTGGGGGATTTCATTTGCCTTTCGCAGTTCTTGATCCAGAACTTTTCCGTAGCGAATTGCTTCTTCTGCAGGATCGTTTTCTCCCAAAACCCTGAAAATATTTGCTGCGGGAATATCGATTTTTGAAATCAAATGATCCACGGTCATTTTATAATTGCTCTCCGCATCTGTAGGAGGCACACATCGCTCATCACCCCAATAGAGATAAACTTTTGACCAATCGATTTTATCAGCGAAGTGTGTTGCGAAGTAGTCAAAAATCACCTTTGGAGTACTGCCTCCAGAAAGCGCTACATGGATTTTGTCATTTGATTCAGTCAATTCTTGAAACTGATAAGCAAATTCATCTGCTAGTTTCTCTTTTGAATCGGATATAATGAGTTGCATAAATAGATTTTTTTTTATTGTTATTCACAATTACACCAGTAGGGGGGGCTTTTGATTTTTGGGCTGGAAGACGGATATCCGAAGTTCGCCAAAACTGAACCTCAATCGGACTATCAGGCCGTTAAACCGAGATTTTGGTAAGAAAGTGGATAATCATATTTTTTTTAAATAAAATTTGATTTGAGGACGGTCCTAGCAGAGCACACAGAAGCCGGACTCGTCGGTCAAAAGATCACCTGGATTTCTCCACCCGTAGCTGTCTTCAATGAGTTCGTCTGAATTTTTTGGTCCCCAAGTTCCGACGGAATAACCATAGGTATTCACAATCGAACTTTCAGACCAGCATTTAAGAATCGGATCGACAAACTTCCAAGCGGCTTCCACTTCGTCTGCTCGTGCATAAAGGGTAGTGTCCCCTTGCATCGCATCGAGCAATAAGCGCTCGTAAGCGTCCATGATCTTAGCAGAATCAAGATCTGAATAATAGAAATCCATATTTGCCTGCTCGACATGGAATCCAAGACCTGGAACTTTTACTCCAAATTTGATCAAAATCCCTTCATCGGGTTGAATCCGGATGATAAGTTTGTTGTCTTTGCGAAAAGTATCTTGGCTTTTGAAAACTTCGTGGTGAGGGGTCTTAAAGTGGATGATCACTTCGGTAACCTTGGTAGGCATAGCTTTCCCGGTTCGTACGTAAAAAGGGACATCTTTCCAGCGCCAGTTATCCACAAAAAATTTGACAGCGGCAAAGGTTTCAGTAGTGGAGTCGGGATCTACTCCTTCTTCTTCCCGGTAGCCTTTCATCGTTTTACCATCGATCGTGGAGGCAACGTATTGGCCACGCAACGTATTTTCAAGGATGGTTTTCTCATCCTTCATGATTCGAAGTGATTTGAGTGCTTTGACTTTTTCATTTCGAATTTCTTCAGCATCTGAATTAATCGGTGGTTCCATCACAATTAAGGAGATGATCTGGAGCAGGTGGCTTTGGAACATATCCCGAAGTGCTCCTGACTTATCGTAATATCCTCCTCTTTTTTCGACACCGACTGTTTCAGCATTGGTGATTTCCACATGATGGATGTAGCGTCGATTCCAAAGTGGTTCGAAAATCGAATTTGAAAAGCGCGTTACCAATACGTTTTGTACCGTTTCTTTCCCCAGATAATGATCAATTCGATAAACTTGAGATTCTTGAAAATACTTATGAATGCCCTCATTGAGTGCTTTCGCAGATGCAAGATCGTAGCCAAACGGTTTTTCTACGATGATCCGTTTCCAACCATGGTCTTCTTTGGTTAGTCCTTCTTCCCAGAGATTTTTCGCAATTGTCTCATATAGACTTGGTGGGGTAGAAAGGTAAAATATATAGTTTCCGGCGGTGCCATGCTCTTCATTTAGAGCAGTTATTTTATTGGCAAGTAGCGAGTAGCTGACGTCATATTTATCGCCTAGATCTTCATAGAAGATTTTATCAGAGAAGGTTTTTATAAAGCTAGACTCTTCTTTGGTTAGCTTATTTTTCAAAAACTCACTTTCGGCAACCACTTTATTCCTGAAGTCCTCATGACTCATCGGACTTCGGCTTGCACCCAGTACCACAAAATTGTCGGGCAGATGATTTCCTTTGTAGAGGTTGAAAAGTGCAGGAACCAGTTTTCGGGCTGTTAAATCACCCGAAGCTCCAAAGATGATCAGCATCTGGTTTTGAGTTTTTTTCATCTGTTTCTAATTTGATTTTCAAAGAACATCCCGATAGCTACTGGGAGGAATTTCGAATGATTTTTTATTCTGATATGTTTCTCTTGAGTCATATTCGATTTTATCTGTCAATAATTTGATTTTCAAAAGTCATATAGCCTGTCCCGAACTCGTTTCGGGAGAATCCCACATGGATGATAATCTTTTCTGTGTTGGATTTTTGGTTCATGCTGGATTTCATAAGAAAACCTAAATGGAATTGTAAATATTGAGTGAGAAGAGTTGGGTTTTCTGCTAATACTTTTTGGAAAAAGCTGTAAAGGTCATTTTGATAAGTTAATTTTGACCTCGAGGCTGTAAAAATAGGGCTTATTTATTTTATTCTTCCAGCTCGGTAAAAGGATTGATTCAGAATTTGACCAATTGATAATTGAAAAATACGATGCAAGCAACTTATGATTTTGGACTGATAGGTCTAGGAGTGATGGGTAGAAATTTTATTTTGAACGTGGCAGACAATGGTTTTAAGGCTTTTGGCTACGATCTGAATACTGATCAAGTCGCAGCTCTCAAAGCTGAGGGAAATCCAGATCAAGTAGATGCTACTTCAGATATTTTGACTTTTACCCAATCACTTATCTCGCCTAGAAAAATCATGCTTTTGGTACCTGCGGGTAAAATCGTAGATCAGGTGATCGAAAGTCTTCTTCCACACTTGGATAAAGACGATATTATCATTGATGGAGGAAATTCATTTTTTACAGATACCGATCGGAGAGAGGCTTACCTCAAGGAAAAGGGTATTCACTTTTTTGGATCAGGAGTTTCAGGAGGAGCGAAAGGGGCTAGAAGAGGCCCAAGTATTATGCCTGGAGGAAATAAGGAGGCATATCAGCATGTCAAGCCGATTTTTGAGGCGGTTGCCGCAAAATACAAAGGCGAACCTTGCGTGGCTTACCTAGGACCAAAGTCAGCAGGAAACTATGTGAAGATGGTACACAATGGAATTGAATATTCCATGATGCAGCTGACTTCGGAGATTTATGATTTGTTGAAAAAATCGGTTGGTTTATCGAATGGAGAACTTCATGAAGTTTATTCCAATTGGAATTCGGGTCGACTTCAGTCTTTTTTGGTAGAGATTACCGCAGAGATTTTTACTCAAAAAGACACACTGACAGATGGCGATTTAGTTGATCTGATTTTGGATAAAGCAAAGCAGAAAGGAACTGGGAAATGGACTTCTCAAAATGCAATGGATTTGGGAATTCCCGTGCCTACCATAGATATGGCGGTAAGTATGCGAGAAATTTCTGCTTTGAAAGAGGAGCGAGTATTAGCTGATCAGCTGTATACAAGACCAAAACCTGCGCCTATTTCAAAAGAAGAAATGATCGCTCAGGCAGAACAGGCTTTATATTTCTCTTTTATCATTTCTTATTCACAGGGATTGCATCAGCTGGCTGATGCTTCGAGAGAATATGGCTATGAATTGGATATTGCTGTGATCGCCAAAATCTGGAGAGCAGGATGTATTATCCGTGCAGGTCTTTTGGCTGATATTGCGGATGCCTTTACGGCAAAGCCTGATTTGGCAAATCTGTTACTTTCACCGGCTTTTGTGGGCAAAGTTCAGGACACACTACCAGCTGTTAGGGGTTTGGTTGCTTATGCAGCACAAAGTGGCATTCCGATTCCAGGTCTTGCCTCTGCATTAAGTTATTTTGATGCCTATACTTCTTCCAATCTTCCGCTTAATTTGATTCAGGCTCAACGGGATCATTTTGGATCTCACACTTACGAGCGAATAGATCGGGATGGAATTTTTCACACTGAGTGGGGAGATCAGTAGGCAGTATGCAGTTGGCAGTAAACAGTATGCAGATGACAGTAAACAGGGGATAGTTTCTACCCTTTAAGTTTATTGTTATCTAAGGTTTTATTCTTTATTGAATGATTAGGAATGGATTTGAGGCTTAACCCACCTTTAATTTCAACTCGCCTTGACGCTTGATGACTTTTAATTCAAAAAACTGGTTGATAAAAGCTTTGCAGTGATTTTCTGCCCATTCAGCACGACTTTCGGTATCGTAAAGCAAGGTCATTCGAAGCATGGTTTTTACATATTGCTCATTTTTTCCTAGCTCTTTGATCCAGGCAATAAATGCGGATTCCCATTCTTCTTTGAATTTGTCAAAATGGTTTCTTCCGTCGAAAAGTATCTCCAATTGATTGTCTCTGTTCTTGAACCGATAGATTCCGCAAAGTTGACGGTAAATGATTTGAACTCGGTCAACAGGAAATTCGAAGGTATTCAGGATGTTCGTGTAAGTCTCATCCATTAATAATAGCGGATTATACAAGTGAGTGTAGGACCGCTTCAATTCATAAATCATCTGATCGATCAACTCATCCTCAAGTACAAACTGCGCTTGTCTGAGGATGTAGTTTTTATCTAATGGAAAGATTTTTTCGATCATTTTAGAAAAGATTCAACTGCAAAAGTACAAAACTTATCTTTTTGCTGCTTCTTTTTGAAGGTAAAATCGTTTTATATCTGGCTGAAAATCTCAAAGGCTCGATCTGTATGGAGGTATTTACCAGTCCGAGCTGCCTTTTGGAGTATATGCAGCCATCTGATCAAGAAGTTCCGCTGGATCATCAGAAATAATCAAAAGCCCTTCTTGCTCAGGATAGAGAAATCCTTGTTCCATTCCGTGATTTAAGAAATCAATCAATTTATCGTAATACCCATTCACATTATATAGTGCCAAGGGTTTTTGAATATAGTGGAGTTGGTTCAAGGTCATGATCTCAAAAAGTTCCTCCAAAGTCCCAATTCCACCTGGCATGGCTATAAATCCATCCCCTTGCTCTGCCATCAGCCATTTTCGATCGCGCATGGTTTCCACGATAATCAGTTCAGTACATCCACGGTGTGCTACTTCCCGATCGACAAGTTTTTGAGGAATTATCCCGATGACTTCTTGGCCGCCTCCAAGCATTTCATCTGCTATCACGCCCATTAGGCCCACTCTTCCTGCACCGTAGATAAGGGAGTGATCTCTTCTGATCATTTCTTGAGCTAATGCGCGTGCAGCTGATTCGAAAATGGGCGAATTTCCTTTTCGGGATCCGCAGTAAACTGTGATTTTTTTCATTTTCCTAAAATTAAATTCGAAAATAGTGGAATCTCTTGCTTGGACAAAGGATTTAGTAAAGCCTTAATTGGAATTGAGAAGAACCGAAATGGTATAAATTGAGAGGTGGCAATGATAAAATTCTATTTTTGCCTAATGAAAATCTGCTTTGCGACAAATAACCAAAAGAAAATTGAGGAAGTAAAGGCTGCTTTGGGAGCTGAATTTCAAATAGTTTCTTTGGAAGAGATCGGGTGTAATGAGGAACTTCCTGAGACAGGAAATACGCTTGAGTTCAATGCCTTTCAGAAGGCAAGATATGTCAAGGAAAACTATGGTGTTGATTGCTTTGCAGATGATACAGGACTGGAAGTAAACGCACTTGGAGGTGAGCCTGGGGTGTTTTCTGGAAGGTATGCAGGCGAGCCCCGATCTGATGAGCGAAATATTGATAAGCTCTTGTCAAGCCTAGGAAATGAAACAGATCGCACAGCTCAATTCCGAACTGTAATCGCATTGATTTTTGAAGGGAAAGAGTATCAGTTTGAAGGAACTGCAAAAGGAGAAATTCTTTTTGAAAGAACTGGTAGTGGAGGGTTCGGATATGATCCTGTTTTCAGACCTGATGGGTTTACTAAGTCTTTTGCGGAGTTGACTCTTGATGAAAAAAACCAAATCAGTCATCGAGGGAAGGCGGTAAAATTGCTAATTGATTTTCTGAGCAATAGATAATTCTGAAAAACGAAATGGAATAATATAACTTTGTCTCATGCAAAAGCCATTTATCGTCGGGATCACAGGGGGATCTGCTTCAGGGAAGACTTTATTTTTAGAACGCCTCTTGCGCACCTTTGAACCGGGGGAAGTTTGTCTGATTTCTCAGGATAACTATTACAAGCCTCGGCATATGCAGCCGATTGATTCGAAAGGGATTCATAATTTTGATACTCCGCACAGTATTGATTTTGAACAGTACGCTGCTGATATTCGAAAAATTCAGGCTGGCGAGACTGTAGAACGCGAAGAATACACTTTCAACAATGCAGCGAAGAAGCCAAAGATGTTGAAATTCGTTTCTTCCCCAGTGGTGGTAGTTGAAGGGATCTTTGTGCTTTATTATCCTGAGCTTGCCGACTTATTAGACTTGAAGATCTTTATAGATGCCAAAGACCATATCAAATTGAAGCGTAGAATCATCCGCGACAAAGTAGAGCGTGGATATGATCTGGATGATGTCCTCTATCGGTACGAGATGCATGTGATGCCGACTTATGAAAAGTACATCAAGCCTTTTAAAAATGAAGCTGATCTAATCGTTCCAAACAACCATAGTTTTGACAAGGCATTGGATGTGATTCGGACCTACCTCCTTTCAAGATCAGGCAAGTGAGCCGAAAAAAATCGCTGCACTATTCCGATTTTTCATTTATTGGCTATATTTGCGACCCATGAAGCAATCCAAACAAAATAGCAGATTGATCCAACAGCGCATTACGGTGATGCTGGCGATGCTATTTTGTATGTTTATTTCCAGTGTAGAGTATATTCCCGGGAATGAATCGGCTGTTAAAGTTGAGAAGCAAGAATCTTCAAATTCTCAGGACCAGACTTTTTTAGATGTTGCTGTTGATGCTGTAGTGCCTTTTGTGGTGCATGTATCTCAGAGCACTTTATATTTGATCTATGAAATTGTCCAGTTCAAAGGGACGACCTTCATTACTGAATCTACTTCCATTTTTCAACCAAACCAGTTGGTAGAGATCCTTTTTGAACGGATCATTTCTACCAAAGGTCCCTGATTCCTCATCCTTTTTAGCTGAAATTACCTTATCAGTTGCCTTGCGGCGACTGACTTAATTCTGTATTTACAATCAATTAATATCTATTTCTCATGCAAAACAAAGGTGTCATTGTGTTTTTGACAGTGATTGTTACAGCGCTTTGTCTGTACTATCTGTCATTCACATTTGTATCAAATGGCGTTCAGGAAAAAGCAACAAACTATGCTTCTGACGCATCCGGCAATATCGACTTTGCCAAAAGACAAGGTTATTTAGACTCCGTTTGGAGACAGCCTGTTTATAATTTTCTAGGTGCAGATTTCACTTACCAGGAAGTAAAAGAAACTGAGCTCGGACTTGGTCTTGACCTTCAGGGCGGAATGCACGTAACTTTGGCAGTTTCTCCTGTAGAGATTGTAAAAGGAATCGCTGGCAATCCTAAGGACGAAGCATTCAACAAGTCAGTAGAAGAAGCTCGTGAAGAGGCTAAAACATCTACGGCAAAGTATGTGGACTTATTCTATGCTGCATGGCAAAGAAACAGTTCCGGCAAAAATCTAAGTACTATTTTCGCTACAGCAGCAAATAGAGGAAGAATTTCTCTTGAGTCTTCAGATGCTGAAATCCTTGAAATCATCGATACTGAGATAGAGAATGCGATTGAGCGTTCCTTCAATATCTTGAGAACTCGTATCGATAGATTTGGAACATCTCAGCCAAACATTCAGCGAATCCAAGGTTCAGGTCGTATTCAAATCGAACTTCCAGGAGTAGACAATCAAGAGCGAGTAAGAAACCTACTTCAAGGTGTGGCGAAGCTTCAATTTTGGGAAGTTGCCGAGGCTAATGAAATTGGCGGAGCATTGGAGCTTATTAACTCTTCTTGGGTAGCTGATAATAAATCTAATCCTATAGCGGAAGATACGGTTTCTACTGAGGGACTTTCTGAGGAAGATTCCTTGAGAAATGCTCTTGAGAAGCAATTGGCTGAGATTGATCCAATGAATCCAAATAGCAATACTTCTCCGCTCTTCTCCCTTTTAAAGCCAAACTTTGGCTTGGCGTATGATGTCAGAGATACATTGACTATCAATAGAATCTTAAAAAATGAGCAGTACAAGTCGCTACTTCCAAGAGACATCAAATTGCTTTGGGGAGTAAAACCAGTCGATGCGGGTGATGGAACAGAGACGTTGGAGCTATTTGCTATCAAAGCTACCAAAGGATCCGATCAGGCACCACTTGAAGGTGATGTTGTGACTGATGCCCGTCAGGTGTTAGATCAGACATCAAGACCTGCAGTGTCCATGCAGATGAATGCTGAAGGTGCTCGAAAGTGGAGAAAATTAACTGCTGAGAATATCGGCAGAAGAATCGCAGTGGTATTGGATGACTATGTATATACCGCACCTGTTGTAAACGGTGAGATCCCAACTGGTCAATCTGAAATTTCGGGTAACTTCTCTCTTCAGGAAGCACAGGATTTAGCAAACATCCTGAAGTCAGGTTCACTTCCTGCTCCAACTCAGATCGTAGAGGAAAGCATCATTGGTCCAACTTTGGGTAAAGAAGCATTGAACCAAGGATTGATTTCCATGGTGTCCGGATTGTTAATCGTGGTATTATTCATGGTGGCATATTATGCTAAAGGTGGTTTTGTAGCTATTGCTGCATTGGTTTTCAACATCTTCTTTATCCTAGGTATTCTCGCGCAGCTTGGTGCTGCGTTGACTTTGCCAGGTATCGCAGGTATCGTGTTGACGATCGGTATGTCGATTGATGCAAACGTCTTGATTTTTGAACGAATCAAAGAAGAACTTCGCAATGGAGTTGGCTTACTAGGAGCAATCAATGCTGGTTATGACAAAGCATTCTCTGCAATTCTCGATTCAAACGTTACTACGTTCCTTACTGGAGCTATTCTATATGCATTGGGTCAAGGACCTGTGAAAGGATTTGCGATTGTATTGATGATCGGTATTGCTTCATCTTTCTTCTCGTCTGTATTTATCACTCGGGTGATTGTATCCTGGATGAGCAAAAAAGGTGATAAAAGCTCAATTAGCTTTGCCACACCATTTGCAAAGAATGCACTTTCAGCTCTTAATATTGACTTCTTGGGCAAGCGAAAAGTAGCTTATTTGATATCTTCTGGAATCATTGTAGTTGGTTTGGCTATTGCCGCTATCTCAGGACTTAAGTTTGGTGTAGACTTCACAGGAGGCCGTTCCTACATTGTTGCTTTTGCTGAGCCGTTAGCGGCTTCTGAGTTGAAGACAGGTTTGGATGGTGAATTTGGTGGTTCAGTAGAGGTGAAAACTTACGGTGCAACAAACGTTCTGAAAGTGACCACTTCATACTTGGTTAATGAAGATGATGCAGAATCAAATAATGAGGTTGAGACTAAAGTAAAAGAAGGAATCGCTGCGGTAACTGGTTTGACTTTTACAGATAACGCTGAAACTCTTGCCTCGGGACAATTTGCTATTACAGGATCATCTAAAGTGGGTGCTACTGTAGCAGATGATATCAAGGCTTCATCGGCAGAAGCAATGATCGTTGCCTTGGTTGCGATCTTCCTTTACATCCTATTGAGATTCCGTAAGTGGCAGTTCTCTTTGGCTTCAATTATCGCATTGATTCATGATACCTTATTTGTGATCGCAGCGTTTGCGATTGCAAGTGCATTTGGAGCGACATTTGAGATCGATCAGGTATTCATCGCAGCGGTATTGACCGTGATTGGTTATTCGATCAATGATACTGTAATTGTATTTGACCGTATCCGTGAAAATATCGAGAATAGAGGAACTCATAAACTTGTGAAAGTATTCAATGACGCAATCAATCAGACTTTGGGTAGAACTTTGATCACTTCATTCACGACTTTGATCGTAGTCATTGTTCTATTAATATTTGGTGGAGAGGTGCTTCGTGGATTCTCGTTCGCATTGTTTATCGGTATTCTGGTAGGTACTTATTCTTCAGTATTCATTGCCACACCGATAGTTGTGGACTTGATGAAAAGAGAAATAGATCAAGAAGGAGCTAAAGAATCAAAGAAATTGGCTTAATAATAAATTCTAATTGTTTAAAAGGAGCGGGAGAAATCTCGCTCCTTTTTTATTGACCAATTGAGGAAAAATATCTTAACTTTTAGCCTTAGTTTCTAGGGCTAAATTGATTTAACACTTAACCAAAAAAATTTTTCTATGAAAATTTCAAAAGAGGACTTCGAGAATATGAAGACCAAGTATGACAAAGAAGTTAAAAAAGGCAAGTCTGCCAAAGGCAAAAATGGAAAGGATAAAATTGATCAAACAAACTGGATTTTTTTTGATCGAGAAACTTTAGAACGCCTATTGGCAAAAGTGGATAAAGATCCCAAAATCGGAGGGATTCAATTTTATATTACTGAATATACAGAGGAGGTTGCTGCTAAATATTATCCAAATGAGGTAGAGCAACTTACTGGAGCATTAACGATTGTGATGAGACCTGCAAACCTTCAAGAAGGTCAAGATTCTGTAAAAATATTGGAAACTGAAGATGACTATGAGAACCGTGGTACTATGTGCCCTCCTTTCTGCAAACCTGAGCCTACCAACCCTTAAAAATGGATAGTAGGTTAATTCAAGCATTTGTGAATTGGTATCTTGTTTCGATTGATGTACTATTGATCTTGGGGATCATTTATTTCTTGAAATTACCTACTGAAAAAAAGGCCAATAGCTCCTATTGGCTTCCTTTTTTAATTTTGGCTTTTACAGTCTTTTATGAGAACATGGGGGCCTATACTAACTTCAATTCCGAATTTAACAAGGCTGTAAACGAATTATTCGGGAATTTTGAAAACCCAAATTTTAATCTTTGGTTGTTTAATATTGCCAATAAGCAAATTAATACAATCCTATATCTTTTTTTGATTAAATCTTGGTTAGAACCTTCTAAAAAAAAATATATCAATTGGATGATTATTTTATTTATTGTAGTTGTTCAAGTTTTGCAATTTTCAGGCAATGAACCGATTTATTTAAATCAGGCCATCATTTATTCAGTTGGAGCAAATATGATTATTGTAGGTAGTGGCCTTTATTTTATTAATATGATTTCAAATGAACAATACTTGGCTTCTAATCCAGTTAGGTTGCTTTCTTTTTGGCAGATGACATTTATTTTGTTCACTTATTCACTGACCTATATATCCTCTGTGTCACTGTTGTACCTCTATACTAATTACCCCAAATTATTAGATTCCCTTTTACAAATTGATTTGGTCTTCGGGATTTTAAATTTAGCGATCATGGTGGTAACTCTTGCTTCGCCAAGGTTTCCATCTGTTTTTGAAAAGGAACCAAATTATGATTTAACTTAAATCTATGGTGTGTTTTCTCTGCTTTAATTTCTTTACCTATTTGCAAGTTAACAAAAACACCCCTTAAGAATATAGTCATCTGATTATTTATAAATGGCTGGAATACAGAAAATATCCTTTGTTAAATTCGGTGTCCTGATAGAGGAAAAAGATCATAAGGCTCCAGAAACACAATTTTATTTTACCGCTTATACCGAAGAAACTGCTAAGAAACTCTATCCAAATGAAGCGAATGCCTACACTGGCCTAGATTACTTTGATAACACGTGAAGCTAATCTCAAAGAAAATATGCTGAATATAATTAGCAGCACCGAGGATGAATATGAAAGTGGGGTATATAGTGTCCATTTAGATGTGAACCAGATCCTTTCAGTAACAAAAATGATTCATGGATAGTAGACTAATACAAGCTTTTTCTCATTGGTTTACAATTGGTGCCAATTTACTATCGATAATAGGGATAGTTTTTTTTATCAAATTACCAAAAGATAAGAGAGTCAATATTCAGTATTGGCTTCCTTTTTTTATTTTAATATTTACTGTGTTTTATGAGAATATTGGATCTTATACGAATTATAATTACGACTTCAAAAAAGCTGTCAATGCTTATCTGGGAAACACCGAATATCCTCAATTTAACCTTTGGCTATATAATGTTGCTAGAAGACAGTTGGGAGTGATCCTTTACTTATTGCTCATCCAGAACTGGCTCCAGCCCGCTCACAAGGAATATATCAACTGGATGATTTACGGTTTCATAGTTTTGGTGTTTGCCCTTCAGGTTTCAGGCATTCAACCGCTATATCTTAATCAGCCGATCATATTTGCCATTGGAGCTAATTTGATATTGATCGGGAGTGGATTATATTTTATTGGAATGATTACTCATGATCAATATTTGGAAAGCAATCCATTGAGGTTGGTTTCATTCTGGCAAATGACTATTATTTTTTTCTCGTTTTCATTGAATTATATTTCTTCAGTAGCCTTATTGTATCTCTATCAAGTCAACCCTGTTTTGGGTAAGGCTTTACAGGATATTTCTAATGCGTTGTTTTTGTGCACATTAGGGGCTTTCATCGTCACAATAGCCTCACCGCTTTTCCCCAGAATATTTGAAAAAGAACCGTCCTATGGAATCAACTGAAGATCAGATTTATGTAATCATATTCGCCGCGTTATTTCTTGGTGGAATCATGTCCACCTTCGTAGTAGCCATGGTTTTTATTCATCGACAACGACAAGTTCAAAACCGTCAAAAACTCGATTTCATCAAATCAGAGCATGAAAAAACTTTGTTGAATATTGAAAACGAAATTCAGCAGGAAACGCTTACTCACGTAGGACGAGAGCTTCATGATAATATTGGGCAGTTGCTTTCGCTAGCTAAGCTCAATTTTAATTCTCAAAAACCCGAAAAGCAGATAGAAGGAAAAGCGATTCTTGGTCAAATAATTCAGGAGGTAAGAAACCTCTCCAAAACACTTAATTTGGACTGGGTAGAATCGACTTCGGTCGAAGAGTTTTTGATCCAGCAGTTGAAAAAAATAAGTGATACAGGATTCTGCGAGACTGTCTTTGAGCAAGAAATCTTACTAGAGGAGATGGATAAGGAACAAAAATTAGTATTGATTAGAGTGATTCAGGAATCTCTCAATAATGCGATCAAACATGCATCCCCAGATCGAATCGAAGTACGTATGATGAAGTCTGGAGATGAGAAGGTCATCTTGATTCGGGATAATGGGAAAGGATTTGATACAGCCCAAAGATCATCTGGAAGCGGCATGTCTAATCTAAAGAAAAGGATGGAAACAATCGGGGGGGAATTTGAATTGAAATCTGAAATAGGAAAGGGAACTGAAATAAGGCTGGTCCTACCTAAGTAAAGAAATGGATCTTTTTTCAACTTATAATCTTATTTTTAAAAATGATAAGAGTTGCAATAGCAGATGATCATATTCTTTTTGCCAAAGGAATCGAAGGACTTTTGGAAGAACAGGAAGATATCATTGTGATCAAAACCTTTCCCAATGGCAAAGAACTCATCGATTTTTTAGCCAAACATAAAATTGACGTTGTACTGACTGACCTCAATATGCCTATTTTAGATGGTTTTGGGGTTTTGGCTAATATTAAGGGTAAGAATCTGGAGACCAAAGTAGTGGTCCTTTCGATGTACGATGAAGAGAAAATCTTTAAGAGAGTCATTAATGAAGGGGCAGATGCATTTATCCTAAAAGATGCTGATCCCGATGAGTTGATATTCACAATCCACGAGGTCTTTGAAGGTAGACACGTACACAATTTTGAGAGAGTCAAAAAACAAGCGACTCAGGGTGTTTACTTTGATAGTTTTCGTGAAAAATATAGGCTTTCGAGAAGGGAAACTGAGATTATTCAACTGATTAAAGATGGCCATCAAAATAAAGACATTGCTGAAATACTGAGCCTGAGTCAACAAACTGTCGAAACACATCGGAAGAATATCCATGTCAAGCTTGGTGTGACTACCCGAATAGAACTGGTAAATAAAGCCTACGAAATGAACTTATGAATACTATAATCAGAACAGCTATCGTCGGTTTTGGATCCGTAGCTGAGAAAATGCATGCACCCCTTATTGATGTTTGTGATTCCTTATCACTGACGGCAGTGGTGGAGCGCCATGGAACTAAGTGCCAGGAAAAATATCCCGGAGTTCAGACATTCCGGAGTTTGGAAGAACTGCTTGAAGCTGATGTAGCAGATTTGATAGTGATTACCACACCAAACGAATTTCATTTCCCAATGGCAAAACAATGCTTGATGGCGGGAAAGCATGTCGTGGTAGATAAGCCGGTGACTATTTTCTCGCATGAGGCAGAGGAGCTAGGTCGTTTGGCTATTGAAAAAAATCTGATCTTAAGTGTTTTTCATAATCGCCGTTTTGATGGAGATGTACTTACGATTCAAAAAATACTTTCTGAGAAAACACTGGGAGAAGTGGTCTATTTAGAATCTCATTTTGATCGCTTCAGACCCGAAATTACTGAAAATTGGCGTGAGAAGGATGTCCCTGGAAATGGGATTACTTACGATCTTGGCGTTCATTTGATCGACCAGATTGTTTTATTTTTTGGTTTACCAAATTGGATTCAGGCAGATATTAGAAAGCAAAGAACCGGAGCAATCGCTGATGATTATTTTGATATTCAGTTAGATTTTGGATCGATCAAGGCCCGAGCGACTGCTAGCGTTCTGGCAGCCTCACCGACCCCAAGATTTCTTGTTCAAGGTAAAAAGGGCTCTTATGTCAAATTTGGACTCGATGTTCAGGAAGCAAAGTTCAAAGCTGGTCAGCGTCCGGAAGGAGATGATTGGGGTGTGGAGCCAGAGGAAAAATGGGGAAAAATTTTCCACAGTGAAGGTGAAGAGGCAAGGCAAACCGAAGACGGAGATTATCGGATTTTTTATCAAAATATTGCTGAGGCAATTCAAGGAAAATCAACACTATTGGTAACCATTCCTCAGACTATTAATGTGTTGAAAATAATTGAGGCATCTTTCAAAAGTTCGAGGGAAGGAAGAAGAATAGGAAACGAGGAAGGCGGTTGGTGATTTTTGTGAATTGGCAGTTGGCTTGCTTATTTAGATAGAAAACCAACCTAAAACATGAAAAAACTACTATTCGTATTTGTATTTATTTTTGGAATTCTTGGCTACGCAAATGCCCAAGTCAGTGCAGGGATTAATCTTCAAAGTTCTGAAACTTTCGTCACCATAGGGACTAACCCGGATAATCAACTCTTTGGGGAAGCTCGAATCGGCACCGGAGGAGATATAGGACTCGAACTTATGGGAGGATACAATATTGTCCAAAAACAAGATGTGAATTTCTATCTGGGACTAGGCTTGGGCTTGGATGATGATCGGAATAATGGAAGGGATGAGGATGATGATTTTTACCTTGCGATTCCATTTGGACTACTTGTCAAGCCATTTGCCAAGGATAATTTCGGAATCGTATTAGAAGCAGCTCCCATCTTTGCATCTGACAGTGGAGATTACTTCCGAGCAGGATTTGGATTCAAATACACATTTAGATAATTAAGCTCCAAGCAAGACCTCCTGTTCTAATAAGACAGGGGGTCTTTTTTTGTAAGAAAAAGAAGGACTTTAAAGTAAATCGAGCTGCTACCTGAGCCCAGATTCAATTAGTTTCTTTAATTTTGCCAACTATGGCAAAAACAGCAACTCCTGCGGAAAACTCGCAATTGAAAGATATTATTTCCCATGCCAAAGAGTATGGTTTCGTGTACCCAAGTTCGGAAATCTATGATGGCCTTCAGGCAGTTTATGATTATGGTGCTTACGGCGTCGAGCTGAAAAATAACCTGAAGCGACTTTGGTGGGAAACCATGACTCGAGTCCAGGATAATATCGTAGGGATAGATGCGGCGATTTTTATGCATCCTACCACTTGGAAAGCTTCCGGTCACGTGGATAGCTTCAACGACCCGATGATCGATAATAAAGACAGCAAAAAGCGCTACCGTGCGGATGTGCTGGTTGAAGAGCATGCTGCGGTTTTCGAAAGAGCCGGCGATATAGAAAAAGCAAATGCTTTGACAGGCGCTTTAGCAAGATTGCTGGAAGCAGAAGATCTAGCTGGTGTGCGAGATTTGATTACCAATGAAGGCATCAAATGTCCGATCAGTGGAACGTCAAACTGGACAGATGTACGTCAATTCAACTTGATGTTTTCTACTCAAGTAGGATCTGTGGCTGAGGATTCTACTACGATTTACTTAAGACCAGAAACGGCTCAGGGTATTTTTGTGAATTTCTTGAATGTTCAGAAAACTGCCCGCATGAAGGTTCCCTTCGGGATTGCTCAGATTGGTAAGGCATTCCGAAATGAAATCGTTGCGCGTCAGTTTATTTTCAGAATGCGTGAATTTGAACAGATGGAGATGCAATTTTTTGTAAGACCTGGCACCGAACTAGACTGGTATCAGAAATGGGCTGATATGCGAATGAAATGGCATTTGGCACTTGGAACTCCAGCTGAAAAGCTAAGAAGGCACGATCATGAGAAATTGGCACACTACGCCAATGCAGCAATGGATATTGAGTATGATTTTCCTTTTGGATTCAAGGAAGTGGAGGGGATTCACTCCAGAACTGATTTTGACCTGAAGGCACATCAAGAATTTTCTAAAAAGAAGCAGCAATACTTCGATCCGGAAATCAATCAGAATTATATTCCTTATGTGGTCGAGACTTCGATCGGTGCAGATCGATTGTTCTTGTTGACGCTTTGCAATGCTTATACTGAAGAGAATACAGAAGATAAAAGCCGGACTTATTTGAAACTTCACCCAGCAATTGCCCCTGTAAAAGCAGCGATTCTTCCGATTACAAAAAAGGATGGATTGCCTGAAAAAGCTCAGGAATTGGTGGAATTATTAAAGTATGATTTCAATATCATTTATGAGGATGCTGCATCTATTGGGAAGCGTTATGCTCGCCAAGACTTAATCGGTACGCCTTTCTGTATTGCAGTAGATCATCAGACGTTGGAAGACAATACGGTAACAATCCGTCATCGAGATACCACCGAGCAGGAAAGAGTACCAATCTCAGAAGTATATGACAGAATCGCTGAGGCGACGAGTTTTAGAAGGATTTTTGAGAAGCTTTAAAATAAATACTGAAACAATCAGCTTGAAGTCTTCTAAAATCCCCGAAATGAAATTTTCGGGGATTTTTTGTTTTTTGACTGGCAACTCTTCAAGCATTCACTAGTTTAGACTTTGTAACTGATAATTGAATGAGTAAAAAAGTAATCATTGTTGGATCTGGAATTGCGGGAATAGCTTCAGCGATTCGAATGGCAGTAAAAGGGTTTCAAGTGGAAGTGTTTGAAGCCAATTCTTACCCAGGTGGAAAGCTCTCTGAAATAGAAATTGAAGGTTACCGTTTTGATGCTGGGCCATCACTTTTTACGCTACCGGAGCAAGTTGAGGAGCTTTTTAGATTGGCCGGAAAAGATCCCCAGGATCACTTTGATTATTTGAAGCTACCGGTTGCCTGTCATTATTTCTGGGAGGATGGTACAAGAATCCATGCCTATGCAGATCTTGATAAGTTTGCGGATGAAGTTGAATCTAAACTTAGTGCCTCGGGAAATTCAATTCGAAAAGCATTGGAAGATTCTGCCTTTATCTACGATCATCTCTCGCCACTTTTTATGCATCGCTCGCTTCATAAGCTGGATACTTGGACTAATCCGCAAGCCTTGAAGTCTTACTTGAAAATGGGAAAGCTTGGAATATTCTCGACCATGAATGAGGCGAACGAGAAGCTCTTTGGTAATCCGAAATTAGTGCAGCTTTTCAATCGCTATGCAACATACAATGGGTCGAATCCATATGAGACTCCAGCTACCCTAAATATAATTCCGCATTTGGAATTCAATATCGGTGCCTTTTTTCCGAAAAAAGGAATGCATGATATCACCCAAAGCCTCTTCAAGCTCTCCAAGGAGTTAGGGGTGAAGTATCATTTTGGAGAAAAAGTGGAGGAGATCTTAGTGGAAAATGGGAATGCGATTGGAATAAGACTGGGTGATCAGATCCACCATGGAGATTTGGTCATCAATAATATGGATATGGTTAATGCTTACAAGACCATATTGAAAAAGCAAAAGCAACCCAAGTTGCTTCTTAACCAACCTAAGTCAAGCTCAGCTTTAATCTTTTACTGGGGGGTCAAGCGGAATTTTGCAGAACTCGACCTGCATAATATTTTCTTTTCAGATAATTACCTTGAAGAGTTTGATCACATCTTCAAACGAGGAACCATCACCTCAGATCCCACGGTCTATGTAAATATCACTTCCGTGTATAAGCCGGATGATGCCCCTGAAGACAGTATGAATTGGTTTACGATGATCAATGTTCCCAATAATCAAGGACAGGATTGGGATAAAATGGTAGCTGAAGCTCGGAAAAATATCATCCACAAACTCAACCGAATACTCAAGACGGATATAGAATCTTTGATCGAGGTAGAAGAAATCCTTGATCCTAGAACTATTGAGTCTAAAACTTCCAGTGCTCAGGGAGCGCTCTATGGAAATAGCTCCAATAATAAGTTTGCTGCATTTCTCCGCCATGCTAACTATTCCTCTTCGATCAAAAACCTTTATTTCTGTGGGGGAAGTGTGCATCCGGGTGGAGGAATTCCACTTTGCTTGCTCTCCGCGAAGATTATGACTGAGATGGTAGAGTAAAACAATTTAATTGCCTGATACGTTTTGCAATCTTAAAATAAAACCAAATTGTTAATTATCCCTCATTTTTATAAACTAAGATATGCGATTTACTTTAAGCTTGCTTGCTTGTCTATTTCTTCAGATCTCATTTTCAAATAGTCAAACTAAACTGGGTGCCTTGCTCATCCTAGAGGACGCAAATGATAATCTAAGTATTCGGCCAGGCTTTGGCCTAGTATTAGATCATCGCATTACCCGTCATAGCGGATTCGAAACGGGACTTCTATACCGAACTTTTCGGACCTCAGGGGCATTCATGACGTCCGAACCACCACTCGGAGGAGATCCCATTTTTCTTCCGTTCGAAGTGAGAGAGAGTTATTTGACGGTGCCAATTTTATACAAATTCCATTCTAGGATAGTAAATATCTCCGCTGGACCTACATTGGACTTTTTTGTAGGTTGGAACGATAAAACCACCACCCCTGATGTGGAAGTCACTAATTTTTCTGTTGACCCCTCTTTTTCTTTTGGAGGAATGCTTAAAATCAGTAAAGCAATCCGGCTTTCGGATGTATTTTATTTAGAGCCGGATGTTCGAATTAATCCGATTTTCAGCTCTGGAAGGATTTATGGAGGATTTGGAATCGCTTTCAGTTACTTGTCTAAAAAAGATTAAAAGCTTTCTATTGCCTCCTTGATCAGATCATATTCAAAACCCTTACTCATTAAGTATTGGCTGACTTTATATTTCTTCTTAAAGGGATCAGGCTCTTTGGTTTGGTCCCATTTCTTTTCGGTTTGATTGAGTAGCGTGTCCCAATATTCTACGGGGTCGATTTCAGTCATTGCCAGCTTGATCAGTTTCTCAGGGATTTGACGCATTTTCAATTCACGCTGGAT